>JAVJUS010000110.1:0-6764 GCA_040220455.1 Azospirillaceae bacterium
GGGCGCTGCGCGACTATCTGGGTGTCGAGACGGTGATCTGGCTCGGCCGCGGGCTGGAGGACGACGAGACCGACGGCCATGTCGACGAGATCGCGTGCTTCCTGGCCCCCGGCCGGGTCGCCGCGCTGGTCGCCGACGACCAGGAGGACGGCAACTGGGAGCGGCTGGACGACAACCGCCGCCGGCTGGAGCTGGCGGTCGATGCCGCCGGCCGCCGGCTGGAGGTGGTCGAGATCCCGCAGCCGCCGCTCGGGCGCCATCCGGACGGCAGCCGGCTCGCCCGCTCCTACATCAACTTCTACATGGCCGGCGACGGGGAGCGCTCGGGCTTGGTCATGCCCGCCTTCGAGGTGGCGGGCGACGACCGCGCCCGGCGCATTCTGCGCGACGCCTGCCCCGGCCGGAAGGTCGTCCAGGTGCCGGCCGGCGACATCGTCATCGGCGGCGGCGGCATCCACTGCATCACCCAGCAGCAGCCGGCGGTTTGAGGGGCGGTGCGTAGGCTCGGAATCCGTAGAGAATGACCCTCTCCCGGCGGGAGAGGGAGGGGCCCGCGGCCGTCAGGCCGTGGGAGGGTGAGGGGGTGCAGACGGCAGGGCGGTGTTCCGCCGCCTGCAACCCCTCACCCTGTCCCTCTCCCACCGGGAGAGGGAACGCGAGTGGCCCCGGCCGAGCCGCCCGCGCACCGCTTTGCGGTGGGCGACCTACAGGGGCTCCGGGATCATCCCGGCTCACCCATCCGCCGCCTCGTCGGCCAGCCGGTCCTCGAGATAGGCCTTCAGCGCGACCGCGTTGTTGTGGTCGCGCTCCCGTGCGGCGAAGAGCAGGGTGAGGTCGCCGGCGCGCGCCAGATCGAGCAGGCGGGCGACCGTCTCCGGCCGGGCGTCGAGCTCGGCGGCGTAGCGGCGGCGGAACTCGGCCCATTTGTCCGCGTCGTGGGCGAACCACTTGCGCAGGCCCGTGCTCGGCGCCGCCTCGCGGATCCAGTGATCGGCGCCCAGCGCCGCCTTGGACAGGCCGCGCGGCCAGATCCGGTCGACCAGCACGCGGGTCTCGCCGGCCGGGCGCTCGGTCTCGGCGGCGGCGTCATGGGCGCGGCGGACCCGGATCGTGCCGTGGCTCCGGCCTGTCATCGGCTTCGCCTCCTTGCCCGGTGTCGATCCCGCAGCATCGTCCGCGGTGTCGCGGGGTGATTCCCTCCCGGCCGCGATTGATCTAGCGTCGGGGCCGAGTGGGGCGGCGGCAGGGCAGAGGCGCCGCCGCCCCGGACCCTCGCGAGAGCGCGGAGTATCGCCGATCATGACGACCCATGCCGAGCTCGCCGGCAAGCTGCTGCGCGATGCCGCCACCTTCTTCCGCACGGTGGGCGACGAGAACCCGGCCCTCAAGGAGCGGCTGGAGGAAAGCGCGGCCACCTTCGAGAACGTCGCCACCCTGGTCGAGACCGATCCGACGGGCGAATTGCCCGAGGACGACGTGGCGCACTGACGCCGCCCCGTCCGACCGGCTCCCGACCGACGCACGGAATACCGCCGTGATACCGCCGTCCGGCGCGGATCGTGTCGCATCCGGGCGCCATGGCGCATCCACGACAGACACCGTCGCGCCGGCATGATCGGCCTCGCGCGGCCTCGGGTTACGACTCCCTGACGACGGAGTGCACGGCGCGTCGCGACGGCGGGGCGCCCGGTCTCGGGGAGACGGACGATGAAATCCCATGCGCGTGTGGTCGTGGTCGGCGGCGGCGTCGTCGGATGCTCCATCCTCTACCACCTGACCAGGCAGGGCTGGTCGGACGTCGTCCTGATCGAGCGCACCGAGCTGACCGCCGGGTCGACCTGGCACGCCGCCGGGCTCCTGCCACTCTTTAACATGTCCTACTGCGTCGGCCAGATCCACAAGTACTCGGTCGACCTCTACAAGGGGCTGGAGGAAGAGACCGGACAGCCGGTCAGCTTCCACGTCACCGGCAACCTGCGCCTGGCCTGCAGCCAGGAGCGCATGGACGAGTACCGGCACTACTGCGGCACGGCGAACACCATCGGCGTCCCGTTCGAGATGGTCGGCGTCGACGAGATCAAGCGCCTGTGGCCGCTGGCCGAGACCCATGACCTGGTCGGCGCGATCTATCACCCGCAGGACGGCCATGTCGCGCCGGCCGACGTCACCATGGCGCTGGCCAAGGGCGCCCGGTCGCGCGGGGCGGAGATCTACCGCAACACCGAGCTGCACGCGGTCACTCGCTCGCCCTCGGGCGAATGGGTGCTGACCACGAGCCAGGGCGTCATCACCTGCGAGCACGTGGTCACGGCGACCGGCAACTACGCCCGCCAGACTGCCGCGATGTTCGGCCTCGACATCCCGGCGATCCCGGTCGAGCACCAGTACATCGTCACCGACGCCCATCCGGCGCTGGAGGAGCGGCGCGCCCAGGGCCTGCCGGAGATGCCGGTCCTGCGCGAATCCGACGCCAGCTACTACATGCGCGAGGAGCGCGGCGGCCTGATCCTCGGCCCCTACGAGAAGGGCGCCCCCGCCTGCTTCGTCGACGGCGTGCCGCCGACCTTCGGCCAGGACCTCTTCCCCGGCGACCTGGAGCGCCTGGAGCCGCATATCGAGGCGGCGATGGCCCGCGTGCCGATCTTCGGCGAGGCCGGCATCAAGGGCGTGGTCAACGGCCCGATCTCCTACACCCCGGACGGCAACCCGCTGCTGGGCCCGGCCTACGGCGTGCGGAACCTGTGGCTGGCCGAGGGCTTCTCCTTCGGCATCACCGCCGCCGGCGGGGCGGGCTGGCTGCTCGCCGACTGGATCGCCCAGGGCGAACCGCCGATCGACATGCTGCCGGTCGACCCGCGCCGGTTCGGCGCGTACGCCAGCAAGGAGTACGCTCGCCGCAAGAACGAGGAGGCGTACGAGCACGTCTTCATCATCCACTACCCGATGGAGGAGCGGCCGGCCTGCCGCCCGGTCAAGACCAGCCCGTGCCACGACCGGCTCGACGCCGCCGGCGCCGTCTGGGGCCAGCGCTACGGCTGGGAGCGGCCGAACTGGTTCGCGCCGGAGGGAGTCGAGCGGCGCGACGTCTACAGCTTCCGCCGGGGCAACTGGTTCGAGCCTGTCGGCAACGAGGTCCGGACGATGCGCGAGCGCGTCGGCCTGATCGACCTGACCAGCTTTTCCAAGTTCCGCGTTTCCGGCCCCGGGGCGGAGACGTTCCTGGACCGGCTGGTGGCCAACAAGCTGCCGCAGAGGACCGGGCGCATCAATCTGGCCCACGCGCTGACGAAGAACGGCGGCGTACGCTCCGAGTTCACGATCATGCGCGACGGGCCGGAGGCGTTCTACCTCGTCTCCTCCGGCGCGGCGGAGCGCTACGACCACGACTTCCTGCTCAAGCGCCTGCCCGAGGACGGCTCGGTCCGGCTGGAGAACGTCACGACGGCGTACGGCACCTTCGTGCTGGCCGGCCCCGACGCCCGGCACGTGCTCCAGCAGCTCACCGACCAAGATCTCTCGAATGCCGCGTTCCCCTGGCTGTCCGGCCGATCGATCCGGGTCGGCCTGGCCTCGGACGTCCGCGCGATGCGGGTCAACTTCGTCGGCGAGCTCGGCTGGGAGCTGCATCACCCGATCGAGTACCAGAACCACCTGTACGACGCCCTGATGGAAGCGGGGCGGGCGTACGGCATCGGACTCGTCGGCATGCGCGCCATGGACTGCATGCGCCTGGAGAAGTCCTACCGTATGTGGGGGCTGGAGCTGAACCGGGAGTACAGCGCCTGGGAGTCCGGGCTCGACCGGTTCGTCCGGCTCGACAAGGGGGACTTCGTCGGCCGCGACGCCCTGGTCCGCCAGAAGGAAGAGGGCGTGCCGCAGCGCTTCGCGACCCTGCTGGTCGAGGCCGACGGCATCGACCCGCTGGGCAACGAGCCCCTGTTCCTGGGCGACGCCATGGTCGGCCGGGCGACCTCCGGCGGCTTTTCCCACACGCTGGGCAAGGGCGTCTCGCTCGCCGTTCTGCGGCCCGAGGTGGCGGAGATCGGCACCCGGCTGGAGATCGAGATGCTGCAGCAGCGCTTCCCCGCCGAGGTGGTCGAGGAATCGCCCTACGACCCGCAGAACGTCCGCCTGCGCGCCGACGCGGACGACGCCCTGGTGCGGGCGGCGGAATAGCCGGCCGCCGGCGCCGCCCCGCCTCAGGCCCTCCGCGAGAATGGAATCGATGCCGATGAAGGTCCTGGTTCCGGTCAAGCGCGTGCTCGACGCCTATGTCCGCCCGCGCGTCAAGTCCGACGGCACGGGCGTCGAGCTCGCCAATGCCAAGATGTCCATGAACCCGTTCTGCGAGATCGCCGTCGAGGCCGCGATCCGGCTCAAGGAAGCCGGCACCGCCGAGGAGGTGGTCGCCGTCTCGATCGGCGGGGCCAAGGCGTCGGAGACGCTGCGCACGGCGCTCGCCATGGGTGCGGACCGGGCTGTCCACGTCCTCCACGAAGCCGAGGTCGAGCCGCTGGCCGTCGCCAAGCTGCTGGCCGCGCTGGCTCGGCGGGAGGCGGCCGGCCTGGTCGTCATGGGCAAGCAGGCGATCGACGGCGACAACAACCAGACCGGCCAGATGCTGGCGGCGCTGCTCGACTGGCCCCAGGGCACCTTCGCCTCGGGCCTGGAGATCGCCGACGGAAGCGCCCTGGTGACGCGCGAGGTCGATGGCGGGCTGGAGCGGGTTCGCCTGGCGCTGCCGGCCGTCGTGACGGTCGACCTGCGCCTGAACGAGCCGCGCTACGCGCCGCTGCCGGCGATCATGAAGGCGAAGAAAAAGCCGCTCGACACGCTGGCGCCCGGCGATCTGGGCGTCGATCCGGCCGCCCGCACCCGCGTCGTCCAGGTCGAGGAGCCGCCGGCCCGGCAGGCCGGCGTCAAGGTCGCCACGGCGACCGAGCTGGCCGAGCGTCTGCACGCCGAAGCGGGAGTGATCTGAGATGGCCGTTCTCGTCCTGGCCGAGCACGACGGCGCGAGCGTCCGCCCGTCGACCGCCGTCGCCGTCGCCGCCGCGACCGACCTCGGCGCCGACATCCATGTCCTGGTGGCCGGCGCCGACTGCGCGGCCGCCGCGCAGGCCGCGGCGGGGCTGAGCGGCGTCGCCCGCGTGCTGCACGCCGACGAGCCGGGCCTCGCCCACGGGCTGGCGGAGGCGCTGGCGCCGATCGTCGCCCGGCTGGCGCCGGACTACAGCCACGTGCTGGCGCCCGCGACGACCTTCGGCAAGAACGTGATGCCGCGCGCCGCCGCGCTCGCCGACATCCAGATGATCTCCGACATCTCCGGGATCGAGGCGGCGGACACCTTCCGCCGGCCGATCTACGCCGGCAACGCGATCGCCACGGTGCAGACCGACGAGCCGGTCAAGATGCTGACCGTGCGCACCACGGCCTTCGAGCCGGTCCCCGCGGCCGAGGCGAGCGCGCCGGTCGAGGCGATCGATGTCGCGCCGGCGACCCACGGCGCGGCCTTCGAGGGCCACGAGCTGACCGTGTCGAGCCGGCCGGAGCTGACCACCGCCGGCGTCGTCGTCTCCGGCGGGCGCGGCCTCGGCTCGAAGGAGAACTTCGCGCTGCTCGACACCCTGGCCGATCGCCTCGGCGCCGCCGTGGGGGCGAGCCGGGCGGCCGTCGATGCGGGCTACGCGCCCAACGACTCGCAGGTGGGCCAGACCGGCAAGGTGGTGGCCCCGGCGCTCTACATCGCCGTCGGCATCTCCGGCGCGATCCAGCACCTGGCGGGCATGAAGGACAGCAAGGTGATCGTCGCGATCAACAAGGACGAGGACGCGCCGATCTTCCAGGTCGCCGACTACGGCCTGGTCGCCGACCTGTTCGACGCGCTGCCGGAGCTGGAGGGCGCGCTGCACAAGGCCAAGGCGCCGGCCTGAGGCGCCGGCGCCTTCGTCGATCCCGAAGCCCGGCCGGCGGTGCTCAGCTCCGCTGGCCGGCGGTCTCGAACTGGACGAAGCACGGACCCGACACCGCGCGGATCTCCTGGCAGAGCGCGTCGGCACCCGCCTGGCTCTCCCACGGGCCGACCCACAGCCGGAACACGCGGCCGACGCCGGCGACGCGCGCCTCGACCACACGGGGCGAGCGGCCTTCCAGAGTGTCGGGGGTGAGCGCGACCCGGCGCTCCCACTCGCCCATCGCCGTCGCCTCGTCCGGCATGGCGGCGAGCTGCAGCCAGTAGCGATCGCCGGCTTGCGTCGCCGGGCCGGCCGTGGTTGTCGCGGCCGTGGTGACCTTAGCGGCATGCGCCTGCGGGCCGTTCAGGACCGCCGGTTCCGGAGCGAGCGACGCCTCCTCCTCGACCGGCGGCCAGACCGTGCGGGCGACGACGACCGGTTCGGCCGGGCGGTCGAAACCGGGCAGGGCCACCGGGTCGACCGGCATGCCGAGTTCGACCGATTCCCGCCCGCGCAGCGGCAGGTCCGGGCCGTCGGGCGGCGGCGGCAGGGCGGCCGTCGCCGTCGCCGAGGCGACCGCGAGCGCCTTGGTCGACGCGGCCGCGTCCGTCTCGTCGGAAGACTCGTCGGACGAAGAGGCCGAGGCGAGGATCACCGTCTCCGGGTGTGGACCCGTCGTGCTCGCCGCCGCGGGCCCGCTGGCGGCGAGGAGCCGAGGCGCGGGGCGGCTCGCTTCGATGGCGCGCTCGGCGCTCGCAAGCGTGGTGGTCGCCGGATAGGCGGGCGCGAGCGGCGTCGGGGCCACGGTCC
>JAVJUS010000111.1:0-18986 GCA_040220455.1 Azospirillaceae bacterium
GGGGCGCCGGGCTCGGCGCGCGGCGGGGTCGACCGGCCGGCGCCGGCGCCGCCGCGCTTTCCTCCTCCGGCGCCGCGGCGGGCGGATCGGGCAGGGAGGCGATGACATCCTTCGGCGCGATCGGCCGCACGTCCCGGACGACCTGGCGCCACAGGGCGCGCTCGTCCTCGGTGGGTACGGCGGGGCGGGCCAGGGGCGGCCCGCGGCGCGGTTCGGGAGGAGGGCGTTTGGCCATGGCCGGGCCTCCGGCGCCCGCCCGGGCGCTGGCTCAGGCGTCGGCGCCGTCGACGATGACGATGTGCAGGCGCCGGGGTCCGTGGGCGCCCAGCTGGATGCGCTGCTCGATGTCGCCGGTGCGCGACGGGCCGGTGACGAAGTTCACCGTACGCGGCGGCGCGCCCTGGTCGCGCACCCGGTCCCAGCCATCCTCGTAGGTGCCGACGACCTGGCTCTTGCGCAGCACGACGATGTGGTTGTCCGGCATGAAGTTGAGCGTCGTCGGCGTGCCGGCGCCGCTGGTCAGCATCAGGGTCCCGGATTCCGCGACGGCCGCGAGCGCCGGGGTCACCGAGCTCAGGTCCGGGTCCTCCGCCTTGCCGCGGGCGATCTCCAGCGTCGGCCGCCGATCCCACGGCACGCCGTCGAGCTCGGCCGAGGGCGCCACCTTCACCGTGCTCGGCAGGTTGTGGCTGGCCAGCCAGTCGGCGACCGCGTCGGGCACTTCGGCGAGGCTGGCGACCCGGGCGACGGTGGCCGAGACGCCTTCGGCCTTCTCCACGAACAGGTCGACCTGGGCGTCGTGCGGGATCGCCGTGCGCGCCGGGATGAGGTTGCGCGAGCGCCCTTCGATCCGGGCGTCGACCGTGGACTCGCGCGCGCCGTCGTCGTCAGGCGCGCCGAGCGCCTTGCGGATCGAGCCGAAGATCTGGCCACGCGCCGTCGTGTCGTCCGCCATGGCTCAGGCCCCCGCGCGCCGGCGCGCCGCCCAGGCGGCCCGGAAGGTCTGGCCCTCCGGCGCGGGCATGTCCCGGAAATCCGTCCAGCCATGGGCCAGCGGCAGCTTGGCGAAGGCACCCCGGCGCCGGCCCAGCCGGCCCATTGCGCCCATGGCGAGGCGCGATCCCAGGGCGTAGAGCGCCGGATGCCGCGCCACCCAGGCCCAGGCCGCCAGGGCCCAGCGCGCGGCCGGCGGCGACAGCTTCGCCTCGTGCTGGCGCACCCGCCAGTGATGCATGATCTTGGGCAGCGGGATGCGCATCGGACAGACGCTCTCGCACCGGCCGCAGAAGGTCGAGGCGTTGGGCAGGTCGCCCGCTTCCTCCACGCCGATCAGCCCCGGATCGAGCGCCGCGCCGATCGGCCCGGGAATGACCCAGCCATAGGCGTGCCCGCCGACCGCGGCGTAGACCGGGCAGTGGTTCATGCAGGCACCGCAGCGGATGCAGCGCAGCGCCTCCTGCGCCGGCGTGCCGAGCAGGGCGGAGCGGCCGTTGTCGACGATGACGACGTGGAACTCGTCCGGCCCGTCCAGATCGCCCGGCCGCCGCGGCCCGTTGGAGAAGGTGGTGTACGTGCTGTACTCCTGCCCGGTCGCCGAACGGGCGAGCAGGCGCAGGATGGTCGAGACGTCCTCCAGCGTCGGCACGACCTTCTCGATCGAGGTCACGACGACATGGACCCGCGGCAGCATCTGGGTCAGGTCGCCATTGCCCTCGTTGGTGACGATGACGGTCGACCCGGTCTCGGCGATCAGGAAGTTGGCGCCGGTGACGCCGACATCGGCCTCCTGGAACTTCTTTCGCAGGACCTCGCGCGCCTCGTCGGTGAGCTGTCGCGGCTCGTCGAGCGGTCGGTCCTTGTCGAACTGCAGATGCTCCTTGCGGAAGGTGTCGGCGACGTCCTCCTTCACCAGATGGATCGCCGGCGCGATGATATGGCTCGGCAGCTCGTGGCGGAGCTGGATGATGTACTCGCCCAGATCCGTCTCGATCGGGACCATGCCGTTGGCCTCGAGATGGTCGTTGAGGCCGATCTCCTCGGCGACCATGGACTTGCCCTTGGTCACCGTGCGCGCGCCCGCGTCCTGGCAGATCTTCAGTACCGCGTCGCGCGCCTCGCCCGCCGTACGCGCCCAGTGTACGTGGCCACCGCTCTCGGTCACCTTGGCCTCGAAGCGGTCCAGGTACAGGTCCAGATGGGCGAGGACGTGATTCTTGATGTCGCGGCCCTGGTCCCGCAAATCCTCGAACTCGGGCAGCTCGGCGATCGAGGCGGCGCGCTTGTCCTGGAAGCCCGCCTTCATGTTGCCGAGCGCACGGGCCAGCCGCTGGTCGTCGAGGGCCTTGCGGGCGTTTTCCTTGAAGGCGTGGCTGGTGGGCTGCATGGATCGGTCCTCGGGGAAGGGGATCAGTCGTCGGCGGGCTCGCCCAGGGCGGGGCGATCGCCCAGGCCGGCGAGCACCTCGGCGACGTGGCGCACCTTTACGGTCGCGCCGTCGCGCTTGAGCTTGCCGGCCATGTTGAGCAGGCAGCCCATGTCGCCGGCGAGCAGCGTGTGCGCGCCGGTGGCCGCGATCTCGGCCGACTTCTCGCCGACCATCTTGTTGGAGATCTCCGGGTACTTGACGCAGAACGTGCCGCCGAAGCCGCAGCACACCTCCGCGCCCGACAGTTCGCGCAGCTCCAGCCCCTCGACGCTGGCGAGCAGACGGCGCGGCTGGCCCTTGACGCCGAGCTCGCGCAGGCCGGAACAGCTGTCGTGATAGGTGACGCTGTGCGGATAGGCCGCGGCCTCGACCGCCGTCATGCCGCGCACGTCGACCAGGAAGGAGACCAGCTCGTAGGTGCGCTGCGCCAGGTGGTGGGCGCGCGGCGCCCAGCGCGGGTCGTCGGCGAACAGCCGGGGATAGTGCTCGCGCAGCATGCCGGCGCAAGAGCCCGATGGCGCGACCACGTAGTCGAACCGCTCGAAGGCCTCGATCACCTGCTTGGCGATGCCGGCGGTATCCGCCTTGTCGCCGTTGTTCCAGGCCGGCTGGCCGCAGCAGGTCTGTGTCTCCGGCACCGAAACCCGGCAGCCCGCCTGCTCCAGCAGGGCGACCGCGGCGAAGCCGACGGTCGGCCGGAACAGGTCGACGAGGCAGGTCACGAAAAGGCCCACCTCGGGCGCCTCGGCGCCGGCGGGGTCGCGTGCCGGCACGTCGCCGGAGGAGGGATCGGCTGGGGAAGGATCGTCTGGCACGGATGCTGGCTCGCCGCCTCGGGAAACGGAACCGGACCCGCTCTTGCGGGCCGCCGCGGGGCGCGAACCCCGACCGGCGCAGATAGACTGGCGGGCCTGGCCCCCGACGGCAAGTCCGCACCTATCCACAGCGGACGGGACCCATCGCCGCGCATTCGCCCGGGCCGGCGACAGGGTCCCTGAGACTGACCGGGAGCGCGAGCCGATCCGGGCCGGGCGGCCGGGCCGAACGGCGCCTGAAACAGCCCCGTCAGGCCGGGGTCGCGGTCTCCACCAGCACCCAGTTCGGGTCGGTCGCGCGGGTGTTTCGCGCGAAGGTCCAAAGGTCGACGACCTCCGCGGACTCGTCGGGATCGCCGTCGGTCACCACGCCGTCCTTGTCGCGGGTGACGTTGACCTGGTCGGTGACGAAGCGCACGACGACGAAGGCCGTCCGGCCCTCCATACGCGCTTCCTCGATATCCGCGCGCTCGATCGACTTGATGCGCGTCTCCAGCGTCTCGCCGCGGGTCAGCCGTTCGCGAATGGCGCCGGCGAAGGCGTCGTAGAGATCGTCGCTGAGCAGGGGCCGCAGGGTCCCGGTATCGCCGTTGGCATAGGCCTCGACGATCATGCCGAAGGCCGCCTGGGCGCCTTGCAGGAACCCGCGCGGATCGAAGCTCGGATCGGCCGACCGGATCTGCGCGAGCCCGCGCTCGGCATCCGCGGCCGTGGCGCTCTCCCGGGCCGGGCCGGGCTGCTCTTCCGCCCCCTCGTCCCCCGGCGCGTCACCGTCCCGCTCGCGCGAGGGCAGGTTGACCACGTTGTCCGGCCCGCGTTCCCCGGGCCCGGCGACGCCGTCGGCGCGGTTACGCTCGGTGAACGGATTCTGGCGCTGACGCTCGTGCCCGGTCCGCCGGCCGAGAACGCTTCTCAGCCGGAAGATCAGGAAGGCCGCGATCATCGCGAGTATGACGATATCGATGAAAGGCACGTTACCCATGGCGCGTGGCGGGTCGTCGGTGGCGGACTCCCAGGGCCATGATGGCATCCCGTGGCTGTCGGGGACAACGCCGATGACGCCCTAGGGTGTGGCGGGATCATCGACGGCGTGCGGCCGTGCCCCTGGATCGGCAGCGTCAGGACCCTTACGTTGCGGGAGGCTGCCGGGCGGCGGGATCGTGAACGGCCCCCGAGGGGATCCGCTCTCGCCGCGCGCCGGCCGCCACCCGTACGGGCGCGTCCATCCGCGCCTGACAAATAGGCCGTCAGCCCCGCCAGGGCAAGGGACTCCCATGGGCTACATCCTGATTGCGCTGATCGTCGTGCCGCTCGCGGAGATCGCCGTGTTCATCCAGGTCGGCGGATTGATCGGCCTGTGGCCGACCCTGGCCGCGATCCTGGGCACCGCGGTCCTGGGCGGCGCGCTGCTGCGCGCCCAGGGGCTGAAGGCGCTGAGCGACGCGCGCACCGCCATGGAGCGCCAGGAGACGCCGATCAAGCCGGTCTTCGACGTGATCTGCCTGTTCGTCTCCGGCGCCTTCCTGCTGACCCCCGGCTTCATCACTGACGCGGTGGGCTTCGCGCTGCTGGTCCCCGGCATCCGGCGCGCCATCGGCTACCGCCTGTGGGAATGGGCCGCCAGGCGCGGCACTGTCCATGTTCACGGCATGGGCGCCGGGCCGGGCGGGCCCGCGGGACCACACGGAGGTCGCCGCGGCCCGGATGTGGTCGATGCCGACTTCACCGTGATCGACGGGGAGGGGGACGAGGGCCCGGGAAGAGGCGACCGCGGGTCGTCGGACCGCGGCGGCGGCGAGGACGCCAGAGAGGACGGGGAGCTGCCGCCGGTCGACAAGTCCCGCTGGGGCAAGCGGGAGGGCTGATCCCGGCCCGGCCGCCGGAGATCGCACGAGCGCGAGTTGAGCCGCGGCGGCGTTTCGTGCTAACGGACACGACCCTGACGGGTCCCGCCCGCCGTCGGGGTGGCGCGACCCGTCGTCGCGCGCCATCACCCATCGCGAGCACCGGGGCCGGACCGCCGGTCGCCGGATCGCCACGAGCCCGACCAGGAGCCGAGGATGACCGACGAGACGCCCAAGCCGCAGACCCCGGGTGCCGCGCCCGGCGCCACCCCGGAGGCGACGGCCCAGGGCCAGCAGCGCACCTCCCTGCCGTCGTTCCAGATCGCCACGCAGTACGTCAAGGACCTGTCCTTCGAGAATCCGCGCGCGCCGCACAGCCTGGCGCCCGACGCGCCGGCGCCTCAGGTCCAGGTCAATGTCGACGTGCGGACCAACCAGCTCGACGACAAGCGCTACGAGGTCGTGCTGAACGTGAAGTCCGACGCCAAGGCCAAGGGCGACCAGGCCTTCCTGGTCGAGCTGTCCTATGCCGGCGTGGTCGTGCTGGGCGACGACGTCAAGCGCGAGCACGTGGCGCCGCTGCTGGTCGTCGAGGTGCCGCGCTATCTCTTCCCCTTCGCCCGCGCGGTCATCGCGGAGGCGACGCGCAATGGCGGCTTCCCGCCGCTCCTGGTCCAGCCGATCGATTTCGCCGAGCTGTTCCGCCGCCAGCTCCAGGGGCTGCGCGAGCGCCAGCAGCAGGCCCAGGCCCAGGCGGGCGGCCAGGCCACCGCGACCCCGGCCACCGGCCCGGCCGCGCCGACCCAGGGCCCCGGCGGCGGGGGAACCGCCTGAGCACCATCGTGCCGCCGGATGCCCGACATCGGCGAAGGGGCCACCGTGTCGGGTTTCGCTTCGCTTTACCCGACTTACGGCGCGTCACGGAATCGTAGGTCGGATAGAGGCGAAGCCGAAACCCGACACTGCGCGGAGCCGGTGGACGCCCGGGCAACCGACCCGGGCCCGGATCACCGCGTCCAGACCGGCTCCTCGATCTTTTCCAGCAGCGCGGCGTGCGCCGCCGCTTCGGCCTCGCTCGGCTCGAGCACCCGGGGCGTCCGGCCCGAGCGATCGACCCGGGTCACCGGCGTCTGGCCCGTTTCCGCGCCGCGGGCGCTGCCGCCGTCGGCCGCCAGGGTCAGGCCCGGCTGGCGGCCGCCGCGCAGCTCCAGATAGACCCGCGCCAGCAGGTCCGCGTCGATCAGCGCGCCGTGCAGGTCCCGGTCCGAATTGTCGATCCCGTAGCGCCGGCACAGGGCGTCCAGGTTCGCCTGGGCGCCGGGAAAGCGCCGGCGGGCGATCGCGACCGTGTCGACCGCCCGGCTCATCGGCAGCTCGGGAAGGCCCAGGCGCCGCAGCTCCATGTTCAGGAAGCCCATGTCGAAGGGCGCGTTGTGGATCACCAGCGGCGCGTCGGTGATGAAGTCGAGGAAATCCCCGGCCACCTCGGAGAAGGTCGGCTTGTCGGCGAGGAACGCGTCGCCCAGCCCGTGGACCGCCTGGGCGTCCGGGTTCATCGGCCGTTCGGGGTTGATGTAGCGGTGGAAGTGGGTGCCGGTCGGCATCAGGTTGACGATCTCGACGCAGCCGATCTCCACCAGCCGGTCGCCGTTATCGGCCGACAGCCCCGTCGTCTCGGTGTCGAGCACGATCTCGCGCATGCTTGCCCGCGTCCTCGCTAGGGTCCTGGCTATGGTCCTGCCCGCGACGGTCCTGCGACGGCGACCCGGCCTTCGCGGCGCCGGCGCAGCGCCCGCTCCCGTGCCATCCGCTCGCGCCAGGAATCGGGCGGCCAGGCCGTCGGCGTCATCGATTCGGCCAGTCTGACGGCGGCGTCGAGCCCCTGCAAGGTCGGGCGCAGGCCGAGCCCGGTCGGCACCACGCGGTCCGCCCGGCGGCGCTTTTCCCGGTCCGGCATCTGACGGGCCAGCACGGCGGCGAAGGCCTCCGGCGTCATGCCCGGCCGGGAGAGCACCCGCTGACGCTGGATCAGGGCCGGCGCGCTGACCACCACCACCAGGTCGCAGCGCGCCTCGGCCCCGGTCTCGAACAGGAGCGGGATGTCGAGCGCCGCGACGCGCCGGCCGGCGAAGGCACAGCGCTTCAGGAACGCGCGCGAAGACGTCTGGACCAACGGATGCAGGATCGCCTCGAGCCGGGCGAGCTCGGCCGGATCCCCGAAGACCCTGGCGCCCAGCGCGCGGCGGTCGAGACGGCCGTCCGCGACCACGCCCGGGAACGCCAACGCGATGGCCGGCAGGGCCGCACCGTGCCGCGCCGTCAGCCGGTGCACGGCCGCGTCGGCGTCATGCACGGGCACGCCGAGCCGGCGCAGCAGCCCGGCGGCCGTCGTCTTGCCCATACCGATCGATCCCGTGAGGCCGAGGACGATCATCGTCGCCACCGGCCCGTCACGCCGCCTCCGCGTCGTCCAGCACCGCGGCGCGCAGCGCGGCATCCACGGTCGGACGCACGCCGAACCAGGCCTCGAAGCCGGGCCGGGCCTGGTGGAGCAGCATGCCGAGGCCGTCGACCGTGACCAGTCCCCGCGCCCTTGCCGCCGCCAGGAGGGGCGTCACCAGCGGGGCATAGACGATATCGGTGACCCGGGCGGTGTCGGGTAGCGCGTCGAGCGGCAGGTCCAGCGGCGGCTGGCCCGCCATCCCGAGGGTCGTCGTGTTGACGAGCAGCGCAGCGCCGGCCAGGGCCTCCCCCCGCTCCGTCCAATCGACGACCCGGGCGCGGCGCCCGTCCGCGCCGGCGATCTCCCCGGCCAGGGCTTCGGCCCGGGCCGTGGTGCGGTTGACCAGGCGGAGCTCGGGAACCCCGGCGTCGAGCAGGGCCGCGACGATCGACCGCGCCGCCCCTCCGGCGCCGAGGACGACGGCCGGCCCCGCTTCGGCCCGCCAGCCGCCGGCGGCGCGCAGGTTCTCCAGAAAGCCGAAGCCGTCCGTGTTGCTGCCGTGCAGGCGCCCTTCGTCGTCGATCACCACCGTGTTGATCGCGCCGATGCGCCGGGCGAAGCCGTCGACCGTGTCCATCGCCGCAATGGCGGCTTCCTTGTGCGGCACGGTGATGTTGCACCCGCGGAAGCCGAACAGCGGCAGGGCGGCCAAGGCGCGCTTCAGCCCGGCCGGCGGGACGGCCATGGGAACATAGGCGCCGGCCAGCCCGTATCGCGCGAGCCAGTGGCCGTGCAGGACCGGCGATTTCGAATGGCCGACAGGCCAGCCGATGACGCCCGCGACCGGGTAGGCCGCGTCGACGCCGCCGTCCCCGCTCATGTCTCGAGCGCTCCCCGCCCGCGCAGATAGTCGAGCAGAGGCAGCAGCGGCAGGCCCAGGATGGTGAAGTAGTCGCCTTCGATCCGGGTGAAGAGCTGGGCGCCGCGTCCCTCGAGCTGATAGCCGCCGACGCTGGTGCAGGCGGCCTCGCCCACCGCGTCGAGATAGTGCTCCAGGAAGGTCTCCGAGAACGGCCGCATGGTCAGGCGCGCGCGATCCGTGGCATGCCACAGCCGCGTGTCGCCCTGGACGATGACGGCCGAGACCACCAGCTCGTGGCGCTTGCCGCGCAGCCGACGGAGCTGGTCGGCCGCGGTCCCCCGGTCGGTCGGCTTGTCGAACCATGTGTCCTCGCTGACCAGCATCTGGTCGGCGCCGATGACCAGGGCGTCGGGGCGATTGCGCGCGATCCGGCGCGCCTTCATCTCGGCCAGCGTCTCGGCCACGTCATGGATTTCCGCGCCATCGGCGCGCATGGCCTGCTTGACGGCATCCTCGTCGACCGCTGCCGCCATCGCCTCGACTTGGAGACCCGCACCGGCGAGCAGCGCCCGGCGCGCCGGGCTCGCGGAGGCGAGGATCACGCCGGTCATGGCGTCCCCCTGTCGTCGAGTCCCGCCGCGTCCTCGGTCTCCGGTCGGTCGCGATGATGGGCGAGCAGGGTCATGATCTCGGCCGCCGTCTCCTCGATGGCCCGGCGGGTCACGTCGATCACCGGCCAGCCGCGGCGGCTGTAGTACCGACGGGCCTCCAGCACCTCGGCGCGGACCAGCTCGGGATCGGTGTATTCCGTCTCGCCGCCGTGGCGCAGCATCGTCAGCCGGCTGCGCCGGATCTGGACCAGCCGGTCGGGATCCTTGGTCAGGCCGACGATCAGCGGGTGGGTCGCCGTGTCCAGGTCGCGTGGCATGGGCCGACCGGGGACATAGGGCACATTCGCCGCCTTCACCCCGCGATTGGCGAGATAGAGCGTCGTCGGCGTCTTCGAGGTCCGCGACACGCCGACGAGCACCACATCGGCCTCGTGCAGGTTGTCGGTGCGCTGGCCGTCGTCATGGGCGAGCGCGAAGTCCATCGCGTCCATGCGGTAGAAATACGCCGCGTCCATCGCGTGCTGGCGACCCGGCCGGCTCTGGCTCGGCATGTCCAGGAAGTGGGTCAGGGCGTGGAGCACCGGGTCCAGAATGGAGATGCATGGCACCTGCAGGCGGCGGCAGGTCTCTTCCAGGCGCTGGCGCAGATGCGCGTCGACCAGCGTGTAGATGACGATGCCGCGGCTGGTCTCGATCTCCTCCAGCGCGAGGGCGAGCTGACGGTCGGTGCGCACCAGGTTCCAGAAATGCTCCACCGGCGCGACCTCGTCGAACTGGGCGAGGCAGGCCCGGGCGACGCTCTGGATGGTCTCGCCCGTGGCGTCGGAGACCATGTGCAGGTGGAAGGTCTTGCCGCTGTTCATGGCCGCGATGTTTACCCACAGCCCCGGGGGGTTGTCTGTCGAAAAATCGCGGCCGCGCCTTCGCCGGCAAGATCGATCCCCGACGCGCCGGATTCCGTCACCAGCCCTGATCCCCGGTGGACATCGGATCCGGGGATTGCGGATAGCGGGGAAGGGCCGACGCGGCGGTAAGTGTGGTCCCGAGACTCGTCCCCCGAGCCCGGCGGTGCGACTCCGAGCGACGCCGGGCTTATCCCCGATTTCCCGAGACGGGTCGACGGGCCGGGTTCCGGATATGGGGATGGTCCACGGGCCGACGGGGATCCCCACTATCCACCGACCAACATCTTCATCCGTTCTTCTTCGATTAAAAAGAATAGAACAGGAGGGAGCGGTGCATTACCGTCCGGGCCGGCGTCCCTGGCCGGGGGCGCCATCGCCCCCAACGCGACCCGCTCGCCGCAAGCTCAGTGAGATCGACGTCATGACCGAGCCGTGCCCGGACGCCCCTGCTTCGACCGCGCGCGCCGAGCGACGCCTGGTCGCGGCCCTGCGCGGGCAGCGCACGGACCGACCGCCCTTCTGGTACATGCGCCAGGCCGGGCGGTACCTGCCGGAATACCGGGAGGTCCGTGCACAGGCCGGCAGTTTCCTCGACCTGTGCTTCACGCCGGAGGCAGCGTGCGAGGTGACGCTCCAGCCGATCCGGCGCTACGGCATGGACGCGGCGATCCTGTTCTCGGACATCCTGGTGGTGCCCTGGGCGCTCGGCCAGTCGCTCGCCTATGTCGAGGGGGAGGGGCCGAAGCTCGGGCCCGTGCGCGACAGCGAGGGTCTGGCCGCGCTCGATGGCGGTCCGGCGGTCGAGCGCCTCGCCCCGGTCTACGAGACTGTCTCCCGGGTCCGCGCCGCGCTGCCCGAGGACGTCGCCCTGATCGGCTTCGCCGGGGCGCCGTGGACCGTGGCCACCTACATGGTCGAAGGCGGGACGAGCCGGGATTTCCTCACCGTCAAGCGCCTGGCGCTGGGTGAGGGCGGCGATCCGGGGGGCGTGTTCGACCGGCTGGCAGCGATGGTCGTCGAAGCGACGATCGGCTATCTCGACCGTCAGGTGTGTGCCGGCGCAGATGCGGTGCAGATCTTCGATACCTGGGCAGGCGCGTTGCCGGAAAGCGCCTTCCGGCGCTGGGTGATCGCGCCGACCAAGGCGATCGTCGACGGGCTGCGGGCGCGCCATCCCGATATCCCGATCATCGGTTTTCCGCGCGGCGCCGGGGCGCTCTACCCGGACTACATCCGTGAGACCGGGGTCGATGCCGTGGGCCTGGACAGCGGTGTCCCGCTCGCCTGGGCACGACAGTCGGTCCAGTCGCTGGCGACGGTCCAGGGTTGCCTCGATCCCGCTTTCGTGGTGGAAGGCGGGCCGGGGATGCATGCCGAGGTGGATCGCATCCTGGCGGCCTTCGGCGACGGGCCCTTCGTGTTCAACCTGGGTCATGGCATCCCGCCGGCGACTTCGCCGGACGTGGTCGCGGAACTCTCGGCCCGGCTCGGCGGCGGGCCGCGGTGAGGATGGTGTCCGCGGGGCGCGTCGCGGCACCGGTGTGCAGCACGAGGATGGCGGAGATTCGGGCGCGATGATGGCTTTCTACCCGTGGATCCAGGCGCTGCACGTGATCGCGGTGATCACCTGGATGGCCGGCCTGTTCTATCTGCCGCGGCTCTATGTCTATCACACCCGGCATCCCGCGGGCTCGCCGGCGTCCGAGACGTTCAAGGAGATGGAGCGCAAGCTGCTGCGCATTATCATGAACCCGTCGCTGGTTGCGGTCTGGGTTTTCGGCCTGGCGCTGATCGCCATCAACCCCGCGCTGCTGAGCCAGGGTTGGCTGCATGCCAAGCTGCTGGCGGTGATCCTGATGTCCGGCTCCCACGGCATGTTGGCGAAGTGGCGCAAGGACTTCGCCGCCGACGCCAACAAGCGCCCGGAGCGGTTTTACCGGCTGTTCAACGAGGTGCCGACGGTCCTGATGCTGATCGTCGTGATCATGGTGTTCGTCCGACCCTTCTGAGGGCCTCGCCACCGACTCGGGGCGGTAAGACGGAATTAACCGTCGTCGGGCTATCCTTCGGTTTCACGGCAACGCCCGAATCGTTTTGACTTGCGATCGGACATGGGCTAACCATCTACCCGATAGGTGGCCGACCCTTTGCGGGTCGCACCCTTCGGAGAGGGCCTACCCTCCGCCTCCCGGGCTCACGCCCTCATCACCCCTTCACATAGCCTGTCGAACGCGCACCACCGGTGTGTGCTCGTCCGCCGGATTCGAGACTCCCTATGCATCTTCAGGAGCTTAAAGAGAAAACGCCTGCCGACCTGCTCTCCTACGCCGAAGAGCTCGAGATCGAGAATGCGAGCAACCTGCGCAAGCAGGACATGATGTTCGCGATTCTCAAGGAATTGGCAGAGCGTGATGTCCCCATCTTCGGGTCCGGTGTGCTCGAAGTCTTGCCCGACGGGTTCGGTTTTCTGCGATCGCCGGAGGCGAATTACCTCCCTGGGCCGGACGACATCTATGTTTCGCCGAACCAAGTGCGCCGTTTCGGCGCCCGGACCGGCGACACGATCGAGGGGCAGATCCGCGCGCCCAAGGAAGGCGAGCGCTACTTCGCCCTGACCAAGGTCGAAGGCATCAACTTCGATCAGCCGGACAAGCTCCGCCACCGCATCAATTTCGACAACCTGACGCCGCTCTATCCCGACGAGCGGCTGCGGATGGAGATCGAGAACCGGGAGACCAAGACCCGCGACTTCACCATGCGGGTGCTCGACCTGGTCTCGCCGCTCGGCAAGGGCCAGCGTGCGCTCATCGTCGCGCCGCCGCGCACCGGCAAGACGGTGATGCTCCAGAACATCGCCCACTCTATCGCGACCAACCATCCGGAGACCTACCTGATCGTGCTGCTCATCGACGAGCGCCCGGAGGAGGTCACGGACATGGACCGCTCGGTGAAGGGCGAGGTGATCTCCTCGACCTTCGACGAACCGGCGGCGCGCCACGTTCAGGTCGCCGAGATGGTGATCGAGAAGGCCAAGCGCCTTGTCGAGCACAAGCATGACGTGGTCATCCTGCTCGACTCGATCACCCGTCTGGCCCGCGCCTACAACACGGTCGTGCCGAGCTCCGGCAAGGTGCTGACCGGCGGCGTGGACGCCAACGCGCTGCAGCGGCCCAAGAGATTCTTCGGCGCGGCCCGCAATATCGAGGAAGGCGGGTCGCTGACCATCATCGCCACGGCGCTGATCGATACCGGCAGCCGCATGGACGAGGTGATCTTCGAGGAGTTCAAGGGCACCGGCAACTCGGAGCTGATCCTCGACCGCAAGCTGGCCGACAAGCGCACTTTCCCGTCGATCGACATCGGCAAGTCCGGCACCCGCAAGGAGGAGCTGCTGGTCGAGCGCGGCGAGCTGTCCAAGATGTGGGTCCTGCGCCGGATCCTCATGCCCATGGGCACGGCCGACGCGATGGACTTCCTGCTCGACAAGCTCAAGCATACGAAGTCCAACAACGACTTCTTCCAGAGCATGAATCAGTAGAGCGACGGGAACCACGAAGGCTCGACGGCACGAAGAGTATCACGAAGGAATTGGTTCATCATCTTCGTGAAGATCGTGGTGCCTCCGTGCCTTCGTGGTTGAACCGGCGCGGCCCGATCAGGGCAAGAGGACGGTCGAGCCGGTCGTCTTTCGCGCCTCCAGGTCGCGATGCGCCTGGGCGGTCTCGGCCAGTGGATAGGTCTGGTTGACCTCGATCTTCACCTTGCAGCTTCCGACCACGTCCAGCAGCTCCTTCGCCGTCGCCTGGAGATCGCCCGGATCGGCGGTGTAGACGAACAGGGTCGGCCGGGTGACGAAGGTCGAGCCCTTGGCCAGCCGAGACAGGTCCACCGGCGGGACCGGTCCGGAGGCTTGGCCGAACAGGGCGAGCGTGCCCAGCGGGCGCAGGCAGGCGAGCGACCCGTCGAAAGTGTCCTTGCCGACGCTGTCGTAGGCCGCGGCCACGCCCTTGCCGTCGGTGATCTCCATCACCCGCGCGACGAAATCCTCCTCGCGATAGTTGATCGTGTGATGGCAGCCATGAGCTTGGGCGAGCGCCGCCTTTTCCGCCGATCCGACGGTTCCGATCACCGTGGCGCCCAGCGCGGCGGCCCACTGGCAGGCGATCAGCCCGACGCCGCCCGCCGCGGCGTGGAACAGGATCGTGTCGCCCGGCTGGACCCGATAGGTCCGGCGCAGGAGATACTGGACCGTCATGCCTTGCAGCATCATCGCCGCCGCGCGGCGGTCGTCGATGGCGTCCGGCAGCTTGACCAGCCGGTCGGCCGGCATCAGCCGCTCCTCGGCGTAAGCGCCGACCGGCGGGGAGGCGTAGGCGACCCGGTCGCCGACAGCGAGACCGTCGACCCCGTCGCCCAGGGCCGTGACCTCGCCCGCGGCCTCCATGCCCAGGGTGATCGGCAGCTCCAGGGGGTAGAGGCCGCTGCGCTGATAGGTGTCGATGTAGTTGAGGCCGACGGCGGTCTGGTGCAGCCGGACCTGGCCGGGACCGGGATCGCCGACCGCGACGTCCTCCCAGCGCAGGACGTCGGGGCCACCGGTCTCGTGAATGCGGATCGCCTTGGGCATGGGGGCGCTCTCTCCTGGCACGCGCGATAGGGGATCGGCGCGGCAGCTTAAGCGCTCGGAACGATCTTGTCAGGTCGCCGGGTCGCGGGTCGGTGCCTCCGGGACCGCTCAGGCGGCGTCGAGCCGGTCGCTCAGGGCCTCGGGCTCGCTGACCGGGGGCTGACAGGTCATCCCGGCGCAGACATAGGCCGCGGCTCGGCCGTCGAGCAGGCTCTTGCCCGCCGCCGGATGGCCGGCCGGCAGGCTGGCGTCCGGCGGCACGCGTGCCAGAAGCCGGTTCGGCATGGACCGGTCGAGCACGGTGCGCGTCAGCGCCTCGCCGGCCGGGTCGCCGGGCGGTGCGACGACGACGACCTGCTGCAACCGCTCGAGCAACTCCACGTTGTTGAGCAGGGACGCGAGGGGGAAGACGTTGCGCGACACCTCGCCGCCGAAGGCGGTGATCAGCCCGTCGCCGCGATCGCGCCAGACGGTCTCCCCGGTCAGGTGGAACAGGCGGGCGAGCACGCCCAGATGGCTGCCGTTGCCCGAGGGCAGGGCGGCGTCATAGGCGGATTTCGGGCGCAGGATCAGGGCCTCGGCGTCGTCGGCCGTCTGGAAATAGCCGCCCTGCACACCGTCGTGGAAATGGCGCTCGACGCTCTCCGCCCAGGCGCGGGCCCGGTCGATGTATCCGGTCTCGCCCGTCGCCTCGAACAGGGCGAGCGCGGCGCCGGCCATCTGGACGTAGTCGTCGAGCATGCCCGCCGGCCCCGGCCGGCCGGCGCGCCAGGCGTGGCGCAGCCGATCCGGCGTCCCCGTCGCGGCGTCGCCCATGGTCGTGGCGACGAAGTCGAAGGCGCGGCGGGCGGCGGCGATCCAGTCCGGCTCGTCGAAGACCAGCCCCGCCTCGGCCAAGGCGGCGATCATCAGCCCGTTCCAGTCGGCCAGGATCTTGTCGTCCCAGCCCGGCCGCACGCGCTTGTCCCGCTCGGCCTTCAGGATGGCACGCGATTCGGCCAGCGCCGCCTCCTCGTCCGCGTCGCGCAGCGCCGGCTCGTGGCGGCGGTTGAGGATCGTGCGGCCCTCCCAGTTGCCGTGCGGCCCGACGTCGTAGACTTCCTTGAACAGCGCCGCGGCGTCCGGCGACAGGAGGGCGTCGATCTCGGCTTCCGTCCAGACGTAGTAGCGCCCCTCCTCGCCCTCGCTGTCGGCGTCGAGCGAGGCGGCGAAGGCGCCGCCCTCGCCGATCATCTCGTCGAACACCCAGGCCACGGTCTCGCGCACCCGCGCGGCATAGAGCGGCGTGCGGGTTTCCTGCCAGACCAGGGTCAGGATGCGGATCATCTGGGCGTTGTCGTAGAGCATCTTCTCGAAATGCGGGACCAGCCATTCCTCGTCGACGGAATAGCGGGCGAAACCGCCGCCCAGATGGTCGTAGATGCCGCCCTGGCACATGCGCGTCAGGGTGCGCAGCACGGCGTCGCGGCATTCCCGGTCACCGTTGCGCAAGTATGCCCGCCAGAGCAGCTCCATCAGCGCGCTTTGGGGGAATTTCGGCGCCCGGCCGACGCCGCCCCAGATCGGGTCGACATGGCGCACGAGCGCGCCGGCGGCCGCGTCCAGGGCGTCCGGGTCGATCGCGCCGCCGGCCTGGTTGTCGCCCATCCGGGTCAGGGCGTGGCGCAGCGCCTCGACATTCTTGGTGACCTTTTCCGGCTCGCGAGCATAGGTCTCCGCCACGGCGCGCAGGACCTCCGGAAAGCCGGGCCGGCCGTAGCGCGCGTCCTTGGGAAAGTAGGTGCCGCCCCAGAACGGGTCCCCGTCGGGCGTCAGGAACATGGTCAGCGGCCAGCCGCCGTGCTGGCCGGTCAGCGCCAGGGCGTTCTGGTAGATCTGGTCCAGGTCGGGGCGCTCCTCCCGGTCGACCTTGATGTTGACGAACAGGTCGTTCATCAGCGCCGCGACCTCGGGATCCTCGAAGCTCTCGTGCGCCATAACGTGGCACCAGTGGCACGCCGCGTAGCCGACGGAGAGCAGGATCGGCCGGTCGCCGCGCTTGGCCGCGGCCAGCGCCTCGGGGCCCCAGGGCCGCCAGTCCACCGGATTGTTGGCGTGCTGGAGGAGATAGGGGCTCGTCTCCTCGGCCAGCCGGTTGCGGCCGCCCTCGGGCGCGGATTCGGGCCTCGAGGGGGAATCGGACGGAGTCTGGGCGGTCATGGCGCTCCTCGACGGGTGCTGTCGGCCCGGACCCGCCGGGATGCGGCGGGCGGTTCCGCCGGCGGCGGGGGAGCCTCTATAGTGGGAACGGGGCGGCAAGCGTCTCAACCCCAATCGGATTGCGGATTTGCCGGTCAGGCACCGCGACGGGAGCGCGGCGATGAAGATCTCCATCGATATCGACTGCACGCCGGAGGAAGCACGGGCTTTTCTCGGCCTGCCGGACGTGGCGCCGATGCAGCAGGCCGTGATGAACGAGGTGCAGGCGCGGCTGGTCGAGGCGACCAGGGCGCTCGACGCCGAAACGCTGATGAAGACCTGGGTGCCGCTCGGTCTTCAGAACTGGGAACAGATCCAGAAGGCGTTCTGGTCGCAGATGACCGGCGGCGGCGGCGCCGGCGGCACGGGCGGCGGCAGCGGGACGGAGCGGGGCTAGGCGGCGCGCCCGGATGGCGGTCGCCATGCGCCGCACCATTTTCGCGCCGGCGACGGCCCCGGGGCGCGCCGCCCTGGCCGTCGTGCGGATCTCCGGACCCTCGGCGGGGGCGGCGCTGGCCGCGCTCACCGCTCGGCCGGCGCCGGCGCCCCGCCGGGCGAGCCTGCGCCGCCTGTCCGACAGTGGGGGAGAGGCGATCGACGAGGCGCTGGTCCTCTGGTTCCCCGGTCCCGGCAGCGCGACCGGCGAGGACGTGGCCGAGCTGCATCTGCATGGCGGCCGGGCCGTTCTGGCAGGCGTGCTCGACAGCCTGGCCGAGCTGCCGGACCTGCGGCCGGCCGAGGCGGGAGAGTTCACCCGGCGGGCCTTCGAGAACGGGCGGCTCGACCTCACCGAGGCCGAGGCCGTCGCCGATCTGGTGGACGCCGAGACCCGTGCCCAGCAGCGCCAGGCCCTGCGCCAGCTCGACGGCGCGCTGGGCCGGCTCTATGACGGCTGGCGCCAGCGGCTGGTCCGGGCGCTCGCCCATCTGGAAGCCGATCTCGACTTCCCCGACGAGGAGCTGCCGGCGGGCGTCGCCGCGGCCGTGGTGCCGGATCTTGCGGCGGTCGCATCGGAGATCGAGGACCATCTGGCCGATTCGGGGCGGGGGGAACGCCTTCGGGAGGGGCTGGAGATCGCGATCCTGGGGCCGCCGAATGCGGGCAAGTCGAGCCTGATCAACGCTATCGCCCGGCGTGACGTGGCGATCGTGGCGGAAACGGCGGGGACGACCCGCGATGTGCTCGAGGTCCATCTCGATCTCGGCGGCTATCCCGTCGTCCTGGCCGATACGGCCGGGCTGCGGGAGGCGGCGGCGGACGCGGTGGAGACCGAGGGCATCCGCCGGGCCCGTGCCCGGGCCGAGCGGGCGGGGCTGCGCCTTCTGGTCTTCGACGCGGCCGACTGGCCGGAGCCGGATCCGGGTCTGCGGGCGCTGGCCGATGGCGACGCGCTGTGGGTCGCCAACAAGATCGACAAGGCGCCGCTGCCGGACGCCGGGGCCGAGGCGGGGGACGATCGCTCCTTTGACGGCCGGTTGCTTGACGGCCGGCCGGTGCTGGGGGTCTCGGCGCTGACCGGGGACGGGATCGCGGCCCTGCTGGACCGGCTGGGCGAGGCGGTGGCCGACCGCCTCGCGCCCGGCGCGGCACCGAGCCTGACCCGCGCGCGCCACCGCCAGGCCCTGGAGGACGCGGCGGCGGCGTTGCGTCGGGCCGAGGCCGCGGCCTTGCCGGAGCTGGTGGCCGAGGACGCGCGCCTGGCCGTCCGCGCGCTGGGCCGGATCACGGGCCGCGTCGACGTGGAAGACCTGCTCGACATCATCTTCCACGACTTCTGCATCGGGAAGTGAGGTCGGAGCGGGGATTTCCACCTCCAAGGCCACCAAGATCACCAAGCCCGGCCGGCGGCAGGGCCCCAGATGGTTTTCACCACGAAGGCCACGAAGATCACGAAGGGCGCCGGCGCATGACTGTAGGCCGGCCGCCCGGGGCCGATTTCCGTTTGTTCACAGACGCCTGACGGCGTCGGGACGACTGGCCCACGGGCGCGCCCGCCCCGTCTTCGCGACTGAGCTGCACCCCATCGGTGAGACAGCGGCAAAAGACACAGTCTGGTTAGGCCCCCGCCGCCGGCAGGCCTGCCGGCGGCGGGGGCGGCTGGTCCGCCTCGAACTCGTCCGGCGACCGGTAGTCGAGGGCCGAGTGGAGGCGGGTTCGATTGTAGACCTCCTCGATGAAGGCGCCCAGCGCCCGGCGGGCGGCATCGAGGTCGCGAT
>JAVJUS010000112.1:0-76894 GCA_040220455.1 Azospirillaceae bacterium
CGCCCCGATGCGGGCACGGCGGCGAACGGCCGGGGCGGCCGGGGCCCTCGGGGCCGGCCGGGCGCGGGCGGGCCCCGACGCAAGACCGCCCGGGCGCCCAAGGGCGGCAAGACGCCCGGCAAGGCCGGCAAGGGGGCGGCCAAGCGGCGATAGGACGCGTGTGCCGAGGCGTGCATCGCGCGAAATCTTGCCGCAGAGTTACGGTATCGAAAGGGGTCGGTGGTTCGATAGCCAACGGTCCTTCGAGAGGGGATATATCGCCTTGGCGCCTGTTTCTCCTGCGCGACGCCCCGTTGCCGGCGTTCTGGCGGCGGCGCTCTTCGCCCTCGCGGCGCTCGGCGCCTGCTCGGTGCCGGATCTGCGCACCGGCTTCGGGCGCGACGCCGGCGCGACACCCGCCGGCGATTCCGCCCTGCCCGCCGGCGGTGCGACCGTCGCCGTCTTCGACATGGGCTTCGAGCGGATCGAGGACATCTATATCGACGCGGTGCCGATCGGCGACCTTGCGGTGACGGGCCTTGCCGCGCTGGACACACACGATCCGGCGTTCGGCGTCGACCGAACGGAGACGACGGTGAGCGCCCGGCTCGGCGGGGCCGAGCTGCTCCGGGTCTCGGCGCCGACGGCGCGCGACGCCCGCGGCTGGGCAGCCGTGGCCGGCCATGTGGTCGCCGCCGGCCAGGCCGCCTCCCCCGCGCTGGGCGACCTCGAGCGGGAGGCGATCTACGAGACGGTATTCGACGCCGCGCTCGACGGACTCGACGACTATTCCCGCTATGTCGACCCGGAGAGCGCGCGCGAGGAGCGCGCCCAGCGCGACGGCTATGGCGGCATCGGCCTGCTGATCGAGTACGACGCCGACAGCCGCGCCATCGTGCTGCAGGTCTTCGACGAGGGCCCGGCGGCCGGCGCCGGCATCGAGCCCGGCTGGTACATCGAGACGGTCGACGGCGAATCGATCGCCGACTGGGATATCGGCGATGTCGGCCGCGCCCTGCGCGGGCGCTCGGGCACACCGGTCCGCGTCACCTTCTCGACCCGCGAGGGCGTCTTGCGGTCGTACACGCTCACCCGGGCGCGGGTCGTCCCGAACGTCGTCGCCACCCGCCGGGTCGGCGACGTGATCGTGGCGGAGGTCCTGCGCTTCAACGCCGCGACGACCGAGGACCTGACCCGCGCGATCGACGAGACCATGGCCGGGATGGACGGCCCGCCCGCCGGCGTGGTCCTGGATCTGCGCGGCAATCCGGGCGGTCTGCTGGGCCAGGCGGTCGCGGTCGCCGACCTGTTCGTCGACGACGGGCTGCTGATCGAGACCCGGGGCCGGCATCCCGACAGCGCCCAGCGCTTCGACGCCCGGCGCGGCGACATCCTCGCGGGCCTGCCGCTCGCCGTGCTGATCGACGGCAGATCGGCGTCGGGCGCCGAGGTCGTCGCCGCGGCGCTGCAGGACAGCGGGCGCGCCGTGCTGGTCGGCTCCTCGACCTTCGGCAAGGGCAGCGTCCAGACCGTCACGCGCCTGCCCAACGACGGCGAGCTGTTCCTGACCTGGAGCCGGATCTACGCCCCGTCCGGCTACACGCTCCATCGCCAGGGCGTCATGCCGACCCTGTGCACCAGCGCCGGGATCGATCAGGCGGACAGCCTCATCGACCGGTTCCGCAGCGGCCGGTTGGCGATTCCCGCCCAGCTCACGGCCGCCCAGCGCGCGGCGCCGGAAAGCGAGTCCGCGCTCGACGCGCTGCGCTCGGCCTGCCCGTGGCGGGCCCATGACGCCGAGCTGGATCTCGAGGTCGCCCGCCGCGTCGTCTCCGACCCCATGCTCTACGCCGAGGTCGTCCAGGCCCGGCGCGAGGAGGCCTTCGCCCTGCGGTGACGGCCGGCACCGGCATGGTGGGGACCCTGACCCACCACCATGCCGGTGTGTGATCGCGATTTTCCCAAACTTCGAAGTTGAAATGCTCCGGCGTCGAGAGTATCGTCACTTCATTGTTCGACTCTAATCGAACATTCGAACTCTCGAATGCAGGAGCCGTCCATGACGACCGGAACCGACGTGGGCCGCACGCCGCCGCTCATTCCCCAGCTCAAGCTGGCGCGGCGGGTCGTGGAGTCCGATCTGGGCCCGATGATCTCCAGCTTCCACGTCCACACCGTCGACGAGAGCCTGGAGCAGGACTATACCGAGGCCACGGTGGCGACGGCCTTCGGCCGCCCGGTCCGGGTCATCCGGTCCCATCCCGAGCGGCCGATCGCCGACGGCGCCAAGACGGCGCCTGGCCATATCGACCATTTCGGCATCGATTTCCTGGCCGAGCCGCTGCCGAGCGTCGACAGCTTCGACACGCTCAAGGCGCTCTATCCCGACGCCAAGCTCGTCATGCAGGACCAGCCGCACTGCGGCGGCATCCGCGTGGAGCGCAAGATCTGGGTCTACGCCGACGGCTACCCGCCGATGGAGATCCAGCTCGGCCCGAAGTCCTCGGTCGAGGCCGCCTGTCACCCGCGGCCTGCCTGGCCGGAGGGCTGAGCCCGCCCCGGCGCCCTCCCTCTTCGCTCACCACCGTTCCAGACCAGGAGACTCCGCCATGAACGAGATGGCTCCGACCAGCGCCCCGGCCGCGCCCGCTCAGGCCGACACCTTCTCCACGGCCACCCGGCCGCACATGACGATCGACATCAGCGACCTGGACCGGTCGAAGGCCTTCTACCGGGCGCTGTTCGGCCTGGAGCCGATCAAGACGCGGGACGACTACGCGAAGTTCGTCTCCGAGGATCCGCCGATGAACCTGGCGATCCTGGTCACCAAGGAGGACGCGGGCAAGTCGGCCGGCCATTTCGGGGTCCAGGTCAAGTCGACCGAAGCGCTCGAGGCCTACCGCTCGCGGCTCGCCGGCGCCGGCATCGAGGTCTTCGCCGACGAGACCGAGGTCGCGTGCTGCGCGTCGGTCCAGAACAAGATCTGGGCCAACGATCCGGACGGCAACAGCTGGGAAGTCTTCTTCGTCGTCGAGGCCAAGCCGGACGAGGAAGTGAGCTGCGGCGACGAGTGCAGCGACTGCCCCTGCAACTTCGAATAACCCCGCCCTTTCGCCCGACGAGGAGTTCGGACCATGGATGGAAGCATCGGCGCCCCGGAAGTCACCGAGCGCAAGCCGCACATCGCCATCGACATCAACAGCCTGGACGCGTCGCTGCCGTTCTACAGCGCGCTCTTCGGCATGCAGCCGGACAAGCTCAAGTCCGACTACGCGCGCTTCACCAGCGCCAACCCGCCGGTCGTCGTCTCGCTCATGGAGCGCGACAGCGAGATCACGCGTGACGGGCATTTCGGCATCCAGGTGAAGTCGAGCGCCGACGTCCGCGCCTTCTACGAGCGGCTGGAGACGCTGGGCATCGACGTCAAGACGACCGAGAAGGAGGTCGCCTGCTGCTACTCGGTGCAGGACAAGCTCTGGGCGGTCGATCCCGACGGCAATCACTGGGAGGTGTTCGTCGTCACCGACAAGGACGACAACGCCGCCTGCAGCTCGAACTGCGACTGCATCTGCTACGACCCGGCGACAGGCGGCTGCTCCTGGGGCTGAGCCCCTGCGCGCGCCGCGACGAGCGGGTCCCTATCCCCTACCGATCAAGGAGTTAGCGCAATGGCGGAGACCGCCGCACCGACCGGCCTCGAGGGTGCCGACCTGACCTCGATGGTCGACTTCCCGACACCGAGCCGGGTTCATGTCAGCCTGAACATCTCAGACCTCTGGGCGTCGCTGAACTTCTACCGTCGCCTCCTCGACAAGAACCCGACCGTGGCCAAGGAAGGCTACGCCAAGTTCGAGGTCGAGGAGCCGGCGATCAATCTTACGCTCAACGAGTTCCCGCACAACATCAACACCAACGGTCACTTCGGCATCCAGGTCAAGACGCCGGAGATCGTGCAGGAGCTGTGCCGCAAGTTCGACGAGCAGGGCTTCAAGGTCACCGTCGAGGAAGACGTGCAGTGCTGCTACGCCGAGCAGACCAAGTTCTGGGTCGCCGACCCGGACGGCTATCGCTGGGAGGTTTTCGCGACCGTCAACGAGGAGAGCGAGGAGGGCTGCCCGCCCGACTGCATCTGCTACGCGGATCTCGAGCGGACGACGGCCTGACCGGCCCGACCCGATGCCGGACCCGCCCCGGGGCGCCGTTGCGCCCCGGCCGCGCGGGTCCGGCCGCGCCGCCCGACCGCCGCCGGCGGCCGGGTTCGATCCGTCAATGCCTCCCCGTTGCTGGAGCGAGCCGGTCATGACCCGAGGGGCCGAGAGCGAGAACGCGCCGCCACCGCTGACCCGCGACGACCTGATCGCCGATCTGGCGGCGGGCGCCAAGCCGCCGGAGAGCTGGCGCATCGGGGCCGAGCACGAGAAGTTCCTGTTCGACCGCGTGACGGGCCGGCGCCTGGCCTATGACGCAGCCCCGGGCATTCGCGCGATCCTGGAGGCGCTCGCCGACGGCTTCGGCTGGCAGCGCGAATTCGAAGGCGAGCGCCTGATCGCCCTGAAGCGCGAGGGCGCGGCGATCTCGCTCGAGCCCGGGGGGCAGTTCGAACTCTCCGGCGCCCCGCATCGCGACCTGCACGCCGTGGCGCAGGAAACGGCCGTGCATTTCCGCGAGGTCCGGGCGGTCGCCGATACCCTGGGTGTCGACATCTGCACCCTCGGCTTCGATCCGGTTACCCGGGCGGCGGAGGTGCCCTGGATGCCCAAGGCGCGCTATGCGGTGATGCGGCGCTTCATGCGCCGGACCGGGCGCTACGGCCTGGACATGATGGGCCGGACCTGCACCGTGCAGGTCAATCTCGACCATGCCGGCGAGGCGGACATGGTCCGCAAGTTCCGCGTCGGCCTGGCGCTGCAGCCGTTGGCGACGGCGCTGTTCGCCAACTCTCCCATCGTCGACGGGCGGGTCACCCGCCACGCGAGCTGGCGCAGCCGGGTCTGGACGGATACGGACCCGACGCGCTGCGGCATGCTGCCCTTCGTCTTCGAGCCGGGCATGGGCTTCGAGCGCTATGTCGACTACGCCCTCGACGTGCCGATGTACTTCGTGCGCCGCGACGGCGCGTACCACGAGGCGCACGGCCTGACCTTCCGGCGCTTCATGGCCGAGGGCGCGGATCTCCCGGACGGGCGGCACACGCGCGCGACGCTCGACGACTGGTCCCTGCATCTGACGACGCTGTTCCCGGAAGTCCGGCTCAAGGGCTATCTGGAGATGCGCGGCGCGGATGCCGGCGGGTTCGCCATGCTCTGCGCGCTGCCGGCGTTCTGGACCGGCCTGCTCTACGACAGCGTCGCGCTCGATGGCGCGGAGGACCTGGCGTCGGAGCTGACCCAGGGGGACCTGCTGGCCCTGCGCCGCGACGTGCCGGAGCAGGGCCTGGCCGCCATGGCCGGCCGCCGGCCGCTCGCCGCGATGGCGCGCGAGGCGCTCGACCTCGCCCGCGGCGGCCTCGCCCGACGGGCCCGCCTGGACGGCATCGGCGACGAATCCCGCTACCTCGACCCCCTCGGCGAGATCGTCGAATCCGGGCTTTCCCCGGGCGCCCGCCTCGTTGCCGACGCGCCGCCCACGATCGGGCCGGAGCCGGTCTGCCGGCCCCGATCCTGCGCCCTGCCCGCCTGCGACGCCTGACGGGGCCCTGACCGACGCCGCGGGCCGCCCGACGCGGCCCTTTCTTCGTTCCGCAGACACGGATTTCCCGCGATGACCGTGGCGAGCCAGCCGCCCGACAGCCGTTGGGAGCGCTTCCTGGAGATCGGCCGGACCATCGGCCCGTTCTTCTGGCCGAAGGGCGATCTCGGCATCAAGTCGCGCGTCGTGATGGCGCTCGGCTTCCTCGTCCTGGCCAAGGTGGCCAATGTCTATGTTCCGGTGATCTTCCGCGACGCGGTCGACGCGCTCAACGACAGCAGCGGCGCCGCCGTCGCGGTGCCTGTCGGGCTGATCGCGGCCTACGGCTTCGGCAAGCTGCTGACGGTCGCCTTCCAGCAGTTCCGCGAGGTCCTGTTCGTCACCGTCGCGCGCGGGGCGTTGCGCGACATCGCGCTGAAGGCGTTCGAGCACCTGCACCGGCTGGGCGCGCGGTTCCACGTCAACCGCAAGATCGGCGCGCTGGCCCAGAACATCGATCGCGGGGTGAACGGCGTCCGCCAGATCCTCGAATACCTGCTCTTCAATCTCTTCCCGACGATGCTGGAGCTCGTGCTGACCTGCGCGGTGCTCTGGGCCGTTCTCGACTTCAAGATCGCCGCGGTCACGGCGCTCACGATCGTCGCCTACATCGTCTTCTCGATCACGATCACCGAGTGGCGGATGCGCTTCCGCCGGGAGATGAACCGGGACGAGAGCGCGTCCAAATCCGTCGCGATGGACAGCCTGATCAACGTCGAGACGGTCAAGGCGTTCAACGCGGAGCGCCACGAGGCCGAACGCTACGGCACGGCGCTGACGACCTTCGTGCGCTCCTCGATCAAGAGCGTGCTGTCGCTCGCGCTGGTCAATGTCGGTCAGGGCGCGATCATCGGTGGCGGCATCATCATCCTGCTCTGGATGGCCGCGGACGGCGTCGCCAACGGGACGATGACGATAGGCGAGTTCACGATGATCAACGCCTACCTGCTCCAGCTCTTCCAGCCGCTCAACATGCTGGGCTTCGTCTATCGCCAGATCCGCAACGGATTCACCGATCTGGAGGATCTCATCAAGCTCCTGCGCGAAGCGCCTGAGGTTGCCGATCAGCCGGATGCGGCGACGCTCGCGGTGCCGCGCGGCGAGGTGCGGTTCGAGGGCGTCGGCTTCCACTACGACGCCGAGCGGCGGATCCTGAAGGACATCGACCTGACGATCCGGCCCGGCGGCACGGTGGCCGTCGTCGGCCCGACCGGCAGCGGCAAGACGACGCTGAGCCGGCTGCTCATGCGCTACTACGACGTCACCGAGGGGCGCATCACGATCGACGGGCAGGAGGTCCGGGAGGTCACGCAGGAGAGCCTGCGCGACGCCATCGGCATCGTCCCGCAGGACACGGTGCTGTTCAACGACACCATCGCCTACAACATCGCCTACGGTCGGCGCGACGCGAGCCGGGAGGAGATCGAGGAAGCGGCGCGGGTCGCCCAGCTCGACGGCTTCATCGCGAGCCTGCCGCAGGGCTACGACAGCGTGGTCGGCGAGCGGGGGCTGAAGCTCTCCGGCGGCGAGAAGCAGCGCGTCGCCATCGCGCGGCTGGCCTTGAAGAAGCCGCGCATCCTGATCTTCGACGAGGCGACCTCCTCGCTCGACACGGTGACCGAGCGGCGGATCATGGCCGATCTGGAGGCGCTGGCCGAGGGCCGGTCGACCCTGGTCATCGCCCACCGGCTGTCGACGGTCATGAGCGCCGACGAAATCGTCGTCCTCGACAAGGGGGAGATCGTCGAGCGCGGCCGGCACGCCGAGCTGCTGGCGCGCGGCGGGGCCTACGCCGCCATGTGGCAGGAGCAGCAGGAACAGAAAGAGGAGACCGACGACACGGCCGGCACCGACCCGTCCAAGGGCGACGGTTGACGGCCTCACGAAGCGGCCGGGCCGCGCGCGAGCGCGGACGACAACGGCCGCCGGACGGAGGGGACAAGCGGCGGGACCGTCGGCGCGGGCCGGCATCGCACCTGAGGGGGCGCGACGCCGGGACCGCGCTCAAACGGGGAGTGCAACCGATGTCCGTATCCTTCGCCCTCGCGCTGGCGGCCCTGGCGGTCGTCAGCTTCCTGCTCGCGCCCCGGGCGCGGGAGGCCGGCGCCTTCTTCGCCGGCCGCAGCGACGACGGCGCGCCGCCGGGCGTGCTGACGCTGACCTTCTCGCTCGTCACCACCTGGATCTTTGCCCGGTCGCTGCTGACCGCCGCGATCCTGGCGTTCTACTACGGCGTCGCCGGCGCGATCGCCTATGCCGCCTACTACCTCTCCTTCTTCACCGGGCTGGCGATCGTCGAATCGATCAGGCACCGCCACGGCTACGGCAATCTCCAGGGCTTCCTGGCCGACCGGTTCGGCCGGGCCGGCACGGCCTGCTTCAACGTCGTCATCGGCGTGCGCCTGCTCAGCGAGGTCTTCGCCAACCTTCTGGTGATCGGCCTGATCTTCGGCGCCACCGGCACCGACGCCTATACTGCCGCCATCATCGCCATGACGGTGGTGACGCTCGCGTATTCCATGCTGGGCGGGCTGCGCGCCTCGCTGCGCACGGACGTCTTCCAGATGAGCCTGCTGCTCGTCGCCCTGGCGGTGCTGCTGGTCGCGCTGTTCGGCCAGGACGGCTGGTCGCTCGGGGCGACGCTGTCGAGCTCGGGCTGGACGCTCGACAGCGGCTGGAACCTGTTCCTGGTCGCCCTGCTCCAGGTCTGGAGCTACCCGATGCACGACCCGGTGATGATGGACCGGGGATTCCTCGCCGATCGGCGCACCACGCGTCGGGCGTTCGTGCACGCCGGCTGGATCTCGATCCTGTGCATCCTCGCCTTCGCGGCGCTGGGCGTGCATGCCGGCCTTCTCGCCGGCGAGGGTGAGAGCCTGAACGCGACGCTGGAGCGGCTGTTCGGGCCGACCGTGATGACAGTGTTCAACCTGGCCCTGATCGTCTCCGCCTTGTCGACGCTCGACTCGACCCTGTCCAGCTCGGCGAAACTCGCCGTCGTCGACATGAAGCTGGGCCGGCCGACGATCGCCAACGGCCGCATCGCCATGCTGGTGTTCACGCTGGGCGGCATCGCCTTCCTGTTCGGCGGCACCGACGACCTCTACGCCGCCGTGGCGGTCAGCGGCACGGCGTCCATGTACCTCGCCCCCGTGATCTTCTTCTCGATCTGGGGCGGGCGCGACGTGGCGCTGTGGTCCTACCTGACGGCCTTCGCCGCCGCCATGGCGGGCGCCGCGCTCTATTTCCTGGAAGCGGGCGGCCACCTGGCGTTCATGGGTCCGGTGCTGGGCGTCGACGTGAAATACGACAAGCTGCTGGTGATCTGCATCGCGGTGCTGGTCATCGGCAACGGCGCCTTCGCGCTGGGTCAGCGCGGCCGGTTCCGCCAGTCCGCCGGCGACCGGCGGGCGACGCTCGGCGCCACGGCCGAGGCCGACTGACACCGCGGACGGGAGACAGCGACCATGACCGAAGAGGCATTCGCCAGGGCGCCGGTGATCGAGGGCGACGGACCCGTTCTCGTCTTCGGCGGCCCGTATTCCAATCTCCAGGCGACCGAGGCCGTGCTGTCGGTCGCCGCGCGGGAGGGCATACCGCCCTCCCGCGTCGTGTGCACGGGCGACGTGGTGGCCTATTGCGGCGACCCCGTCGACACGATCGACCGGGTCCGCGACGCCGGCATCACTGTCGTCGCCGGCAACACCGACGAATCGCTCGGCGCCGGATCGCGGGACTGCGGCTGCGGCTTCGAGGAGGGCTCGGTCTGCTCGGTCCTCGCGCGGGACTGGTACGCGCTCGCCGATGCCAGCGTGCGCGACGACCAGCGCGCCTGGCTGGCCGCTCTGCCCGCCCGCGCGGTGATCGCGATAGCGGGCCGTCGGCTGGGCGTGATCCACGGCTCGATCGAGGCGACCGCGGGCTATGTCTTCGCCTCGACCCCCGCCGGGGAGAAGGCGCGCCAGATCGCGGCGAGCGGGCTCGACGGCCTGGTCGGCGGGCATTGCGGCCTGCCCTTCGTCGAGCGGGTCGGCGTCCCGGGCTCGGGCGACGGCCTGTGGCTCAACGCCGGCGTCGTCGGCATGCCGGCGAACGACGGCACGCCCCGGGCCTGGTACGCGATCCTGACGCCGGAAGGCGACGGCGCGGTGACCGTGAAGCTGCGGTCGCTCGCCTACGACCACGGCGCGGCCGCGGCACGGATGCGCGCCGAAGGCATGCCGGAACCCTATGCCGAGACCCTGGTGACGGGCCTCTGGCCCTCCCTCGACATCCTGCCGCCGCCCGAGCGGGCCGCGACCGGGATCGCACTGGCCCACCGGGAGATGCGTTGGTCGGGACCGGACGGGCAAGCGCCCGCCGCGCCGGCCGCCCTGTCGACACCGGCTTGACAGCACCGCGCGATCGGATAGGGTGCGCGCTCCGAATTCCGCGGGCGGTTTCCCGCGCCCGTTGTCACGAGGGTACGAGCCATGGCCAAACCGGCGACCGTCAAGATCCGCCTGATGAGCACGGCTGACACCGGGTACTTCTACGTCACGAAGAAGAACCCGAAGAAGCAGACCGAGAAGCTCACGCTGAAGAAGTTCGACCCGATCGCGCGCAAGCATGTCGAGTTTCGCGAGACCAAGATCAAGTAGCGCCCTCGGCGCCTCGATCCGGACCGCCAGGGAGCCGCGCATCGCCGCGGCTCTCTTTTGTTCGGGAACTCGCCTTCCGCTCGCGGGCGCGTCGCCTGTCTTCGGTAGGCCGATCTCCGGCAGGCCGAAGTCCGAGCTGTTGCGCACCGCTTCGCGGTGGGCAACCTACGCTGCTCCCGGATCGCCGCCTGTAGGTCGCCCACGGCCACAGGCCGTGCGCGACGGCCCCGACCCCACCGCTGCGCATGCTTCGGACACGCCGGGCAGCGCTGTCCTCACACCGCGTCGAGCGGGATCTTGAGGTAGCGCACACCGTTGTCCTCCGCCGGGGGCAGCTCGCCGGCCCGCATGTTCACCTGGATCGACGGCAGGAGCAGCGTCGGCATGTCGAGGGTCGCGTCGCGGGCCTCGCGCATGGCGACGAAGGCCGCCTCGTCGACGCCGTCATGGACATGGATGTTGGCGCGGTGCTGCTCGGCGACCGTCGTCTCCCAGGCATAGGCGCGCCCGCCGGGGGCGTAGTCATGGCCGACGAACATCCGCGTCTCCGGCGGCAGGTCGAGCAGCCGCCGGATCGAGCCGTAGAGCGTGCGCGCGCTGCCGCCGGGGAAGTCGCAGCGCGCCGTGCCGAAGTCGGGCATGAACAGGGTGTCGCCGACGAAGACCGCGTCGCCGATGCGATAGCTGAGGCAGGCCGGCGTGTGCCCCGGCGTGTGCAGGACCGCCGCGTCGATCGAGCCGACCTTGAAGCTCTCCCCGTCCTCGAACAGGTGATCGAACTGGGAGCCGTCGGTCCGGAATGCCGGCTCGGCGTTGTAGATGCTCTTCCACGTCGCCTGGACCCGGTCGATGTGCCGGCCGATCCCGCACCGGCCGCCGAGCCGCGCCTTGACGAAGGGCGCCGCCGACAGGTGGTCGGCGTGGATATGGGTCTCGAGGATCCAATCGAGCGTCAGGCCGCGCGCGCGGACATGCTCGACCACCTCTTCGGCCGTCGCCGTGCCGGTGCGCCCGGATTTCGGATCGTAGTCCAGCACCGAATCGATGACGGCCGCTTTCTTGGTCGTCGGGTCGGCGACGACATAGGTGCAGGTGAAGGTCGGCTCGTGAAAGAAGGCGGTCACGTCCGGGCGAAGGGTCGTCTCGGCGGTCGCGGTCATGGCTGCGGGCCTTTCGCGTCGGCGGTCTCGGGCTCTCGGCTCGAACACAATATAAGATTTAACTAATTTATCGCCAACCGGGGCATCGCGCCGCGGGCGACGGTTGCCGACGGCGCGACGAGTCGTATGCTCGGCCACGCCATGCCCGACGACCGCTCCGCTGCCCCCGCCACGCGCCTTGCCCGGCGCCACCTCCTCGCGATCGACACCCTGTCGGCGGGCGAGATCGCGCTCGTCCTCGACACCGCAGAGGGCTATGTCGACCTGAACCGCCGGCCGGCCAAGAAGCGCGACGCGCTGGCCGGCCGCACGGTCATCAACCTGTTCTTCGAGACCTCGACCCGCACGCGCACCTCCTTCGAGCTGGCGGGCAAGCGACTCGGCGCGGACGTCATCAACATGTCCGTCGGCACCAGTTCGATCAAGAAGGGCGAGACCCTGATCGACACGGCGATGACGCTCAACGCCATGCACCCGGACGTGCTGGTCGTGCGCCATGCCGAGGCGGGCGCGGTCGCCCTGCTCTCGCAGAAGGTCGAGGCGGCGGTCGTCAACGCCGGCGACGGCAGTCACGAGCATCCGACCCAGGCCCTGCTCGACGCCCTCACGATCCGGCGGCACAAGGGCCGACTCGACGGGCTCGAGGTAGCCATCTGCGGCGATATCCGGCACAGCCGCGTGGCGCGCTCGAACATCCATCTCCTGTCCATCATGGGCGCACGGGTCAGGGTCGTGGCGCCGCCGACGCTCCTGCCCTCGGCGATCGAGCGGCTGGGCGTCTCGGTCCATCACGACATGCGCGAGGGGCTGGCCGGCGCGGACATCGTGATGATGCTGCGCCTCCAGCTCGAGCGTATGCAGGGCCGCTACGTTCCCTCGGTGCGGGAGTACTACGCCTTCTACGGCCTGGACGAGGCGAAGCTGGCGGCGGCCAGGCCCGACGCGCTGATCATGCATCCGGGTCCGATGAACCGGGGGGTGGAGATCGACAGCGTGGTCGCCGACGACATCCATCGCAGCGTGATCCTGGACCAGGTGGAGATGGGCGTGGCCGTGCGGATGGCCTGCCTCGACCTGCTGACCCGGGACGAGCCGGCGGCGGCGTCTTGACCGCCGCCCGCCCCGCCCCCGGACCGGGCGCCCGGCGCACCGCCTATGTCGGCGCCCGGCTGATCGATCCCGACTCGAGCCTCGACGCGCCTGGCGGCCTGCTCGTCGAGGCCGGGCGCATCGCGGCGCTCGGCCCCGGCGTGGCGCCCGGCGGCGACGCGCTGCCGGACGACGCCGCGATCGTCGACTGCGGCGGCGCCGTGCTGGCGCCGGGCCTCGTCGACATGCGCGTGCGCGTCGGCGCGCCCGGGGAGGAGCACAAGGAGACGATCGCCTCGGCCGCCGACGCGGCGGCGGCGGGCGGCGTCACCGCCATGGCCTGCCTGCCGGACACCGACCCGCCGATCGACAACGAGGCGGCGCTGGCCCTTGTCGCCCGTCAGGCCCGCGCCGAGAAGCGGGTCAAGGTCTATGCCCAGGCCTGCCTGACCAAGGGTTCGGCCGGCGCGGACCTGGCGGAGATCGGTCTGCTCGCGCGGGCGGGCGCGGTCGCCTTCACCGACGGCCGGCGGGCGACTGCCGACGCGCAGGTCATGCTGCGGGCGCTGGCCTACGCCTCGGCCCATGGCGCGCTGGTCATCCAGCATCCCGAGGAGCCGAGCCTGGCCGCAGGCGGCCAGATGAACGCCGGCGAGATCGCGACGCGGCTGGGTCTTTCCGGCATCCCGCGCGAGGCCGAGGTGATGATGGTCGAGCGCGACCTGCGCCTGGTCGCCAAGACCGGCGCGCGCTACCACGCCGCCCATGTCAGCACGCCCGAGGCGCTCGACGTCATCGCCGCCGCCAAGGCCCGCGGCCTGCCGGTGACCTGCGAGACGGCGCCGCCCTATTTCACGCTGACCGAGGTCGATGTCGGCGACTACCGGACCTTCGCCAAGCTCTCCCCGCCGCTGCGCACCGACGCCGATCGGGCCGCGGTCGCGGCGGCCGTCGCCGACGGCACGATCGACGTGATCGCCTCCGACCACTGCCCGCAGGACCAGGATTCCAAACGTCTGCCCTTCGCCCTGGCCGAACCCGGGGCGGTGGGGCTGGAGACCCTGCTGCCGCTGGCGCTCGAGCTCTATCACCAGGAGCGCGTCACGCTCCCCGACCTTCTGGCGCGGCTGACGCTGCGGCCCGCCCGCCTGCTGGGGCTGGACGCCGGCCGGCTCGCCGTCGGGGCGCCCGCCGACCTGGTGGTCTTCGATCCTGACCGACCCTGGGTGATCGACGCCGACCGGCTCGTCGGCAAGTCGAAGAACACGCCCTACGACCGCCGGCCGGTCATGGGCCGCGTGCTGGCCACGGTGGTCGACGGCCGGCCCGTCCACGACACGCTCTCGACGGCCGGCTGACGCCGCCGCCGCGGCGGCATTCCTTTCCTTCCGATCCCCGTCCGACACGCGCTATCGCGATCATGCGCGCGCGTGCGTTCCGACGCACGCCTGGCGATGCTTATACTTCAATGTAAGCACGACACTCTTTGCATATAGATCAACCTTCGATCATACTCGCGGCACGCGAAGCGGGGAGGCAAGGGCCGCGTCACGACGGCCACCGCGATCGGAGGAGACGACCCGTGCAGGCATCAGAGCCCGTCTCGACCAGCATGACCATCGCGGGCGCGCCAGGTGCCCGACCGGCGACCCGCCGGCCGGCGCCGCATGGCCGGCTCGCCCACGGCCGGGGCGTCGCCGCCTCGGCCCGATGACGGCGTCCCGGCGGTCCGGCGCTCGGCCGTCCCCGGTCGTCGCGTCGAGGCCGAACGGTTCGCCCGAACAGCATCCGCCCCGTTCTCGACCCGCTCCGGTCCGCCCTCCGGCGGCGCTTCGCGGCCGGGCGGCCCTGTCCCGGGGCGTGTCGCCGACCAACCCGCCGGCGCGGAAGCCGGCGCCAGAAGGGAGAGGAGGCCCATGAGCACACAGGACAAGGACGGCAGGACCGACGCCGACCGGTACTGGAAAGCCAATGTCCGGACCGTCGTCGGCTGCATGATCGTCTGGTTTCTCGCATCCTACGGTTGCGGAATTCTATTCGCGGACGCACTGAACGCCATCAGGATCGGCGGGTTTCCGCTGGGATTCTGGTTCTCCCAGCAGGGCGCCATCGTGGTCTTCCTGATCCTGATCGCCTTCTACGCGTGGCGCCTGAACAAGCTCGACCGCGACTTCGACGTCGACGAGCGCTGACCCGCAGGATCGCGAAGGAACTCCCCGACAATGGATCTCACGACCCTCACCTATCTGGTCGTCGGCGGGACGTTCGTCGTCTACATCGCCATCGCGGTGTGGTCGAAGGCCGCCTCGACCGGCGAGTTCTACGTCGCCGGCGCCGGGGTGCACCCGGTCGCCAACGGCATGGCGACGGCGGCGGACTGGATGTCCGCGGCGTCTTTCCTGTCCATGGCCGGCCTGATCGCGTTCACCGGCTACGGCGGCTCGATCTACCTGATGGGCTGGACGGGCGGCTACGTGCTGCTGGCGATGCTCATGGCGCCGTATTTGCGCAAGTACGGCAAGTTCACGGTGCCGGAATTCGTCGGTGACCGGTACTACAGCCAGGCCGCCCGCGTCGTCGCGGTGATCTGCCTGATCTTCGTGTCGTTCACCTATGTCGCCGGGCAGATGCGCGGCGTCGGCATCGTCTTCTCCCGCTTCCTCGAGGTCGACATCCTGACCGGCCTGATCGTCGGCATGGGCATCGTCTTCGTCTACGCGGTGCTCGGCGGGATGAAGGGCATCACCTACACCCAGGTGGCCCAGTACGTCGTGCTGATCTCCGCCTACATCGTCCCGGCCGTGTTCATCTCGATACAGATCACGGGCAACCCGATCCCGCCGATCGCCTACGGCTCGACCCTGGCGGGCAGCGACGTCTACCTGCTCGACCGGCTGAACCAGATCGTCATCGATCTAGGATTCCACGAGTACATCGGCACCACCAAGTCGATGCTCGACATGATCGCCAGCACTGCGGTGCTGATGGTCGGCACGGCCGGACTGCCGCACGTCATCGTGCGCTTCTTCACCGTGCCCCGGGTGCGCGACGCGCGGGCCTCGGCCGGCTGGGCGCTGCTGTTCATCGCCCTGCTCTACTTCTGCGCCCCGGCGGTCGGCGGCATGGCCCGCTACAACCTGACGTCGACAATCCAGACCGGCGAGGTCGGCGCCCCCGACGGCAACATGGCCATCGAGGACCGGCCCGCCTGGATGGAGCGCTGGGCCGCGACGGGCCTGATATCCTGGGAGGACAAGAACGACGACGGCCGGATCCAGTACTACGACCCCTCGGGCATGAGCGACGAGCGCGAGGCGGCCTACGGCTGGGCCGGCAACGAGCTCACGGTCGACCGGGACATCATGGTGCTCGCCAATCCGGAGATCGCCCAGCTGCCGAACTGGGTCATCGCCCTGGTCGCCGCGGGCGGCGTGGCCGCGGCCCTGTCGACGGCGGCCGGACTCCTGCTCGTGATCTCCTCGTCGATCAGCCACGACCTGCTGAAATCGACGTTCGCCAAGAGCATCACGGAGAAGCAGGAACTCATGGCCGGGCGCATCGCCGCGACGGTCGCGATCCTCATCGCCGGCTATCTCGGCTACAACCCGCCGGGATTCGTCGCCCAGGTGGTGGCGCTCGCCTTCGGGCTGGCGGCGAGCTCGCTCTTCCCGGCGATCATGATGGGGATCTTCTCCAAGACCGTGAATCGGGAGGGCGCGATCGCGGGCATGCTGTCGGGTCTGCTGTTCACGCTCGGCTACATTCTCTGGTTCAAGGGGATCTTCATCACCCCGGTCCAGGAGAACGTGCCGGAGAACTGGTTCCTCGGCATCTCGCCGGAGGGCATCGGCATCCTCGGCATGGTGATCAACTTCGCGGTGGCCATCCTCGTCAGCCGGATCACCGCGGCGCCGCCGAAGGAGATCCAGGAGATGGTGGAGTACATCCGCTCGCCCCGCGGCGCGGCCCCGGCCCGGAGCCACTGACCGCCCCCGGCGGCCAGGTCGCCGGAAGACCCGTCCTGATCGGGCCCGTCGCCGCGCGCGGCGGGCCCGTTTTTCTTCCCGGGCTCCCGGCAACTTCCCAATACCCGCCACGCGCGGCATGATGGCGCCATGTCCGGTGGTGACTCGCGGCTGTCCGCAGAACTCGAAGACGTGCGCGACTTCCTGGCCGCGCATCATCCCCTCGACCTGCTGCCGGCCGAGGAGGTCGACCGGCTCGCCACGATGGTGGTCATCCGCTACCTGGCGCGCGGACGCGCCTTGATGGCGCCGGGCGACGCGGTCGACGCGCTGACGATCGTGCGCTCCGGCGCGCTGGAGACGCGCAGCCCGGCGGGCGACCTGCTTGCCCGCGCCGGCGAGGGGGAGGCCGCGGGCGTCCGCGCCTTGCTGGCCGGCGGACGGGCGGTCAACCGGATCGAAGCGATCGAGGACACGCTCGTCTACCAGATCCCGGCCTCGGAGTTCGCGCGCCTGCGGGCGGAGAGGCCGGCGGTCGCCTACCACTACTCTCCCTCTGGCGCGGAGCGGCTGCGCGGCGCGCGGCTGGCGGTCGGCGACGGCGACGCCAGCGGGCTGACCAGCCGCCGGGTGGCCGAGCTGTTGCGCCGCACGCCGGTGACGGCGGGTCCGGATGCCACGGTCCGTGATGCGTCTTCGGTCATGGCGCGGGAGGCGATCTCATGCCTGCCGATCGTCGAGGCCGGCGCGCTCGTCGGCATCCTGACCGACCGGGACCTGCGCAACCGGGTCCTCGCCGCCGGCCGGCCGCCCGACACGCCGGTCCGGGCGGTGATGACGCCGGCGCCCTGGACCGTGCCGGCCAGCGCGTTCCTGTTCGAGGCGCTGATCGCCCTGTCACACCGGGGGGTGCATCATCTGCCGGTCGTCGGGTCGGAGGGCGAGCTGGTCGGCGTGGTCACGACGACGGACCTGTTGCGCACCCAGTCCCGCAGCGTCGTCTTCCTGGCCGGCGACATCCAGAGCCGCGCCGATGCCGCCGGGATCGCCGAGGCGCTGGCGCCGCTGTCGGCGATGGTGCTCGACATGGTGGAGGCCGGCGTCGGCGCCTACGGCGTCGGCCACGCGGTCACCGCGCTCGCCGACGCGGCGACGCGCCGGCTGATCGAGCTGGCCGAGGATGCCCTGGGTCCGCCGCCGGTGCCCTACGCCTGGCTGGCGCTCGGCAGCCAGGGCCGGCACGAGCAGACGGCCCGCTCCGACCAGGACAATGCCCTGCTCCTCGACGACGCGTACGACCCGGCCGCGCACGGTGCCTATTTCGAGGCGCTGGCCCGGCGGGTCTGCGACGGGCTGGCGACCGCGGGCTTCGTCCACTGCCCCGGCGAAGTCATGGCGCTCACCGAGCGCTGGCGCCAGCCGCTGGCCGTCTGGAAACGCACCTTCGCGCGCTGGATCGACACCCCCGATCCGAAGGCGCTGATGGAGGCGAGCGTCTTCTTCGACCTGCGCGTCGTGCAGGGCGAGCGGGGCCTCGGCGACGCGTTGCAGCGCTTCGCCCTCGACAAGGCGGCGGGCAACGGCGTCTTCCTGGCCCATCTGGCCGGCAACGCCCTGACCCATCCGCCGCCGCTGGGGCTGTTCCGGAACCTGGTGCTGATCTCCTCCGGAGAGCACCGGCGCACGCTCGACCTCAAGCACAGCGGCGTCGTTCCGGTGGTCGACCTGGCGCGGCTCTACGCCCTCGACGCCGGCATCGACGCGGTCAACACGCGCGACCGGCTGGAGGCCGCGCGCGAGACCGGCCGCCTGTCGGCGCCCGGCGCCCGGGACCTGATCGACGCGCTCGACTTTCTCGCGTTGATGCGCCTGAAACATCAGGCCCGCCGCATCCGAGCGGGCAAGGTGGCCGACAACTACCTGGCGCCGGAGGACCTGTCGGGTTTCGAGCGCGGACATCTCAAGGACGCCTTCGCGGTGATCAAGAGCTTCCAGGCCGCCGCGGCGACGACCTGGCGTGGCGGCCTGGGCTAGACCGCGCCATGGCGTTCGGCCCGGTCGCGTCGCCGATCCTGCCCCTGCGCCGCCGATGGCTGGCCGCGCGCTGCCGGGCCGCGCCGCTGCGCGACGTCCACCGGGCCGACCTGCCCTCGGCGGCCACCCGCTGGACGGAGGTGGAGTTCCTGGCCCTGGACCTGGAAACGACCGGCCTCGACCCGGCGCGCGACGCGATCCTGTCGATCGGCTGGGTGCCGCTGAGCGGCGGCGCGATCCGCCTCGCCGGCGCGGGCTACCGCCTGGTGGCGGCGGATCGCCCGGTGGGGGAGAACAGCGCGGCGCTGCACGGCATCCTCGACCGGCACCTGGCCGACGCCCCGTCCCTGCCCGCGGTCCTGCCCGAGTTGCTGGAGGCGCTGACCGGCCGCGTGGCGATCGCCCATCACGCGCCGATGGAGCAGCGCTTCCTCGGCGCCGCCTGCCGTCGCCACTACGGCTGCCCCCTCGCCGTGCCCTTCATCGACACGCTGGCGCTCGAACGCCGGTCCTTCGCGCGGCGCGGCCGGGTGCCCGGCGACGGCGACCTGCGCCTGCCGGCGGCGCGGGCGCGGCGCGGCCTGCCACGCTACCGCCTCCACCACGCGCTGGGCGACGCGCTCGCCTGCGCGGAGCTGTTCCTGGCCCAGGCCACGGCGATCGGCGGCAAGCGGCCGGCCCGCCTGGGCGACCTCCTCTGACCGGCCGCCCTCCCGCCCATTCCCGACAGCCTCTGAGCGGAACCAAGCCATGTTCCTCGACCTGGTCATCGCCGTCTGCGCCGGCTTCGCGGCCGCCGGCCCGGTCCTGCTCGTCTACCGGCTGCTCCGGCGCAAGCCCTCGCTCGGCGTGGTCCTCGGCGTCGCGGCCGTGGCGATCATGGTCGTGGCGACCGTCCAGCGCTATGGCTGGGCCGACCAGGCCGCCGCGCGCCTGCCGCCGGAGATGGTCGTGATCGATCGGCTGACCGTGCGCGATCCGTTCCAGCCCCTGTCCTATATCGTGCCCGTGGTCGACCGGCTGGTCGTCGCCGACACGGCCAGCCGGCGGACCAGTCCGGCCCATCCCGACATGGTGGCGATGGAGGTCGTGCTCGTCCGCAAAGGGCGCGAGACGCTGGTGGCGCGCCATCTGGTCGACTGCGCCGAACGGGCGACGACCCAGCTTCCCGCGGACACGCGGCTCGGCCCGGGCCCGCTGCCGGACGGGCTCGCCTGGTTCGGCGGCGTTCCGGACGGGCTGTTCGAAGCGGCCTGTCCGCCGGCATGAGGGATCGCCGGCTCGGCCGGACGCGGCCGCGTCGCGGCAGCCGGACTCGCCCCTTGGCAACCGGACCGCGTATCGGCCATAGTCGTCGCCACACGACCCAAAGGCGAGCCCGGCGGCAAGCCGGGCTCGCGACGCGCGACCGTCGACAGCTACCGGAGGCCGATCCGTGAGCGAGCCATCCCTTGCCGACATGCAGGCCTTCGCGAACCAGGTCTTCGACTCCCAGCCGTTCAGCGGCTTCATCGGGGCCCGTCTGGCCGATTGCGGCGCGGATCATGCGACGCTCGCCCTGACGATCGCCGATCATCACAAGCAACAGCACGGCTTCGTCCATGGCGGCGTGCTCGCCTATCTGGCCGATAACGCGATCACCTTCGCGGGCGGCCTCGCCATGGGCGGCAACGCCCTGACGTCGGAGTTCAAGATCAACTACCTGCGCCCCGGCCAGGGGGCGGAACTGGTCGCCCGTGCCACGACCCGCGGCGTCGGCAAGCGCCAGGCCGTCTGCCAGTGCGAGGTCTTCGCCGTCGCCGAGGACGGCACGGAGAAGCTCTGCGCCATCGCCCAGGGAACGGTGTTGCCGGCGGGCTGAGAAGCCCCCGGGGGTCAGGCCACCGCCGCGTCTATGGTGTCCTGGAACACCGCCAGCAGGCCCTCCTCGAGGCCGAGCGTGTGGTAGGCGTTGCCGCCGTCGCGCAATCCCGCCTGGACCTGTTCGGCGACCCGGAAATCCTCGGTGTCGAAGACGACGTCGTTGGTGAAGGCGAAGCGCTTGGCAAGCGCCGCCTGCCCCTTTTCGCCGACGAAGGCGTCCGGGTGGTAGAGCATCTCGTGCGTCCAGATCGTCCGGTCCGGCGTCCGCCGGTGCGCCGGCCGGCTTGAAACGGAGGGGCCGCGCGGGTACACGCTGGGATGAACACGGGCGGCGCCGGCCGCGCCTCGAGCCGCCGCCCCGCCCGATCGACCGAGCCGGAGCGCGCGATGCCCGATCCTCTCGGCGGCCTCGCCTACACGTGGCCCTATTACGCAGCGGCGGTGATCGGCTACCTGCTGGGCTCGATCCCGTTCGGCCTGGTGCTGACGCGGCTGGCCGGCTATGGCGACATCCGCAAGATCGGCTCGGGCAATATCGGCGCGACCAATGTCCTGCGCACCGGCAACAAGCCGCTGGCCGCCGCCACCCTGGTGCTGGACAGCGGCAAGGGCGCGCTGGCGGTCGCGATCGGCTTCCTGTTCGGGCCGGACATCGCCGTGCTCGCCGGCGGCGGCGCGATGCTGGGCCACACCTTCCCGGTCTGGCTGAGGTTCCGGGGCGGCAAGGGCGTGGCGACGGCGCTCGGCACCCTGCTGGCGCTGGCACCGACGGTCGGCCTCCTCGCCTGCCTGATCTGGCTCGCCGTCGCCTTCACGACCCGCTATTCGTCGCTGGCCGCGCTGGTCAGCCTCGTGGCGGCGCCCGTCGCCGGCTTCGTACTGGCGTCGCGGCCGGTCTTCAACGCTTTGGCCAGGACGGGACTCGATCCCTGGTGGATCGCCGATCCCCAGCGCGCCGAACTGATGGTCTTCATTGCCGTGCTGGTCCTGATCCGCCACCACGCCAATATCCGCCGACTGCTCCAGGGCACGGAATCGAAGATCGGCGACAAGAAGAAGGACGGCGGAGTGCGCCATGACTCTTGATGACGAGCCCCCCTACCCGCGTGACCTGGTCGGCTACGGCGCCGCCCCGCCCGACGCGGCCTGGCCCGGCGGCGCGCGGGTCGCCGTGCAGTTCGTGATCAACTACGAGGAAGGTGGCGAGCGCTGCCTTCTGCACGGCGACCGCGAATCCGAGGCATTCCTGTCCGACATCGTCGGCGCCGCCCCGCTGCCCGACCGCCGGCACATGAACATGGAATCGCTCTACGACTACGGCGCGCGGGCCGGGTTCTGGCGGCTGATGCGGCTGTTCGGCGACCGCGGCGTGCCGGTCACGGCCTTCGCCGTCGGCATGGCGCTCGCCCGCAATCCGGACGCCGCCCGGGCGCTGGCCGAGGCCGGGCACGAGGTGGCGAGCCATGGCTGGCGCTGGATCGACTACCAGGACGTGGATCCGGAGACCGAGGCGGACCACATCGCACGGGCCCACGACACGATCGAGGCGCTGGTCGGCACGCCGCCGGTGGGCATGTACCAGGGCCGCACCTCGCCCAACACGGTCGCGTTGACCGCCGCCCATGGCGGCTTCCTCTACTCCGCCGACAGCTACGCCGACGACCTGCCCTATTGGCACCTGGAGGGCGACACGCCGCTGTTGATGGTGCCCTACACGCTCGACGCCAACGACATGCGCTTCGCCACGGCGCAGGGCTTCAATTCCGGCGACCAGTTCTTCGCCTATCTGCGCGACGCCTTCGACATGCTCTACGCGGAGGGGGCGGAGCGGCCGCGCATGATGTCGGTCGGCCTGCATTGCCGCCTCGCCGGCCGGCCCGGGCGGGCGCTGGCGCTCGCCCGGTTCCTGGACCATGTGCAGAATCACGACCGGGTGTGGATCTGCCGGCGCGAGGATATCGCCCGCCACTGGATCGACCGCTTCCCCGCGCCGGCCTATCCCTAGATCGTCGTTACGGACCCGGAGCGTCGGGCTCGCTGACGCTCGACCGACCTACGAGACCGGTGCGTAGGTCGGCTGAGCGAAGCGAACCCGACAAGGGTGCCCGCTCCGGCGTCGGGGATGTCGGGCTCGCTGGCGCTCGACCGACCTACTGCTGGGTATGCAGCGGCACGATGTCGGTGAAGATGTGGCTGGTGTCGATGCTCTCCCCGCTGCTCGTCGAGTGGCAGGTGAAGCAGTTGTTCGACTGAAAGCCGTTGTTCTTGTCCGGATACTGGTGGAACGTTTCCATGGTCGCGTTCGCCAGGAACAGCGAGCCGCGCAGGAAGTCGTTCGTGCCGCTGGTCGGGATCTGGCCGAGCTGGCTCCAGATGCCGCCGAGCTGGAAGTAGTTCGCCCGCACGTCGTCGACCGCCGCCAGCGCCGTCATGACCGAGCTGTTGAGCGACACCAGGTCGGTGTTGTTGGCCGCCGAGTCAGCCGAGCTGGGCGCGTCGCCGAAGGGATTGAGGCGGATCACGTCGACCGGGCCGATGGAGTCGCCCGAATCTGCGACGATGTTGCCGGAGTCGCCGTCGTACTTGGCGGTCGGCGCGACATCGTCCGAATAGGCTCCGCCAGAGGTCATGAACAGCCACCCGCCCGAGGAGTCGAACGGCACCAGGACGTTATCGCCGTCGGTATCGATGTAGTAGTAGGGCGCGTCCGGAGCGTTGTCGACATGCTCGAAGCTCGCCCACACCATCTCGGGATGGCCGTTGACCGTGCCAACGACATGCATGCCGACCAGGGCCAGGGTCATGTCCTCGGTGCCGGTGGACGTCCATGTGGTGTCGCTGCTGCGGTCGAAGGCCGGAACCGTCGTGTCGATCGTGACGTACCGGCTCGGATCGGACACGGTCGCGGCATCGACCCAGGAGGTCTTGAGCTCCATGGTGAGCGCCACGCCGTCGACGAAGGCCTCGCCCGCGAAATCCTCGACGAGCCGGAGATCGGCAGCGGTGGTCGGGAAGGCCTGGGCGATGCTCGTGCCGTCGAAGGCGCCCTCGGCCTGGCCGGTGCGGTACTCCGCATAGACGTCGTTGGCGTGCAGGCCGTAGTAGGTCAGGCTGCCGGCCTGGGAGACAAGCACGTCGCCGCCCCCCGCCTGGCCGAGCGAGCCGATCTCGTCCGACTTGCGCGTGCGCAGGGTGAGCGCCGTGCCGTCGTCGTCGGCGACGAACTGCAGCTTGCCGTCGTCCGCGGGCTCGACCGAATAGAACTGACCGCCCTCGAAGACCGGCACGTCCCCCTCCGGTGAGGTGAGCCACAGGAACATCTGCTGGGCCCATTGGTAGAAGTCGCAGGCCGTGTTCTGGACCGGCGGGAAGGAAATGCTGTCGGCCGGCCAGACCATGCCGCCGCGAGCAACGGAGCCGCCGGCGAACCAGCCGTCGAGCTCGCCCTGCGACACCGCGCAGGTCGGCTTGGCGTCGTCGGGAATGCGGGTCTGCGCCTCGGCGGTCGATACGACCATCAGACCGGCCGCGAGGCCACCGGCGAGACCGGCGGCGACAATCCTCGACATGAAGAGCCTCCCTTTCGATGAGCCGGAACGCGCCCGGCACCGCCAACGGCGCCGCCGCGCTTCCTTCCGCACAATCCAGGCTCGAAAGGGAGCAAGATCAACTGATAATTATATGAATGGCCAATTTTTCAATACAATTGTATTCATGCTTGATGAATTTGAACCGTCATTGCGATGGACGGACCGGAAATTTCCAGGGATGAGCAACGATTCCCGCCATCCCGCGAACCATCCGACCGACCCATCCCCTTTCGCTCGAGGATGACGGTCCCGACCTACTCCGCCGCCTCGTCACCGGGCAGGGCGCGCCGGGCGACAGGGCGACCCTCGGTCGCGGCGAGGCGTTCACGGGCGACCTCTCGGATGCGGCCGCGCGCCTCGGGATGGGCCTTGACGAAGCGTCGGAAATCCCGGCCAGAGAGCTCCAGCAACCGGCAATAGGCGATTGCCGTGACGTCGGCGTTGCGCCGCCGCCCCGTCAGGACCGCGAGTTCCCCGAAGAAATCGCCGCGGCCGAGCCGGAAGCTCGAGCCGCCGCCGCCCACCTCGACCGCGCCGGAGGCGATGAAGTACATCGAGTCGCCGCGTTCGCCTCTGGTCACGATCCGCTCCTCGGGCAGCACCAGGCGCGGGCGCAGGAGTTGGCCGATCTCGCTCAGCGCAGCCTCATCGAGCTGCTCGAACATCGAAAAGCCGCGCACGAGCGTCGCCGTGTCGAGCTCGAGGTCCAGGTGCGGCCGGCTGTCGACCGCCGCCCAGCCCTCCGCCAAGCGGTGCTGGAGGTCGGTATGGACCTCGTGCGGAATGGCGGAGTGGGCGTAGAGTTCGCGATAGGCCTCGCCCTCCATGCGCAGCGCGGCGCGCTTGACGAAGCGGTGCTGCAGCGCGCGTTCATAGTCCGGGTACTGCAGCCGCAGGGCCTCCAGCGCCTGCTCGCAGCTTTCCAGCCGGCGGTCGAGCGCAGCGCGCAGGCCGTGCGTCACGCCGGGGCCGAGCAGCGGGGTCAGCGTGCGGTTGTTGAAGGCGATCAGCTCCCAGATGACCATCCGGCTGATCGCCAGTGATTCGAAACGGTCGGCGAGGCGGGCGGCCAGCGGGCCCTCCAGGCGGAGCCAGCGATGCACAAGGTTGGCACCGCGGAAGGCGACCCGGAACTGGAGGGAGTCGGCCGCGGCGGCCTGATAGCCCTCCCGCCCGCGCGTCTTGGCCGCGTCGCGCAGCCGGCCGGCCTTGGCGACCAGGGTGATCACCAGGCGCCGCGCCATCGTGCCTTGCGCGAAGTGGTGGAGGTACAGCGCCTCTTCCCGATCGGCCAGCGCGATCAGGCCGGTGCCGATCTGGTCGTCCTCGCCCAGCCGGTCGCGGCGGTCGGAATCGGTGACGATGCGGTCGCGCCGGCGGCGGTATTCGGCGATCTCCTGGTCGACCATGTCCGGATCGAGCCGGTGGGCGCCGCCGAGCTCCGCGATGCGGTCGGCGACCTCGCCCAGCGCCAACGCGATCGCCCGGTCGCGCAGGGCCCGGTCGACCGGCGCCAAGCCGTCGAGCCCCAGCGCCCGCATCACCGGCCGCAGGGTCAGGGCGTTGACCAGCAGGGTGAAGAGCACGAACCCGGTGGCGAGCACGCCGACGAAGCGCTTGACCTCCGGGTCGAGCACCGGGTTCTCGGTCACGGCCAGGGCGAGGGCGAGCGTCACCGCGCCGCGCAGGCCGCCCCACAGGATGACGGCCTTGAGCGGGTCGTCGACGCGCTGGGCGAGGCCGGCCGCGCTCAAGGCCGGCAGCACGCCCCACAGCACCGCGGCACGGGCGGCGAAGGCCGCCACGACGAGCACGGCGAGCAGCCCCAGATCCGACCATCCCACCTGGGCCAGGAAGCGCGGCACGAGCATGGAGGCGAGCACGAAGATCAGCGTCGACGCCCAGAACCCGAGCTGCGCCCAGACATCGTTGAGCGCGGTCCAGCTCTGCGGCGTCACGCGCATCCGCCCGCTCGCCCCGAAGACCAGGGCCGCGGTCACCACGGCGACGACGCCGGAGACGCCCAGATAGCGCTCGGCGACGATGAAGACGGCATAGGCGAGCGCGACGGAGACCGAGGTCTCGGCCAGCGGCTGGTCGCGCAGCGGGCGCAGGAAGAGCCCGGCGAGCCGGGCCGCCGCCCAGCCGGCGAGCAGCCCGCCCAGGAACCCCTTGGTGAACTGCCACGCCCCCTGCCCGACCGACAGCGCCTCGCCGCCGGTCAGCACGCCCAGCAGCAGGGCGAACAGCGCGATCGCGGCGGCGTCGTTGAACAGGCTCTCGCCCTCGACCAGGATCGACAGGCGCCGCGGCGCGCCGACCTCCCGGAAGATCCCGACCACGGCCACCGGGTCGGTCGTCGCGATGATCGCGCCCAGCAGCAGGCACGCCGTCAGCCCGACCGGCGCCACCGGCGACAGGGCGAGGCCGACGGCGAAGGTGCACACGAACACCGCCAGGATCGCCAGCACCAGGATCGGCGCGATGTCGTCGACCATGCGGCGGACATCGATCGTCAACCCGGTCTGGAACAGCAGGACCGGCAGGAAGACGTAGAGGATCGCCGTCGCCGTCAGGTCCAACCCGTCGATCGCGCCGACGAACTCGCTCAGCGCATCGGCCCCGTGAGTGTCGAGCGCCGCCGCCCCCGCGCCGATCGCGATGCCGACGACCGCGAGCAGCACCGAATGCGGCACGCCCAGCCGCGCGGCGGCCGGCTGCAGCAGCGCGACGACGACGAGCAGCAGCGCGACGACCAGGAGGAGGAGACCGATCTCGGGCATGGCCGGGAGTATCGCCGAGGGCGCAATCGCTGGATAGGGCCGAGGCGGGCCGATGCCGGGCCGTCAGACGATCGCCTCGGCCTCGAAGCGGCGCGGCGGGGCGACCAGGGCGTCCTGGGCCTCGATCAGCCGGATCTCCCCCGACCCGTCGGCCACCGTCGCCTCCACCACGGCGAAGACGCTCGACGCCGTTGCGGCGAGAGCTTCGGCGGTCGACCGCCCGGTCAGGAGATTGGCGAGCAGCAGCGCGGCGGTCAGGTCGCCGGTGCCGCTCAGATAGACCCGCAGCCGCGGCACGGTCACCCGCCAGGCGCCGGCGCCGTCGACGGCGATCATCTCGATCGCGTCCTCGGGCCCGTCGCGGCGCTGAAGGCTGGTGACGAAGACCGTGGTGGGGCCGAGCGCGCGCACCTCCCGCGCCGCGGCCAGCGCATCCGCCATCGTGCCGCAGTCGCGCCCGGTCAGGGCCTCCAGCTCGAACTGGTTGGGCGTGACGATGTCGGCCGCCGGCACCGCGTGCTCGCGCATCAGCTCCGGGATGCCCGGGCGGACGTAGAACCCGGTCTCGGTGTCGCCCATCACCGGGTCGCAGCAGTAGACCGCGCGCGGATTGGCGGTGCGCACCCGGTTGGCGAAGTCGAGGATGACGTGGCCCAGGCTGGCGTCGCCCATGTAGCCCGACAGCACCGCCCCGCAGCGCGGGAAGACGCCGCGCTCCTCGACCCCGGTCAGGATGTCGGCCACCGCCTCGACCGTCAGGACCGGGCCGCGCCAGTCGCCGTAGCCGGTGTGGTTGGAGAACTGGACCGTGTTGACGGGCCAGACCTCGAAGCCCAGCCGCTGGAGCGGGAAGACGGCGGCACTATTGCCGACATGCCCGTAGGCGACGGCGCTCTGGATCGACAGGATGGCTCGATCGGAAGACATCATCGGGTCCGCGGGGTGACGGAGGGGGGCAGGACGAAGAAAACCGGCGGTCGCGAGACACGCGCGAGAGCGGCGCCGCGCGATCGCTGAGAATCGAGCGGGCTGCGGTGGCGGATCAGGCGACCGCCAGGAAGGGTTCCGGGCTGTCGCGCAGGGTTTCGACCAGAACGCCGAGTCCCTGCTCGAGCTGGCCGTCGTCGCGCGCGCCCGTCAGGGACACGCGCACGGCCGGCGGCGTCTCCTCCCGGCCGGGGACGAAAAGCTCGGTCGCCGTCAGGGAGACGCCGCGCCGCGACACCGCGGCGACCAGGTCCTGCGAGCGCCACGGCTCCGGCAGCGTCAGCCACAGGAAGAACGAGCCGGGGGCGAGCTGGTAGTCGAAGCCGGCGAGCGCCCGACGGGCGACGGCCTGGCGCTCGGCGACGACGGCGCGGGTCCGGGCGGCGAGCTCGGCGGCGGTGCCGTCCTCGATCCAGCGGCGCACGATCTCGGCCATGACCGGCGGCGCCATCCAGTTGGTCGCCCGCGCCGCGGCGGCGAAGCGGCCCAGCCGGTCCCGCGGCACCGAGGCGAAGCCGATGCGCAGGGCCGGCGCCAGGACCTTCGACGAGCCGGTGATGTAGATCGTGCGCTCCGGCGCGAAGGACGCCAGCGGCGGATTGGGGTGCTCCCGCAGCATGCCGTAGATGTCGTCCTCGACGATCGTCAGGTCGAAGCGGCGCGCGATCTCGGCGATCGCCTCGCGCCGGTCGATCGGCAGGATCGCGCTCGACGGGTTCTGGATCTCCGGCGTCAGGTAGAGCACGCGCGCCCCGCTGGTCCGGCACGCCGCCTCCAGCGAGTCGGGCAGGATGCCGTCTGCGTCCATGGCGATCGGGCGCAGGCCGAGGCGCATCATGTTCGCCAGCGCCCGGGTGCCGGACCACGTCACGGATTCGACCAGCACGGGATCGCCCGGATCGCACAGCGCCATCAGCGAGGACGCCACCGCGTGCTGGGCGCCGCTGGTCACCAGCACCCGGTCGGCCACCGTCTCCAGCCCGCGCTCGGCGATCCAGCGCGCGCCGGCGATCCGGTGCTCCCACTTGCCGGTATGGGACTGGTAGTTGACCAGCTCGGCCAGGTCCGGCGAGGCCGAGAGGTCGGCCAGCGCCTCGGCGAAAGCCGCCTCGGCGATGCCCTCCGGCGGGCGGCTGATGCCCAGCTCGATCGATCGGGGCGAGGCGATGGCCGGCATCGCCATCATGGTCGCCGAGCGGGCGCCGGCGCGGACATAGCTGCCGCGCCCGACCTCGCCGACGACGAGGCCGCGCCGCTCCGCCTCGGCATAGGCGCGGCTGACCGTGCCGACGGTCACGCCCAGGCGCCAGGCGAGGTCGCGATGGGTCGGCAGGCGCTCCCCGACGCCGAGCCGGCCGGCATAGATGTCCTCCGCCAAGGCATCGGCGATGCGGATGTATTTCGGCCCCGGGCGGTCGTCGAGCTTGGGAGTCCACATTGTACCGGTCTCACGCAGGCAATACGGCGGTGTACGGCCCCCTCGACCGGCCTTCCCACCGTTCGTCGACCATAATTGTCCCGGTACACGGGTTCAATCCCGTCATTGTCTCGATACATGGCGCGTGCCGGATGCCAATGGCGCGGACGCCGCGATATGGTTGGCCGGCGCGGGCGCGTGGTGTTCAATCGTCCTCGGGTTTTCCGCGAGGGACGCGATACGCCGATGGGCAAGAAGAGCGACAAGAAGGGTGCCAAGGCCGGCACGGCCTCGAAGCCCGACTACGACTACGACGACGAACTCGCCCGTCTCCAGGGGCGCCTGGCCCTGCTGCAACGTTGGGTCCGGGAGAGCGGCGCCCGGATCGTCGTGGTCTTCGAGGGCCGGGACGCGGCCGGCAAGGGCGGCGTCATCAAGCGCCTGGTCGAGCGGGTCAGCCCCCGCGTCATCCGCGTCGTGGCATTGCCCGCCCCGACCGACCGCGAGCGCACGCAGCTCTACTTCCAGCGCTACTTCGCGCAGATGCCGGCGGCGGGCGAAGTCGTGATCTTCGATCGGAGCTGGTACAACCGCGCCGGCGTCGAACGGGTCATGGGCTTCTGCACGGACGCCGAGGCGGAGACCTTCCTGGAGCAGGTGCCGGCCTTCGAGCGCCAGCTCACCGATGACGGCATCATCCTGATCAAGTACTTCCTGACCGTCGGCCAGGCGGAACAGGAACGCCGCTTCCGCCGACGCATCGAGGACCCGGTGCGGCAGTGGAAGCTGAGCCCGATGGATCTGGAGTCCTATCGCCGCTGGTGGGACTACACCCGCGCCTACGACGCCATGCTGCACGCCTCGGACACGCCGCACGCGCCCTGGACCATCGTGCCGTCCGACAACAAGAAACAGGCAAGACTCAACTGCATAGCGCACTTTCTTGATACCGTACCTTATCGGGAAATCCCCTTCGACCAGCCGGAGCTGGGCGAGCGCCAGCCGCGACCGAAGGACTGCCCGAAGACGCCGCGTTTCCGCGCCTTCGTGCCGGAGCGCTACTGAATGGCCGGCGCCGAGCCGGTCTTCCCGGACCTCGCCGGCCGCGCGGTGCTGGTCACCGGCGGGGCGAGCGGCATCGGCGCGGCGACGCTGGCGGCCTTCGCCGGACAGGGCGCGCGCACGGCCTTCCTCGACATGGCCGACGACGCCGCTCGGCGGACCGTCGACGCGATCGCCGGTGCCGGCCACCCCGCCCCGGTCTACCGGCATTGCGACCTGACGGACCCGGCGGCGATCGAGGAGGCGGTGGCCGCGATCGCCGACGCGATCGGCCCGCCCACGGTGCTGGTCAACAACGCCGCCAACGACGACCGGCACAGCCCGGAGGAGACTGACGCGGCGGCCTGGCGCGCCCGCCTGGCGGTCAATCTGGACCACCAGTTCCTTGTCTCCCGCGCCGTCGCGCCGGGGATGAAGGCGGCCGGCGGCGGATCGATCGTCATGATGGGCTCGATCGCCTGGCTGGTCGGCATGGGCGACCTGCCCGCCTATTCGACCGCCAAGGCCGGCATCCAGGGGCTGACCAAGTCGCTCGCCAAGGCCTGGGGGCCCGACGGGATCCGCGTCGGCTGCGTCATGCCCGGCGCCGTGCTGACCGAGCGGCAGAAGCGGCTGTGGATGACGCCCGACTACGAGGACACCGTGCTCGGCAACCAGAGCCTGAAGCGCCACATCATGCCCGAGGAGGTCGCCCGCGCCGTGCTGTTCCTGGCGAGCGACGCCGCCTCCGCCATCACCGGCCAGGCGCTGATCGTCGACGCCGGCTGGGTGTGAGCCGAAGCCTCTCGAAACCGCGCGCGCGTCAGCCCCGCCGCTCCCGGCTCTCCACCTTGACCTCCGAATGCAGGGTGCGGTGGACGGGGCACTTGTCGGCGATCTCCATCAACCGGGCGCGCTGGTCGTCGTCGAGGTCGCCATGGAGGACGATCTCGCGCTCGATGCTATCGATCTTGCCCTCCCGTGTCTCGCAGTCGGCGCAGTCCTCGGCATGGATCTTGTCGTGGGAGAGCACGACCCGGACCTTCTCCAGCGGCCATTTCTTTCGCTCGGCATACATGCGTACGGTCATCGACGTACAGGCGCCCAAGCCCGCGAGTAGCAGGTCGTACGGCCCCGGCCCGGTATCGTCGCCGCCGACCGAGGCCGGCTCGTCGGCGATCAGGCGATGGCGGCCGAGCGCGACCGCCTGCTGGAAACGGCCGTTGCCGGTCTCCTCGACGACGACCTTGTCGCCCTCTCCCTCCACGGCCGCCGCCGCGGCGCCGGCCGACGCCTCGGCGGTGTCGGCGTCGAGATAGCGCGACGCCCAGGCGGCGAGCACGGCGGCGACGTATTCGGCGTCGGCCCGGCGGGAGAGCAGATGGTCCGCGTCGTCGAGGGACACGAAGCTCTTGGGATGCTTCGCCGCCTGGAAGATCAGGGCGGCGTTGTCGATGCCCACGGTCGCGTCGCGCGGCGCGTGGAAGATCAGCAGCGCCTTGCGCAGGGCGGCGATGCGGTCGTGCTGGTTGTGCTCGGCGATGTCGTCGAGGAACTCACGCTTGATGCGGAAGGGCCGGCCGACCAGCGTCACCTCCGCCTCGCCGTCGCGCTCGATCGCCTCGCGATGGGCGTCGAAGAGATGAGCCACGTGGCCCGGATCGTAGGGCGCGCCGATCGTCGCCACGGCCCGCGCCTCCTCGGCCGACGCGGCGGCGGCCAGAACCGCCGCGCCGCCCAGGCTGTGCCCGATGAGGATCGCCGGCGCGTCCAGCGTGTCGCGCATATGGGCGATCGCCGCCTCCAGGTCGCGGATGTTGGAGCTGAAGGTCGTGTTGGCGAACTCCCCTTCCGAGGAGCCGAGGCCGGTGAAGTCGAATCGCAGCACGGCGATGCCGTGCTCGGTCAGCGCCTGGGCGATCCGGCTCGCCGCGAAGATGTCCTTGGTGCAGGTGAAGCAGTGCGCGAACAGGGCGTAGGCGCGCACCGGCCCGTCCGGACGGTCGAGCCGGCCGGCCAGCGCATGGCCCTGGCTGCCCGGGAATTCGAACTTCTCGCTCGGCATGGTCGACGGGGCTCCCCCTGCTGGCGGCGGCCGGCGGGACGGCGGCGCGCTCGCGATCCGCGAGCCCCCGGCATGCCCGCATCCGCGCCCGCGATCAAGCCAAGGCCGATCACGCTTCGGCGAAGCGCAGTACCCCGGCGCCGTCGATCTCGCGGACCAGCCGGCCGGCCTCCTCCAGATGGCGCAGATGGGCCAGCGCCTCGCCATAGGCGAAGACGATCTCGTGGCGGTCCAGCTCCCGCCGGAACAGGGCCGCCGTCGCCTCGGCGACGCTGGCCGGCCGGGCGCAGACGGCGCGCGCCGCCTCCAGCCGCTCGGCATGGTGGGCGGCCAGGGCGTCGAGGCGGGCGTGCAGGCCGCGGAACGGCGGGCCGTGGGACGGCAGGACGAGCGTGTCGGCCGGCAGCGCGCGCAGCCGCTCCAGGCTGGCCAGATAGGCGCTCAGCGGCTCGGCTTCGGGCTCGCTCGGCCAGACGGCGATGTTCGGGCTGATCTTCGGCAGCACCTGGTCGCCGGCGATCAGCACGCCCATCGCCGGGCAGTGCAGCAGCACATGTTCGGGCGAGTGGCCGGCGGCCGTCAGCACGGTCCACTCCGCACCGCCCAGCGTCAGCCGGTCGCCATCCGCCAGCCGCCGGAACGACGCGGGGATCGGGCGCACCGCCTTGCGATAGGGATTGCCCCGCTCGACCATCGCCGCGACGGCGGCCTCCGGCATCCCGGCGCGGCGGTAGAAGGCGGCGCCGCGCCGGGCCAGGTCGTCGGTGTCGTCGAGGCTCAGCATCCGGCCGAAGGCCCATTCCCCCCGGCTCATCCAGAGCGGCGCGCCGTGCCGGGCGGCGAGGCTGCCGGCCTGGCCCGCGTGGTCGGGATGGAAATGGGTGACCAGGATGCGCGCCAGCGTGCCGGGCCCCAGCGTGTCGGCGCCCAGCGTCTCCCAGAGATCCGCCGTCGCCGCGTCGCCGAAGCCGGTGTCGACGAGCGACCAGGTGCCCCCCGCCTCCTCGATCAGCCAGACATTGACGTGGTCGAGGCGGAAGGGCAGCGGCAGGCGCAGGCGCCACAGCCCCGCCGCAACGGCGACCGGGTCGGTCGCCAGCTCGGGCTCGGGGAACGGGAAATCGAGGTCGGTGTCCGTCATCACCCGGGCTTGGTGCGCCAAGCCCGGGCGGGCGTCAAGCCGCGCGGTCGCCGGAAGTCCGCCTCAGGCGTCGAGACCCCACAGCAGCGCCAGGTCGAAGGCGCTGTCCGGCAGGTCGTCCGGCGTCGCCTCCGGATCGTCGAGCTGAGCCTCCGGGTCGACGCCCAGCAGCATGGCCAGGCACGACTTCAGCAGCGCCGCGTGATCCGGATCGTCGGTCCGTCCCAGCGCGTGGCGCAGCAGCACCGCGAGGCCGGTCAGCGTCGTCGGCGGCGTGCGCTCGAGGAGCTGGCGGGCGAGCATCGCGTTGGCCTCGGCCAGGATGCGGGAGTCGCCCAGCCGATCCGGGTCGTCGGCCATCAGCGAGTCGTCGTTGATCGCGGCGTACTGGGCCCAGGCATCGCGATAGGCGCGGTAGCGGGCCAGCACCGGATCGCCGGCGACATCGCGAAGGCCGTCCCGGAGCACGGCGGCGTCGCGGCCGAGATCGCGGGGAATGAGGTCGAGCCCGCCGGTGACGGTCTCGAACGGGGATTTGGCGGCGTGTTCCATGGCGGCCATGCTAGAGGCGGCGTCGGGCCTTCGCGACGGCACGAAGGGATAGCGTCTCCTGTCTTTCGCGTTATGAGAGAGGGACTTGGTCTATGCCATCGGCGTGGGCCCCCTTCCCGACGCTCTGCGAAACGGCTATCACCCTGGTCGATTTCCGGACGCGGGCGGCCGACCGATCGGCCCGCCGGCCGACCGGCGAAGGGAGGGGTCGAAGCCATGAGCAGCGACGGCGATCCGCCGAAGACCGATGACGCGACCACGCGAGTTGAAGGCGCGGGCGACGGCCTGTCGCCGGGCATGGCGAGCCTGCACCCCTGGCTGCGCCCGCTCTATCGCCGGGTGATCGTCACCGTCCTGTGCGTTATCTGGCTGGGGGTCGAGAGCGTCTTCGGCGACCCCTTCTTCTCGGTCCTGGCCATGGCCATGTGCGCCTATGCCGCCTGGGACTTCTTCATCAAGCCGGCCCGCCTCGACCGGGAGGCGGCCCGCTCCGAGTGACCGGGCGCGCTCCGCCCGCGACGCCCCGCCCCTTTCCCCCGCGAGACCCGAGGATGCGACCCATGGCCTTCGACTGCGTCGTCTTCGACTGCGACGGCGTGCTGGTGGACAGCGAGCCGCTGGCCCTGGAGGCGGCGGTCGGCGTGTTCGCCGACTGGATCCCGGGGCTCGACGCCGCGCGCTTCGCCGAGCGTTTCGCGGGGCTGAGCGACGAAGAGATCATCGACGCGCTCGCCCGGGAGAACGGCCGCGCGGCGCCGGCCGACCTCTCCGCCCGGATCGAGCGGGCGATCGACGCCCGGCTCGCCGAGGCGGTCGAGGGCGTGCCGGGCATCGCCGCCGCGCTCGACGCCATCGCCCTGCCCATGGCCGTCGCGTCGAACAGCCCGCGCCACCGGGTCGAGCTCTCGCTCGACCGCGCCGGAATCAAGGCCCGCTTCGAGGGCCGGCTGTGCTGCGCCGACATGGTGGCCCGGCCCAAGCCGGACCCGGACGTCTACCTGATGGCGGCCGAGCGCCTGGGCGCCGCGCCCGGGGCCTGCATCGCCGTGGAGGATTCGACCACGGGCATCGCCGCGGCGCGCGCCGCCGGCATGACCGTGCTGGGCTTCACCGGCGGCGGCCACACCTGGCCCGGCCATGCCGAAGCCCTGACCGCCGCCGGCGCCGCCCGAATCGTGCCCCACATGGCCGACCTGCCGGGCACCCTGGCCGCGATCGGTTAGCGCCGGCCGCGTCGCGGCCCGTAGGTCGGTCGAGCGTCAGCGAGCCCGACAGCTCCGGCGGTCGGCCCGGTCCGGGCCCGTCGGCATCGCTTCGCTCTGCCGACCTACGCCGCATCGGCCCTGTAGGTCGGTCGAGCGTCAGCGAGCCCGACGCCGCCGGCGGCCCCGTCCGTGCGCGTCGGGTTCGCTTCGCTCAGCCGCCCTACGTTGCACCGTCCCGTAGGTCGGTCGAGCGCAGCGAGCCCGACGCCCCCGGCGGCCCCAGGAGCGGCCGCCTCAGAAGAGGAAGTCGCTCGCGTCGACCGAGGAGACGGCGATTCCCTCGAGCAGGATCGACGTGCCGTCGATGCCGACAACGGCGTCCCCGGCCCCGGAGTCGACGACGGACAGATCGCCGAAGCCGGTCGCGGATGTCCCGGTCAGGTCGATCATGTCGACGCCATCGGCGAAATCCGTGATCCGGTCTGTTCCCTCTCCCGAACCGAAAATGAACGTGTCGACTCCTGATCCGCCTGTCAGGATATCGTTGCCCAGGCCGCCGGCCAGGTAGTCGTCGCCGCCATTGCCGTCGATCGTGTCGTCGAGGCTGAAGATCGGATCATTGGCGGTGCTCGTGCCCGTGATCCGGTCGGAGCCGGCGCCGCCGACGATCTGGCGGATCTGGGAGATCTGGACATCCGTCAGGTCGAGCACCCCGTCGGCCTGGATGTCCACGGGCTTGACGGACTGGTCGTTGACGATCGCCTCGACGCTGTCCAGGTAATCGATGCCGATCACGCCGTAGAAGGCGTACTGGTTGACGGTACCGACATAGATGATGTCGGTGCCGGAGCCGCCGTAAAAGGAGTCCATCCCGGAGACGCCGTCGGTGACGAAGGCGTCGTCGCCCGCCTCGCCATGGAGGCGATCGTCCTCGAGCCCGCCAACGATGTAGTCGTCGCCGCCACCGCCATAGATCGTGTCCTCGCCCAGCTCGCCGAACAGGTAATCCCCGTCGTCGCCGCCGAAGACCTGGTCGTCGCCGTCGCCCCCGAAGACGTAATCGACACCGGAACCGGCCGAGACGTAGTCGTCGCCGTTTTCCGCGTACACGGTGTCGCTGCCGCCATACATGTAGAACGAGTCGGCGTAGAAGGTGCCGGTTACCGTCTCCGATCCGTTCGTGCCGTTGTAGACTGCCATGGAATGCTCCTTGAGGTTGCATGCATGGCCGGCCTTCTACCCACCGAATCTTTCCGACATCTGAATCATGCTTAGTTTCACTTTCTATCCTTTCAGACCTTTCATTCGTTACCTAGCGAACGTTTGATGTTAACACTTCATCAAGACTTTCTCTCTACCTAAGCGAGCGTTACGGGGCGCCTGTCGGTCGGGTCGACCGGACCCGGCCATCGGCGCCCATCGCCCGGATAGCGGAGACAAGGCCATGAAAGCGGGGGGTCCCGAGGCATCGCCGATAGCCCGTCTGGCGTCGCAATACACGCAGAAGGCCGAGACGATCCTGGCCCGCAGGGGCATCGAGACCGGCGCCGGCCAGGGGGCGTCGGGCAAGACCGCCGGCACGCTCGCCGCGATCGACGCCGCCCTGCCGGTCGACTTCAATCTGTCGACCGCGGGGCAGTACATCCGGGACTCCGGCATGCTGGGCGAGAAGCCCCCGATGGACACCATGTGGACCAAGCCGGACGGCGGTGTCACGAATATGGAAGGCGGAGGTCTGGCGAGGCGCCGGCTGCACGAGATGTTCACCCTGGCGATGGCCCGGGGCCTGAACCGGGTGCTCAATCGGGAGGCCGAGCAGAGCGCCTTCGAGGCCGAGCACGGCTTCCGCCCGCGCAACACCGAAGCGCTGCGCAACGTCTACAACGAGGCCCGCGCCGGCACCCTGTCCATCCCGTCCTTCTCCTCCCGCGAGGACGCCATGGACTTCGCGCTGAGAATGGCCGGTGATCTGCAGAGCGCGACAAGGTCGGTCGCGACCGGAGCCCGCCACAACGACCCGGAGACACTCCAGCCGATGATCGAGGCTCTCGGCGCCGAGCCGGCCAAGATTATCCGCGCGCAATCGAAGGATCGCGCCGAAGCCGGGCGGATGGAGGCCTTCATCGCCGACACCCTGCTGCGCGGCGCGCTGGACGTCTCCGGCCCGACCCACACCCTCGACGGCGCCGACTCCCGGGTCGAGGCCGTGACCCTCTCCTGGCAGGGCGAAAAGCTGCTGACCCTCGATCCCGACCAGGACAGCTACACCTACTTTGATTCGGCCGGCAACGCCCTGGACGCGCGCGCCTGGCAGGACACCCGCGTCGACATCCGGGCGTGACCGGACACCCCTCCGCCCCGTAGGTCGCGAGAGCGAAGCGATCCCGACGCCCCGGACCCAGGCGGCGGCGCTGTCGGCATCGCTTCGCTCAGCCGACCTACGACATGCCGGCCGGGATTCGACCGGATCGTCCTCGGCATCGGAGGGTTTCGTTGTTTTGCTCTACCGTCATCCCCGCGAAAGCGGGGATCCAGGCGGCTGGGCGCAGTGGTCTCAGGATATTCCCTGATCGGTGCTCCGCTGCCGGGCCGGTGCCCATGGATCCCCGCTTTCGCGGGGATGACGAATGAAAGAGAGCACAAGGAAGAACCGTAGGTCGGGAGAGCGTCAGCGATCCCGACGGCTCCGGCGGCGGAGCGGGCGCCCCCGTCGGGTTCGCTTCGCTCAACCGACCTACGCCCCGTGATGGGCGGCGAGGTCGCGGATTTCGTCGGTCAGGCGGGCGTGGTCGGCGGACTGCCGCTCGGCGTAGTTCAGGTTCTTGTAGAGCGCCGTCAGCCGGGTGAAGACCTGGCGCGCGGCGTCCTTGTCCTCGAAGCTCCAGTCCCGGCGCACCAGGTCGAGCAGAAGGTCCAGGCTCTCCACCTGGCGGTCCAGCGGCATCGAGACGTCGACCGGGTCGAACGCGTCCTGCTGGAGATAGACCATGTCGACCAGCCGGGCCTTCTGGTAGTCCACGAAGTCCTCCAGCGTCACACCCTCCTCGCCGGTCACCTGCATCATCTGGTCGACGCTCTCGCCCCGCTCCAGCAGGTCGACGAGCCCGCGCACGTCGTCCACCCAGCTCGGGCGCAGGTGATCGGCGTACCAGGCCTCCAGCTGGTCGAGATAGCGCGACCAGGAGCTCAGCGGATCGACCGACGGGTAGAAGCGCTTGTAGGCCCGGTCGGCGGACAGGCCGAGGAACGCCTTGACCGTCGACAGGGTCGACTGGGTCACCGGCTCCTCGAAGTTGCCGCCGGCGGGCGAGACGGTGCCGATCATGGTCAGGCTGCCGACCGCCCCGTCGGGGCAGCGCAGCACCCCGGCGCGCTCGTAGACGCCCTTGATCGCGCTGTCGAGATAGGCCGGGAACGCCTCCTCGCCCGGGATCTCCTCCATCCGGCCGGAGGTCTCGCGCATCGCCTGGGCCCAGCGCGAGGTGGAATCGGCGATGACCAGCACGTCGAAGCCCATCTGGCGATAGTACTCGCCCAGCGTGATGCCGGTGTAGATCGAGCTCTCCCGCGCCGCCACGGGCATGGCCGATGTATTGCAGACGATGATCGTGCGGTCCATGAGCGAGCCGCCGGTCTTCGGGTCGCGCAGCTGCGGGAACTCGGTGATCGTCTCGACCACCTCCCCCGCGCGCTCGCCGCAGGCCACGACGATCACCACGTCGACCGCCGAATAGCGCGAGATCAGGTTCTGCAGCACCGTCTTGCCCGCGCCGAACGGCCCCGGGATGCAGGCCGTGCCGCCGCGGGCGATGGGGAAGAAGGTGTCGATCAACCGGATCGTCGTGACCAGCGGCTCGTCTGGGAACAGCCGCTCGGCCCGGCGCGCGCGCAGCAGGCGCTCCGGCAGGGCCCGGCGCACCGGCCAGCGCTGGACCATGGTGATCTCTCGCTCGGCCGCGTCGCGCGCGTCGGCCCCGTCCTCCGGCGCCGGACGGATGCGCGCGACCGGCGTGTCGACGGTGAAGCTGCCGCCCTGGATCCAGGTGACCTCCACCGGCCCCGGCTCGCCGAAGGGGACCATGATCTTGTGGGCGAAGCGACCCTCCTTGACCGTGCCCAGCGGCGCGCCCGGCCCGAGCACGTCGCCGACCCGGGCCGACGGCTCGAAGGCCCATTTGCGCGACCGGTCGAGCGGATCGGCATACACCCCGCGCGGCAGGAAGTAGCCGTACTCGCGCGCCAGCACGGCGAGCGGGTTCTGCAGCCCGTCATAGACCTGGCCGAGCAGGCCCGGCCCGAGCGTGACCGACAGCATCTCCCCGGTGAGATACACGGCGTCGCCGACGGCCACGCCGGCGGTGTCCTCGTAGACCTGGAGATCGGCGAGCGTGCCGCGGATGCGCAGGACCTCGGCTTCGAGCCGGCGCTCGCCGCCTTCCCGGCCGACGGAGACGAAGGCGACCCCATTCTTCATCACCGGCCGGTCGCGGGTCTCGATCGTCACCAGGTTCTCGCGCACGCCGACGACACGCGCGTCCGGGGTCTCCCGGCCCTCGGCCCCGCCGGTTACGGCGGCGCCCTCAGGCGGTGGCGAAGGGGTCGTCATGCTCACCCAGGGCCTCGCTTACCAATCTGTCGAAGCGGCGCGCCGCCCGGCCGGCGTCGTAGGCCAGCCAGCGCGCCAGGATGTCCCAACGGAAGAGATAGACGAGCACGGCGTCGAACGCGAAGGGCCGCCCCTCCGCCAGCCTTCCGAGCCGGTCCCAGACCTGGCGCATCAGGAACCGCTCCAGGCCGTAGGCGTCACCCGCCTCCAGAAGCTCGGCCATCCCGGCGATCCAGGGGAATTGCCGGCCGAGCCCGAGATCAAAAGCCGAAGCGTGGTCGCGGATCGTCCGGGCGAGATCCGGCAGGGCGTCGATCGCCTCCGGCACCAGAGGGTCGAGCCCTTCGTGCCGGCGGCGCAGCGCGGCCTGGACGACCCGGCGCTCCAGCCGGTAGGTGGCGATCGCGCGCAAGGTCGGGTTCCGCGTCTCGTCCATCAGCCGCCGGTAGCCGGCAATCACCGCGGCGTCGGTGCGGTCGACCGGCTGACGCTGCCAGTGCAGGAAGTCCTGGACGCGTGCCGCCTCCGCCGCGTCGTCCGGCTCCAGCATGGCCAGGCGCTCGCCCAGGCGTTCCGGATTGATCGGCAGGCGCTCGGCCCGCTCGAAATCCGGCAGGGCCGGCAGGCTCGCGACCAGGGTCCAGTAGCGCGCGTCCGTCGCCATCGCCGCCTACCGCACGATGCCGTCGAGCAGCGCGCGGAAGCGCGGCAGCAGGTGGGCGCGCAGGATTTCCGCGACGGCGGCGTCGGTCAGGTCGATCTCCACATCCTCGCCGTCGAGCCGGACGACGAGGCCCGGCCGGTCGGGGCCGCCGCGGGTCAGCGTGACGCCCTCGCGCAGGCGCTCCGCCCCGATCCGGGCGACCAGGTCGTCGAGCGCATGCTCGACCTCGGATTCCCGGCCACCACTGCGGCGCAGCTCGTCGAGCCCGACCGCCGTCTCCGGCAGCAGCACCGTCGCCCTGCGCCCCTCCTCCGGCCGGAATCGACCGCCGATTTCCAGGATGAGCGTCTCCAGCGTGCCGGGATCCTCCAGCGCACGGGCGACGACGCGGCCGAGCTGGTCGGAGAAGGCCGCCGTCAGCCGCTCCTTGAGCGCGATCAGCGCATCCCGGGCGGCAAGCTCCAGCGCCTCGTGGGCGGCCTTCTTTTCCGCCGCGGCGTCGTCCCGGGCCCGGGCGCGCTCGCGCTCGGCTTCCTCGCGCGCTTGCGAGACGATCTCGGAGGCCTTGATGCGGGCCTCGTCGACCAGGCGGTCGGCCTCCTCCCGCCCGGCTTCCACGCCCTCCTGGCGCAGCCGGTCGATCAGCGCCTGGACGCCGGAGGTGGCGGGCTCGATCGGCTTGTCGGCCTTGGCCATGGCGCGCTCCCCGGATTGCCTCAGGACGCCGGGATGCCGGCGGACAGGACCAGCGCGAAGACGAAGGCGAAGACGGCGAAGCCCTCGACGATCGCCGCCGGCGCGATCGACAGGCCGAAGATCTCGGGCTTGTTCTTCGACACGTTGATCGCCGAAGCGCAGCAGTCGCCCTGGTACATCGAGCAGATCATCAGGGCGAGCCCGGTCAGGACGCCGATGGCGAACAGGCCCGGCGCCGTCGCCACCGATACCGCCCGGTTCAGGCTCAGCATCACGACGATGCCGTAGATCACCTGCGACGACGGCATGGCCGACAGCCCGATATAACGGCCGTGCCCGCCCTCGGTCTCCAGCAGCGCGCCGCAGGCCGCCTGCCCGGCCCGCGCGCAGCCGATCACGCTGCCGATGGCGCCGAGCGCCATGGGCGCGAAGATGCCGATCCAACCGGCCGCCAGGATCACCTGTTCCACCCGACCGTCTCCCGCTTGGCGAAGGCGCGGAAGGGATAGCCCTCTTCCGACACGCTCCATTTGAAGAACTCGATGAAGTTCAGACGCAGCCCGTGGACGAACCCGCCGACGACGGCCAGCGCCAGGTTCAGCGCGTGGCCGACGATCAGCACCAGCCCGGCCAGCAGCACACCGGCCCCCGGCACGCCGGCGGCCACCTGACCGGCCAGGTCGTTGAAGGCCAGCGCCAGCGACGCGCTCGCCAGCCCGAGCGCGAAGAGCCGCAGATAGCTCAACACGTCGCCGAAGGCGTTGGCGATGCCGGCGAGGCCCAGCAGGCCGCGCAGCAGCCGCATGACCGGCCCCGCCTCGGGCGCGGTGAAGGCGGCCACCAGCAGACCGCCCAGGACGAACGGCGCGATCGTCGCCGGCGCCGGGCCGGCCAGCCAGATCGCCGTGCCCGAGGCCAGCATGACGACCCAGCCGATCGGGGCGAGCGCCCGGCTCGACGGCCACAGGCTGGCCGCCGTGGCGATGTTGGCCAGCATGACGTGGCCGACCCCGACCAGCACCGACAGGGTCATCATCGCGCCGTGGTCGGACAGGTCGACGACCGCGGCGTGCGCCAGCAACGAGCCCTCCGGCGGCGCCACGCCGAAATAGCCGCCGACCGCCACGCCCCAGACCACCGCCGCGCCGAGCAGCACGACGAACATCGATCGCAGGCGCCGCCCGAGAGCGGACCCGCCGAGCTTCGGCCAAGCGACGAGCAGGCCGAGGCCGAGCAGCGCCGCGTAGCCGGCATCCGACAGGATCATCGCGAAGAAGGCGGCGAAGGCGTAGAAAACGGCGCGCGACGGGTCCCAGGTCCAGTAGCCCGGGGTCTGGTAGAAGCGCACGAGGTCGGCCCCGCCGGCGTCGATCCCCGGCTCCTCGATCAGGGTCGGCGGCGGCGCGTCGCGGGCCGGCGGCTCGGCGACCAGGACGAGGCCGCGGCGCTCCGCGGCGGCGCGAAGGCGGGCGAGATCGCGCACCGGCGCCCAGCCGCCCAGCGCGAAGACCGGGTCCTGGTCGAGGGTGTGGGCGGCGGCCCGGCGTCGCGCCGCGCGATCCTCCAGCCGCGCCAGGTCGGCGGCGAAGAGGTCGCACCAGCGCGTCAGGCTCGCCCGCTCCGCCTCCAGGTCCTGCATCTCGAGTTCCAGCCGGTCGAGGCGGTCGACGAGCGCGCTCAGCGGACGGTCGCCCGGTTCGACCCGCTCGGCGGGCACCCGATCGGCCGGCGGCGGCTCGCGCGCGATCGTCACGACATAGGCGAAGCGGTTGTCGCGATTGACCTCCTGCCAGGCGATGTCGATCCCGTCGAGCGCCCGCAGCCGATAGAGCGGCACGACATGGAAGAAGAGCCGGAAGCCGCCCAGCGCCTCGCGCTCCGGCAGCCGGAACTCGCCCCAGGGCTCCAGCGCCTCGATCCGCTTGACCAGCGCGTCGCGCTCGTCGGCGAGGTCGCGCAGGCCCTCGCGCACGCCCAGCGCCACGCGCTGGACGAAATCCGGGTCGAAACCCGAGGGATCGTGGACCTGGCGCCGGCGATGCGGGGCCGCGAGCAGGAAGGCCAGCGCCTCGCGCGCCTCGGGCGACGGTCCGCCCGGATCGCCGACCTCGCGCTCGGCCAGCGGCGCTAGATGGAGGCAGCCCAGCCCCTGGAGCGCGTCGAGCACGTCCGCCTTTTCGCGGATCAGGCCGTAGACGGTGACGCGGGCGAGCGGGACGATGCTCACGGCCGGGCGTCCTCGGCCGCGACGATCTCGCCACGCCTCGCGCGGTGCTTGGCCTTGGCGATCTTGGCGCGCACCACGCCGGCGCGCTCGGCGTCGGCGAGCCGGATCTCGATGTCCGCGATCGTCTTTTTCGTGCGCGGGATCAGCACTTTGTCGAAGAGATTGACGCGCTGGGTCACCTTGGCGAGGCCGTGTTCCAGGCGACGCACCCGCTCCTCGGCGACCCGCGCCTCGACATGAAGCTCGGCGACCCGACGGATATCACGCACCATGGCGTCGACCCAGTGCGGCTTGGCCAGGCGCGAATAGGGCCGGATGGCGACCTCGACGCCGGCCAGCACCGGCACCGCGACGCCCAGGCGGTTGATCGTGTCGACCCGCGTGCCGGTGACCGTGACGAGGCCCGACAGGTCGATGTCCTCGAGCGCCAGCATGGGCAGTCGCTCGCCGATCGCGTCGGTGACCGAGGCGATGCGCTCGCGCGCCTCGGCCGCCTCGCGCCGCGCGCGGGCAAGCTCCGCGACGAGCTGCTTGCGCTTGAGATCGAGCGACGGCAGGTAGCGGCGATAGCGCTCCAGCGCCGCCTTCTCGCGATGCAGGGTCGCCTTGTTGAGTCCGGCCCGCGCCATCGCGCTCAGCCCTCTCCCGTCTCGGAGGCCGCGGCCTCGATCTCGGTGGCGGCGCCGGCGGCGGCCTTGCCGTCGCCCTTCGGGTAGAAGCGATCGACCAGGCTCTGCTTGATCACCAGCTCTTCCGGCGAGAAACATTCGGCCATGGTCTTCCAGCCGAGATCGAGGGCGTCCTCGAGGCTGACGGCGACGGCGACGTCCATGAAGCGATCGCGGAACAGGCGGCCGAAGCGCAGGGCGCGCTCGTCGTAGTCCGACAGCTCGAAGGCCATGGCCTTCTTAGTCTCCGCCTCGCGCGCGTTGGCGTAGAGCCGGATCATCGCGTTCATCACCTGGGCATGGTCCTCGCGCGTGACCTTGCCGACCACCTTCTGCTTGAGCCGGGAGAGCGAGCCGAACGGGTCGAGCACCCCGTCATGCAGGTAGAACTGCCCCTCGGTGATGTAGCCTGTGTTGTCGGGCACCGGATGGGTGACGTCGTCGCCCGGCATGGTGGTGACGCTGAGCACGGTGACCGAGCCCGCGCCCTTGAAGTCGCAGGCCTTCTCGTAGCGCTTGGCGAGCTGGGTGTAGAGATCGCCCATGTACCCGCGATTGGACGGGATGTGCTCCAGCGCGATGCCGATCTCCTTCATCGCGTCCGCATAGGCCGTCATGTCGGTCAGCAGGACCAGGACGCGCTTGCCCTCCTCGACCGCGAAACGCTCGGCGACGGCGAGCGCCATGTCCGGGACCAGCAGCCGCTCGACGATCGGGTCGGAGGCCTGGTTGACGAACATGACGGTGCGGTGGAAGACGCCGCGCCGCTCGAAGGTCGAGCGGAAGAAGTGGAAGTCGTCGAAGATCAGGCCCAGCCCGCCGAAGACCACGACGTCGGCGTCGGCCTGGATGCCGATGCGCGCGAGCAGCGCGTTGTAGGGCTCCCCCGCGACGGAGAAGATCGGGATCTTCTGGCTTTCGACCAGCGCGTTGAAGACGTCGATCATCGGCACGTCGGTGCGGATCATGCGCTGGGGCATGACGCGCATCATCGGGTTGACGGTCGGCCCGGCGATGTCGATGCGCGGATCGGTGGCGAGGTCCGGCCCGCCGTCGATCGGCTCTCCCGCCCCGCCGAAGACCCGGCCCAGGATGTTCGCCGAATAGGTCACCCGCATCGGATGGCCGAGAAAGCGCACCGACGCGCCGGTCGACAGCCCCTTGGAGCCGGCGAAGACCTGCAGGCTCACCGTGTCCCGGTCGAGCTCGACGACCCGGCCGAGCGAGCTCGTGCCGTCGATGTTCTCGACCCGCGCAAGGTCGCCCAGCGCCACGCCGTCGGCACGCACGCGCACGATGTCGCCGACGATCTCGCGGATTCGCGTGTGGCGGACAAGGTCGCGCATGGCGGGGGGATCCCGGGGGCGACGGAACGAGGGTCGGCGGGGACGAGCCGCCACCTGAACGCGACGGTCGCGCCCTATCCTGGCTAAAGGCAAGCCCTTCTCCGGACAATGAGATGGATCAAGGGTGACGCGGCCGGGAACGGTGCAAGCCTCGATACTATCCGGATTTCGATGCATCTTTTGAGAGTATTATGTAGGTCACTTCTAAATTTACGGTACATCGGGGTTCCGTATCCTGTGTCGACGACTCACCCCGCCGACATCGGCTCCTCTCTCGCCGCTTCCGGAGCGTCCGTGTCCGCCCGCACCGAACCGACGACTCGCCCCCCCGCGCAGCGGTCTCCCGAGGACGTCGCCGCCCGCGCCCCGGCGATCGGAGCGCTCGGCGGCGCCCTGGTCGTGGTGGGAGTCTACGGCCCGCCCCGGATCGACGCGACATACCTGTTCGGCGCGGCCGCGCTGGTCGACCATCGCGTCCTCATGGCGCTGCCGACCCTGCTCGGCGCCCTGCTGCTCGTCTACGCATCGGCCCTGGGCCGGTCGGCCTGGAGGCGGGCCGTCGCCGGCGGCGACCCGGACACCTGCCGCTCGGTCGGCGCCCGGACCCTGGTCGGCTGGACGGTCGCCGCCACGGCCGTGCTGGTACTCCTCGGCACGCTGGCCATCAGGGTCGCCTTTCTGCCCGGGCCCTACGCGCCGCCGTCGGCCGCGGGCGACGAGCCGCGGGCATACGTGGCGGACCGTTTCGGCGTGCCGCTGCCCGACGACGCGCGCCTGATCTTCGCCGATGTCTGGACCCGCCGCTCGGCCTTCTCGCGCGACTACGTCTTCTCCAGCAGGCAGGCCGCCACGTTGCTCGACGGCCCGCCTCCCTTCGGCGACGACTGGCGCGCCGGCCGCGTCGAGCCCGCCTTCGTCTCCGACCGGATGCGCCTGTTCTGCGACCGTTGGCGGAACCGACGCCCGAACGCGCTGCTGCGGTCGCCCGGTGAGCGGCGGGCGGTCGAGACCATATGCGCGCATCTGAACGCGGACGAGGTCACCGGGCCGCTCCAGCGCCACGCGATCCAGCGGTACACGCTCTATGTCGGGTTCGACCGGCTCAGGCCGACCGATCATAGTGTCCTGGTCGATCCCGTGGCCGGTCTGATCTGGTTCCATCAGGGTGGCGGCGATCCACCCGCCCCGATCTGACGCGGAGGAGACCGGATGTCGGCCCGCCGTTCGCAATGGTATCCACTCGCGGCCCTATGGCGCGGACATTACGCCCTCGCCACCCGGTACGTGTTCCTTTGCCTGCCGGCGCCGATCGTCGCGGCGACGGCCCTCGTGCTGCTCGAAACATCGTTCGCCTGGGGGCCGGGCTCCGGCGTGCCGCCGATGATCCAGCCTCGCCGCCTCCACGACGCCGTGACGGCGCAGGCGGCATTCGGAGGCGCCGCGTTGCTGTTGGGCGCCGCCACGCTCGGCCTTCTCGCCCTGGCCACACGGTGGTCGTCGATTCCCGCAAGTAAAGACGACTTGGCAACCAGACTACTGACCTGGTTCCTCCGGCTGGTCATCCTGTGGTGGTGGCTGTTCGTCATGCTGATCGCCATGCTTCTCTTGGACGCGCGTCCCGTACAGAGGTTCGGGCCGCTCGACTTCGAACCGCCGGCCGATACAAGGTGGTTGGAGCGCGATCTGGCCTTGCGCGGGATTACGCTGCCCGGGCACCACGAGATCATCCTGTACGAATCCTGGAGCACCGGTGCGTCCGGGCGCAATTACGTCATTCGCGTCGACCCACTGGGCGGGTTGATTTCCGGCAGTCGGCCGTACGACCAAGACTGGTCTCCAGGCCCGCACTCCTCCATGGCTCTGTCGCCTCCGATCCACTGGATCTGCGCGCAACAAATTACGGGCTTCCCCACCTTCGGCCTCGACACTCCCGATCGCCGTCTCGCCGCTCGCGCCGTCTGCGATCATCTGAAACCCCCGCCGCTTCGTCAGGGATTCCGGCACTTGCCCGTGCAATGGCCGCATTGGGAGAAACAATCGGAAAGCCGGATCCATGACCGCGACATCGTGGACTGGGGCGACAAGGCGGTGATCGCCTTTCCGGATCTCTCGCTCGTCTGGTTTCATGATGGGTGGCCTTGACGCCAAACGTTTCCCCGTGTGCGTGCCCCGTCCGCGGCACAGCGATCGCGCATCGCCAACGCGGCGCGTTCCAGGCCTTCCGCGCACGCGCAGGAAAGCCGGCCAAGCGATGGCCGGACCCACGGCGCCGGCCGATCCCTGTCGCGCTTCGTGGCCGGCGAAGACCCGCCGGAATCGGACAAACGGGTGGATCGGGCAACGGGGCGGCCCGATGTCTTCGCGCTCACGAGTCTCCGCCGTGTCCTGGCGGCCGACTCAATTGTTGCCGAACCTGCCTGATCCACGATGGGATATCCTTCCGGACTCTCTGTGAGAATTGCCTCAACGCGGTCGATTGATATGATTCAAGGAGTCGCTCCGCTCATTCGTCCATCTCGTACTCCGGCTCCCATTCGATATCGATGTCGACGACCCGGCCCCGGTCATCCAGCGTTACCCGTCCCCGGATCCTGTCGCGGAACTCTCCTTCGATCTCGAACGGGGCCGCGAACCCTTCATCGGCAAGGCGCCATGCCAGATGACCATAGCCCTTGTATTCCTCACCCGGCTCGAAATCATAAGTATCGGTGATTTTATGCAGAACGGTGCCGTCGATGTAGATATGGCTACCATGACGGGTCGCCGTGACATCGCTCGTGCTCGTCAGTTTCCAGGTCCCCAGCGCCATAGACAAATCAAGACTGTTGTTCGTCAAAATATTCTCGTCGCTCATCCACTCACTCTCGATAACCATGCTCTCGCCCTCCTCCAACCGGGCGAGATCGCGGCGGATATCGAGGTCACCTCCCTGGTCCATGAGATCCTCGCCTGTCTTGGGATCCGTGTTTTCGGAGAGATCGGGGTTGAAAGTGAGCGTCGCGAATCGCTCCCGATTTACGGCAATGGCTTCGATTGGCCGCGTGAATTGGAGAATTTCGTCCGACTCGAGACGACGCGGTTCGCCGGAGCCGTCCAGATAGTGGTCCAGCAAATCGGGCGCAAATGTCATTCCCAGTCGACGCCCAAGCTGAGCCGTGGAATCAAGTATGGATGCGGCGAAAGCCGCCTGAAGAGCTGTCCCCAGTGGGTAGTTCGGCGACCCGGGCGTCTGCGCGAGTAACTTCCGGCCCTTCACGGCGCGGAATTTCGGGCCCCTCGACGCGCCCACCGATGGAGAGAATTCGAGGTCCGACGGGTCGACCAATAGGTTGAGACGTCGACCGGACGAGGACGGCCCGACATCGGCGCCGCCGTCCTTCGGAGCGTCGCCGAATGGCGTCCGCCGCGACCGCGTTGCGTCGACGAGCAGGTTGCGTGACGGAAGCCAGTCCTGCGCCAGTCCCCTCGGGTCATCGCCCGGCACGGCCAGTCGGGAACGCGGGGCCGGTCGGGGCGGCTCGGCGGGGCGGGACGGGGCCCCGTCCACCAGCAGATTGCGCGAGGGGGTCGGTGGCGTGCCGCGCAGGCCGTCGTCGGGGCCCGACGAAATCGGGCGATCCGGCTCCCAGCGGTTCCGGTCAGGGCCATCCCCCCGCGCGCCGACGGGACGCGCGGGCCCGCCGCGGAAACCGTCATCGATCCAGGCGGAGGGCCGGCGTTGCCTGTCGTCCCGCTGACCGTCGTCGCCCCGCGTGCCATCGTCCGGGCCGGCCGACTTGCCGGATCGCGAGCCCTTGCGGTCGTCGCGGTCACTCCCCCGGGTGCCGTCGTCCGGGCCGGCCGACTTGCCGGATCGCGAGCCCTTGCGGTCGTCGCGCTCGCTCCCCCGGGTGCCGTCGTCGGGGCCGGCCGACATGCCCGGCGGCGAGCGCCGGCGGTCGTCGCGATCGCTGCCGCGGCTTCCCCTGCTCGATCCTGAGGACGACCGGCCTGAGGACGACCGACCGGAGGAGGATGACCCGCCGCGCGAGCCGTCGTCCGGCCCCGCGCTCATGCGGCTCGCGCTCACGTTCAAGTCGAGGAGGTTCGGCCGGCGATCGTAGCGATCGAATGCAAAACTGATCCTGACGGACCCGGGGCGCCCGCCGGGCGCCGGTAAGGGGGCGAACCCGCCCTCCCCGCTCTGGTGGCCGCGCCCGTCCCGATAGCGATCCCTGTAGCGATCCCGATAGCGATCCCGATAGCGATCGCGAGTCGACCGCTTGTCCCGATCCCACCGACTGTCGCTTGCCATGCCACGACTCCCTCACACCGTTAGCGTGAAGGAGCGTGCCCCTACCCGATTACCGATTCAAGGCTTAAATTCCTATACACCAAGAAAACATACTGAGGCATCCGGCACGAGGCAGGCGATCGGGCCGGAACGCCCCGTCCGCCCCCCGCTCCCCTACTCCGCCGCCTGCCTCGGCTCGCGGCCCAGTTCGCGTTCCAGCTCGACCACGGCCTGCATGGTCTTGAGCACGCTGTCGGGGGTCAGGCTCATGCTGTCGATGCCGAGCTCGACCAGGTACTTGGCGATTTCCAGATAGTCCGACGGCGCCTGGCCGCAGATGCCGGAGTGGCGGCCGTTGCGCTTGGCGCCCTCGACCGCCTGGCGCAAAAAGGCCATCACGCCCTCGTCGCGCTCGTCGAAGTCGAAGGCGACCATCTGGCTGTCCCGGTCGACGCCCAGGGTGAGCTGGGTCAGGTCGTTCGAGCCGATCGAGAAGCCGTCGAACCGCTTGGCGAATTCGTCGATCAGGATCACGTTGTTCGGGATCTCGCACATGACATAGACCTCGAGCCCGTCCCGGCCCCGCTCCAGGCCGTGCTTGGCCATGACGTCCAGCACCTTGTCGGCCTCCTCCAGACGCCGGCAGAACGGGATCATGAGCTTGAGGTTGGTCAGGCCCATCTCCTCGCGCACCCGCTTCATCGCGGCGCATTCCAGCGCGAAGCCCTCCTCGTAGGCCGGGTGGGCGTAGCGCGAGGCGCCGCGGAACCCGATCATCGGGTTCTCCTCGCGCGGCTCGAAGGCCCGGCCGCCGATCAGGGCGGCGTATTCGTTGGACTTGAAGTCCGACATGCGCACCACGACCGGGCGCGGGTAGAACCCGGCGGCGATGGTGCCCACGCCCTCGGACAGCTTCTCGACGAAGAAGCGGGCGCCGGCCTCCTTCGGATCGTCGCCGTAGAGCCGCGTCATCTCGGCGATCTTCTGGCGCTCGCCCTCGTCCTCCACCTTCTCGGGGTAGAGCAGCGCCATCGGGTGGGCCTTGATGTACTCGTTGATGATGAACTCCATGCGCGCCAGGCCGACGCCGTCTACCGGCAGGAAGCTCGTCTTGAAGGCGATCTCCGGATTGCCGAGATTGACCATGATCTCGGTCGCCGGCCGGCCGATCTTGCTGAGATCGGTCGTGATGACCTCGAACGGCACCTCGCCGTCGTAGACCCGGCCGATATCGCCCTCCGCGCAGCTCACCGTCACGACCCGGCCGCCATCGGCCAGCACCTCGGTCGCGCCCTCCGCGCCGACCACGGCGGGAATCCCCAGCTCGCGGCTGACGATGGCGGCATGGCAGGTCCGGCCGCCGCGATTGGTGACGATCGCCGCGGCCGTCTTCATCACCGGCTCCCAGTCCGGCGTGGTCGTGTCGGCGACCAGCACCTCGCCGGGCTTGAACGCGGAGAGGTGCCGGGCGTCCTTGACGACCCGCGCCGGGCCGGTGGCGATCTTGGTGCCGACGGCGCGGCCCGCGGCCAGGGTCTTGCCGGTGCCGGTGAGCTGGTAGTCCTCGAGCTCGGTGCCCAGGCGCTGGGAGGCGACCGTCTCCGGCCGGGCCTGGACGATGTAGAGCTTGCCGTCGACCCCGTCGAGCGCCCACTCGATGTCCATCGGCATCGCGTGGCCGTGCTTGGCGGTATAGTGGTCCTCGATCTTGATGCCGTAGTCGGCGAGCGTGAGCACGCCCGCGTCGTCGATGCAGAAGCGCTGCTGCTCCTCGCGCGAGGTCGGCTTGTTGACCACCGGATGGCGGGTCGTGCCGTGGGCGTAGACCATCTTCATCTGCTTGGCGCCCAGGGTGCGGCGCAGGACGCAGCGCTTGCCCTCGCGGTAGGTCGGCTTGTGGACGTAGAACTCGTCTACGTCGACCGCGCCCTGGACCACGTTCTCGCCCAGGCCCCAGGCGCCGGTGATGAAGACGGAGTCGCGGAAGCCGCTCTCCGTGTCGATCGAGAACATGACGCCCGACGACGCCAGGTCGGAGCGCACCATCTTCATGACGCAGGCGCTCAGCGCGACCTTGAAGTGGTCGAAGCCCCGGTCGATGCGGTACGAGATCGCCCGGTCGGTGAACAGCGACGCGTTGCAGCGCGCCACGGCGTCGAGCAGCATCTCGTCGCCGGCGATGTTGAGGTAGGTGTCGTGCTGGCCGGCGAAGCTGGCGGTCGGCAGATCCTCCGCCGTCGCCGAGCTGCGCACCGCGACCGACAGGTCCTCGCCGTACTCCTCCTCGAGCGTGCGGTAGGCGGCCAGGATCTGCTCGCGCATCGGCGGGGTCAGTCCGGCGGCGTAGACGATTTCCCGGCACCGGCGGGCCACCTTGGCCAGGCGGTTGGTGTCGGTCTTGTCCAGGTCGTCGAGCAGCGAATGCAGCTCGTCCCAGGCGTTGGCGCCGGTAAGCGCATCGCGGAACGCGTCGGCGGTGACCGCGAATCCGTTGGGCAGGTTGACGCCGAGGGGAACCAGCTCCCGGTACATCTCGCCGAGCGAGGCGTTCTTGCCGCCGACCTCCGGAACATGGTCGATCGTGAGGTCTTTGAACCAACGGATGTAATCGGTGTCGGCCATGGTCGGCTCCTGGCGGGCAACGTCTCGGGGGTGGCGCACGGCACGGCGCCCGGGATGCCGGAGAGTGCGACCGCGACCGCCGTCCTGCCCATGATGTGGATCAAGCCCGCGGTGTCGGCGCTCCCGGCGCCGGCATCCGGCTTGACCCAGGTCATGGGCGGCCGCGCCGCGGTGGGCACACTGGCGCGATGCAACCGTCGGCCGGCATCGGTCGTTGCTTCGGCACGCGGCCGGAGCGATCGGGATCGACGCCGGCATCCCTCGCGAGTGAAAGGCCGCCCGCCATGAAGGACTACCCCGCCCTCGCCGCCGAGCTGCGCGCCGGGGCCAAGGAGCTGACCGCCGCCATCCCCGACACGATGGCCGGCTTCCGCAGCCTGATGCACGCCGCCGGCGCCGACGGCGCGCTCGACGCGCGCACCAAGGAGCTGATCGCGCTGGCGATCGCGGTTGCCGCGCGCTGCGACGGCTGCGTCGCCTCGCACGCCCGGGCGGTCCTGGAGTCGGGCGCCGAGCGCGCGGAGGTCGCCGAGACGATCGGCGTGGCCATCCTCATGGGCGGCGGCCCGTCGATGGTCTACGGCGTGGAGGCCCTGCGCGCCTACGACCAGTTCGCCGCCTAGAGCATCCTGCGCCCGAACGGGCGCAGATAAGATGCTCTATGTTTTTGAAGATAGGGCAATTTCCGAACTGACGGTTCAGTCGGTTCGGAATTTGCCCTAGGCCGCCGCGGACTGACCGGCCCGCACGCGGCCGGGCCCGGAGTCCGGTCGCGACGACGCCCCGCATACCGGCGCAAAAGACGAGAAGACCATGGACGCCATCGCAGCCGACACCGTCTGCCACATCATCGAGAAGGCGCGCGCCTACGACGCCCAAGTCGAGCCCGAGACCGACGAGGAGGAGGAGCCCGCCTCCAACCCGATCGACGACGAGGACATGGCCGTGCTGGAGGGCCAGGGCGAGGACTCCACCGAGGAGGAGCTGCACGAGATCATCGAGGGGCTCAACGTCGACGCCCGCGCCGAACTCGTCGCGCTCGCCTGGATCGGGCGCGGCGACTTCACAGGCGAACAATGGCGCGACGCGCTGGGGGAAGCCCGCGACCGGGCCAACGATCGCACCGCGGAATACCTGCTGGGTCTGCCCATGCTGGGCGACTACCTGGAGGAAGGGCTCGCCGCGCTCGGCTACGACTGCGCCGACGTCGCCGAGGGCCGCGCCTGAGGCGTGACGGGCGGCCGGGCGGAGACCCTTGGCAGCGAAGGTCATGGCCAACCGCGCCCGGATGCGGCATCATACGAGACGATCGCGCTTAACAATCAATTAACTAAGCGTATCCTATCCTTAGAAGGCATACCTACGGCGGGGCGGCAGCCGGTCCGGCATGGAAAATCCGGGCTTCTTGAATGCGTCGAGGCCGCGCCGGCGCGTCGAAACGGACGAGCGGGCGGAGCATGACGGGTTCTCGACCACGGGTTCGACGTTGCCGCCACGGCGTGGCGGCCCTTGCCGTCGGGCTCGTCGGGCTCGCCGGATGCGCCGTCGACCCCACCGAGGACGGCGACCTGACGCTCAACACGACGACGCAGGTGGGATCGCCGCCGCCCGGGATGGTCCCGCCGCCCGTGCCCACCGACCGCCCGACGCCGCCGGCGCGCCGGGTCGCCGAGCTGCCGGTCCAGGCGGCCGAGATCGACGCCAGCGAGCTGGCGCGCTCCGGCGCCATCGCGTTCCGGGAGGACGACGGCCCGATCAACGACTTCGACGCCATCGTCGGCTATCCGGAAGAGGAGTTGCGCCGCCTGTTCGGCGACCCCGCGATGGTCGAGGACCGTCCCCCCGCCTTCACGTGGCAGTATGCGTCCGAGACCTGTACCCTCGATCTGTATTTCTTCATGGAAGTGAGTACCAACACGTTCCGCGTCCTGGCCTACGACCTCAAGAGCCGCATCGCCGATGCCCCCAACCTCGACCGCCGTTGTCTCTCGGAACTCGTCCAATCCACCCCGTCAAGCTGACGCCGTGGGTGCTCGGGTCGCGCTCGTCGACGACGACGCCTTCTTCCGCGAAGCCATAGGCATGAACCTCGCGGACGAGGGCTACGACGTTGTCGAGTTCGACAACGGCCACGACGCCCTGCGCTTCTTCGACGACGGCGGCTCGGTCGAGATCATGCTGCTCGACTGGCGCATGCCGGGCCTGGACGGCATTCAGGTGCTCCAGCGCCTGCGCGATCGCGGCATCGACGTGCCGGTGATCTTCCTCACGGTGCTCAGCGACCAGATCTACGAGGAGGCGGCGCTGGCCGGCGGGGCGATCGACTTCGTGGAGAAGTCCCGCAGCCTGTCGATCCTGCTCAAGCGCATGGACCTGATCGTCGGCGGCCGCAAGGCCCCGCTTGCCGAGGCCGCGGCCGCCGCGGGCGAGCCGATGGCCGCCGGCGCCGCCGCCCAGGCCGCCAATGGCGGGCGCGATCCGGCGGATTGGCTGACCGTCGGCGAGCTCCAGCTCAACATGCGCTCCTACCGGGCCTACTGGAAGGGCGAGCAGGTCGACCTCACGGTGACCGAGTTCAAGATCGTCCACGCCATGGCCGAGCACGCGGGCGAGAACCTGTCCTACCGCGCCCTCTACGACGTGGTGCGCGGGGTGGGCTTCGTCGCCGGGTACGGCGACGTCGGCTATCGCTCGAACGTGCGCGCCTTCATCAAGCGCATCCGCCAGAAGTTCCGGGCTTCCGACGACGCCTTCGACGGCATCGAGAACTACCCGGGCTTCGGCTATTGCTGGAAGAGGCCGGATGGCTGAGCGCCGCCACGGCGCCACGGCCGCGCGGCCCGGCGGCGACGCTCAGGGCGGCGAGCCGGCGCGCGGAACGGATCCCGCCAAGGGCGCGACCCGGCGGGCCTGGGCCACGCGCTCCTTCGCCGTCCGGCTGGCGGTCATCATCGTGGTCTTCCTGATGGTGCCCTATCTGGTCTACCAGCAGTTCCGGGCCGCCGATCAGGAAAAGCAGAACCTCCTGCTCCAGAGCGCCCAGCTCCAGGGCGAACTCCTGGCCCGCGCGCTGGCGCCGAAGCTGGAGGCCGCGACCAACGGCGTGCCGCCGACGCTGGGCGAGGACCTGGCCCGGCTGGTCGAGGAGGATGTCCGGGTCCGCCTGTTGCTGCGCCCGGCCAAGCTCGATGCGGGGGACGGCTTCTACTACGTCGCGGCGGCCCCCAGCCGGCCGCGCTCCTTCCTGGAGGGCGAGCGCCAACAGCTCTTCGAGGCGGGGATCCTGCCCCGGCTGGCGCAGACCTGCTCGGGCAACGCGCCGCTGGCCATGCGGGTGCCCACCACGAGCGGCACGCACGAGGTCCTGACCTCGATCACGCCGATCAACACGTCCTTCGGCTGCTGGGCGATCGTGACGTCCTATACCAGCGAGGCCTATCTGGGCTCCTCCATCGGCCAGCCCTACTGGAACACGCCGGAGGTCCGCGCCGCCGGCCTGATCTACCTGATCATGGCCCTGCTGGTGACCGCGATCTTCGTCGGCATCTGGCGCAATCTGCGGACCTTCGGCCGGATCGCGCGGCAGATCGGCTACGACGAGTCCAAGGAGGCTTCCTTCTCCGCGCAGACCACCATGCCGGAGCTGCACAGCGTCGCGACCGACTTCGACCGACTGATCGAGGCGCTGCGCGCGTCGGCCGCGATGATGCGCCGGGCGGCGGAGGACAACGCCCACGCCTTCAAGACCCCGATCGGCGTCATCCGCCAGTCGATCGAGCCGCTCAAGCGGCTGTCGGCCGGCGAGAAGCGCGGCGAGCGGGCGATCTACATGATCGAGCAGTCGCTCGTGCGCCTCGACAACCTGGTCTCCTGCGCCCAGCACCTGGACAAGACCGCGGCCGACCTGATCGAGCCGCCGTCCCAGCAGATCGACCTGTCGCGCCAGGTCGGCCGGCTGGTCGGCGCCTTCGCCGCCAGCGCGCCCGAGGACGGGCCCCGCTTCGACCCGAAGCTGGAGCCCAAGGTCACCGTGCGCGCCGGCGAGGACCTGCTGGAGACCGTGATCGAGAACCTGATCGACAACGCCATGCGGTTCTCGCCGAAGGGCGGGCGCATCCGCGTCTCGGTGCGACGGTCGGCGGGGCGGGCGGAGCTCGTCGTCGCCGACGAGGGGACCGGCGTCGATCCCGCCAATCTCGACCGGATCTTCGAGCGCTACTTCTCCGAACAGAGCGGCGGCCCACGCCGGGGCGAAGGCGGCCCGCAGGTCGCCGTGGCGAGCGCCAACGACGCCGTCGCCCGCCAGCGGGTCGCCGCCGGGCGCGCCGCCCTGGCCGTCGTCGCGGAGCCCGAATCGGAGATGGAGGGCGAGGCCGACGCGCAGTCCGGGCGGGGCGCCGATGCCGCGCCGGGCCAGGCCCAGGACCAGCATTTCGGAATCGGCCTGTGGATCGTCCGGCGCAATGTCGAGGCGATCGGCGGGCGCGTCTGGGCCGAGAACCGGCCGGCCGGGGGGCTGAAGGTCACCGTCTCGCTGCCGCTGGCGCGCTGACTCTCGGCGTCCGGCCATCCGAAGGTGTCGCCCGCCGGGCGCGCCGCGACGATTCCGGGAGCTCTACCTCTTTCGTATAAAAGGCGAGATATCCCGTGACCGCGACGCTGTCTCGATACGCCGGCCGAAACGGTGGGAGCCGTCGCTGTCCCGATCGGCACAGAGATTTATAAGTTATTGAAAAAGAATATTTTATTCCGATCGCGGGCGCATGACGGCTCGGCCGGCCGCCCGACCCGGTTCGAGGCCGTGACCGGCCGGTGATCGAAAGGGGCCGCCTCGGGCCCGGCTATATCACAGGTATGACACACCGCTATCACGCCGGGCTGCCTATCTTCGAAAGTGACGACGCCGGCACGAACGGGAACACGGATCGCCGGCACCGGAGAAGGACAGGACCCGCCATGTCGTACATCGCCGCCGCCCCGATCCCTGCGACCGATCACGCCGCCCCCGCCGTGTCCCGCACCGATGTCGCACTCGGCGCCGGCCTGCCGCTGGGCGAGGACGGGGATATCGCCCTGCCCCAGCTCGAGCGGTCGGTTCGCTTGCTCGGCCAGACCCGCGCCAGCGTCTCGGTCTTCCGTGTCACGCTCGAGGGTCCCGGCGCCCTCGGCGTCGCCGAAACGCTGGGCGACCTGCTGGGCGAGCGGGTCCTTGTGGATCGCCTCCCGGCGGGCGACCTCGTCCTCCACGCCCCCCATATCGGCCGCGCCGGCGACGCCGAGGCGCTGCGCGACGAGATCGACGCGGCGCTGCGCATGGCCCTCTTCCGCACCGGCGCCCGGCTCCACGCCCGCGCCCGGGTCGCGGAGCTCCACCGCGACGCCTCGATCCTCGGCGACGTGCTCGACGTGGTCGCCGAACTCTTCGGCCGCGAGACCCGGACGCTCTGAGGCTCGCTTCCCTCTTCCTGTCCTGTTCGCGATGAACGGCCCGGCGCGCGGCGCGTCGGGCCGTTTTCGCGTCCGGCGCTTGCCCGGGGCGGAACCTGCGGCCATCATCGCCCCCGAGGTCGCGACTCGCGGCGACGGCGGGGCGTGACCCGCGCGTACAGAGGCGGCGCTCCGGGCCGAAGCCTCGGCTCCGCCATCGCGGGAAGACCCGCCACCCGCCAGGAGAGTGTCCGATGGCCGCGCGCGCGGCGTCCCGTCTCGCCTCGTTCCCACTGATCGCGCTGTTCGTGCTGGCACCGCTCATCGCGATCCTGGCGCCACGCGCGCATGGCTCGGTGCCGCTGATCCTGACCGTCGTCGCCCTGGCCGGACAGATCTGGCGCGACCGGGCAACTCCGCCGATCGCCTGGATCGGCCTGGTCGCGGCCGCCGGATTCGTCGCCCTGATCGCGCTGAGCGCGATCTGGACGGTCGAGCCGTCGTACACGCTCGAGCGCTCCGGCAAGCTCGCCTATCTGGGCGCAGCCGGCTTCGTCCTCGTCGCGCTGGTGCGGGCGGCCCCGGACTTCGTCCGCCGGCGCCTGGAACAGGCGCTCATGATCGGCTTCGTCATCGGCCTCGCCCTCCTCATCGTCGAACTCGCCAGCGCCAACGCCGTCTATCGTCTCGTCTCCCTCACGCCGCCGGATGAAGCGGTGCCCGACTTCACGACGAACCGGGCCGCCGTAGCCCTGGCGCTGTTCGCCGCGCCGGCGCTGGTCGGGATTCAGCGGCGCCACGGAGGGCCAGCGGCGCTCCTTCTCCTGGCCGCCACGGTCGCCGCCGTCACCCTGAGCGCCAGCCAGTCAGCGCCGCTCGCGCTCGCCGCCGCCGTCCTCGCCTGGGGCGCGGGGCGGCTGGCCGGCCGGCCGACCGTCCTCGCGATCGCGGGCGTGGCGATCCTCGCGCTCGCGCTCGCGCCGTGGATCATGCTGGCCGTCCCGTCGGTCGATCTCTCGGGCCTGCCCGCCTGGGAGGCCGGAAGCGCCGCCCTCCGCCTGGAGATCTGGGGCACGGTCGCCGACCTGGTCGTGCAGCGCCCGTGGTTCGGCCACGGCGTGGAAGCCCTGCGGTTCATGACCTTGGACGAGCCGATCGGCGACGCGTCGACCATGACGACGATCCATCATCCCCACAATGTGCCGCTCCAGATCTGGATCGAGCTGGGCGCCCTGGGCGTGGCCGCCGCCATGACCCTGGTCTGCATGATCGCCCGCGTTCTCCTCGGCCTGGATCGCGACAGCATCCCGGTCGCCAGTGCCGTGGTCGCGGGCATCCTGGCCACCTCGCTGGTCAGCCACGGCGCGTGGCAGAGCTGGTGGATCGGCCTGATCGGCGTCCTCGCGGCCACCATCGCCCTGACGGCGGAACGGCGGACCGCCGCCCGCCCCGTCTCCGCCGCCGTGCCGGCGCCGTCCCCCGCCACGCGCCGGGCGACAGCCTAGAGTCCAGGGTTCGGCGCCGGTCAGGCCTTCTCCCCGGCGAGCCCGAGCTGGAAGCGGTGGAGCGCCGAGGCGTTCAGGTCGCCCAGCCCCGCGTTCATCGCCGCCTGGTAGAGCTCCGCGATCGGCCCGGACGCCAGCAGCGGCACGCCCACCTCGCCGGCATAGGCCTCGATCAGCCGGGCGTCCTTGAGCATGTGCCTGAGGTAGAAGTTGGGGCGGAAGTCGTTCTCGAGCGTCGCGCCGGCCGTGCCGACGACGACGCCGGAGCTGTAGTCGGTCACCTTCAGCACGCCCATCACCGCGTCGGGCGAGAGGCCCGACTTGCGCGCGAGGCCGAGGGCCTCGCCGGTCGCGGCGATCTGGCTGGCGACCAGCAGGTTGCCGACCAGCTTCATCGACGCCCCCGCGCCGACCGCGCCCATGTGGTGGACGGTCTTTCCCATGACCTCGAAGAACGGCTTGGCCTCGGCGAAATCCGCCTCCGCGCCGCCGCACACGAAATCGAGCACGCCGGTCCAGGATTCGTTTCGGCTGCCGAACACCGGCGCGTCGACATAGCGCCCGCCCCGGTCGGCCACGGCGGCGCCCAGCTCGCGGGTCAACAGCGGGTCGGTCGTCGTGCAGTCGACGACCAGCATGCCGTCGCGCACCGTGTCGAGCAGACCGCCGCCGACCGACTCGTCGCCGTGATAGACGGTGCGCTGGGCGTCCGGTCCGGTCAGGCACAGGAACACGATATCGCGGCCGTCCACCGCGTCGGCGATGGTGTCGGCGACCGTGGCCGATGCCAGATCCGCCGGCAGGTCGCGTCGCGTCCGGTTCCAGGCCACGACCTCGTGGCCGGCGGACAGGAGATTGCGCACCATGCCGGTGCCCATGATGCCGAGACCGAGATAGGCGAGCTGCGCCATTCCGGCGTTCCTCCGGTTGCTGTCTTCGTTTCGGTTCTGGTCATCGGCGATGGTTCCCGCGGGGGGCCGGGTTCGCCGGATCAGGTCTCTCCGCCCGATCGGTCCGCGAACAGGTCCGCGAGCCCCTCGCGGCTGGCCGGCGCCACGCCCCTCTCGGTGATCAGGCCCGAAACGAGGCGGGCGGGCGTCACGTCGAAGGCGTAGTTCGCCACGGCACTGCCCGGCGGGGTGATGGTGACCGTGACGATCTCGCCGCCGTCGGTGCGCCCCGTGATCCGGCTGACCTCCTCACCCGAGCGCTCCTCGATCGGGATGTCGCGCACTCCGTCCTCGATCGTCCAGTCGATCGTCGGCGACGGCAGGGCGACATAGAACGGCACGCCGTTGTCCTTGGCGGCCAGCGCCTTGAGATAGGTGCCGATCGTGTTGGCGACGTCGCCGCGCGCCGTCGTGCGGTCCGTGCCCGTGATGCACAGGTCGACCAGGCCGTGCTGCATCAGGTGCCCGCCCACATTGTCGGCGACGACCGTGTGCTCGACGCCGTGATGGCCGAGCTCGAACGCCGTCAGCGAGGCGCCCTGGTTTCGCGGCCGGGTCTCGTCGACCCAGACATGGACCGGGATGCCCTTGTCGTGGGCCATGTAGACGGGCGCCGTCGCGGTGCCCCAGTCGACGGTCGCCAGCCAGCCGGCGTTGCAGTGCGTCAGCACGTTGACCGGCTCGCCCGGCTTCTTGGTCGCCGCGATCGCCTCGATCAGGCTCAGCCCGTGGCGGCCGATGGCGGCGCAGATCTCGACGTCCTCGTCGCAGATCGCCCGCGCCCGCTCGTATGCGATCCTGGCCCGGCGGTCATGGGGCTGGTTGGCGAGCGCCCGGCGCATTTCGTCGAGCGCCCAGCGCAGATTCACCGCCGTCGGCCGTGTCCGATAGAGCGCGTCGCAGGCCCGCTCCAGGCTCTCGTCGGAAGGATCGGCGCGCACCGCCAGCGCGACGCCATAGGCCGCGGTCGCCCCGATCAGCGGCGCGCCGCGCACACGCATGGTCAGGATCGCCTCCGCCGCGTCGTCGACGGTCTTGAGCGACCGGGTCTCGAACCGGTGCGGCAGGACGGTCTGGTCGATGATCCCGACGGTCCAGCCGTCCGGCTCGACCCAGATGGTGCGGTAATGAACGCCGTCGATGCGCATGACGCGGCCCTGTTTCCCCCGGCTCGACGCGATTGGAGCAGAGTCTACAGGGCCGCGCGCGGCGACGGAAGGACCGGCGCCGCCGCGCGGAGGCGGGGCGATTCAGACCCGGGCGTCGGCCAGGTTGTCGCAGAACCAGCGATAGGTCGCGGCGACACCGTCGACCAGCGGCGTCGGCGCCTGCCAGCCGGTCGCCGACAGGCGCGAGACGTCGAGCAGCTTGCGCGGCGTTCCGTCCGGCTTGGACAGATCGAAGGCGATCTCGCCCTCGAATCCGGTCACCGTGCAGACCAACCTGGCCAGATCGGCGATCGCGATATCCTCGCCCGTGCCGATATTGATCGGCGCCTCGTCGGAATAGACCCGGAGCAGATGAACCACGGCGTCGGCGAGGTCGTCGACATGCAGGAACTCGCGCCGCGGCCGACCGCTGCCCCAGACGGGCAGGGTCGACCGGCCGGCGAGCCGGGCCTCGTGCGCCTTGCGCATCAGCGCCGGCAGGACGTGGCTCTTCTCCAGGTCGAAATTGTCGCCGGGACCGTAGAGATTGGTCGGCATCAGGGAGATGTAGTCGCAGCCGTACTGGCGACGGTACGCCTGGCACTGCTTCAGCCCGGCGATCTTGGCGATGGCGTACCACTCGTTGGTCGTCTCGAGCGGGCCGGTCAGCAGGCTGTCCTCGGCGATCGGCTGGGGCGCGTGCTTGGGGTAGATGCAGCTCGAGCCGAGAAACGCGAGCTTGGCGATCCCGATCCGGCGTGCCGCCTCGATCACGTTGGTCTGGATCGCCAGGTTGTCGTAGAGGAACTCGCCCGGCCAGGTGTCGTTGGCGAGGATGCCGCCGACTTTGGCGGCGGCGAGGACGACCACATCCGGCCGGGCCTCGGCCATCCAGTCCTCGACCTCCGCCTGGCGGCGCAGATCGACCCGGTCGCGGCCGACCGTCAGGATCTCGCATGCCTCGCGCTCCAGGCGGCGCACGACCGCGCCGCCCACCATGCCGCGATGGCCGGCTACGAAGACGCGCCGCCCGGCGAGTTCGAAAGGAGCGGCCGAGCTTTCAGACATAGGCGGGATGCCGCGCCGGCTCCTCGCGCATCAGGGCGAGATCGGCGGCCACCATCTCGGAGACCAGCGTCTGGAAGTCGGTCTTGTGGTGCCAGCCCAGCCGCGTGCGGGCCTTCGTCGGATCGCCCAGCAGCAGGTCGACCTCGGTCGGCCGGAAGTAGCGCGGGTCGATCTCGACCACCGGCTTGCCGGTACGAGTGTCGTAGCCCTTCTCCTCGACTCCGTCGCCCTTCCAGACGATGGAGCGGCCGATCTCGGCGAAGGCCAGCTCGACGAACTCGCGCACGCTGTGCGTCTCGCCTGTGGCCAGCACGTAGTCGTCAGCCACGTCCTGCTGCATCATCGCCCACATGCCCTCGACATAGTCGCGGGCATGGCCCCAGTCGCGTTTGGCGTCCAGGTTGCCGAGATAGATCCGGTCCTGCAGGCCCAGCTCGATCGCCGCGACGGCGCGGGTGATCTTGCGGGTCACGAAGGTCTCGCCGCGGATCGGGCTCTCGTGGTTGAACAGGATGCCGTTGGAGGCGTGGATGCCGTAGGCCTCGCGGTAGTTCACGGTGATCCAGAAGGCATAGAGCTTGGCCGCGCCGTAGGGGCTGCGCGGATAGAACGGCGTGCGCTCGGTCTGCGGCGTCTCCTGGACCTTGCCGTAGAGCTCGGAGGTCGAGGCCTGGTAGAAGCGCGTCCGGCCCTCGAGCTTGAGAATGCGGATCGCCTCGAGCAGGCGCAACGTGCCCAGCGCGTCGGAATTGGCGGTGTATTCCGGCGTCTCGAAGCTGACCTGGACGTGGCTCTGAGCGGCCAGATTGTAAATCTCGTCCGGCTGCACTTCCTGGACCAGGCGGATCAAGTTGGTGGCGTCGGTCATGTCGCCGTAGTGCAGGCGATACCGAGCGTCGAGTTCGTGCGGATCCTGGTAGATGTGATCGACACGGCCCGTGTTGAACGACGACGACCGGCGCTTGACCCCGTGCACGACATACCCCTTGGCGAGCAGCAGCTCGGCCAGATAGGCGCCGTCCTGGCCCGTGGCGCCGGTGATCAGCGCCACCTTGTTCGACTTGTCCATGCCGTCACTCCACCGGATGCACGATCGGCTCGCCCTCGGCGGCCGCGCCCTTGCGGCGGCGCTCCGACAGGCGGTCGACCAGGGTCTTGACTTCCTGCGCGCGGTCGAGCGGGCAGACCAGGACCGCGTCCTCCGTCGCGACGACGGCGCAGCCGCTCATGCCGATGACGGCGACCAGCGGCCCGTCGCTGCGGACATAGCTGCCATCCGTACCGGCGACGACGCAGTCGCCGACCACCACATTGCCGTCGATGTCGCCGGCGTTGGCCAGGATCTCGTGCAGGGCCTGCCAGGAGCCGACGTCGCTCCAGCCCATCTCGACCGGCACGACGGCGCCGCGGTCGGTGCGCTCCATCACCGCCACGTCGATCGGCTGGGCCGGCGCCGAGCCGAAGGCCGCGGCCTCCAGATGCCACAGCGCGCCCTCGCCCGTGCCGTCCTCGAGCGCGCGGCGGCAGGCGGCCACGATCTCGGGCGCGTGGCGCTCCATCTCCTCGATCAGCACGTCGGCGCGGAAGATGAACAGGCCGGCGTTCCAGAGGTAGCGGCCGTCGGCGAGGTACTGCTCGGCCGTCGTGCGGTTCGGCTTCTCGGTGAAGGCGTCGACGGCGCAGCAGCCGTCCAGCCCCTCCAGCGGCGCACCGCGGCGAATGTAGCCGAAGCCCGTCTCCGCCCGGTCCGGGCGCACGCCCAGCGTCACGATCCGTCCCGCCCGCGCCGCCGCGGCAGCGGAATCGAGCGCGGCTTGGAAGGCGTCCAAATCACCGATGACATGGTCCGCCGGCATCAGGGCCAGCACCGCCGACGGGTCGTCCCCTGCCGCGGCCAGCGCGGCGACGGCCGCGGCGGCGGCGGTGTTGCGGCCGACGGGCTCCATCAGCACGCGCTCGGCGGCGCAGTCGACGCCGGCAAGCTGCTCGGCCACCGTCGCGCCATGGCGCTCGTGGCACACGGCGAGCGGCGTGCCGAAGCGCGCGGGATCGCGCACGCGCACCGCCGTCTGCTGCAGCATCGTCTCGGCCGCCGCGATGGGCAGGAGCTGCTTGGGGCGCTCCGGCCGGGACAGCGGCCAGAGGCGGGTGCCGCTGCCGCCGCACAGGATTACGGGTCGGATCACTGGGGTCATGCCGTCCGTCTCGCCGGGCCGGGAACGTCGCCGTCGCCGGCGGCCCTGGTGGGGACCGGCGCGACCGGGCGATCGCCGCCCGTCCGCGCTTCATGTCTGGGATTTAAGAAACGCTCGTATGCCCGCCAATGTCAACGCGAGGCCCCGGCGCATCCGGCAGCCCCACCAAAAGGGGGACCCCGCGCGCACGGAAGCGCCGTGGGCCTCACCGGAGAGGACTTGCTGCACCGCGAAGCTTGTGGCCCTTGACGGCCATGCTGTATGCAGGGGCTCCTGTCGGGGCGGACCCGGCGATCGGCCACACTCGGCCCGGCGAGATCCGTTCATGACCATCCTCGTCACCGGCGCGGCCGGCTTCATCGGCTTTCACACGTCCCGGGCCCTCCTGGCCGCCGGCCGGCCGGTGCTGGGGGTCGACAATATCAACGACTACTACGACCCGGCGCTCAAGCGCGCGCGCCTCGACATCCTGGAGCGCGAGCCCGGATTCGCGTTCGAGCGGCTGGACGTCGCCGACCGGGAATGCATCCTCGCCCTGCCCGCGCGCTATCCGGACGTCACCGGCATCGTCCACCTGGCCGCCCAGGCGGGCGTGCGGCACTCGCTCAAGGACCCCTATACCTACGTCACCTCGAACCTGATGGGTCAGGTCGTCATGTTCGAGGCGGCGCGCCTCTGGCCGGCGCTGACGCATCTCGTCTACGCCAGCTCGTCCTCGGTCTATGGCGGCAACACGAAGCTGCCCTTCGCCGTGGAGGATCCGGTCGACCTGCCCGTTTCCCTCTACGCCGCGAGCAAGCGCTCGGACGAGCTGATCGCCCGGACCTACGCCCACCTCTACCGCGTGCCGGCGACGGGCCTGCGGTTTTTCACCGTCTACGGGCCCTGGGGCCGGCCGGACATGGCGGCCTTCATCTTCACCGACGCGATCCTTGCGGGGCGGCCGATCACCGTCTTCAACCACGGCCGGATGAAGCGCGACTTCACTTTCGTCGACGACATCGTCGCCGGGGTGATCGCCGCTCTCGACCGGCCGCCCGGCCCGGACGCCGGCGGCGCGCCGCACGCGCTCTACAATCTGGGCAACAACCGGCCCGAGGAACTGACGACCTTCATCGGCGTTCTAGAAGAGGCGCTGGGCCGCAAGGCGGAGCTCGACCTGCAGCCGATCCAGCCGGGCGACGTGGAGGCGACCTACGCGGATATCGAGGCCTCGACGCGCGACCTCGGATTCGTTCCCGCCACGCCGATCGAGCAGGGCATTCCCCGCTTCGTGGCATGGTACCGTGAGTACCACGGCGTCTGAGTGTGGTTTTGCCGGCGCGTTGCCGGCCCCGGCCATGCGCGTCGCGACCGTCGGCCATGCGCCCGATCGCGACGGGTTGCGTTCGCCGGACGTCCGTGCGAATTACACCGCCGACAAACGGCGGGCGGGTCCATATACAGTGGATTGCTGTTAAACGGTGATCCCATTCGGTTCCGCCCACCCTGTCCCGTTCAGGAGCGACGACCCGTGTCCTCATATCTCGACGCGCTGGAATCCCGCACAATCTACATCCTTCGCGAGGCCTATGCGCGGATCGAGCCGCTCGGCATGCTGTGGTCGATCGGCAAGGATTCCAATGCCCTGCTGTGGATGGCGCGCAAGGCGTTCTTCGGCCGCGTGCCCTTCCCGCTCGTCCAGCTCGATACCGGCATGGAGCTGCCGGAGGTCTATGAATTCCGCGACAAGGCGGTGGCCGACTGGGGCCTCGACCTCAGGGTGGAGACCTGCCCGCCCGAGGACGAAATGGACCCCGACCTGCCGCCGGCGACCCGCGCGGCGACGCGCAAGACGGAGGGGCTGAAGAACGCCCTGCGGCGCGACGCCTATCGGGGCATCATCGCGGGCATCCGCAGGGACGAGCAGTCGATGCGCGCCAAGGAGCGGGTCTTCAGCCCGCGCAGCCTGGACGGCGCCTGGGACTTCCGCGACCAGCCGCCGGAGTTCTGGGACCAGTACAAGACCGAGTTCCCCGAAGGCACGCATGTGCGCATCCATCCGCTGCTGCACTGGACCGAGATCGACATCTGGCGCTACACCAAGCGCGAGGGGATCCCGATCGTGCCGCTCTATCTCGCGCGGAACGGCAAGCGCTACCGCTCGCTGGGGGAGAAGAACATCACCTTCCCGATCGACAGCACGGCGGCGACGATCGACGACATCATCGCCGAGCTGGAGACGACCCGCGCGCCGGAGCGCGCCGGCCGCGCCATGGACCACGAGAGCGAGGACAGCTTCGAGCGCCTGCGCGCCACCGGCTACATGTGAGCCGCCGCGCCGCCGCCCGTCCCGAACGACCGCGTGCGCGCGACAGCCGACCCGGCGACAGGCCGCGCGCACGCCTGAAGGATAGACGACCATGCCCGAGCCCCACGGACAGCCCCGCGCGCCGCTGCGCATCGTCGTGGTCGGCCATGTCGACCACGGCAAGTCGACGCTGATCGGCCGCCTGCTCTACGACACCGACAGCCTGCCCGAAGGCAAGTTCGAGGAGCTCCAGCGCGTCTCCGAGCGCCGCGGCATGCCGCTGGAATGGTCCTTCGTGCTCGACGCCTTCCAGGCCGAGCGCGACCAGGCGGTGACCATCGACACCACGCAGATCTGGTTCCGCTCGCGCGAGCGCGACTACGTCATCATCGACGCCCCGGGTCACCGTGAATTCCTGCGCAACATGGTCAGCGGCGCGGCGAACGCGGAGGCGGCGGTGCTGGTCGTCGACGCCGCGGAGGGCGTGCGCGAGCAGACGCGCCGGCACGCCTACCTGCTGCACATGCTGGGGCTGCGCCAGATCCTGGTCGTGGTCAACAAGATGGACGCGGTCGACCATTCCGACCGCCGCTTCGCCGAGGTCAAGCGCGAGGTCGAGCGCTATCTGGAGGATATCGGGCTGTCGCCCAACGCGGTGATCCCGATCTCCGCGCGCGAGGGCGACAACCTGGCCCGGCCGTCGTCGCGGATGCTGTGGTACGAGGGCGAGACGGTGGTCGATTCACTGGACCGGTTCCGGCCGCTGGCCGCGCCGATCGAGCGGCCGCTGCGCTTCCCGGTCCAGGATGTCTACAAGTTCGACGAGCGCCGGATCGTCGCCGGCCGGATCGAGTCGGGCATCCTGCGCGTCGGCGACGAGATCCTGGTCTCGCCGGCCAACCGCGCGGCCCGGATCAAGTCGATCGAGGCCTGGAATTCGGCCGTCCAGCAGGTAGAGGCGCGCGCCGGCCAGAGCATCGGCATCACGCTCGAGGACCAGCTCTTCATCGAGCGCGGCGACGTCATCAGCCATATCCAGGACGCCTCGAAGCTCAGCCACGTCTTCCGGACGACGCTGTTCTGGCTCGGCACCAAGCCGCTCGAGGTCGGCAACCGCTACACGCTCAAGCTCGCGACCCGCATGACGCCGGTCACGGTGGAGAAGATCGAGACCGTCATCGACACCCAGTCGCTCGGCTCGACCACCGGCGAGGCGGTCCAGCGCGACGAGGTCGCGGAAGTCATCCTGCGGGCGCGCGAGACGCTGTCGATCGACGAGCACCGCGACAATCCCGCCATGGGGCGTGCCGTGCTGCTCGACCGCTACGACACGGTCGGCGGCGGCGTTGTCGACATGCGGGGCTATCCCGACCTGCGCCAGGGCTCGGAAGTGCGCTCGACCAATGTCAGCGCGGTCGAGCACCTGCTGACCACGGAGGCGCGCGCCGCGCGCAACGGCCATGACGGCGCGGTGGTCTGGCTGACCGGCCTGTCGGGCGCCGGCAAGTCGACGCTCGCCATGCATCTCGAGCGCCGGCTGTTCGACAAGGGCTACCACGTCTACGTGCTCGACGGGGACAATGTCCGCCGTGGCCTCAACGCCGATCTCGGCTTCGGCCCCGACGAGCGGGCGGAGAACATCCGCCGCGTCGGCGAGGTGGCGGCCCTGTTCGCCGATGCGGGCACGATCGTGATCACCTCGTTCATCTCGCCCTATCGCGAGGACCGGAACCGGGCCCGCGCCGCGGCTCCCGGCCGGTTCCACGAGGTCTACGTCGCCGCCGACCTGGCGGTGTGCGAGACGCGCGACCCCAAGGGCCTCTACCGAAAGGCCCGAGCGGGCGAGATCAAGGACTTCACCGGCATCTCCTCGCCCTACGAGGAGCCGGACAACGCCGACCTGGTCGTCGACACCAGCCATCAATCGGTGGAATCCTGCGTCGACAGCCTGGTCGCCTATGTCGAGCGGCATGTCCGGCTCGAGCGGGCGACCGTCCGGGCCGTAGGCGACTGACCGGCGGAGGCGCGGCGCCTCCCACTTCTCGCACCCGGCCCGCCCGGGTGATCGGCGGTGATCGGCGACGAGCATGAGCGAGGGTCCCCCCGGCTATCTCCTGCTCGCCCACGCGGCGACGGCCGTGGCGCTCGCCGCCGCGCTGCTGACCCGGGCCGCGCTCGCCATCGCGCGGCGCCGGGCCTATCTCGCGCATCCGGACGACCGGTCGAGCCACGACGCTCCCACGCCCTACGGCGGCGGGTGGGGCGTGATGCTGGCGCTGTTGCCGGCGCTCGCGATCCTGGCCGCCACCGCCGGCACCGGTCCGCCGCCGGCGGTGCTGGCCGGCGCGGTGGCCCTGATGGCGATCTCCTGGCTCGACGACCGGCGGCCGCTCGGCCCCCTGCCCCGCCTCGGCGTCCAGGCCGCCGCGGTCGCCGTCGGGCTGGCGCTGCTGCCGGGCGACGCCGCCGTCTTCCAGGGATGGCTGCCGCTCTGGGCCGACCGCGCGGTGACGGCGCTCGGCTGGCTGTGGTTCGTCAACCTGTTCAACTTCATGGACGGCATCGACGGTCTTGCGGGCACCGAGACGGCAAGCCTCGGCCTTGGCGTCGCCGCCGCGCTGGCCGCCAGCGGTGCCGTCGGCCCCGCCGCGCTGGCGCCCGGCCTGCTGATGGCCGGCGCGGCGGCCGGCTTCCTGATCTGGAACTGGCACCGCGCACGCATCTTCCTGGGCGATGTCGGCAGCGTGCCGCTGGGCTATCTCGCCGGCTTCCTGCTGATCGCCCTGGCGATCGAGGGCCATCTGGCCGCCGCCGTCATCCTGCCCGCCTACTACCTGGCCGACGCGACCGTGACCCTGGCCCGGCGGGTCCTGCGCGGAGAGAAGGTCTGGCGGCCGCATCGGGAGCATTTCTACCAGCGCGCGGCCCGGGCGTTGGGCCGCCACGACGCGGTCGTGCTGCGGATCGCGGCGCTGAACGGGGCGCTGGTCGCCCTGGCCGTGGCGGCCACCCTGGCGCCCTCGCCCGGTCTCGCGACGCTCGCGGTGGCCGTGGCCTACGCTTTGACCGCCGGGGTCCTGGTGTCCTCGAGCCGGCTTGCCGCCGGCTCGGCCGGATAGCGCGGCGCCCCGTCAGCGAGTCCGGGGCACGCTCTCCCGCAGGGCGCGCTCGAAGAGCTCCAGGAGTTCCTCGTTCAAGCTCTCGAACGCGACCGCGACGACCCGCTCCTCGGGGTCGACGCGGACGATGCGGCCGGTGATCCGGCAGGGCTCACGCTTGGGCGACAGGCTGAGACAGCCCGTGACGACATCGTCGCGTTCCAAGGTCAGCGGCTCCGAGCCGTCGCAATCGAAGGCGAAGCCACCCCAGGACCAATCACGCGTCCGGCCCGACACGCCGTTCAGGGCGCCGGCGAAGCGCGGCCAGTCGATCCGGTGGAACCGGCGGCGGACATCCTTGCGCGCGAGGCTCCCCACGGCCCCCTCCTCCTTGCAGCGGCGCTCCGTTCTTCGGAGGCACCATGCATCCCGAAGGAGTACCAGCAAATCGTCCCTAATGGAACATTAACGGGATTTCGCGCCCACCGCACTTTCGGGGTATATGTCATTGGAAATCTCAGAAAACCATCCTTCAGGATATATCCTTAATTCCTTGGTTCTACCCGACCGCGAGCCATCCGATCGCCGAGCCCGCGCCGAGCCCGTTATGCCGCCCCACCGCCATAGGTCTCGCGCAGCCGGCTCTTGAGCACCTTGCCCGTGGCGCCGAGGGGCAGGCTCTCGACGAAGACCACGTCGTCGGGCACCTGCCATTTGGCGACCCGCTCGCCGAGATGAGCGCGGATCGCCTTCTTGTCGGGCTCGGCCCCCGCCACGGGCACGACGATCAGCAGCGGCCGTTCCTCCCAGCGCGGGTCGGGAACGCCTATGACGGCCGCTTGCTGGACGTCCGGATGGCTCATCGCCAGGTCCTCGAGGTCGATAGAGCTGATCCACTCGCCACCGGACTTGATCAGGTCCTTCTTGCGGTCGGTGATCTGGACATAGCCGTCGGGGTCGATCGTCGCGACATCGCCGGTGGCGAACCAGCCGTCGGCGGTGTGCCCGGGCGAGACGTCCAGCCGGTGATAGCCGGAACACACCCAAGGCCCACGGACCTGCAGTTCGCCGAACGCGACGCCGTCCCGGGGCAGCGGCGCGCCGCCCTCGTCGACGATGCGGGCCTCGACGCCGAAGACGGGCCGGCCCTGCTTGACCTGCCGGTCGTAGCGCGCGCTCGCCTCCGCGTCGAAATCGGCCGGCTTGAGATAGGAGGCGGTGCCCAAGGGCGATGTCTCCGTCATGCCCCAGGCATGGATGAAGGCGATGCCGTAGGTCTCCTGGAAGGCCTCGATCATCCGCCGCGGCGCGGCCGAGCCGCCGACCACGACGCGCCCGAGCGACGGCACGCGCTCACCGCTCGTGCGCCAGTGTTCCAGCAGGCCGTGCCAGACCGTCGGCACGCCGGCCGTCACGGTCACGCCCTCCGCGGCCATCAGCTCGGTCAGCGAGGCCCCGTCGAGGCGCGGGCCGGGCATGACCAGCTTGCCGCCGTTCATCGGCACCGCGTAGGGAAAGCCCCAGGCGAGCACATGGAACTGAGGCACGACGGGCAGCAGGGCGTCGCGCTCGCCCACCGGCAGCGCGCCCGGCAGGGACAGGCCGTAGGCGTGCAGCACGATCGAGCGGTTGGAGTAGACCACGCCCTTGGGATCGCCCGTCGTTCCGGAGGTGTAGCACATGGCCGCCGCCGCCCCTTCCTCGAGCGCCGGCCACGCGAACCGGTCGTCCGCGGCCTCGACGATGTCCTCGTAACACAGCGGATCGGGCAGCGACGTCCCGGGCATGTTCGCCCGGTCGGTCATGACGACCACCCGTTCGACCGTGGTCAGCTTGTCGGCGACCGCCTCGACCAGCTTGACGAAGGTCGCGTCGACGAACAGCAGCCGGTCGCCCGCGTGATTGACGATCCAGGCGAACTGCTCGGGGTGCAGGCGGGGGTTGAGCGTGTGGCAGACCGCGCCCATACCCGAGACGCCGAAGTAGAGCTCGAGATGGCGGTGGGTGTTCCAGGCGACCGTCCCTACCCGGTCGCCGCGTCCGATCCCGAGCGCGGTCAGCGCCTTGGCCAGCCGGCGCGACCGCTGCGCCAGGTCGGCATAGGTATAGCGGTGGACCGGCCCCTCGACAGTGCGGGTCACGACCTCCTGGTCGTGATGGATGGTCGAGGCATGCTCCAGGATCGACGAGACCAGGAGCGGCCGCTCCATCATAAGGCCCTGCATCGTGCGCCTCCTCCGCGGTGTCCGCCCTGTCGCTTCCGCCCTGGTCCGGGCATGTCCCTGTTGCGCGCGACCGTAGCGGCTGACGCGCCGTTGTTCAACGTGCCGTCGATGCCGCCGTCACCCGGCCGCGCAGGCACGGCCGGGAGTGTTCGCGCGGCGACGATTTGCCGACTATCGAGTCGTTTCCTGTCCCGAGTCGCGCACTCTTGTTGACCGATCTTCTTCTTCTTACCGGCATCGCGAAACTCGACAAGTGATCGCAAGATATTGTGCCAATGCCTTGACATCGGCGGCAGAATGGCTACCTATGGCGCCGACGACGATCCGCGCGCCGACAGCGATCCGCTCGCCGATGCCGCGCGACGGGGCTAGCGGGGTCACGGCTCCCGCCCCTCCTCCGTCCCTATCCGTCAACGATCGGCACTGGACCCATGTGCGGCATTTACGGCGAAATCCGTTTCGACGGTAACGCTGTCGACCCGGCCCCTCTGTCGCGGATGGGCGAGGTGATGCAGCCGCGCGGGCCGGACGGCTCCGGCCTTCTGGTGCGCGGCCCCATCGCCTTCGGCCATCGGCGGCTGAAGATCATCGATCCGTCGATCTCGGCGGAGCAGCCGATGACCGACCCGGCGCTCGGCCTGACCATCGTCTTCAACGGCGCGATCTACAACTACCCGGAGCTGCGGCGGGAGCTGGAGGGCGCGGGCTACCGCTTCTTCTCGACCGGCGACACCGAGGTCATCCTCAAGGCCTGGCATGCCTGGGGGTCGGATGCCGCGCACCGGTTCAACGGTATGTTCGCCTTCGCCGTGTGGGAGCGGGCGAGCGGCCGGGTGACGCTGGTGCGCGACCGGCTGGGCATCAAGCCGCTTTACCTGTCGGAGCGGCCGGGCGCGCTGCGCTTCGCCTCGTCCCTGCCGGCGCTGGTCTCGGCCGGCGGCGTCGACACGGACATCGATCCGGTCGCGCTCAACCACTACATGAGCTTCCATGCCGTGGTGCCGCCGCCGCACACGATCCTGCGCGGCGTGACGAAGCTGCCGCCCGGCCACATGATGGTCTGCGAACCCGACGGCCGCATGACGCAGACCCGGTATTGGGAGGCCCGCTTCGAGGGCTCGGAGGAGGATCTGCGCCTGGGCGAGGACGCCTGGCGGGAGCGCATTCTCGAATCGCTGCGCGCCGCGGTCTCCCGGCGCATGGTCGCCGACGTGCCGGTCGGCGTCCTGCTGTCCGGCGGGCTCGACTCCAGCCTGATCGTCGGCCTGCTGGCCGAGGCCGGGGTGGAGGACCTCCAGACCTTCTCGATCGGCTTCGAGTCCGTCGGCAACGAGCAGGGCGACGAGTTCTCCTTCTCCGACCTGATCGCCCGGCACTACGGCACCGACCACCACAAGCTGTTCGTCGATTCCGAGCGGGTCCTGCCGGAGATGCCGAACTGCATCGCGGCGATGACCGAGCCCATGGTCAGCCACGACGCGATCGGCTTCTTCCTGCTCTCGCAGAAGGTATCCGAGCACGTCACCGTGGTGCAGTCGGGTCAGGGCGCGGACGAGGTCTTCGGCGGCTATCACTGGTATCCGCCGATGCTGGAGACCGGCGACCCGCTGGCGAGCTACGCCTCGGTCTTCTTCGACCGCGACTACGCCGAGTACTGCCGCGCCGTCGACCCGCGCTTCCACGACGGCGACCACGCGACGGATTTCGTGCGGCGCCACTTCGACCATCCGGGCGCGCCGCGGCCGGTCGACAAGGCGCTGCGCATCGACACCTCGGTCATGCTGGTCGACGATCCGGTCAAGCGGGTCGACAACATGACCATGGCGGCGAGCCTGGAGGCCCGGGTGCCCTTCCTCGACCACGAGTTGGTCGAGCTCGCGGCGCGCTGCCCGGCGGAATACAAGCTGGCCCAGGACGGCAAGGGCATCCTCAAGGACGCCGCGCGCCGGGTCATCCCGAACGAGGTGATCGACCGGCCAAAGGGCTACTTCCCGGTGCCGGCGCTGAAATATCTCCAGGGACCCTATCTCGACATGGTCCGCGACGCCGTGACCTCGAAGGCCGCACGGGAGCGCCGGCTGTTCGATCCGGGCTATGTCGACATGCTGCTCGACGATCCGGAGGCGCACATCACGCCCCTGCGCGGATCCAAGCTGTGGCAGATCGGATTGTTGGAGATGTGGCTGCAGACACACGTGGACGGCGCCGCCGCCTGACATCGCGACCGTGACCCCAAGGCTCCCCGGGAGACCGTGACCCATGAGCGATCTCGACGTACGCCGCACGACGGCGAGCGCGAGACACCGGCTCCAGCGCCTCGCCGCCGACACGCTCGTTCCTTGCGACACAGGTGAGCGACAGCCGCCGGGGCGCCGGCCCAAGGCCAACGTGGCGATCGACTGCGGCTGGGGCCGGTTGATCTTCGGCCACACCTTCGACGGGCCCGAGCGCCTGGCCGAGGTCCTGCGGGCCGAGACGCCGGGCCATCGCGACATCGCTTTCTACATCAAGGACCCGCAGGTCCTGCTGTCGCTCGCGCCGCAGGAGCTGTTCCTCGACCCCAGCCATACCTTCCGGCTCTGGCTCGCGGACTACCGCCCGGCGCGGCGGCGCAATCAGGCATTCACGATCGCGCCGGTCCGTTCGCGAGAGGAGATCGACCAGCTCAACCGGATCTACGCCATCCACGGCATGGTCCGGGTCGACCCGGATTTCCTGCTGAACCATCTGCGCGCGCGCAGCTACAGCTATCTCGTCGCCAAGACGCGGGCCACTGGCGACGTCGTCGGCGTCGTGATGGGCGCCGACCATGTTCATTGCTTCGGCGACCCTGAGGGCGGCTCCAGCCTGTGGAGCCTGGCGGTCGACCCGCAGAACGCTCCGCCCGGCATCGGCGAGGCGCTGGTGCGCCGGCTGGTGGAGCGCTATGCAGGGCGCGGCCGGCAATTCCTCGACCTCTCGGTCATGCACGACAATGGCCCGGCGGTGGCGCTTTACGAGAAGCTCGGCTTCCGGCGCGTGCCCGTCTTCACCGTCAAGCGGCGCAACGCTGTCAACGAGAAGCTGTTCTCGACGCCCGCGCCGGAGGACGAGGGCTACAACCCCTATGCCCGGCTGATCATCGACGAGGCGCGCCGCCGCGGCATCATGGTCGAGCCCGTCGACCCGGAGGCCGGGTACTTCAAGCTCTCCTTCGGCGGCCGGTCGATCACCTGCCGGGAATCCCTGTCGGAACTGACCAGCGCCGTCGCGATGAGCCGCTGCGACGACAAGCAGGTCACGCGCCGGCTGATGGAGCGCGCGGGCCTTCGCGTGCCGGCCCAGGCAATCGCCGGCACGGCCGAAGAGAACGCGGCCTTCCTCGAGCGCTGGGGCCGGATCGTCGTCAAGCCGGCGCGCGGCGAGCAGGGCGCCGGCGTCGCCGTCGACCTGTCGACGACGGAGGAAGTGGAGGCCGCGGTCGAGGCGGCGCGCCGGGTCGATTCCACCGTCGTGATGGAGGAGTTCGTCCAGGGCCACGACCTGCGCATCATCGTCATCGGCGACGAGGTCGTGGCCGCGGCGATGCGCAAGCCGGCCGAGGTGGTCGGCGACGGCCGCGCCACGGTGCGCGAGCTGATCGACCGCCACAGCCGCCGCCGCGCCAAGGCGACCGGTGGGGAGAGCCACATCCCCCTCGACGGCGAGACCGAGCGCTGCGTCGCGGCCTACGGCTACGGGCTCGACGACGTGCCGGCCGAGGGCGAGGCGCTTGTCGTGCGCAAGACGGCCAATCTGCACACCGGCGGCACGATCCACGACGTCACCGACGAGCTCCACCCCGAGTTGGCGCGCGCCGCCCTGGCGGCGGCGGCGGCGGTCGAGATCCCGGTCGTGGGCTTGGATTTCATGATCGAGGCGCCGGACCGGCGGGCCTATGCGATCATCGAGGCCAACGAGCGCCCGGGCCTCGCCAATCATGAGCCCCAGCCGACCGCGGCGAAGTTCGTCGACCTGCTCTTCCCCCAGACCGTGGCCCGTCCGCCGGCGGAGATCGTCGCCGCGTAGAGGGGCGAGGCCGGGCGAAGGCCGAGGGGTGTCGGGTTTCGCTCACGCTCTACCCGACCTACGCCGGCCGCGCCGCTCGCGGTAGGTCGGATAGAAGCCGCAGGCCGAAATCCGACAGCGGCTCGAGGTGCTCAATTCAGCCGATAGCACCGGCTGCGCCGGTCGCCCGGCTCGCCAGTGACGCGGCAGAGGATGTAGTTGCCAGACCGCGTCAGAAGATAGACCGACGAGTTGATGTCCGGCGCGGCGAAGTCCTGAACCACCCAGCCGTCGTCGATCAGGCTGTCGAGCGCGACGTTGACTTGGTCATGCATGGTCGGCAACCCGGTTTGCGCGGCGGCCGGAGCCTCGAGGACGGCGAAGGCGAGCAGGGCCGTGCTCGCGCCCACGATCACGCTGAAACGTCGAGCCGTCATGGGGGACCTCCCTGGTGTTCGTCTTCTTGCTCTAGAGACAGCAGACTAGGTCACGAACTCATAAAGGGGATTCCCTCTGGCGGCCAGCTGTGATTCAAGGTCCTTAGAAGGAGGGGCCATGACCCAGACACGGCGCTACGAACTGACGGACTTCGAATGGTCGATCATCGAGCCGCTGTTGCCGA
>JAVJUS010000113.1:0-16727 GCA_040220455.1 Azospirillaceae bacterium
CGCCGCCGCGCCGGCCCCGACCGCCGCCATGCCGGGCGCCGTGCCCTGGCCCGCCGCGGCGCCGGCGGTGGCCTCCTCCAGGTCGGCCATGGCCGGGTCCTGCCGGGTCTCGTGCATCTCGGCCGGCGCCGGACGCCGGGCCTCCAGGTCCTCCGGCCGGTTGACCCGCAATTCCATGGTCGACAGCACCCGCGTGACGTCTTCGCGCAGGCGGGCGAGCATCTGCTCGAAGAGGGAGAAGGCCTCCGTCTGGTATTCCCGGAGCGGGTCGCGCTGGGCGTAGGCGCGCAGGTTGATGCCCTGGCGCAGGTGGTCCAGCGTCAGCAGGTGGTCCTTCCAGGTCTGGTCGAGGATCTGGAGCAGCAGGCTCTTCTCCGCCTGGCGGAACATCTCGGGGCCGACGTTGGCGGCCTTCTCCGCCATCTTGCGGTCCGAGGCGTCGCGCACCCGCTCCTCGATCTCGGGCTCGGCGATGCCTTCCTCCGCCGCCCATTCGGCGACCGGGAGATCGAGGCCCAGGACCCGGCGCACCTCCCGGCCCAGGCCTTCCATGTCCCACTGCTCGGCGTAGCTGTTCTCCGGAATGTGCCGGCGGACCATGTCGGCGATCGTCTCGTGGCGCATGTCGTCGACCACGGCCTTGGCGTCCTTGGCCCCCATGATCTCCTTGCGCTGCTCGTAGACGACCTTGCGCTGGTCGTTCATCACGTTGTCGAAGCGCAGCAGGTTCTTGCGGATCTCGAAGTTGCGCGCCTCGACCTTGGTCTGCGCCTTCTCCAGCGCCTTGTTGATCCAGGGATGGACGATCGCCTCGCCCTCCTGGAGACCGAGGCGCTGGAGCATGCCGTCGAGGCGGTCCGACGCGAAGATCCGCATCAGGTCGTCCTCGAGCGACAGGAAGAAGCGCGATCGCCCGGGGTCGCCCTGGCGGCCGGACCGGCCGCGGAGCTGGTTGTCGATGCGCCGGCTCTCGTGCCGCTCGGTGCCGATGACGCAGAGGCCGCCCGCTTGGCGGACGATCTCCCGGCCCTGCTCGGACTCCTGGCGGATCGACTCGATCTTGGCCTGGCGGGTCGCCTCGTCGGCGTCCTCCGCCAGTTCGGTCTCGAGCCGCATGTCCGGATTGCCGCCGAGCTGGATGTCCGTGCCGCGGCCGGCCAGGTTGGTGGCGATGGTCACCGCGCCCGGGCGCCCGGCCTGGGCGATGATCGCCGCCTCCTGCTCGTGGAAGCGGGCGTTGAGGACGGCGTGCTCGATCTTGCGCTTCTTCAGCTCGGCCGCCAGCGTCTCCGACTTCTCGATCGACACGGTACCGACCAGGACGGGCTGCTTTCGCTGCTGGCAGTCGACGATCATGTCGATGATCGCGGAGTACTTCTCGGTGGCCGTGCGGTAGACCTCGTCGTCTTCGTCGGCGCGGATCACCGGCTCGTTGGTCGGGATCTCGACCACCTCGAGGCCGTAGATCTCGCCGAACTCGGACGCCTCCGTCATCGCCGTACCGGTCATGCCGGCGAGCTTGGGGAAGAGGCGGAAGAAGTTCTGGAAGGTGATCGAGGCGAGCGTCTGGTTCTCGCGCTGGACGGTCACCTTCTCCTTAGCCTCGATCGCCTGGTGCAGGCCTTCGGAGTAGCGCCGTCCCTCCATCATGCGGCCGGTGAACTCGTCGATGATGACGACCCGGTCTTCCTTGACGATGTAGTCGCGGTCGCGCTGGAACAGCTTGTGGGCGCGCAACGCCTGCTGGACATGGTGGACCATGTTGACGTTGCCGATGTCGTAGAGCCCGCCCTCCTGCAGCAGGCCGGCTTCCGACAGCAGCTGCTCGATCCGCTCCTGGCCCTGCTCTGTCAGGGTCACCGCGCGCTGCTTCTCGTCGAGCTCGTAGTCGTCCTCGACCAGATGCGGTATCAGCGTGTCGACGGCGCGATACTCGTCCCCGCTGTCCTGGGCCGGGCCCGAGATGATCAGCGGCGTGCGCGCCTCGTCGATCAGGATCGAGTCGACCTCGTCGACGATGGCGAAGTTGAAGTCCCGCTGGACCATGTCCTCCAGCCGGAACTTCATGTTGTCGCGCAGGTAGTCGAAGCCGAGCTCGTTGTTCGTGCCGTAGGTCACGTCGGCGGCGTAGGCGGCGCGCCGCTCGGCGTCGGTCATGCCGTGGGTAATGCAGCCGACCTCGAGCCCCAGGAAGCGGTAGATCCGGCCCATCCACTCGCTGTCGCGATGGGCCAGGTAGTCGTTGACCGTGACGACGTGGACGCCCTTGCCCGACAGCGCGTTGAGATAGACCGCGAGCGTGGCGACCAGCGTCTTGCCCTCGCCCGTCTTCATCTCCGCGATGCGGCCCTGGTGCAGCACCATGCCGCCGACGAGTTGGACGTCGAAATGCCGCTGGCCGAGCGTGCGCTTGGCCGCCTCGCGCACCGTGGCGAAGGCGTCCACCAGCAGGTCGTCCAGCGTCTCGCCGCCGGCCAGGCGCTTCTTGAACGCCTCGGTCCGGGCGCGCAGGTCGTCGTCGCTCAGCCGCTCGAGCTCGGGCTCGAGCGCGTTGATCCGGGAGACCGTCTTGAGAAGCTGCTTGATCGTGCGGTCGTTGGCGGTGCCGAAGATCTTCCGGGCGAGCGCACCGAGCATCGGGACCTCGAGGGCGTTTGGCGGGACGGGGCCGGCCAGACGCGCGACCCCGGTCGCGGACAAGTAAGCCCCGGCCGCCGCCGATGCAACGGGCGAGGCGATCCGGGGCCCGATTCCCGGACCGATCCTGCCCCGCGACGGGCTTGCGCAGACCGGCGGCGCGGGCGTCGACCCGGGCCGGAGAGGGCGGGGCGCCGCGACCGCGCCCCGCCGGAGCGGAGGCGACGGGACCATAGACCATCGGCCCCGGCTTTCCAACCGGCACCACGGGCCGCCTCGGGACCGCTGCGCGGTCGAGGGAGTATTCTTAAATAGTAAAGTATTTTTATTACTATAATGAAAAGGGTGGCCGCGACTCATTTTGCCTGTTAATGGAGATGCCAAGCGCGAGACATTCGCGCGCGATGGTGGGCCGGCCGCCGCGATTCCCGGCGCGCCCGGTCCGGAGGCGACCAGGCGGCCCGGCGCCCGCCGGGCCCCGACACGCGGGGCGGCATGCTGCACGAAATCTGGATCTATCCGCCGTTGGCCTTTGCCCGGCTGGGCGCGTCCGACACGCCCATGGACAACTTCCACTGGGCCGACAACGACTACGCCGCCCGCGGCACGGCGGAGACGGTGATCCGCCCGGCGAAGAGCCTGACGGTCGCCGAGGACGGCACGGTCGGCGTGCACGAGCCCGAGCGGATCGTCTTCAAGGACGGCGAGGCCTTCCGCCCCGTGTGCCCGTTCTTCGAGGTCCACGGCCGCTGGACCGTCGACGGGACCGAGCACGAGGGCCCTGTCACCCCCGACGTGCTGGCCGCCTGCGGCCTTCCGGCCGACGCGACGAGCTGGCGGGTCGAGGCAGGCAACGACAAGGCCTACCACTACACCCTGTCCGACGCCGACCGGGTCGCCGCGGCGGTCGACATCCCGGCCGGGGATTTCGCGAAGAAGCCGCTGGAGGGCCGCTCCCCCGAGGGGGCCGGGGAGCCGCTGGTGCTGGCCGACGCGCCGATCCCGTTCGGCCATGTCCAGGCCTGCCGGCCGGCCGGCGACTTCACCACCTTCCGGCTGCGCCTGACGCCCGGCAAGGGCGACGTCTACGCCCCGACCGACATCGCCGACCGGGACCTGAGCGCGCTGTTCAAGCCCTACGAGGACCCGGCCGCCTTCCTCGCCCGGGTTCACGCCATCCTCAATCCGAAGGCCGACTGGCCGAGCTGGAACCCGGCCGTGAAGGGCGACTACCGCACCACGCCGGGGCTGCTCTTCGCCCAGACGCCGGCGCCGGCCAGCCTCGGCTTTCTCGACGATGTCTGCGACGGGTTGGTCATCTGCCGGATCGCGGGCGCGGGCGACGGGGCGCGTGGAGTCGAGGCCTTCGCGCGCTTTTCCTGCTGCCCGCCGGACTTCCAGCCCGACCGCCGGCCCTTCGTGTCGATCGCCGACGGGCTGACCGATCTGGTCGACCGCCGGGCCGTCTTCGCGAGCGCCTATGTCGCCGACAACTGGGAGGAGACCGAGGCGGAGATCGCCGACCTGATGCAGCGCGTCAAGGAGACCATGGGCGCCTCGAACCTGGACATCCAGAACGAGCGCAGCCAGGTCGCCAACCAGCGCAGCGGCCGGCCGACCTGGCCGTTCGAGCCGCAGGACACCCGCGCCGGCGATCCCTTGCCGCTGACCGAGTGGGGCCGGCGCCACCATTCGCGGTTCCTCGCCTACCAGGTCTTCAAGAAGCTGATGCACCAGCGCCCCGACACCTTCGAGCGCTGGATCCGCGACCCGACCGAGGTCGTGCCCTTCTTCGACAACCAGATGCCGGCGCTGATGCGCGGGTCGACCGGCAACCCGATGGCGCTGACCCAGCGCCAGTACTTCCTGATGAAGCACTGGCTCGACCACATGGCGGCCGAGCCCGGCGACGCGCGGGCCGCGGCGCCGGAGGCGAAGCCATGATCGGCGACCGGCCCCTGGGCGCCGAGCTGCGCGTCGTGCGCTCGGCCGCCGGCGCCCATCTCTTCGCCGCCGACGGCTCGCGCCTGTTCGACGTGCCGGAGCCGCTGGCCGACGCGGTGGAGGCTGCCGTGGCGGCGGAAGGCGCGCCGGACGGCTCGGCCGACGGGGGCGCCGACGCCGTGCCGCGGCCCGATACCGACGCCCTGCGCCGGGTCGTCGCGGCCGCGCTCGACACGCCGACGGGCCGGCGCTTCGTCGACGACCGGCCGATCGCCCCGCCGCCGCTGGCCGCGATCTCGCTCAACGTCGCCCAGGCCTGCAACATGGCCTGCGGCTACTGCTATGCCGACGAGGGACGGTTCGGCGGCAACGCCCGGCTGATGGGGCTGGACGTCGCCAAGGCCTCGATCGACCGGCTGATCGCGGAGTCCGAGCCCGGCGGCCGGATCACCGTCGGCTTCATGGGCGGCGAGCCGCTGGTCAACCGCCCGCTGGTCCATGCCGCGACGGCCTATGCCCGCGAGGCGGCGGCGAAGGCGGGTCGGCGCGTACGCTTCTCGCTGACCACGAACGCGACCCTGATCGAGCCCGACGACGCGCGCCTGTTCGCCGAGAACGACTTCGCCGTCTCGGTCAGCGTCGACGGGCCGAGGGCGCTCAACGACCGGCTCCGGCCGATGCGCTCGGATGCCGGGCCGGGGCCGGCATCGAGCTACGACCGCATGGTCCGCGGGATCGAGGTGCTGAACCGCCACGGCCGGCCGGCCCATCTCTCCGCCCGGATCACGGTCACGCCGCGTACCGGCCGGCTGCTGCCGGTGCTGGAGCACGTGCTGGGCCTGGGCTTCGACGACGCGGGCTTCGCCGCCGTGCTCGTCTCCCCCGACCCGTCGCTCGCCTTCGGTCCGGCGGAATTCGACACTTTCCTCGGCCACATGGCCGAATGCGGGGAGGCGGCGAAGGCGGCCCTGATGGCCGGCCGGCGATTCCCCTTCACCAATTTCGAGACCGCGCTGCACGAGATCCATCGCGGCAGCCACCGGCCCTATCCCTGCGGCGCGGGGGCCGGCTATCTCAGCGCCAACGCGGAGGGCGGTCTCTACGCCTGCCACCGCCTTGTGGACGATCCGGGATATGCCTTCGGCGACGTGCACGAGGGCTCCGACGTCGCCGCGCGGGCCGACCACCTGGCCGCCGCCCATGTCGACCGGCAAGAGCCGTGCAGGAGCTGCTGGGCGCGCTACCTGTGCGGCGGCGGCTGCTATCACGAGGTGAGCCGGCGCGGCCGGCTCGGCTGCGACTACATCCGCGGTTGGCTGGCCTTCTGCCTTTCCGCCTATGCCGAGCTGTCCCAGGCCCGGCCCGACTACTTCGTCGATCCTGCCCGGTATTTCGACGGTCCGCGCGAGAGCGCGCTCTCCGCCACCACCGTCGCCACCGCCGTCTGAGGCCCGACCGCCATGACCGATTCCGAACAGCGCGCCCTCGGCATCCCCGAGAACCCCGAGGACTGGAAGATCTTCCCGCGCAATCTCACGGCGCGGGCGGCCTATATCGTGCCGGGCAACCCGCCGACGACCCGGCCGGAAACGGGGGTCGACAATTCCTTCCCCGGGCTGGAGTTCGACGTCCGCAACCTGGCGAAGTTCTTCTTCCCCGGCACCTATTTCGAGGTCTATTCGGACTCGGGCGCCCGGCTGCGCGCCCTGCGGCCGGAGAGCCAGGCGGCGCGCTGGCGCGCGCTCGGACTGACCGACGCGGATGTCGAGCGCGGCCTCTACATCTGGGCGATGAAGGGCGTCACCGCGCCGGGCCAGGACCCGGACGACCCGCCGGCGATCGACTTCCACGACACGACCGGGCTGCAGGTGTGGGCCAAGGCGGTCGCGCTCTACCCGGACACGCGGGTCGGGCTGGTCATCGGCCCGGCGCCCGGCGCGGCCACGACCCCGCCCGAGGACGCGATGGCCTGCCTCGACGCGGTGTGGAAGCAGGGCGGCGACGGCGAGATCGCGCGCGACGGCGACGGCGACGGCGCGCTGCGCTGGGCGGTGCTGGCCGGGCCGCGGGCGCGCTATCTGAACGAGCAGGGCGTCATCGACCCGGATGTGTACCAGCCGGGCGAGCTGATTCAGACCCTGTGCACCCCGTGGATGTACGACTTCCGCGACTGCCAGTGCTTCTACTGGGCGTCCAACAAGCCGGATGTCGTAACCTCGGAGGACGGCAAGTACGAATACCTGAACTTCCAGCGCAAGAACTGGTTGGTCGAGCCGCAGACCACCGACGTGGCAGGCGACTACTCCGCCCGCCGGCTGCGCGAGATCGACTATGCCGAGATGATGGTCGACTGGCAGCAACTCCGCCCGGTGTCCAACGGGCGCGAGCGCGGCCAGGACTACGTGCCGCCGCCGGGGCCGACGGACGTCACGCCGGGCACGCTCGACTGGGTGAGGACGGAGCTCGAATACCTGGCCACGGTCGAGCACGCGCTGGCGGTCCAGTACCTCTACGCCTACTACTCCGTCGCCACGACCCGGGACCGACCGAGCGACGGCTTCAACGCCGCGCGCATCTGGCAGGCGGCGACCGAGGTCTTCCACATCGCCATTTCGGAGATGCGGCACTTCCGCTGGGCCAACGAGGTGCTGGTCCTGCTGGGCGGCGAGCCGACGATCGGCCGGGCCTCGATGCTGGGGCGCCGGTTCCGGGTGCCGTTTTCGCTCCAGGGGCTGAGCTCCGCCCAGCTCCAGTGGTTCGTCGATGTCGAGCGGCCGAGCCGGTCGACGGCCGAGGGGCTCGACGGCATGTATACCGGCATCCTCGACGCCCTGCGCGCGGACGAGACGCTCGATGCCGACGACCGGCGCCGGTCGGTCGAGATCGTCAAGCTGATCATCGACGAGGGCGAGAGCCACTACGAGCGCTTCTCGACCGCCCAGCGCATGCTCGCCGGCCTGTCCCAGGGCGCCTGGCTGCGGTCCGACTACGGCCGGACGACCGCCATCCGGGGCGTGACCGGCGGCGACAGCGTCCCCGGCGTGCCGGTGGCCGAGCGCGCGGGCACCGACCGCGCGGCGATGCAGGCGCTGGCCGACGAGCAGTACCGCACGATCCTCGAGCTTCTGGGCGTCGCCTTCCAGGACACCTCGGCGGAGGGGGGCGAGGCGCTGCGCCAGGCGATCAGCCTGATGTGGTCGCTCGACGACACGGTGCGCCGGCTGGCCGACCGAGGGATCACGCCGCTGTTCGCCCTGCCGGAGGGCCTGGCGACCACCCCGCCGCCGGCGCGCACGCAGGCCGACCGCGCCCAGGCGCTGGCCCGCATCCGCGCCGAGGCGGAGGAGCGGCTGGACGCGATCGAACAGGCGGCGCCGGCGCCCATGGTGACGACGCTGGCCAGTGCCTTCCGCGCGGACCTGGAGCGGGTCGTCCGCGCGATGGCGCAGGACGCCCTGTCCTCCTCGGTCTAGGGCCGGGGGCGTGCCGGGGTCGCGGAGGACGGCCGTCCGGGATCGCCGGTCGTGACCGCGCCGGCGCGCCTGCTGGTCGTCGGCGGCGGGGTGACGGCGCTCGCCGTCGCCCGCCGGCTGGCCGCTCTCGGCCATGTGGTGGACCGGGCGGATCTGCCGGGCCCGTCCGCGCCGCCGGGGGGCGGCGGGGGGCCGCCGCTGCTGCTCAACGATGCCGCTCTCGCGCTGATCGCCGAGCTGTTCGGCGCGTCCGTTCTCGACCGTCTGCCGGGCCACCGCATCGCCGCGCGCCGGGTCGCCTGGGCGGGCGCCGAGCCGGTGGTCCGCGACCAGGCCGCGCTGACGATCCGGTCCGGCGCACTGCGCGCCGCGCTCGCCGACACGCCCGCCACCGGCCCCGCGCCCCGCGCCATCGGCCCGGTGCCCGCCGAGGACGGACGGGCGCTGGAGGCCTTCGTCGCCGGCTATGTCGGGGCGGTCGACGCGACCGGCGGGACGGCGGCGCTGGCCCGGGCCTTCGGCGCGATGCGCTGGCCGCTCGGCCGCCGGGCGATGGTGGCGGCGGAAGCGGTGCTGAGCGACGACGCGCCGGGCGACACCGCGCGGATCGAGACGGTCGGCGACGGCTGGCTGTTCCTCGCCCCCCTGGGCGGCGGCCGGGCGGCGCTCCAGCTCATGGCCGCCCGGCGGCCGGAGGACCTGCTCGCCGCGCTGGTCGGCGCGCTGGGCCGGGCGCCGGGAATGGCCGGGCTGATCGCCGATGCCGGGCCGCCCGCCGTGGTCGACGCCGCGCCGGCCTGGACCGAGCCGCCGGTGCGCCGGCCGGACTTCCTGCCGCTCGGCCTCTATGCCGTGGGCGAGGCGGCGGCGGCCTTCGACCCGGTCAGCGGGGAGGGCGTGCCGGCCGCTCTGCGCGGCGCGCTGCTGGCCGCCGCCTGCCTCGACGCCGCGGCGCGCGGCCGGGTGCCCGCGCCGGCTGCCGCCGGGCACTACGCCGACCGGCTGGCCTTGAGCCTGGGTGCTCATCTCGACGGCTGCCGGTCGTTCTATACCGAGGCGTTCGGCGACGATTCCGCCTGGGCGGTCGAGCTCGCCGCCGGCGACCCGGCGGTCCTGGCCGCCCCGGCGCCGGAGGATCTCGGCCATACGCTCCAGGACGGCCACCTGGTGCCGGCAAGCGGGCCGTAGGTCGCCCACCCGTAGGTCGCCCACGGCCGAAGGCCGGGCGCGACGGCTCGGATGCCGGGGGCGTCGCGCACCGCTTCGCGGTGGGCGACCTACGGGTTGGCGCCCGCCCCCCGGTTGCGGGGGCCAGGGGCGGGGGCTACCTTGCCGGACTGGACAGACGCGAGGGGAGAGGACGCCATGGTCGCCGAGGTCGCCGCCCGCCCGCGCCGGGCCGCCGATCGACACTTGGTCTCGGTGCTGGAGGGCATCGTGGGGGCCGACCGGGTCTCCACCGCCGCGGCGGTGTGCGAGCAGCACGGCCGGGACGAGAGCTACCATCCCGCCGTCGCGCCCGACGCCGTCGTCTTCGCGCAGTCGACCGAGGAGGTGACGGCCGTCGTCGCCGCCTGCGCCGCGCGCAACGTGCCGATCGTGCCGTTCGGCGTCGGCACCTCGCTCGAGGGCGGGGTGGCGGCGCTGGAGGGCGGGGTGTGCATCGACCTCTCGGGCATGAACCGGGTGCTGCGCGTCTCCGGCGAGGACATGGACTGCACGGTCGAGGCCGGCGTCACGCGCAAGCAGCTCAACGAATATCTGCGCGACACCGGCCTGTTCTTCCCGATCGACCCGGGCGCCGACGCGACTATCGGCGGCATGGCCTCGACCCGGGCGTCGGGCACCAACGCCGTGCGCTACGGCACCATGCGCGAGGCGGTGCTGGGCCTGACCGTGGTCACCGCCGACGGCCGGGTGATCCGCACCGGCGGGCGGGCGCGCAAGTCGGCCGCGGGCTACGACCTGACGCGGCTCTTCGTCGGCTCGGAAGGCACGCTGGGCGTCATCACCGAGGTGACGCTGCGCCTGCACGGCATCCCGGAGGCCGTGTCCTCGGCCGTGTGCGCCTTCCCGACGCTCCAGGGCGCGGTCGACACGGTGATCACGACGATCCAGGCGGGCGTGCCGGTGGCCCGGATCGAGCTGCTGGACGAGGTCCAGATGGACGCGGTCAATCGCTTCTCCAAGCTCGACTACACGGTCGCGCCGACGCTGTTCTTCGAGTTCCACGGCACCGAGCGCGGCGTCGTCGAGCAGGCCGAGCAGGTCCAGGCTCTCGCCGGGGAGTTCGGCGGCACCGACTTCCGCTGGGCGACGAAGGCGGAGGACCGCTCGACGCTCTGGCAGGCGCGCCACGACGCCTACTACGCCGCGCTGGCGCTGCGGCCCGGGGCCAAGGGCATGCCGACGGATGTCTGCGTGCCGATCTCGCGCCTGGCCGAGTGCATCACCGAGACCAAGAAGGACATCGCCGAGGCCGGGGTGCTCGCACCGCTGGTCGGCCATGTCGGCGACGGCAACTTCCACCTGGTCTATGTCCTCGACCCCGACGACCCGGCCGAGCTCGAGCGCGCGAGCGCCCTGCACGAGCGCATGGTCCACCGGGCGCTCGCCATGGGCGGCACCTGCACGGGCGAGCACGGCATCGGCTACGGCAAGACCGCCTTCCTGGAGGCCGAGCACGGCGACGCCGTCCAGGTCATGCGCCAGATCAAGCAGGCCCTCGACCCCCACGACCTGATGAACCCGGGCAAGGTGTTCCGGTAGGGATAGCGGGCCGGCGGCTAGAGCATCCTGCGCCCGGGCGCGCGCAGACAATATGCTCTAGGTCGTTGAAAATAGGGAAATTGCCCTAGCGTACCGTAGGTTGCCCACGGCGAAGCGGTGCGCAACGGCCCCGACCGTGCCGTCGCGCACGGCCTTCGGCCGTGGGCGACCTACGCCATAGGCGACCTATGGTGTGCCCGTACCCCGATCCGCCCTTGGCGGCGGGGCGGGGTTCTGGTTGAGTGGCCCGCATGACCGGATCGACCCCGCCCGAGACGACCGCCGACTCCAAGCCCGCGCACAACACGCAAGGGGCGGACACCGTCGCGGCCGACAAGCCGGGCCTCGGCCCCTTCGCGCGGCTGGCCGTGGAGGCCGGGCCGCTCGTCGTCTTCTTCGTGGTCAACCGGCTGGAAGGCATCATGGCGGGCACCGGGGCCTTCATGGCCGCGACGCTGGTCTCCGTCGTGCTGTCCCATCGGCTCGACCGGCGCCTGCCGCTGATGCCGCTGATCTCCTGCGGCTTCGTGATGCTGTTCGGCGGGCTGACCCTGGCGCTCGACGACGCGCTGTTCATCAAGATCAAGCCGACGGTGGTCAACCTGCTCTTCGCCGCCGTGCTCGGCATCGGGCTGGCCCTGAAGCGGCCGTTCCTGAAGATGCTGATGGGCGCGATGATCGAGCTGGACGATCAGGGCTGGCGCGTCCTGACCCTGCGCTGGGCGGTGTTCTTCGTCGTGCTGGCGGTGCTCAACGAGATCGTCTGGCGCTCGATGTCGACCGATGCCTGGGTCAACTTCAAGGTCTTCGCCCTGATGCCGCTGACCTTGCTGTTCGGCCTCGCCAACGTGCCGCTGATCATGCGCCACCAGCTTGGCGGCGCGGATGGCGCCCGGGCGCGCGAGGCGGCGGCCGAGCAGGCCGAGGACACGCTGACGAACTGAGCGGCCGCCGGGACCCGGCGTGCGTCAGGAGCAGCGCGAATAGCCGCAGTTGAGGCAGAGATCGCAATCCTCCTGCCGGATGAGCGACGGCGTGGCGCAGCGCGGGCAGGGCCGCCCGGGCGCCGCCCCGCCGCCGGTGCCGCCCCCGGTGGCGCCAGACGACGCCGACGCCGCGGCCGCCGCGAGCCGCCGCCGCTCCGCCCCGTCCGACTCGGCCTCGGCGACCGGCAGGAAGCCGATATCGATCATGTGGCGCTCGATCACCTCGCCGATCGCGGCCAGCAGCGAGGGGACGTAGCGGCCCTGCTGCCAATAGCCGCCGCGCGGGTCGAAGACGCTCTTGAGCTCCTCGACCACGAAGGAGACGTCGCCGCCGCGCCGGAAGACCGCGCTGATCATCCGCGTCAGCGCGACCGTCCAGGCGAAATGCTCCATGTTCTTGGAGTTGATGAAGACCTCGAACGGCCGCCGCCGGCCGTCCTGCTCGATATCGTTGATGGTGACGTAGAGCGCGTGGTCGCTCTCCGGCCATTTGAGCTTGTAGGTCCGCCCCGGCAGGGAGCCCGGCCGGTCCAGCGGCTGTGTCATGTAGACGATCTCGCCGGGCGCCTCGGCCCGGGAGGGCGCGCGCGACGGGGCGGGTGCCGCGGGTACCTCCTCGCCGCTGGTCGCCGCCTCGGCGCTCTCGGGCGGCGCGGACGGCGCGACCTCGGCCTCCGTCGGCCCTTCGCCGGCATCGGCGGTCGGCGCCTCGCCCCAGTCGAGCACGGCACCGGTGACCGGGTTCGGGCGGTAGGTGGTGCAGCCCTTGCAGCCCAGGCGATAGGCCTCGCGATAGACGGACTCGAACTCCGCGAAATCCAGGTCGGCCGGGCAGTTGATCGTCTTGCTGATCGAGCTGTCGACCCATTTCTGGGCCGCCGCCTGGATCGCCAGGTGGTCGCGCGGCGCGAGCTCGCGGGCCTCGACGAAGGCGTCGGCCGGCCGCGCCGCCTCCCCGTACATGCGCCGCCACAGCCCGACCGCGTGATCGGTCACCTCCTCCGTCCGGCGGGTGCCGTCGGGCATCAGGACGGCGCGGCTGTAGGCATAGGCGAAGATCGGCTCGATGCCCGAGGAGACGTTGTCCGCGAACAGCGAGATCGTCCCCGTCGGCGCGATCGAGGTGACGAGCGCGTTGCGCACGCCGTGGCGCTCGATCGCCGCGCGGACGTCGGCGTCCAGCGCCCGGATCATCGGCCGGTCGAGATAGGCGTCGGCGTCGTAGAGCGGGAAGGCCCCCTTCTCCGCCGCCAGCTCGGCCGAGGCGCGGTAGGCGAGGTTCTGGATGCGGCGCAGCCAGGCCTCGGTCAGCGCGACCGAGTCCGCCGAGCCGTAGCGCACGCCGACCATGGCCAGCGCGTCGGCCAGCCCGGTCACGCCGAGGCCGATCCGCCGCTTGGCCCGCGCCTCGTGCGCCTGGGCCTCCAGCGGGAAGCCGGAGACCTCGATCACGTCGTCCATCAGCCGCACGGCGACCGGCACGATCTCGGCCAGCCGCTCCTCGTCCAGCCGCGCGTCGGGGCCGAACGGGTCGCGCACCAGCCGGGCCAGGTTGACGGAGCCGAGCAGGCAGGCGCCATAGGGTGGCAGCGGCTGCTCCCCGCACGGGTTCGTCGCCCGGATCGTCTCCGCGTAGGCCAGGTTGTTGGCCGCGTTGATCCGGTCGATGAAGATCACGCCCGGCTCGGCGTAGTCGTAGGTCGCGCGCATGATCCGGTCCCACAGGGAGCGGGCGCGCACGGTGCGGTAGACGGTGCCGTCGAAGACCAGGTCCCAGTCGGCGTCGGCCTCCACGGCCTCCATGAAGGCGTCGGTGACCAGGACCGAGACGTTGAACATGCGTAGGCGACCGGGATCGCGCTTGGCGTCGATGAAGGCCTCGATGTCCGGATGGTCGCAGCGCAGGGTGCCCATCATGGCGCCACGGCGCGAACCCGCGCTCATCACCGTGCGGCACATGGCGTCCCACACGTCCATGAAGCTGAGCGGACCCGACGCGTCCGCGCCGACGCCGTGCACCGGGGCGCCTTTCGGCCGCAGGCTGGAGAAGTCGTAGCCGATGCCGCCGCCCTGCTGCATGGTCAGCGCGGCTTCCTTGAGGTGGTCGAAGATCGACGCCATGGAGTCGTCGATCACGCCCATGACGAAGCAATTGAACAGCGTTACCGACCGGCCGGTGCCCGCGCCGGCCAGAATGCGGCCGGCCGGCAGGAACTCCAGGTCTTCCAGGATGCCGTGGAAGCGCGTCGCCCAGGCGTCGCGCGCGCCTTCCGGCTCGGCCGCCGCGACGGCGCGGGCGACCCGGCGCAGCGTGTCCTCCACCTCCCCGTCGATCGGCTGGCCGTCGGCGCCGCGCAGCCGGTACTTCATGTCCCAGATCTGGCGGGAGATGTCGCTGAGCGGGATCATGGCGGCTCCGGGCCGGGCCAGCGGGCGCGGGCGTGGTCGAGGCGAACGTCTTAAATGGCTTCGCGGACGCCGTGAGTCAAGCAAATGTTCCGCATATGTTCATGTCGAGCCGGTCGGTGCGAGGGTCTCGTTCAGGCGTCCGCCGACTCACCGTCCGCTTCCGGCACGTCGCGCGCCTCCCGGCGCATGGCGGCGTGCTCGGCCGGGTCGGGACGCGCGGTCGCCGGCCCGCCGGCGGCGAGGCTGATGCGCTCGCTCGCCGTCTCCAGCTCGGATTCGAGGCGCTTGATGAAGCTGTCGCGGTCGAGGCCGGGCGGGATCGGGTCGAGGAACTCCACCGTCACCGTGCCGGGCGACTTCAGGAATTTTCGCCGGCCCCAGAACAGCCCGGAATTCAGTGCCATCGGCACGACCGGCAGGTGCAGGTTCTCGTAGAGCGCGACGACGCCGACGCGGTAGGGCCGCCAGGCGCCGGGCGAGGTGCGCGTGCCCTGGGGAAAGATCACGATCGGCCGGCCCTGCGCGGCGATCCGGCGCGCGGCGGTGATCATGCTCTGGATCGCCTTGCTGCGCCCGCCGCGGTCGACCGGGATCAAGTCGGCCTTGGCGGCGTACCAGCCCCAGACGGGCACGGACAGCAGCTCCCGCTTGAGCACCGGGGCCGGGTCGTCGAGGATCAGGTGGAGCTTCAGTGTCTCCCAGGCCGACTGGTGCTTGGCGGCGACGATGCACGGCCCCTCGGGCAGCCGGTCGCGGCCGATCACCCGGTAGTCGAGCCCGACGACGACCCGCTCCATCACCGCGATACCACGCAGGTAGAACAGCGCGCCGGCCATCATCGCCCGGCGCGGCAGCACCAGCGTCCACAGCAGCCCCACGCACAGCACCGCCGTCCAGAGGTAGAACAGGATGTTGAAGAGGATCGAGCGGGCGAAGGTCATGCGGACTTTCCGGTGGGGCCGCCGGCCCGGGGCGGGGCCGACGGGGACGGGGCGGGGGCGCGCGGTCCGGGCGCGGGCGCGGCTCAGCGCCCGGGCGAGGCGCCGCGCGCCAGGGCGACCAGATACTTGGTCCATTCCTGCGCGATCAAGAGGGCCGTGCCCGGGCTCGCCCACCAGCGCTCCAGGCGGACGCCGTCGGGCTCCACCGGATGGGGCACGATGCGCACCTCCGGCAGGACGCGGCGGAATTCCAGCAGGCTGCGCGCCATGTGGTAGTTGGAGGTGACCAGCCGGATCGAGGTAAAGCCGTGCTCGCGCATCCAGGCCGCCGCCTCGGCGGCGTTGCCGCGGGTGTCGGCGGCCTCGTAGCCGACGGTGACGCAGCAGGCGAGCTCTTCGGCGCCCGGCGCGCCCAGCTCCAGGAGGCGGGCGATGTCGACCCGGCTGTCCACGCCGGAGACGAGCACGGCGTCCGCGCGGCCGGCGGCGAGCAGGGCGAGCCCCTCGGCCAGGCGGTTGGTGCCGCCGGTCGGCACGACAATGGCGTCGGTCGGCGCGTCGCCGGGCGGCGGCAGGCGGGCCGACCACTGGGCGAACCAGACGAAGCCGGCGGCCCAGGCGACCGCCGCCGCGGCCAGGACCACCAGCACGACGCGCGGCACCCGCCGCCGCGCCGTGCCGTCTGCTGCGCGCCCCGTCATCGCCCCGGTCACGGCATCCGGCCCAGGGCGTCGCGCACGACCGCCCTGGCCGTCGCCATGGCGAGGCCGACCGCCGCCAGCGGCACGGCCACCAGCGCCGCCCAGGCCCAGGGCCCGAGCGTCAGATCGGGCGCCAGGGCGCCGCCCAGCCCACGCGCCGCCCGGCCCAGAACGAGCAGCGTCGCCGCCGCGGCGACCAGCCCGACCGCGCCGCCGAGCGCGACCCGGCCCCGGAAATGGCGCTCGAACTGGCGGGAGATGAAGGCGTCCGGCGCGCCCATCAGATGCAGGATCTCGACCACGCTGGCATGCACCGCCAGGCCCGCGCGGGTCGCGGAGACGATGGTGGCGACCGCCGCGCCGGCGACCAGGAACAGGATCACCCCCGCCACGGCGCGGACCGTGCCGGCGAAGCGGACCAGGTCGCGCAGCCAGCGGCCGTGGTCGATCACCTGGGCGCCGGGCACCGCCCGGGCCAGCGCGGCGGACAGGCCCGCGACGTCGATATCGGCGCCGCGCTCCAGCCGGACGTCGATCAGCGTCGGCAGCGGCAGGTCCTCGAGCGCCGCGGCGTCGCCCAGCCAGGGCTCGACCAGCGCCGCCGCCTCGTCACGGTCGACCGGCTCGATCCGGGCGATGCCGGGCTGGAAGGCGAGCACGGCGCGCGCGTCCTCCAGCGCCGTGGCCCGCGCCGCCTCGCCCTCGACGGCCGGGAGCTGGACCGTCAGCGCCCCGGTCAGGCCCCGGTCCCAGCGGTCCACGAGGCCGCCGAGCGCCAGGGTCAGGGCCAGGCAGAGTGTGGCGAGATAGGTCATCGGCGCGACGATCCAGGGCAGGAAGCGGTCCGCTCCGCCGCGGTCGAGCGGC
>JAVJUS010000114.1:0-11481 GCA_040220455.1 Azospirillaceae bacterium
TGCGGCCCGTCTCGCCCGACTCCATTCGAGCCACCACCGCAAGCTTCTCCGACACCGATCTGTGCCGTCCCATCCATCGCCTCCCCTGATGTGACGACTGTGTCCTTTTACCACTGTCTCAAATCAGGGGTGCAGACCAGGATGCGAAGTGTTTTTTCCCTTTGGCGAGCGGCAGGCCGTACCCTCCTGTCCGCTCCGTCACGCTCTTGGTCCCGGTACGGCGGCGCTTGTCGTCACCCGGCCGGCCGGCCGGGTATTCCGGTCAGTCGGCGCCCGGCCCCACGGCACCGGCCAGCGGCGCGCCCCGGGCCGCCGCGCCGGCCTCCAGGCGCATGCTCGTCACCGCCACGCCGGCCGCGATCAGCGGAACGACGGCCGCGACCGCCGGGACCGCGGGAAGCCCCGGACCCCAGTCGATCACCGCGCCGCCGAGCCCGGCGCCGATCGCGTTGCCCAGGTTGAAGCCGGCGATGTTGAAGCTGGATGCGAGGCTCTGGCTCGAGCCTTCGGCCTTGCGCAGCATCCAGGCCTGGAGCGGCGCCACGGTCGCGAAGCCCGCCGCGCCGAGCAGGCCGGTGAACACAACCGCGGCGACCGGGTGGTGGATGCCCGCCGCCATGAAGGCGAGCACGGCGGCCAGCGTCAGCAGCGTCCCGAGCACGGTCGTGCGCAGCCGCCAGTCGGCGAGCCGTCCGCCGACCAGGTTGCCGACCACCAGCCCGCCGCCGAAGACCAGAAGGATCGGCGAGACGGCGCTGTCCGGGAAGCCCGCGATCCGGGTCAGGATCGGCGATATGTAGGTGAACACGGTGAACACCCCGGCATAGCCGAGGACCGTCGTCGTCAGGCCCAGGACCACCGGCCGCCGCGCGATGGCCCGCAGGTCGTCGCGCCACGACGCCGCCTCCGGTTCCGACTCGTCGGCGGGCACGAAGGCGGCGAGGACGGCCATGGCGATCACGCCCATGGCGGTCACCGCCCAGAACGTGGCCCGCCAGTCGAGTGCCTGGCCGAGCCAGGTGCCGAAGGGCACACCGAAGATGTTGGCGGCGGTCAGGCCGGTGAACATGATCGCGATCGCCGACGCCTTGCGGTCGGGCGGGACCAGCCCCTGGGCGACGACCGACCCGACGCCGAAAAACGTGCCGTGGGCGAAAGCGGTGACGATGCGGGCGAGCATCAGGATGCCGTAGGTCGGCGCCAGCGCGCAGGCCAGGTTGCCCAGCGTGAAGATCGCCATGAGCGCCAGCAGCACGTGCTTGCGCTGCCATCGGCCCATCGCGATCGTCAACACCGGCGCGCCGAACACGACACCGATCGCGTAGCCGGAGATCAGCAGCCCCGCGGCCGGAATCGACACGGCGAGATCTTCGCTGACCTCGATCAGCAGGCCCATGATGACGAATTCGGTGACGCCGATGCCGAAGGCGCCGATGGTCAGGGAGAACAGGGCGAGGGGCACGTCGGCACTACTCCCGCCCGGCGCGCGGCCGGGCGTCCTCGGGGTGGTATTCGACGGCAAGCCAGACGCAGTCCGTCTCGGCCCGGTACTGATGCCAGGGATAGCGGTAGACCCCGGGCGCCTCGGGGACGCAGTCGAAGGCGCGATGGGCCACGCCGGGCACCAGCCATCGCTCCTCGAACAGCGTCGCGGGGTCGCGCTCGCGGAACTTCTGCATCACGCCGACGCCGTGGAGCTGGGCGTGGAATTCCACGAAGCCGTGGCGGTCGTGGATCAGGCAGTCCGTGCCGGCGGGCGCGAACCAGAGATTGGCCGTCGCCGCGAAGCGCCGGCTGCCGTCCTGGGGGAAGCCGGCAAGCGCCGGCTCCCCGTCGTCGAGGCTGACCGTCGCGACCGGGGCCTTGGGCGATCGCCACAGCGCCGTTTGCCGTATCGCGTCGTCCGGCGCGTCCACGATCTCGGCCAGCGGCCGCCAGCCCGGCGCCGACGCGAGCGCGCCGACCGAGTCCGCCTCGCGCACGGCGAGGACGATCAGCGATCCGGCTCCCTCGACCGCCGCGTCCCGTACGAGGGTGGCGTCGAACGGCGCCAGGGTCTGCGGCACCGGTCCGTCGATGGTCGCGGCTTCGGCGCCCGCATTGACGACGACGGCCGCGCCGTCGATCCGCTCGCGCGTGGGCCCGGCCGCCAGCCACGCATGCACGATCGCGTCAGAGAAGCCGAGCGGGCCGGATTCGGCGGGGGTCGTTCGAGGCATGGTCGAGCCTCCCGCGGTTGTCGGACAGGGCCGACCCGCCCACGAGGCCCCGAGGGCCCCGCGGGCAGGTCCGGTCGGTTCAGGCGCCGCCGGCCGCGGCGAGCATGACGTCGGCTTCGCGGCGCCCTGAGACGAAGGGAAGGACGATCGGCCCGTCGTCGAAAAAGTGCCGCAGCGCCCCCATGACGCGACCGGTGGCCTGGCCGTCGCCGTAGACGTTGGAGGCCCGCGCCATCGCCTCGTAGCGGCGCCGGTCCGCCAGGATGGCCAGGGCCTCTTGGACGATGCGGTCCCGATCCCGACTGACCAGCTTGGCGACGCCGGCGGTGACCGCCTCCGGCCGCTCGGTGACGTCGCGCAGGACCAGGGTCGGCTTGCCGAGCCCCGGCCCTTCCTCCTCCGCTCCGCTGGAGTCGGAGATCACGAGGTCCGCCTTGCGCATCAGCCGGCAGAAGGCGCGATAGGGCAGCGGATCGCAGGTCGTGATCCGGGGGTGGCCCGAAAGGGTCGGCATCATCACCTCGCGCACCCGCGGGTTGCGGTGCACCGGAACGACGATGCGGACATCGGCCCGCGAGGCGATCTCGACGAGGCCGTCGGCGATCCGCTGCATCGGAGCGCCCCAGCATTCCCGCCGGTGGGCCGAGGCGACGATGATCGGCCGGGTCTCGGTCGAGAGCTCCTCCAGGACGGGGTCGACCGTGTCGTCGGTCTTGTCGGCCGCCCAGCGCAGGGCGTCGATGACCGTGTTGCCGGTGACGTAGATGTCGGACTCGTCGACGCCCTCGCGGATCAGGTTCGCCGCGTTGCCGCTGGTCGGCGCCAGGTGGAGGTCGGCCACCTGGCAGACCAGGCGCCGATTGGCCTCCTCGGGGAACGGCGAGCGGATCGAGCCGCTGCGCAGTCCCGCTTCCAGATGGATCACCTTGATCTCGTGATGGAACGCGGCCAGGGCGCCGGCGAAGGTGGTCGCCGTGTCGCCGTGGACGATCACCGCGTCGGGACGCAGCGTCCGAAGCGGTTCAGCCAGGCCTTCCAGGATCCGCGAGGTCACTTGAGACAGCGTCTGGCCGAGCGTCATGACCGCCAGGTCGATATCCGGCGTGATATCGAATTCGGCCAAAGTGTCGTTGAGCATCTCGCGATGCTGGCCCGTCGAAATAACGACGCAGTTGAAGAATTCGCTCTCCCTCAGGGCCGCAATCACCGGTGCGCATTTGATCGCTTCGGGACGAGTCCCGAGGATCATGGCAATGGTTCGCATGAGATTTCTCCGATTGTCGCCATCTCGTCGGGGCGGATCGGGCATCTCTCCCGAGTATCACTTTTTTTTGTGACCCGTCGGCCGTGCGGCCGCCGGTGACGCCGACGTCACGGCAGCTCGATCGAGAGCGCGTGACGGAAAATATTGTTAGGGTCCCAGTGTTCCTTGACTTGCTGTAGACGCGGGTAGTTGTCCTTGTAGTAAAGATAGGACCAGGGCAACCCCGACTTGTTCCATGCTGGATCGGCGACATCGTTATCGGGGTAGTTGATGTAGCAGCCGTCCATGTCTCCGTTCGGCACCGGCACGCCGCCTGTCTCAGAATAGAAATCACTGTAGAGTTCGCGAACCCAACTCATGTAGTAGTCGTCGTCCGCGGGGTCGGCCCAAAATGTCTGGAAGCACATCTTGAAGATGCTGTCGCGCTGTGCGTTGGCCGTATCATCGGAGCGTGCGGCGTTGACCTGACCGCCGAACGAGAAGACGACGAGCATGGTGTCCGGGTTGTGAAAGTCCTCGCGCGTCATGGCGCGGTACAGGGCGCCGAGCTGGACGTCGGAGAAGTTCCGGCGCTGGTAGCCCGACTTGTGCGCCGCCCGCGAGGTCGGATCGGTGATCGTCGGGTTGTTCGAGCCGACCAGCTTGGTCGCCTGCATCCAGGGCAACCGCCGGGGCACGAGGAAGCCGGGCAGCGAGCCGAGTTCGCCGATCGGGGTTTCCGCCGGCTCGGGCCGCAGGTCGGTGCCGTCGATGATCGCCTCGATGTACGCGTGAAGAAGGGCGTCGGCGTCCGGCGCGGTGGCGTCGACCTGGGTGAACATGCCGAGCGCCCCGGCGGCCCGGTGGTTGACGTTGAACAGGCTGCTCAGCTTCGTGAACGGCGAGTCGGGCGCGCTGTTCGTCTGGTGCCAGGCGCCGAAGTTCTTCAGCAGGCGGCTGAAGGTCGCCTCGTCGAGCTGGTCCCAGGGGAACTGGAGCGCGCTGATCAGGACTTCGGCCGGCGGCGAGATCAACTGGTCCATGGGCGCCGTGCCGGTGGCGCCGGGCGAGCGGAACCAGTAGCGCGTGACGATGCCGAAATTGCCACCGCCGCCGCCCGTGTGGCCCCACCAGAGCTCACGATTGGGGTCGTCCGGCTCGCGCGACGCCCGAACGACGCGAACCCGTCGGTCGGCATCGACCGTGACGACCTCCACCATGTAGAGGTGGTCGACCGTGAGGCCGTGGTCACGGGACAGCAGGCCGTAGCCGCCGCCGGCGATATGGCCGCCGATCCCGACGCTGTAGCAGATGCCGGCCGGCAGGGTGACGCCCCAGCCCTTGTAGAGGCTCTCGTACGCCGCCTCCAGCCGGGCGCCCGGCTCGATCGTGAAAGCCCGGACCTCCGGGTCGTAGTCGACCGCGGCCATCTCGGACAGGTCGATGATGACCTCGATCTCCGGATTGCACGCGAAATCGGAGAAGCAATGGCCGCCGCTGCGCACGGAAACCCGCTTGCCGGCGTCGACGGCCTCCTGGAGCGCCGCCGCGACGTCGTCGGTCGACCGGGCGAGCTTGACGTAGTCCGGGCGCGCCACGAAGCGCTGGTTGTTGCCGGTCGTCAGCGCCGCGTAGCGCGGATCGTCGGGCCCGATCACCGCGCCGGGAACCCTGTCCTGCGCCCCGGCGGCGCCGGCGGCCCGGGCCGGAGAGCGCAGGTCGGTCGCGGCGAACCCGCCGGCGGCGGCCGTCACGCCGGCCAGCAATCCACGTCGGCTCACGCTGGACATCGTCTTCTCTCCACTCGCGATCGGGTCGCCCGGAACCGGTGATGGCGAGGTGTGCGCACCCCAGGGGCCGCGGGACCGGAGCCGGGAGGCCGCACCGTTCACCCGTCTCGGGTGAGGGGAGCGCCCGGAAAACGAGAGCGAAGATACCGAATTGATACACGTAATAGTATAGTGGATTTGGAAAAACACCCTCAGTATTTTGGAGAGGATCGAATGCTACGGATCCCCGTTGCAGGAAACGTCGCAGATCCGACGAAATCACCGGATCGGCGCAGCACGGCGCACTCCTCGCGCCGCACGGGCTCGGCTGGCCCGCGCCCGGCGCCACCGCGTCGCTTCAGACGTCGAGTATTCGCGCTTCGCTCGCGCGCAGGTCGGCCGCCATGAAGTCGACGAAGGCCCGGACCAAGGGCGTCTTGTAGCGGTTCGACGGCAAGAGGGCGTGGATGCGCCTGGGGCCCGACCGCCACGCGGGCAGCAGGCGGACCAGGTTGCCGGCGCGGATATCGTCGGCGACTTCCCAGACCGACTTGAAGGCGATCCCCGCACCGGCCATCGTCGCGGCATGCGCGGCGTCGCCGCCGGACAGGGAGACATGCCAGTCGACGGCGACGTCGACCGTCTCGTTGCCGTCGGTGAGCATCCAGTCCGTCATGGGCGGCGTGCCGAACACGACACACCGGTGGCCGGGCAGGTCGTGCGGGTGACGGGGCTCGCCGAACCGCTCGACATAGGCCGGGGACGCGCAAAGCACGCGCTGGTCGGAGACCAGGGCCTGCGCCATCAGGGTCGAGTCCGCCGGGCTCGCCTGACGCACGGCGATGTCCACCCCTTCCTCGACGATGTCGAGAAGTCCGTCGGTCGCGATCAGCCGGAATCGCGCATCCGGGTGGGCCTCCTGGAACCGGGCGATGCACGGCGCCAGATGCCGCCGGGAAAAGGTGATCGAGGCGGTCATGGTCAGGACCCCGGTCACCGCCTCCTTCGCCAGGGCGACGGCCTCCTCCGCCGTTTGCACCTCGCGCAGGATGGACCGGGCGTGCTCGTAGAAGCGGGCGCCCTCGCCGGTCAGGGCGAGACGGCGGGTCGTCCGGTTGATGAGCCGGATTCCCAGCGCCGCCTCCAGCCGCTGAAGGCGCTTCGACACGAAGGCGAGCGACAGGTCAAGGTCCCGCGCGGCGCCCGACAGGCTGCCGGTATCGGCGATGTGAACGAAGATCGCCAGGTCGTAGACGCTGTCGATGCGGGTCGACTTGGCATTGATGATGTCGAACGCGTGACCGCGCCACCCCATCCCCGCCTCCTAGCGCCGGGCCGTCGGACCCCGCGAAAGCGCCCGGGCGGCGCGTCGGACCGGACGGCAATCGAGGGTTGTTATCGCACGCCCGTAGGGCCGGTGCAAACGCCCGCCCTACCAGGCGAGCGCCGCGCGCGCGGCGTGGCTGTCGCGGTCCATCTGGGCGATCAGCGCCTCGACGGAGTCGAAGCGCCGCTCGCCGCGCAGGCGCTCGACGATCTGGACGCGCAGATGGCGGCCGTAGAGATCGCCTGCGAAGTCGAATAGATGGGCCTCCAGCAGGGGCTCGGCGCTCTCCCACATCGGCCGGACGCCGAGATTGGCGACCCCGTCGATCCAGGCCGGTGCCGGGGCGACGCCGGTGCCGTCGCCCGTCTCCGCGTCCTCGTCCAGCGCCGCGCGCACGGCGTAGACGCCGTAGGCCGGGCGCAGGAAGTCGTCGAGGCGGAGATTGGCGGTCGGGTAGCCGAGCTGGCGCCCGCGCCGGTCCCCGGCCTCGACCCGGCCCGCGATCTCCCACGGCCGGCCGAGCAGGGTCGCCGCCTCGCGCGGCCGGCCGTCGGACAGCAATTCGCGGATGCGGCTGGAGGAGTAGGTGCCGCCCGTCTCGTCGGCCGCCTGGGTGACGACGGTGACGCCGAAGCCCCATTGCCGGCCGAAGCCGAGCAGGCTCTCCGCGTTGCCGCGCCGCTTGTGGCCGAAGCAGAAGTCGTAGCCGATCGCCACGTGCCGGGTCGCCAGACCGCGCGCCAGGATGTCCTCGACGAAGGATTCCGCGCTGATCCGCGAGAAGGCCTCGTCGAAGTGCAGGACGACATGGATGTCGATGCCCAGCTCCGCCAGCAGGCGGGCGCGCAGGCGGAACGGCGTCAGCCGGAACGGCGGATCGTCGGGGCGGAAGATCCGGCGCGGATGCGGCTCGAAGGACAGGACGGCGAGCTTCGCCCCCTCCTCCCGCGCAACGGCCGCCGCCTCGCGGATCACCATCTGGTGGCCGCGATGGACCCCGTCGAAATTGCCGATGGCGACGACCGCCCCCCGGTCCTCGGGCGGCAGGTCGGCATGCCGGTAGATGCGCATGACACCCGATCCCGTGGTGCCGGAGCCAGCACCCGGCCGGGACGCCGGCCGGGCGGCGCCGTGACTACCGGTTTCCCCGGCCGCTGTCGAGAGTGCCGCTCGCCGCCCGTGCGGGCCGACGGCCTCAGGCGTTGAGGCCGGCCATCGCCTGGAACTCCCGGCGGAGCTGCACGTCGTCGCGGAAGGCGCCGAGCATGCGGCTCGTCACCATCGAGGCGCCGACCTTGTGGACGCCGCGCGTGGTCATGCAGTGATGCTCGCTGCTCATGATCACGGCGACGCCGCGCGGCTGGAGCGCGTTGTCGATGGCGTTGGCGACCTGGGCGGTCAGCCGCTCCTGGATCTGCAGGCGCTTGGCGTAGATCTCCACCGCCCGGGCGAGCTTGGAGATGCCGACCACGCGCTTGTTCGGCAGATAGCCGATATGCGCCGTGCCGATGATCGGCACCAGGTGATGCTCGCAATGGGATTCGAAGCGGATGTCGCGCAGCACGACCATTTCGTCGTAGCCGTCGACCTCCTCGAAGGTCCGATGCAGGATTTCCTCGGGATCCTGGCCGTAGCCGGCGAAGAAATCCTCGTAGGCGCGCACCACGCGCTCCGGCGTGGACAGCAGCCCCTCGCGATCCGGATCATCGCCGGTCCAGCGCAGCAGCGTGCGCACCGCCTCCTCGGCCTCGGCACGGCTCGGGCGACCGTCGGCGGGAACCGGCGCGCCCTTTTGCTTGTCGGCGTCGACGACCCGCCCGTCGTAAGCGGTCAGCGAGGCGGCGGACTGGGATACCATGATGCGATCCTCTTGCGGTTTACCGTCTTGCCCGCCCGTCGGACCGGCCGACCGGGTCGCGGGGCATGCGGGGTTTGCCGTCGCGCGCCATCCCGGGAGTCCCCCCGGCCGGCGGCGCGGCCCCGCCGTGTCGTCAGTTCGGATTGACCGGCTGATGCGGGCTGTCGAGCGAGAAGGCGGGGATCGCCACCTCGAACCGCTCGCCGTCCGGCGTCTCCATCTCGTAGGTGCCGACCATCATCCCGGAGGGCGTGGGCAACGGCGCACCGCTGGTGTATTCGAAACTTTCCCCCGGTCGGATCACCGGTTCCTGTCCGACGACGCCCGCGCCGCGCACCTCGTTGACATGACCGCGGCCGTCGGCGATGCGCCAATGGCGGTTACGCAGCTGGACCGTCGTGTCGCCCCGGTTCTCGATGCGCACGCGATAGGCCCAGACATAGCGGTCCTCCTGGGGCGTCGACTGGTCCTCCAGATAGGCGGGTTCGACCGATACCCGGATCGACTGTGTCTCGGCGGTGTACATGGCGCGTTTCCCAGGCCCCTCGATGCGCCGGCCGCTCTCGGCCCCTGTGAAAGATATACGTCGGATCGCCGGCGAATCCAGGCGAGTCCGGCGATCGCCTCGGATCCGCGCCCGTTCACCCGCCCTCGGCGGCCGGCGCGATGTCGACGACCGGGCCGCCGGCCGCCGCCGCGTCGGCCGGGTCGTGCGTCACCAGCAGGACGGGCAGGCGGCGCGCGCGGGCGTGCTCGAAGACGAATCCGCGCACCCGATCGCGCAGGGCGAGATCGAGCGTGCCGAAGGGCTCGTCGAGCAGCAGGGCCCGCGGCTCGGCCAGCAGCGCGCGCATCAGCGCGACCCGCGCGCGCTGGCCGCCGGACAGCGTCGCCGGGTCGCGGTCGGCGAAGCCCGCCAGCCCCGCCTCGGCGAGCGCCGCCTCGACCCGCCGCCGCCGCGCCGACCGGCCCTTGACCGAGGCGGGCAGCGCGAAGGCCAGGTTGCCGCCGACATCCAGATGCGGGAACAGCAGGTCGTCCTGGAACAGCAGCCCGACGCCGCGATCCTCCGGCGGCAGCCCCGCGAGGTCGCGGCCGTCGAGCGCGATCCGGCCCTCCAGCGCGAAGGCCGGGTCGAGCGTGCCGGCGACGGCGTCCAGCAGGCTCGACTTGCCCGACCCGCTGGGCCCCATGACCGTCACCGCCTCGCCCGGCGCGACGGCGAGATCGAGCGGCGCGAACAGCCGCCGGCCGGCCAGCGCCAGGGCCACGCCGTCCAGCACCAGCCCGGCGCCGGGCAAGGGCGCCGGCGCCGCGGGATCCGATCGGTCGACCGCGATGGTCATCGCGCCCCCTCCCCGCCGCCGGGCCCGCGCCGGCCGGGGCGCAGCAGCCGGGGCAGCGCCAGGGCCAGCGCGAAGGCGAGCATCGGCAGCCCGGCCTGGGCGAAGGCAAAGACGCCGACGAGGCGGCGGTCGGCGCCGGCGGCGAGGCCGACCGCCTCCGTCGTCAGGGTCGGCAGGCGCCCGGCGCCGGCGAAGACGGTCGGAAGGTACTGCGCCACGCTGACGGCGAAGCCGACGGCCGCCGCCACCGCGATCGGGCGCAGCAGCAGGCCGAGCTTGACCTTCCAGAAGACGCGGGCGGGCGAGGCGCCCAGGCAGGCGGCGGTGCGCGCGTAGCGCGGGTCGAGCGCGCGCCACGGGTCGGCCAGCGTCAGGAAGACATAGGGCAGCACGAACAGGAGATGGGCCCAGACCAGCGCGGCCATCGTGCCGTCGAGCCCGACCACCAGCAGCAGGACCTGCACACCGAACAGGAAGCCGATCTGCGGCACCAGAAGCGGCGTGTAGAGCAGCCACAGGGCGCGCGTCGTCGGCCGGACGCCGGCGCGCTGCTCGTATTCCAGACAGCCCAGGACCAGCGCCAGGGCGAGCGCGGTCGCCGCGAGCCCGACCACGAGCGTCGTCGCGGCGGGGCCGGTGAGCGCGCGCGTGCCGTCGATCCAGGTCTCCAGCGTCCAGGCCGCCGGCAGCGCGTCCGGCCAGCGCCATACCGCCGCCACCGACCACAGCCCGACCGCCGCGATCGCCGCACCGGCGCCTGCAGCCATGCCGCCCGCCGACACCACGGCGATCGCCCGCGCCGGCCCCTCGAGGGCTCGCCGGCCCCCGGCCTCCAGCCAGGGCCGGGCGAGCCGGGCGATCGCGACCTCGGCCAGCCGCCACAGGCCGATCGCGCCGATGACGAGGGCGAGCTGCAGGCAGGCCCCGGCGGCGGCGGTGAAGCGCATGGCGAGATCGGGATCGGCGAACCAGCGCAGGATCAGCGGCGCCAGCGGCGGCGGCGTTCCGGGACCCAGGATCATCGCCATGTCGACCACCGACAGCGAATAGGCGAGCACCGCGTAGACCGGCAGCCGGATCTGCGGGTAGAGCCGTGGCAGCACAGTCTTGACCCACGCCGTCGCCGGGCCGTAGCCCGCCGCCCGCGCCATGCGCAGGGCCGGGCCGGTATCGATCTGGCCGCTGGCCGCGACGATCATCAGCAGCAGGAACGGCAGCTCCTTGATCGCCAGGCCCAGGATCAGGGACAGCCCCGCCGGATCGCCCACGATCAGCAGATCGGGCGGCCGCTCCCAGCCGGTCGCCCAGGGCGAGAACGCCCGCGCGATCAGCCCCGAGGGCGCCAGGGCGAAGGCCAGCCCGATGGCCAGCGCCGCATGGGGCAGCGCGATCAGCGGCGCCAGCATCCGGCGCAGCGCCCGGAACGCCGCCCGGTCGTGCCAGGCCGCGACGATGGCGATCGCGCCGGCCAGCGCCACAACGGTCGCGCCCAGGCCTGTGACCAGCGTCAGGCGCACCGCGCCGGGCAGCGCCGGCTCGGCCGCCAGGGCGCGCCACGGCTCTAGCGACAGCGCCGTCCCGCCGAGCACGGGCAGGACGCCGAAGGCCGGCGCCAGCGTGCCGATCAGCCCGACCAGCACAGGCGCCAGGAACAGGGCGAGCGTCGCCGCCGGGACGGCCGCCAGCCAGCGCGCGCCGCGCCGCGCCGGCCCGGCCCCG
>JAVJUS010000115.1:0-19091 GCA_040220455.1 Azospirillaceae bacterium
CGGGGAGCTGCCGCCGGTCGACAAGTCCCGCTGGGGCAAGCGGGAGCCGCGCCCTTCGCCCGCTTCGACGTCAATCCGCTCTCCCTCCAGGACCCGGACCTGGAGCCGGTGGAGACGTTCCGCGACCTGGCGTCGGACCCGACGACCACGCCCTATCGCGTCGACGTCCTGGCCGACGGGCCCGAGGCCGCGTCGACGCTGGCCGAGCGGCTGGGCGCGCTGCCGGAGGTCGGCCGGGTGATCACCCTGGCCCGGTTCGTGCCGGCCGACCAGGACGCCAAGCTCGCCCTGATCGACGAGCTCGCCTGGACGCTGACGCCCGTCCTGACCGCGCCGAACAGCCCACCCGCGATCGACGCCGCCGCGCGCCGGGCCGTGCTCGAGACGTTCGCCGCGGCCGTGGCGGCGACGGCTCCCGCCGAGCCGGCATCGGTCGATCGGGCGCTCGCCCACTTGGCCGCCGCGGTCGAGCAGTTCCTGGCCGAGCGGGCGCCGGACGCGGAGGCCGGCGCCGCGGCGCTCGCCGATCTCGAGGACGCGGTGCTGGCCGACCTGCCCGGCTGGCTCGACGACCTGCGTACGGCGATGGAAGCCGGGCCGGTGAGCCTCGGGGATCTGCCGGCCGCCCTGCGGGAGCGCTGGACGACCGCCGACGGCCGCACCCGGATCGAGGTCCTGCCCGCCGAGCCGATCGAGGGCCCGGAAGACATGCGCCGCTTCGCCGACGCGGTCCTGGCGGTCGAGCCGACCGCGACCGGCACGCCGGTGGTGGTCACCGAAGCGAGCCGCGCGGTCGTCGGCGCCTTCGTCCAGGCGACGGCGGTCACAGCCGCGGGCATCCTGCTGCTCCTGCTCGCGGTCTATCGCGACATCCGCGACGTGGCGGTCACGCTGGCCCCGCTGACCCTGGCCGCGCTGCTGACCTTCGCGGCCTCGGCAGTCGCCGGGCTCGCCTTCAACTTCGCCAATATCATCGTCCTGCCGCTATTGCTGGCGCTGGGGGTTAGCGGCTGTATCCAGATCGTCTCGCGCTGGCGGGCCGCGTTGCGCACGGGCGGCGACACGGCCACGGTCATGGCGTCGAGCACGCCGCGCGCGGTGCTGCTGAGCGCGCTGACCACCGCGGCGTCGTTCGGCAGCCTCGCGGTGTCCGAGCATCGCGGCACGGCCAGCATGGGCGAGCTGTTGACCATCGCCATCGCGGCGACGCTGTTCGCCAGTCTGCTCGCCCTGCCGGCGCTGCTGGCCCTGCGGGACCGGTCCCGCGCGCGACGACGCTCGTAGCGCGTCGGGAACGCCTACCGCTGCCGCGCGCGCCAGATGCGCGGGCGTTCGAAGCGGCCGGACCACAGGCCGGCGCGGTTGGATCGGGCGCGGGCTTCCAGGTACTCGTACCGGTCCGACAGGCCGCGATAGGAGACCGCCCAGCCGCCGGCGAGCATGTAGGCGCCGATGTCCTTGGTCTCGTCGCGCACGCAGATGCCGGTGACATCGCCCGTCAGCAGCTCGGCGTGGATCGTGCAGGTCAGGATCGCCTCGCCCATCATGCGTTGGAGCATGTTGCGCGAGGCGGCGGCGCAGTCGTATTCCCGCCCGTCGCGGGCCCGGCAGGTCTGGCCCGGATCGGGCGCGTCGAGGCCGTAGAGCCGGACGGTCTGCCCGCCGATCCGGAGCCGGTCGCCCTCGATCGCCTGGCCGCGCCCCTCCACGATCAGGGGCGGGTCGTACTGGCGTTGCGCCTGGGCGGCGCTCTCGGCCATCAGCACGACGGCGACGGCCGCCAGTGCCGGAAGCATCGGCCGGGCGTGGCGGAGACGGATCGGGCGGCGAGCGGCGGTCATTGTCGAGGGCGCGCAAGGGATGAGTGACGGGGCGCCGCATTGACGCCCGGGACCGGTTGACCGGCGATTAACGCGGGCCTGATCCGCGTGGCGCGCGGAGGCCCGAGCGCCCGCGGTGCCCGAAACCCCTTGCGCCGGGCGGCACCCGGGTCCATCTTCCCGGCGCTGGTTACCAGGGCGGCTTACTCCGACGGCGGCTGCCCGTTTCGTGATCCGGACGACCGGTTCCTCGAGATACCCGCTTACTCAAGACCGTTGACGACCCGGTGGCGAGCGCCGAGCGCGCCGCCACCCGACGACCAAGGACGACAGAATGCAGACCGGTATCGTTAAGTGGTTCAACACGACCAAGGGCTTCGGCTTCATCGCCCCGGACGAGGGCGCCAAGGACGTGTTCGTCCACATCAGCGCCGTCGAGCGGGCGGGCCTTTCGGGCCTGAACGAGGGCCAGCGCGTCAGCTTCGAGCTCGAGCGCGGCCGCGACGGGCGCAGCTCGGCGGGTAACCTCCAGGTCGAGTAACCGCGATCGTCCGTCCGACGTCGCCCCCGGGCGGCGCCGGACGGAGACGAGACCGACGGCCGGTCGTCCCTTGAACGGGGCGGCCGGCCGTCGCCGTTTCGGGGCTCCTTTCCTGGCCGGCTCGGCACCTGCCCCCGCCGGCTGGCTCCCCGGTTCAGAACAGCGAACCCTGCTCGGCCAGGGGCGCGACCAGGCCCTCGTCGTCGTTGCGCACGTTGCCGACCCGCCGGTCGACCGGATAGGCCTCCATCGCGCTCGGGTCGTGCGGGCGGATCAGCGCGGTTGCCGCCTCCCGCTCGCCGTCGAGCCAGGCGTCGAAATCCGCCGGGTCCAGGATCACCGGCATCCGGTCGTGGATCGGCGCGACCAGGGCGTTGGCCCGGGTGGTGACGATGGTGCAGGTCTCCCGCCGCTCGCCCTCGGGGCTCGTCCAGTCCGACCACAGCCCGGCGAAGCCGAAGGGCGCGCCGGAGGCCAGGCGGATGCGATAGGGCTGCTTTCCGCCCTCGACCTTCTTCCATTCGTAGAAGCCGTCGGCGACGACCAGGCAGCGGCGCTTGGCGAAGCTGTCCCGGAAGGCGGGCTTGTCGGCGACGCTCTCGCCGCGCGCGTTGATCAGCTTGTTGGCGATCGTCGCGTCCTTGGCCCAGAACGGGATCAGGCCCCAGGTGACGGTGACGAGCTCGCGCCGGCGCGCCGACTCCCCGTCGCCCGGATCGCCACTGCCCGAATCACCGTCGCCCGACCGCCTTTCGCGCGGGGGCCGGCGCACGATGGGCACGCTCTGCGACGGCGCCACGTTGTAGCGTGGCGCCAGATTCGGGCGTTCGGCGACCTCGAAGACGTCGCGGATCGCCTCGAGCGGCGCGGTAATCGTGTAACGCCCGCACATTCTCCCGTCTCCTTTGCTGGCCACCGGGCGAAACCGTCGCGGCCGGCCCTGCGTCGTTGACGCCGGACGCCTCCTCGGGAAATGTAGGCGCCCTTCGGACTCCGCCGACAGCAAGGGTAGCAGCCATGGCCAAATTCGGCATCGGACAGGGTGTGCCGCGCACCGAGGATCCCCGCCTGCTGACGGGCAAGGGGCGGTACACCGACGACGTCCGGCTCGACCGCCAGGCCTATGCCGTCTTCGTGCGCTCGCCGGTCGCCCACGCCGACATCACGGGCATCGACCTGGACGAGGCCAAGGCCGTGCCCGGCGTGCTGGCGATCTACACGGTCGAGGACCTGGACCGCGACGAGATCGGGGAGCTTCCCTGCCTCGCCCCGGCCAAGAGCCGCGACGACGTCCCCTTCTTCGCCCCGCCGCGCCCGGCGCTGGCGCGCGGGCGCGTACGTCATGTCGGCGAGCCGGTGGCGGTCGTCATCGCGGACAGCATGAACGCCGCGCGCGACGCCGCCGACCTGGTCATGGTCGACTACGACACCCTGCCGGCGACCGTCGAGACGGCGGAGACTCTGAAGGACGGCCAGCCGCAGATCTGGGACAAGGCGCGCAACAACCTCTGCTTCGACTGGGACATGGGCGACAAGGCGGAGACCGACGCCCTGTTCGACAAGGCGGCCTCGGTCGTCTCGCTCGACCTGGTCAACAACCGGGTGGTCGCCAATTCGATGGAGGGTCGGGCCTGCCACGCGGACTTCGATCCCGACAGCGGCGTCCACACCCTCTATGTCTCGAGCCAGGGCGTGCACGGGCTGCGCAACCAGCTCGCCAGCATGATCTTCCGCGTGCCGAACGAGAAGATGCACGTGCTGACCACCGATGTCGGCGGCGGCTTCGGCATGAAGATCTTCATGTACCCGGAATACATTGTCACCCTCTACGCCGCGACCAAGCTGCACCGCCCGGTCAAGTGGACGGCCGAGCGCTCGGAGGGCTTCATCAGCGACGACCACGGCCGCGACCACGTGGTCCATGCCGAGCTCGCGCTCGACGGCGAGGGCCGGTTCCTGGCGCTGCGCACGGACACGATTTCCAATCTCGGCGCCTATCTGAGCAACTTCGCCCCCTTCGTGGCGACCGAGGCCGGCCAGCGCATGCTCAACGGCCTCTACACGCTGCAGCGCATCCATGCGCGGGTGCGCGGTGTGTTCACCAATACCCAGCCGGTCGACGCCTATCGCGGCGCCGGGCGGCCGGAGGCGGCCTTCCTGATCGAGCGGCTGGTCGACCATGCCGCCCGCCAACTCGGCTACGACCCGGCGGAGCTGCGCCGGCGCAACTTCATCCCGCCCGACGCCATGCCCTACGAGACGGCGACGGGCCTGACCTACGATTCCGGCGAGTTCGCCCGCAACATGGACGAGGCGCTGGAAATCTCCGACTGGAAGGGCGCGGCCGAGCGCAAGCGCGCCGCCGAGGCCCGCGGCAAGATCCTGGGCATCGGGCTCGCCACCTATGTCGAGGCCTGCGCCGGCGGCTCGCCCGAGGTCTCGACCCTGACCGTGGACCGCTCGGGCAAGGCGACGCTGCTGATCGGGACCCAGTCCAACGGCCAGGGCCACGACACCGCCTACAAGCAGGTGGTCGGCGAGTATCTGGGCATCGATCCGGCCGACGTGGAGGTCGTCCAGGGCGACAGCTTCCGCATCGCGACGGGAGGCGGCACCGGCGGATCGCGCTCGGTGCCGGTCGGCGGCATGGCGGTCGCCGAGGCCTCGCTCAAGATCCAGGAGAAGGCCAAGGCGAAGGCGGCCGAGATCCTGGAGGCCGCGGCGCCGGACATCGTCTTCTCCGACGGCACCTTCTCGATCGTCGGCACCGACCGCTCGGTGACCTTCGCGGAAGTGGCGGCGAAGTCGGCCGAGGAGACGGCGTTCGAGGAGGCGGGCGAGTTCGCCCCGCCCGAGGCCACCTTCCCCAACGGCGCCCACATCGTCGAAGTCGAGATCGACCGCGACACCGGCGAGGTGGGGATCACGCGCTACACGGTGGTCGACGACTTCGGCAAGGTGATGAACCCGCTGATGGTCGCCGGCCAGGTCCATGGCGGCATCGCCCAGGGCATCGGCCAGGCGCTGCTGGAGCACACCGTCTTCGACGAGGACGGCCAGCTCGTCACCGGCTCGTTCATGGACTACACCATGCCGCGCGCCGACAACCTGCCGTTCCTGACCTTCAAGTACAACGAGGTACCCTGCCGGACCAATCCGCTGGGTATCAAGGGCGCGGGCGAGGCCGGGGCGATCGGCGCGCCGCCGGCGATCATCAACGCCATCGTCGACGCGCTGGCGCCCTTCGGCGTGGAGCACGTGGACATGCCCGCCACGGCGGAGAGGATCTGGCGCCTGATCCCGAGGGCGGAGCCCGGCCTTGCCGCCGAGTGAGACCGCCGCCCCCGATCTCGCCGGCATCGCGGCGTCGACCGGGGAAGACCTGCTGGTACAGGTGACGGCGCTCGCCCTCGAGGCGGGCGCCGCGATCCTGAAGATCTACACGGGCCCCGAGATCGCCGCGGCCGAGAAGGCCGACGGCAGCCCGGTGACCGCCGCGGACGAGGCGGCGGAGGCGGTGATCCTCGACGGGCTCGCCCGGATCGCGCCGAACGTTCCGGTGGTTGCGGAGGAGGCCGTCAGCCGCTCGGGCGCGCCGGACACGGCGTCGGCCGGGCGGTTCTGGCTGGTCGACCCGCTCGACGGGACGAAGGAGTTCCTCAACCGCAACGGCGAGTTCACGGTCAACATCGCCCTGGTCCAGGACGGCCGGCCGGTGCTGGGGGTCGTCCACGCTCCGGCCCTGGCGGAGACCTATTCCGGCGCCGTCGGTCTCGGCGCCTGGCATGCGGACAACCGGGAGCGCCGGGTCATCACTGCCCGCCATCCGGGGCCGGAGGGCCTCGTCGTCGTCGCCAGCCGGTCCCATGGCGATCCGGCCGCGCTCGACCGCTTCCTGGAAGGCCGGCGGGTGGCCGGCCGGCGCGAGGTCGGGAGCTCGCTCAAATTCTGCCTCGTGGCCGCGGGCGAAGCCGATCTCTATCCCCGCTTCGGCCGGACCATGGAATGGGACACGGCGGCCGGCCATGCGGTACTCGCCGCCGCCGGCGGCCGTGTGACCGACCTAGACGGGGCCCCCCTGCGCTACGGCAAGCCCGGATTCGACACCCCCCATTTCGTCGCCCGCGGGCGGGAATGAGGCTTCGCCGCCGCGGCGGATGCGCCGGGGCCGATGCTCTAGGTTGTTGAAGATAGGGCAATTTTTTCCGAACTGATGATTCCATCAGTTCGGAAATTGCCCTAACCTGCGTCCCGCCATGGATACCGATACCGCCTCGGCCGCCGCGACCGGCGACGCCACGGAGACGGGCGGCGCCCCCGCCCTGCCCGACCCGCCAGCGATCGGCTTCGTCGCGGCCGACACGCCCGAGGCCGGCACGGCGCATGCCGCGCTGGTGAAGCGCTATGGCGGCGTCGACCCGGACGCCGCCGACGTGGTCGTGGCGCTGGGCGGCGACGGGCTGATGCTGGAATGCCTGCACCGGTTCATGGATCGCGACGTGCCGATCTTCGGCATGAACTGCGGCTCGGTCGGCTTCCTGCTCAACCGCTATCGCGAGGACGGGCTCGTCGAGCGGCTTCACGGCTCCCAGACCGTGATGCTCCACCCCTTGCGCATGCGCGCCGACACCGTCGACGGCGAGCATGTCGAGGCGCTGGCGATCAACGAGGTCTCGCTCCTGCGCGAGACGCGCCAGACCGCCAAGCTGCGCATCCAGGTCGATTCGATCGTCCGGCTGAGCGAGCTGATCTGCGACGGCGTGCTGGTCGCCACGCCGGCGGGCTCGACCGCTTACAATCTCTCCGCCCACGGCCCGATCATTCCGCTGGGCGCTGGCGTGCTGGCGCTGACGCCGATCAGCGCGTTCCGGCCCCGGCGGTGGCGCGGCGCCCTGCTGCCCCACCACGCGGAGATCGGCTTCGACGTGCTCGAGGCGGCCAAGCGCCCGGTCTCCGCCGTCGCCGATTATACCGAGGTGCGCGAGGTCGCCCGCGTGCGCGTGTGTGAGGACCGCGCGGTGACGCTGCGGCTTCTCTTCGATCCGGAGCACAATCTCGAGGAACGCATCCTCAAGGAGCAGTTCGAGGTCTGACCCGGCCGCTGGGTGCCGGGCCCGGGCCGGTCGCGCTCGGGGGGCGGGCTTGGCAGACGGGCGCCCGCGCGCCAAGATGCGCGCGTTCACGCCGACGCCGATCCCCGCCCGCCGCCCGCCGCGCCGACTGCCCGGGAGACCCCCATCGTGACGCCGATTTCCGGCAAGGCCGCATCGGCCCCTCGGATCGATTTGCCCACGCCCGACCTGGCGCCGTACCGGGCCGGCAACACGGGCGTGCCCTACTACACCACCTTCGACAGCGGCCGGCCGGGCCCGCACCTGATGATCAACGCCCTGATCCACGGCAACGAGCTGTGCGGCGCGGTCGCGGTCGACCATCTGATGCGCGCCGGCATCCGCCCCGCCTCGGGCCGGCTGACCCTCGGCTTCGCCAATGTCGCGGCCTACCAGCGCTTCGACCCGGAGGATCCGACCCGGTCGCGCTATGTCGAGGAGGACATGAACCGGCTTTGGGACCAGGCGACACTCGACGGCCGGCGGCGCACGGTGGAGCGCGATCGGGCCCGCGAGATCCGGCCCCTGGTCGACACGGTCGACCACCTGCTCGACATCCACTCGATGCACAACGACAGCGCGCCGCTGATGCTCGCCGGGCCGCTGGCCAAGGGCCGCGACCTCGCCCTCTCGCTGGGTGCCCCGGAATACGTCGTGCTCGACGCCGGCCATGCGGCCGGACGCCGTCTGCGCGACTACGGTGCCTTTGCCGACCCGTCGAGCCCGCGCTCGGCCCTGCTCGTCGAATGCGGCCAGCACTGGGACAAGCGCTCCGGCGAGGTGGCGATCGACACGGTCTACCGCTTCCTCGCCCGGTTCGACGCGATTTCATGGGAGACGGCGGAGCCGCATCTGCTGCCCGCGCCGCCGCACCAGAGGCTGATCGAGGTCACCGACGCGGTGACCATCGCCACCGACCGCTTCGTCTTCGAGGAGCCCTATACCGGCCTCGAGGTCGTGCCGGAGGCGGGCACGCCGATCGCGCGGGACGGCGACCGGCCGATCGTCACGCCCTATGACCGCTGCGTGCTGATCATGCCGTCGCGCCGTCTCCGGCGCGGCCTGACGGCGGTGCGCCTCGGCCGCTTCGTGGCCTGACCGGCGCCGTGGCCGGGGAAGGAGAGGATCGGCGGGCGGGGACGCCCGGCCCCCGCCTCGGCTGGCGCGACCGGCTGCGGGGCATCGACCGGCGCGCGCTCGTGGCGGCGCTGGTGGTCGGCACGGTGGGCGGCGCGCTGTTCGCCCGGCTCGGCCTGCCGCTCGCCTGGATGATCGGCGCCATGAGCTTCACCACCGGGGCGGCGCTCGCCTCGCGGCGGGTGTCGTGGCTGACTGTCAAGGTTCCGCCCGGCCTGCGCGGCTTCATGGTCATGATCCTGGGGATCATGCTGGGCAGCCGGTTCGAGCCGGCGCTGCTCGCCACGCTCGACCGCTGGGTCGTCAGCCTCGCCGCCCTGCTGCCCTACATCGCCCTGTGCATCGCCATCGGGCATGTCTATCTGCGCCGGGTCGCCGGCTACGATCCGGTGACGGCCTATTTCACGGCGACGCCCGGCGGGCTGTCGGAGATGGTGCTGGTCGGCGGGTCGCTCGGCGGCGACGAGCGGGCGATCGCGCTCAGCCATTCCGCCCGGATCATGATCGTCGTCTTCACGGTCCCGGTCTGGTTCCGCCTCGTCGCCGATATCGAGGGGACGTCCGGCACCGGCGCCCTGGGCCCGGCGCTGGGCGCCGTGCCGCCGGCCGATCTGGCCCTGCTCGCCGCCTGCGCCATCGGCGCGCCGATCGCGCGCCGGCTGAGGATCCCGGCCGCCGTCCTGGTCGGCCCGATGGTCCTGAGCGCGGCGATCCACCTGGCCGGCGTGACCGGCGGCAGCCCGCCCGGAGTCCTGGTCGCCGCCGCACAGGTCGTCGTCGGCGCGGCGATCGGCGCGCGCTTCGCCGACGCCACGCCCGCCGCCCTGCTGCGCATCGCCGCCGTGGCCGCCGGGCTGACGGTTCTGCTGGTCGCGGTCGCGCTGGCCTTCGCGCTCGGCCTCCACGCCGTGACCGGCATCCCGTTGGCGGCCCTGATCCTCGCCTACGCCCCGGGCGGGCTGGCCGAGATGAGCCTGATCGCGCTCGCCCTCGACGTCGACGCGGCCTTCGTGTCGACCCACCACGTGGTCCGCATCATCGTGATCGTGACCCTGGCCCCCGTCGTCTTCGGCCTGATCGGCCGCCGCGCGCCGGCGAAGCAGGGTCCGGACGACGAGGGCTAAAGCTCCAGCGTCTCCGCCTCGCCCCCGCCGCCCTCGGGCGGGACCGGCGGGCGCGGCGGCTCGGGGCCGTCGGGGCCGGGCGGCTCGGGCGCCCCCTCGCCGCTTTCACCCTCCGGGTCCGCGCGGCGCCTGAGGATGATGTCGCCGTCCTCGGTGATCTCCGGCATCTCGTAGCGCGGCAGGCCCTCGAGCAGGCCTTCGAGCTGGTCGAGGAAGCGGTTGAGCTCGTCGAGCGGGGCGCCCGGCGGCGCGTCCTCGGCCGGCGGCCTCGTCTCGCCGTCCTGCGCGCCGGCCGGGCCCGCCGGGCCTGACAGCGCGGCACCCAGCGCCACGGCGAAGGCCACGGTAGAACGGAACGCGCGGGAGTGCCTGCAAGGCGTGCGCATGACGGTCTCGCCGATGAAAGATGAGAAGGGGCTTTCCGAGGGCGACGCTCGGACGGGATTGTGGCGAGGCCGCGGCGGCGCGCGGGACGTGTGAGTCGCTCGGGGCTTGCAGCCTGCGGCCACCATGGCAAGATACCGGCTGCGATATCATTGCCGCCCGGGAGCCGCGACAGCGCCATGACCGAGCTCGAACGCCGCATCGCCGATGCCGGGCTGAAGATGACGGGACAGCGACGCCTGATCCTCCAGGTGCTCGACGATTCCCCCGATCATCCCTCGGTCGAGACGGTGCACGAGCGCGCGCGGGCGATCGATCCGGGAATCAGCCTCGCGACCGTCTACCGGACGCTCCAGGTCCTTGCCGACCTGGAGATCGTGCAGCGCCACGCCTTCAACGACGAGCCGGCGCGCTTCGACACGAACACCGAGCATCACCATCATCTCATCGATCTGGACAGCGGCGCGGTGATCGAGTTCCAGAGCGAGGAGCTCGAAGCGCTCAAGCAGAAGATCGCGGAGAGGCTCGGCTACGAGCTGACCGACCACAGGCTGGAACTCTATGGCCACAAGAAACCGTCCCGATAGCTACGCCGCCATCGGCGGCATCGACTGCGGTCCGGACGCGGGCGAGGAAGCCATGTGCGTCTGCCGCGACGCGGTGCGCCGCTGCTATGCGGGCATGACGACGAGCGGCGCCTCGCCCAAGGTGGCGCTGGAGGCCGCGACCCGCGTCTACCGCCATCACCACCCCGAAGCCTCGCCCGAGCTGTCCCGGACGACGGTGGAGGTCTGGGTCTACGACGGCGCGATGCACTGACTTACCCGGGCGGGCCGACAGGCCGCCCTGACAGCGCCGCCCCGTCATCCCCGGTCGGTCCCCGCGCGCCGGTGGCGGATCGCCTTCGCGTTTCTCCTCCCGATCGCTTGTGCGCGCCGGCGCGAGCGGGTCTTATCGCCCCCGAACGACGGCCGCGCGCCTCTTGCTGCGCGGCTGAACGCCGGCAAAGCGCGAAAGAGCGCACGAAGGGGGAAACGCGGCCATGAACCGGATCGATCTCGCAGGCAAGCGCGCCATCGTCACGGGCGGCGCCCAGGGCATCGGGCGCGCCGTGGCAGAGCGGCTGCTGGCCTCCGGCGCGGCGGTCGCCTGCTGGGACCGGGACACCGCGCTGCTGGAGACGGCCTGCGCGGAGATGGGCAAGGCCGGCACGGCGGTGCCGGTGACGGTCGAACTGACCGACCTGGCCGCCGTCGAGGCCGCGGTCGGCCGCACCGCGGAGGCGCTGGGCGGCATCGACATCATGGTCAACAACGCCGGCATCGCCGGGCCCAACGCCACCGTCGCCGACTACCCGGCCGACGCCTGGCGCCAGGTGATCGACGTCGACCTCAACGCCGTTTTCTACTGCTGCCGCTCGGTCGTGCCGCGGATGGTCGACCAGGGCTACGGCCGGATCGTCAACGTCGCCTCGATCGCCGGCAAGGAGGGCAACCCGAACGCCAGCGCCTATTCCGCCGCCAAGGCCGGCGTCATCGCCCTGACCAAGAGCCTGGGCAAGGAGCTGGCGGGCCACGACATCGCGGTCAACTGCATCACCCCGGCCGCCGCGCGCACCGCCATCTTCGACCAGATGGCGCAGAGCCACATCGACTACATGCTCTCCAAGATCCCGCGGAACCGCTTCGTCCAGGTCGACGAGGTCGCCGCCATGGTCGCCTGGCTCGTCTCGGCCGAGAACAGCTTCACCACCGGCGCGGTCTTCGACCTATCCGGCGGGCGCGCGACCTACTGAGGGGCAGCCGCAGGACGGCGGACGGGAGAGACGCGGCCCGGTCGGGGCGCTCAGGGCCGGATCAGGATCGGCGTGCCGACCGGCGTCAGGGCCGCGATCTCCTCGATCGCCTCGTTGTGGACGGCGATGCAGCCCTCGGTCCAGTCGACATAGTTGGCGAGGCTGCCCATCGCCGCGTTCTCGGGCGCAAGGCCGTGGATGACGATGTCGCCGCCCGGATCCAGGCCGGCTTCCCGGGCGAACGCGACGTCCTCCGCGTCGGGATAGGAGATCGCCAGCGACAGGTGGAAGCGGCTCGCCGGGTTCAGGCCGGTGATGTGGTAGCGGCCTTCGGGCGTGCGCCCGTCGCCGGCCCGGCGCTTGGCCCCCGTCGGCTCCCGCCCCAGCGCGACTCGGTAGCTGCGCAGGACCGCGCCATCGCGCATGAGGAACAACCGGCGGTCCGACTTGTCGACGATCAGCTCGTCCGCCGGGCCGGTCGGCGTCGCCGTCGCGATCGCGGCGACGCGGGCCAGGACGGTGCGGTCGACGATCACGGCGGGTCCCATCGGCCCCGCCTCCGCCGCGGCGCCCCCCGCCGCGTCCGTCACGGCCGGCCGCGGCGCGGGCACCGGCACCACGGGCACCGCCGACTCGGCCAGCCGCTCCCCGCCGGACGCCAGGCCGGGACCGGCGACGGGCGCGAGAGCCAGCAGGACAGCAAGGCCGACAAGGCCGATCGCGCGCCAGGTCAGGGCACGGGGGCGCCTGAGCAGGCGGGCGGCGGAGGATCGCGCGACACGCATCATGGACTGCGGATACGCGATTTTTCCTGCGCCGACAAGGCTGGAGCGCCCGGGCTTCGCGTACGGGCTCAAGGGTCCCGCCGGCCGCATTCGTATCCCACCGTGTCACACCGACCATCGGCCCCGGTGGTTGCCCACCGCGCAGCGGGGGGCCACGCCACCGCCGGCCGAAGGGGCCCGCCCCCGCCGCGCCGCTGGTCCGGGCTGCGGGACTCGAACCCGCACGGGCAATGCCCAAGCGATTTTAAGTCGCTTGCGTCTACCGGTTCCGCCAAGCCCGGAGCACGACGACGCGACCTTAGCGCGTGCGTTTCGCCGCGCAAAGCGGGCGGTTCGGCCCCCTCGAAACGAGGGCGCCGCGGCGCCATCTTGCCGGGCGATGTCGGACACCGAACGCCTGCTCTATCTTCTCGGCCTGGTGCTGCTGATCGCGCCGGTCGCCCTGCGCCTGCGTCGAAGGCCGCGCTCGGCGCTGCTGTATGTCGGCCTGTGGGTCGGGATCGCCGGCGTGCTGGCGCTGGCCTACCAGCTCCTCTACGGCGGATAGCTCAGGCGACGGAGCACGCCGAACCGCGTCGGGTTCTCTTCGTTCACCCGACCTACGCCGAACCGTCGCGTAGGTCGGTCGAGCGCGAGCGAGCCCGACATCGCCGGCGGTCGGTCCCGTCCGTGGCCGTCGGGTTCTCTTCGTTCACCCGACCTACACGCGCGCGAGCCTACACTTGCGCCAGGATCTCCTCGGCCAGCGCGCGGATCTCCTCCGCGGCGCGCGACGTGCGCGAGGTCTCCGTCACGCTGCGGCCGGCCATGAGCGCGGAGGCGTAGGCGACGCGGTTGCCGATGCGCGCGGCGGCGACCGGCGCGCCCAGCTCGTCGATCCGGGCGATGACCTCGTCGGCCAACGTCGCGCGCGGCGGGACCCGGTTGAGGACGAGGAGCACGGGCCGCTTCTCCTGCGCCGCCATGTCGACGGTCGGCCGGCTCGCCCACAGGTCCATCGGGCTCGGCTGGACGGGCAGCAGGACGAGAGCGGCGGCGCGCACGGCGATGCGGGCCTCGGTCTCCATGTGCGGGGGGCTGTCGATCAGCACCACGTCGTGGTCGCGGGCCAGCCGCTCGACCTCCGCCGCCGTGCGCCAGCCGCCGATCCGGCGATGGGTGATCCCGGTCTCGCCCAGCGCTTCCTCGCGCGCCTCCATCCAGCGGCTGAGGCTCGCCTGCGGGTCGATGTCGACGGTCGCGACGCGCCGCCCGGACGCGGCGAGCGCGACTGCCAGATGGGCGACCAGCGTGGTCTTGCCCGCCCCGCCCTTCTGCTGGGCGACCGTCAGGATCGTGCCGGCCATGCGCGCCTCCTCCGGTCCGGACCCGGGTGGTTCGAGTCGGCCGGTAAGTCAGTCTGACCGGCGCTCTTGCGCACCGCAACAGGACACCCGCGACTCGCCTTTCAGCCCTTCGGGCTGGCCGCCAGCGCCGGACGGCGCTCCGCCTCGTCCGGCCGCCCGGCCGGCGGCACCGGGCGGCGCAGGGCGAAGGTGCGAAAGGCCCCGGCGTCGAGCGGCTTGGAGAAGTACCAGCCCTGCCCCTCGGCGATGCCGCGGCCGGCGAGCGCCGCGGCCTGCTCGGGCGTCTCGACGCCCTCGGCGACCATGCCGAGCCCGAGGCGATGGCCGAGGGCGATGATCGAGTCGAGCACGCCCTCGCCCACCGACCCGGTGCCGATCGCCTCGACGAAGGAGCGATCGATCTTCAACGTGTCGACGGCGAAACGCTGCAGATAGGCCAGCGAGCAGTAGCCCGTCCCGAAGTCGTCGATGGCGACGGCCGCGCCGGCGGCGCGCAGGGCGGCGATGGTCTCCGCGGCCGGGCCGTCCTCGATCATGCCGCGCTCGGTGATCTCGAAGACGGTCTGCCCGGCCCGGATGCCGGAACCGGCGAAGGCATCGCGCCACGTGTCCAGGATGCGGGTGTCCGACAGGTGGACCGGCGCCAGATTGACGCTGACGTGTAGGTCGGGATGCTCGGCGAGCAGGCCGCCGAGGTCGCTCGCCACCCGGCGCAGGATCAGTTCGGTGAGCGGTACGATCAGGCCCGTCTCCTCGGCCAGGGGGATGAAGAGGTCGGGACGGATCGGCCCCTGCTCGGGATGGTCCCAGCGCACCAGCGCTTCGGCCCCGGTCACCAACCCGCTCGCCAGGTCGACGGAGGGCAGGTAGACGACGCGGAACTCGTCCCGGGCGATGGCGAGCTCGAGTTCGCCGCGCGGCGACAGCCGGGCCCGGGCGCGGCGGATCACCGTTCCCGCCGCCGCGCCGCTGGCGATCAGCCCCAGCGCGACGACCGCCGCGGCGACCGGCAGCCAGTGCGCGGCGAGGCTCGACCAGCTCTGCGCCACGGAGACCGCGACCGGATAGACGGAGGACCGGCCGCCGGCCTCGATCGTCCCCCCGAGCGGCGAGGCGTCGAGCGATCCGACGCTCTCGGTGTGATCGCCGACGGTCAGGGCGATCATGCCGCCGGCCGAGCGGACCAGGGCGGCGAACCGATCAGTGAAGATGTCGTGGGGGATTTCGGCGTAGACCGTCGCGCTGCCCCACCGGGCCGGACGATCCAGCGCCACGGCGGCGAAGACCCGGTGCGATCCGTCGGTCTCCGCGACCATGACCGTCATCCGGCCGGGGTCCAGGCCGCGCAGGACCTCGGGCCGGAGCGGGGCGGCGGAGGCCTGGGGATCGAGCGCGCGGCCCCGGACCGAATCGCAACGCGGCACCCCGTCGATCGCGATGCCGAGGCGGCTGATCTCCGGGACCGCGGCGGCGGTGACCGCGAGAGCCTCCAGCGTGCGGTCCTCGCAGCCGCGCCGGGCCTCGAAGACCGTGTCGGCCAGGGCCTGCTCCATCGCGTCGAACATGCCGTCGGTCCGGTCGAGCACGTAGACGCTGCGCAGCCCCAACTCGGCGCGCATGTCGTGGACCGCGCCCCAATAGGCGATGGCCGGCGCCAGGATCAGCGGCGCCAGGCAGGCCACGCACCCGAGAAGGCCGTAGCCGACGAGCTTGCCACGGCGCGATCGCACCGATCTGCGACGGAAAGAAATCAACCTACGAATTCCAGCGCCAAGGGGAAATAACTCCACCACCCTAGGTCACTATATTTCTGTGAATCGATAGCTAATTTTTAGAAAACGATTCACGAAACGCGCCCCGGCTGTGAGCCTTGCCGCGATCGGGCACGGCGCCGGGATTGGACAGGGCGCGGGCGCGACGCTACATCTCGGGCATGAACGGTCTTCCCCATCGCCCGGACCGGGAGCGTCATCCGGCGCCGCCCGAAAACCCGCCCACAGCGACGGCCGACACGCCGGCCACGGTCGTCGTCGGCGCCGGGCCCGAGGGCATCGCACGCGCCCGCGACCTGCTGCTCGCCGGCCGGCCCGTCGCCTTTCCGACCGAGACGGTCTACGGCCTGGGCGCCGACGCGACGGACGACCGGGCGGTGGCCGCCGTCTTCGCGGCGAAGGCCCGGCCTCGCTTCAATCCCCTGATCGCCCATGTGGCCGACGCCGAGGCCGCCCGCGCGATCGCCGTCTTCGACGCGCGCGCCGAGGCGGTGGCGGAGGCGCTCTGGCCGGGGCCGCTGACGCTCGTCCTGCCGCGCCGCGCGGAGGCCGGCATCTCCCACCTTGCCACGGCCGGGCTGGACAGCATCGCCGTGCGCGTGCCGGCGCACCCCGTGGCCCGTGCCCTGCTCGCGGCGGTCGGCCGGCCGGTGGTCGCGCCGAGCGCCAACCGTTCCGGCACCGTCAGCCCGACCACGGCGCAGCACGTCCTCGACGGGCTGGGCGGGCGCATCGACCTGGTGCTGGCCGGCGGACGCTCGATCGTCGGCCTCGAATCCACGGTCCTCGACCTGACGGGGCCGACGGCCCGGCTGCTGCGCCCCGGCGCAATCGGCGCGGACCGGCTGGCGGAGCTGGTGGGCCCGGTCGAGATCGCGCCGCCGCACGACGCCGGAGAGGGAGACGCGGGCGCCGACACGCCGCGCCCCGCGTCACCCGGCCGCTTGGCGAGCCACTACGCCCCGTCGGTGCCGGTACGCCTCGACGCCGGCGCGGCCGGGTCGCGGGAGGCCTGGCTCGGCTTCGGGCCGGAGATCGGGCCCGCCCGCGCCGCGCACGCGCTGAACCTGAGCGAGACCGGCGATCTGGAGGAAGCGGCGGCCAACCTCTTCGCCATGCTGCGCGCGCTCGACCGGCCCGACGTCGCCGCCATCGCCGTGGCGCGAGTACCGGAAACCGGGCTCGGCATCGCCATCAACGACCGGCTGCGCCGCGCCGCCGCGCCCCGCCCCACCCCGGAGCCGGGGCGGGAGGGCGCGTGACGCCGCCGCCGGACGCTGCCGAGCGCGCTTCGCTGGTCGAGCGGCTGAAGGCGATCGTCGGCGACAAGGCCTGGGCCGAGGGGCCCGACGCCCTCGACCCCTTCCTCAGGGAATGGCGCGGCAACTACCGCGGCACGGCCGAGTTCGCCGTCCTGCCCGCCTCGACGGAGGAGACGGCGGCCGTCGTCACCGCCTGCGCCGAGGCCGGCGTGCCGATCGTCCCCCAGGGCGGCAACACGGGCCTGGTCGGTGGCGCGGTCGCCGAGGCGCACGAGATCATCGTCTCGACCCGGCGCATGGACTGCATCCGGGCGGTCGATCCGGCAAACGACACCATCACGGTGGAGGCCGGCGTCATCCTCCAGCATGTCCAGGAGGCCGCCGACGCGGCCGACCGGCTGTTCCCGCTCAGCCTGGGCGCGGAGGGCACCTGCCGGATCGGCGGCAACCTCTCGACCAATGCCGGCGGCACCGGGGTCCTGCGCTACGGCAACGCCCGCGACCTCTGCCTCGGGCTCGAGGTGGTGCTGCCCGACGGGCGGATCTGGAACGGTCTGTCGGGGCTGCGCAAGGACAATACGGGCTACGACCTGAAGCAGCTCTTCCTCGGCGCCGAAGGCACGCTCGGCCTCGTCACGGCAGCTGTGCTGAAGCTGTTCCCGAAGCCGCGGCAGTGGCAGACCGCGCTGGTCGCCGTGCCCGACCCGGCCGCGGCGGTCGACCTGCTCGCCCGCGCCAAGGCGGGCAGCGGCGACAGCGTCACCGGGTTCGAGCTGATCAACCGGCAGTGCATCGACTTCGCGCTGGCCCATGTCGCGGCCGCGGAAATGCCGCTGGCGGAGCCGGGACCGTGGCTCGTGCTGGTCGAGGTCACGTCATCGGTCGCCGAGGCACCGCTGCGCGCCCAGCTCGAGACGGTGCTGGAGGCGGCCTTCGAGGCCGGCTCGGTGACCGACGCGGTGATCGCCGAGAGCGGTGCCCAGCGCGATCGGCTGTGGTTCCTGCGCGAGGCGATCGTCGAAGGCCAGCTCCACGAGGGCGCGGCGGTCAAGCACGACGTCTCGGTGCCCGTCTCCGCCGTGCCCGCCTTCATCGACAAGGCGACGGCGGCGGTCGAGGCGCTGGTCCCGGGCGTTCGCTGCTGCACCTTCGGGCATGTCGGCGACGGCAACATCCACTTCAACCTGAACCAGCCGGTGGACGCCGACGGCGCCGCCTTCAAGGCGCGATGGGAGGTGATCGCCGTCGCCGTGCATGACGAGGCCGCGGCGCTGGGCGGCTCGATCAGCGCCGAGCACGGCGTCGGCCTGCTCAAGCGCGACGAGATCGCCTGGCGCAAGGACCCGGTCGCCCTCGACCTGATGCGCCGGCTGAAACAGGCAATCGACCCGGACGGCCTGATGAACCCGGGCAAGATCGTGGAGTGACGAGCCGTCGCGGCCCGCTGAGCGGGGGCGCGACCTACGCGGTCACGCCGGATCGCCACCCGGAACGGTCGTCGGAACCGCCGGCACGGTGAAGACCTGGCCCGGATAGATCAGGTCCGGGTCGCGGATCTGGGCCAGGTTGGCCTGATAGATCACCGTGTACTGGATGCCGTGGCCGTAGACCCGGCGGGCGATGCGCCACAGGCTGTTGCCCGGCTGGACCACGATCTCCTCGTGGCCCGGCGGGACCGGCAGCTCGGGCGCGCGCCGGAACGGCGTCTCGGCCCGCGCCAGGACCGCGCCTTCGGGATCCAGGGCGTCGACGCGAAGGGCGTAGGTTCCCGGACGCACCGGCTCGGCGGCGCGCAGGGAGAAGGCGCCCTGGTCGCTCACCTCCGCCTCGCCGATCGGCCGGTTGTCGAGATAGGCGCGCACCGCCGCGCCGGCCGGCGCCCGGCCGGAGACGATGAGCCGGCCGCTGTCGTCGTAGTCGACGACCCGGATCTCGACCGCGGCCTCGGTCACCCGCGCCCGCGCCTCGGCGGCCGCCTCGGGCCCGGCCGGGGCCACCGCCGGCGCCTCCGCCA
>JAVJUS010000116.1:0-7439 GCA_040220455.1 Azospirillaceae bacterium
AGCGATCGGGTCGGCGGCAGCAGGACCTCGGCCCCGGCGCCCCGGAAGGCGACCAGCGCCACCCGGTCGCGCCGGGCGTAACTGTCGGCGAGCAGCCGCTCGACCGCGCCCTTGGCCTCGGCCAGCCGCTCCAGCGCCGCCGAGCCCGAGGCGTCGACGGCGAAGACGGTCACGCTCTCCGCCCGGTCCTTGAGCCGCTTGACCCGGAAGTCGTCGCGCCGGACCTCGATCCGGCGGCGGCCCTCGGGCGCCGGGCCGGGCCCGTCCGGCCGGCGCAGCCGCTGCCAGGGCGCGGCGGCCTTGAGCGTCTCGATCACGTCGAGCCGGGCGCCACTGCGCGGATCGCCCCGCCGGACGCCGATCGGCCGGCCGCGCCGGGGGCCGGTCCGCTTCGACCCCGCCCGGCCGCCGCCGCCCGGCCCGCGGCCCGCGTCCGCGCGCGCCAGCCGGGCCAGCAGATCCGGCGGCAGCGCGGCCTGCGCCGCCTCCAGCACCACGTCCTCCAGCGGCCGGTCGGGATCGCCCTCCTCGCGGTCGTCGTCCTCCCGGTCACCCCCCTCCGTCGGCGACTCCTCATGCGGCTCGCCCGGCTCGTCATCCGGATCGTCCTCGGCGGTATCCGGATCGGACTCGGCCTCCGGCTCCTCGCCCTCCGGCGGCGGCGGGAGACGTGTCGCGCGTGGCGAAAGGACGAGCCGGGCGGCCAGCGCGGCGTCCTCCTCCTCCACCGCGTCCCGGCCGGCCAGCGCGGCGGCGGCGCGCGCGGCCCGGAGCGCCAGCAGCGGCGCGCGCAGCGAGGCGATGCCGAGCGCCATGGCCGTGGCGATCAGCGCCTCCACCGTCTCCTCGCCGGCGGCAACATCCGCCAGCCGTTCCCGCGCCGCGATGACGTCGCCGGCGTCCAGCGCCAGATCGGGCAGGTCGCCCAGCGCGACCGGGCGGAGATCGACGTGGAAGGCCAGCCGGTCCATGAGCGAGGACGGCGGCCGGGCCTCGTCTTCGACGCTCTCGTCGAGCGCGACCACGCCCAGCCGCGCGGCGGGCCGGTCGGCGATGCCGTCGCGCTCCAGGACCACCTCGCCATGATCGACGGCGGCGGCGACGGCCGAGACGGCGCGGGCCTCCAGCCGCTCCGCCATGGCGAGCACGGCGACTCCGCCGTCGCATTCGGCGAGCAGGCCGCGCGACGCGACCGGGCGGCCGGCGGAGAGCGTTGCCGCCAGGTCGAGGCCGCCCAGCAGCCGGTCCTCGGCGACATGGCAGGGAATGCGCCGCCAGGGCCGGTCCGGCGGCATCAGCCGGCGCACCGCGGAGAGCCAGCGGTCCCGCACCGGCCCGGCATGGCCGCGCGCCACGATGCCGCCGAGCCCCGCGGGGTCGACGGCGAACAGCGCGGCCGCGCCCGCCGCTACGCTCCCGGTCGCGACGCCCCCGGTCGCGGCTTCGTCCGGACCCGGCTCGTCGAGACCCGGTGGTGCCGGCGGGGCGGCGGCGAGGCTCATGCGGCGAAGACTTCCCCGACCGCCCGGTCGACGCGGACGGTCGAGCCCGACTCGTCGAGCGGGTCGCGGCGCAGGCGATGGCGCAGCGCCAGCGGCGCCACCCGACGGAGCTGGTCGTCGCCGACGACCGCCTCGCCGTCGAGCGCCGCCAGCGCCCGCGCGGCGCGCATCAGGGTGAGCTCGCCACGCAGCCCGTCGGTGCCGAGCGCGAGGCACAGCCGTGCCGCGCGCTCCAGCGCCGCATCGGGGACCTCGACCGTGCCGACCGCCTTGCGCGCGGCGACCAGCCGGCGGCGCAGCTTGGCCTCGGCCTTGGCCCAGTGCTCGGCGAAGCCGGCCGGGTCGCGCTCGAAGGCGTCGCGCCGGCGGACGACCTCGATGCGGGTCTTCAGGTCCTCCGGCGTGCGCACCTCGACCGACAGGCCGAACCGGTCCAGGAGCTGGGGCCTGAGCTCCCCCTCCTCCGGATTGCCGCTGCCGATCAGGACGAAGCGCGCCGGATGGCGCACGCTCAGCCCCTCGCGCTCGACCAGGTTCTCGCCCGTGGCGGCGACGTCGAGCAGCAGGTCGACCAGATGGTCCTCCAGCAGATTCACCTCGTCGATGTAGAGGAAGCCGCGATGGGCGCGGGCGAGCAGCCCGGGCTCGAACGCCTTCTCGCCATGGGCCAGCGCGCGCTCCAGGTCGAGCGCGCCGACCACCCGGTCCTCGGTCGCGCCGAGCGGCAGGTCGACCACGGGCACCGGGGCCTTGCGCGTCTTCACCTTGCCCTTGGCGTCGCGCACCGGGCAGTCCTCCGGACAGGCCGAGCGATCGCCCTCCGGGTCGCAGCCGTAGCGGCAGTCGGCGATCGCCTGCATCGGCGGCAGCAGCGCGGCAAGCGCGCGCACCGTCGTCGACTTGCCGGTTCCCCGGTCGCCGAAGACCAGCACGCCGCCGACGGCGGGATCGATCGCGGCGATCAGGATAGCGAGCTTCATCTCGTCCTGGCCGACGATGGCGGAGAACGGAAAGGGCGTCGACATGACCTCGACCGGCCGGCACCGGATCAACGGGACAGGCCCCGGCGGGCCGACGCGCCCGGGGCGATCCACCCGGCGCCCCTTACGGACCGCCGCGCGACGCGAGAATGCGGCACCTCGCGGGCCGGGATCAAGCGGCGCGGGTGGCGCGGCACGGCGACGCCGCCGCGCCGCGCCCGCGCTTCCGCCCACCTAGGCAGGAGCGCGCGCGCTCGTGTAGGGTCGGGCTCTCAGCTCCGACATGGAAAGCCCGAATGGCCGCGACCCCGCGCGTACTGCCCGGCACGCCCTATCCGCTCGGTGCCACCTGGGAGGGGTCGGGCACCAACTTCGCCCTCTTCTCCGCCCATGCCGAGAAGGTGGAGCTGTGCCTGTTCGACGAACGCGGCCGGCGCGAGGAGCACCGCATCGCGCTGCCGGAGATGACGCACGAGATCTGGCACGGCTACCTGCCCGACGTGCGGCCGGGCCAGCTCTACGGCTATCGCGTCCACGGCCCCTACGCGCCGGAGGCGGGCCACCGCTTCAATCCGAACAAGCTGCTCGTCGACCCCTACGCCAAGGCCCTGGCCGGCCGGCTGAACTGGCACGACGCCGTCTTCGGCTACCGCATCGGCCATGCCGACGGCGACCGTTCCTTCGACAAGCGCGACAGCGCGCGCCACGTGCCCAAGGGCGTGGTCATCGACCCGGCCTTCACCTGGGGCCGCGAGCGCCCGGAGCCGCGGCCCTGGCACGAGAGCATCTTCTACGAGATGCATGTCCGGGGCATGACCATGCGCCACCCGGGGGTCCCGTCCCAGCTCCGCGGCACCGTCGGCGCCCTGTCGCGCGAGCCGGTGGTCGACTATCTGCGCGGCCTGGGGATCACGGCGGTCGAGCTGCTGCCCGTCCACGCCTTCGTCCACGACCGCACCCTGACCGACAAGGGATTACGGAACTACTGGGGCTACAACTCGCTCGGCTTCTTCGCCCCGCACCCCGAGTACATCGGGCGCGGCGGCATCGACGAGTTCAAGACCTTCGTCCAGGTCATGCACGACAACGACATCGAGGTCATTCTCGATGTCGTCTACAACCACACGGCCGAGGGCAACCATATGGGCCCGACGCTGAGCTTTCGCGGCATCGACAACAAATCCTATTACTATCTGGTCGATGGCGACGAGCGCTACTACAACGACTTTACCGGCACGGGCAACGCCCTGGAACTGCGCCACCCCGCCGTCCTGCGCATGGTCACCGATTCCCTGCGCTACTGGCTGGAGGACATGAAGGTCGACGGCTTCCGCTTCGACCTGGCGACCACGCTCGCCCGGGTGAACGGCCACTTCGACGCGCATGCCGGCTTCCTCGACGCGGTCGCCCAGGACCCGAGCCTGGCCCGAGCGAAGCTGATCGCCGAGCCCTGGGATACCGGCGACGGCGGCTACCGCGTCGGGTCCTTCCCGCCCGGCTGGGCCGAATGGAACGACACCTACCGCGACACCGTCCGCCGCTTCTGGAAAGGCGATTCGGGCCTGGTTCCGGAGCTGGCCTCGCGCCTGTCCGGCTCTTCGGACATCTACGACCATCGCGGCCGCCGGCCCTGGGCCAGCGTCAACTTCGTCACCGCCCATGACGGCTTCACCCTGCGCGACCTGGTCAGCTACGACCACAAGCACAACGAGGCCAACGGCGAGGACAACCGCGACGGCACGGACAACAATCACAGCTGGAATCACGGGATCGAGGGACCGACCGACGATCAAGCCGTCTTCGCCCTCCGGCTCAAGCAGCGCATGAACATGATGGCGACGCTCCTGCTCTCCCAGGGCGTGCCGATGATGGTGGCGGGGGACGAGTTCGGGCGTACCCAGCAGGGCAACAACAATGCCTATTGCCAGGACAACGAGATCTCCTGGATCGACTGGTCGGCGCTCGAGGGCGAGGACGGCCAGCTCATGCACGCCTTCACCCGGCGCCTCATCGCGCTGCGCCGCGACCATGTCGTCTTCCACCGCAGCCGCTTCTTCCACGGCAGGATCATTCCGGGGACGGAGGTCGCCGACGTGGTCTGGCTGCGCCCCGACGGCGAGGCGATGACCGAGGACGACTGGCAGGTCGGCCATGCCCGCACGCTCGGCATGCTGATCAGCGGCGAGGCCGGCCTCGCCCATCTGACCGAGCGGGGCGTGCCGGAGCCAGACGACACGTTCTGCCTCCTGCTCAACGCCGGCGACGAGCCGATCGACTACACCCTGCCGGAGCCCGAGCCGATCACCGGCTGGTCGGTCGTCTTCGACACCGCCGCCGAGCGCGTGCCGGGACGCACCGAGCCCTCGGCCGCGCCGCTGCGCCTGGAGCCCCGCTCGACCGTGCTGCTGCGCCGCCTGCCCGATGCCGAGCAGGCCGCCCGGGAGATCGGCGCATGAGCCCGAACGACGCGGGCGCCCCGGCCTTCCGCTTCGGACCGGCGATCGAGCCGGGCGGCGTGCGCTTCCGGCTGTGGGCGCCGGCGGCCGAGGCCGTGGCCGTCATCCTCGCTCCCGATACCGGAGCCGAAACCCGCCACCCGCTGGCCCCGCAGGGCGACGGCTGGTTCGAGGCGCTGGTAGCCGAAGCGGGACCCGGCACCGACTACCTGTTCGACACCGGCCACGACCTGCGCGTGCCCGATCCCGCCTCCCGCTTCCAGGCAGCCGACGCGCTGGGCCCCAGCCGCGTCATCGACCCGGACGACCACGTCTGGCGGGAGACGGGGTGGGCCGGCCGGCCCTGGGCGGAGACGGTGATCTACGAGTTGCATGTCGGCACCTTCTCGCCCGAAGGCACCTTCGACGGCGTGCGCGAACGCCTCGACCACCTGGTCGACCTGGGCGTCACGGCGATCGAGCTGATGCCCGTCGCCGACTTCCCCGGCGCGCGCAACTGGGGCTATGACGGCGTCCTGCCCTTCGCGCCGGACTCGGCCTACGGTACGCCGCAGGACCTGAAGCGCCTGATCGACGCGGCGCATGGCCGGGGGCTTATGGTCTTCCTCGACGTGGTCTACAACCACTTCGGGCCCGAGGGGAACTTCCTCCACGCCTACGCCCCGGCCTTCTTCACCGACCGGCACGAGACGCCCTGGGGCTCGGCGATCGACTTCTCCCGGCCGGCCGTGCGCCGGTTCTTCGTCGAGAACGTGCTCTACTGGCTGGACGAGTACCGCTTCGACGGCCTGCGCTTCGACGCCGTCCACGCCATCCTGGACGACGAGCCGACCCATATCCTCGAGGAGATCGCCACGACCGCCCGCGCGACGATCGATCCGGCCCGGCACATCCATCTGGTGCTCGAGAACGACGCCAACGAGGCCCGACGCCTGCGCCCGGGCCCGGAGGGCGGTCCGGGCCGGTCGACCTACGAGGCGCAGTGGAACGACGACTGGCACCATGTCGCCCATGTGCTGCTGACCGGGGAGTCGGGCGGCTACTACGGCGACTACGCCGACGCGCCGCGCGACCGGATGATCCGCGCGATGGGCCAGGGCTTCGTCTATCAGGGCGAGCCCTCGCCCCATCGCGGCGGCGCGGCGCGGGGCGAGCCGAGCGCCGATCTGCCGCCGACCGCCTTCGTCGACTTCGTCCAGAACCACGACCAGATCGGCAACCGCGCCTTCGGCGACAGGCTGACCACGCTGGCCGAGCCGCGGGCGCTGGAGGCGATGACGGCGCTGCTGCTGCTCGCTCCCTCCCCGCCGCTGCTCTTCATGGGGGAAGAGTGGGGCACGCGCCGGCCGTTCCTCTTCTTCTGCGACTTCCACGACGCGCTCGCCGACGCGGTACGCGAGGGCCGCCGGCGGGAGTTCGAGAGCTTCCCCGACTTCGCCGACCCGAAGGCGCGCGAGGCGATCCCGGACCCCAACGACCCGGCGACGGCGGAGGCTTCCCGCCTCGACTGGGCCGAGCGCGACGCGCCGGAGCATGCCCGCCGGCTCGGCCTGACGCGGGCGCTGCTGGGCCTGCGGGCACGCGAGGTCGTGCCGCTGATCCCCGGCCTCGGCCGGCCGACGGTCGCGCCGCTGGGCGAGACGGGCCTGCGCGGCGACTGGCCGCACGCGACCGCCGGCGGGCTGACGGTCGTGTGCAACCCGTCCCCGGCGCCGGTCGCGCTCGACGTGCTGATCGAGGGGCGGCCGCTCCACGCCTCCGACCCGGAGGCGGACGTCTCGGGCGCGGCGGACTCCGCGATCCCCGGCTGGACGACGATCTGGTGGCGCCGGCCGCCGGGCAGCGTGGCGCCATGACCGCCCCGCCGGACCTGCCGCGCGCCACCTACCGGCTGCAGTTCCACGCCGGCTTCGACTTCGCGGCGGCCGAGGCCGTCGTCCCCTATCTCGCCCGGCTGGGCGTCAGCCACGTCTACGCCTCGCCGATCTGGCGGGCGCGACCCGGCTCGACCCACGGCTACGACGTGGTCGACCACGCCGCCATCAATCCGGAGCTGGGCGGCCGGGCGGCGTTCGAGCGGTTCTCGGACACGCTGCTGGCCCATGGCCTCGGCCTGATCGTCGACGCCGTGCCCAACCACATGGGCATCGGCTACGACAATCCGTGGTGGGTCGACATGCTGGCCTGGGGCGAGCGCTCACCCTTCGCCGCCTATTTCGACATCGACTGGCGGCCGACCGAGGCGACGCTGGCCGGCAAGGTCCTGTTGCCGGTCCTGGGCGACCATTACGGCCGGGTGCTGAGCGAGGGCTACCTGGTACCGGGCCTCGACGGCGGGCGCATCGTCGTGCGCTATCACGACCACACGGTGCCGATCGCCGCGCGCGACCATGCCGAGATCCTCTCCGGCGCCGCCCAGCACGCCGGCAAGGACGGCCCGGCCGAGGCGGCCGCCGCGCTCGACGAGCTGGCGGCGCTGGCGCGCGGGATCGCCGGCCGGC
>JAVJUS010000117.1:0-19990 GCA_040220455.1 Azospirillaceae bacterium
CCAGCGGCGGCGTGCCCGGCGACCGGGTGACCGCGTCGGCGACATGGGCGCCATAGGCGCTACCGGCGATGAGCAGGAGGAGGAGGCCGCCGCGCCAGGCGCGCCGGCGCCAGCGCCGGTGGCGCCAAGCGGTGAAGCCCCACCCTGGGGCCGCGGCGCCGCCCCCGGGCGTTCCACCGACCAGGGTCGCGGCGGCACCCGTCTCGGCCGACACGCCGGCGCCCGAGGATGCGGGGGCTCGGCCGTCGCCCTCCGCCGGCCGCTGTTCGGCGCGTCGGGCCGCCTGGAGCAGGACGCTCATCGCCCCTCCCGCAGGATGCCAAGCGATTCCTCGAGCAGGCGCTGGGATTCCCGCAGGGCCGCGAGCCCGTCGGGCGCATCCGGGTCGGCGCGCCGGATCGCGGCCGCCAGATCGTCGGCCACGATCGGGTCGAGCCCCGAGGCCTCGCCGGCCCCTTCGTCCTCGGCAACGTCCCCGGCGTTGTCGCCCGCGCCCTCCGACAGGGTGACGTAGCGCCCGGTGGCGACGTCGAAGGTCACGCCGCAGGGCGCGTCGGGCGCGTCGGCGGGTTTGAAGCAGCGCTGGGCCACGTCCCACACGCGCTCGGCCCGCTGGGCGGCGGCCGGGCTCGCCGCCGCCATGGCGGCGACGGCGATCGCGACAAGGACGATCGCGACAAGGACGATCGCGGCGAGGGCCGGCAGGCGCGCCGGCCCCGCAGCCGCGCCGGCCCGCCGCGCGCGGGGGAGGGCAACGGTCCGACCGGTCATTGCGGCCCCAGCCCGGCGCGCGACGCGATCTCGTGGATCGTCGGCGCCGTGACGATGTCGTCGAAATAGGCGTTCGTGCCCTCCGCCGCGTTCAGCCCGCCGAGCACGAAGGTGTCGTCCATGTCGGTGTTCTCGCGCTGATCGGCCTGGCCGGCCGGCGCCAGGGCGATCCGCGTGCCGCCGCGGGTGTACGCCCCGGCCCCGTCATTGCCGTGGGACACCAGCACGAACGCCGCCCCGCCCCCGGCCTCCGGCGATCCCGGATCGACGATCGCGTTGCCGTCCGGGTCGTCGACGGTGAGGCCCTTGTCGCGAAGGAAATCGACCGGCGAAATTCCCGCCGTGCACTCGGGCTCGGGCGAGCCCGACTCTTCGGCCGCCGCCTCGCACGCGCTCATATCCATGCCATCCGTGTCCGTCAGGCCGTCGGCGCCATCGAAGACCCGGTAGGTGATCCGCCGGCCGAAGCCGTCGCGCGTCGCCTCCGGCTCCATGCCAAGCGCGCGCCAGGGCACGACGCTGAACTCGTCGCCGGCGCTACAGGTCTCCGTCTCGCCGGACGGATCGGGCACCCCGTCCGCCGCCGTCCCTTCCGCCGCGGTGCCGTCGGCCGGGCAGGGCAGGCGCTTGTTGCGGGAGGCGTAGAGGACCAGCGCCTCCTCGATCGCCTCCAGCCGGGCGGCGGTGATCTCCCGGTTCTCCGCGGCGAGGTAGTCGCTCGCCACGCCGAAGACGCCGCCCAGCAGGATGCCGATCAGGGTCAGGACGATCGCGAGCTCGATCAGCGAGAACCCGCCGACCGCCCGCGCCCCTGCGATGGCGGCCGGCGCCGTCAACTCCCGGCCCCGACGGTCCATATGTCGGTGCGGTGGTTGACCCGGCGGACCAGGACGTCGACCGACACGGTGCCGCCGTCCGGCGCCTCGACCTCGGCGGTCCATTTCTGGTTCCATCGGCTGGCATTGATCTGGCGGAAATCGCCGGCCATGGTCACGGTGTCGTCGTCGTGCCGGTACCAGACGACCAGCAGCGACGGCCGGTCCTTGTCGGCGGCGTCGGCCAGATCGAAGACGGCCCGGGGCGTCAGGGTGATCGACTGGTCGCCTTGCGAGGTCAGGTCGACGATCTCGAACCCGCTCAGCCCGTGATCGCCGGCCGCCCCGGTCAGTGCGTCGAATTCGAAGGCGCCCGACCCGTCGTCGGACGTGTCGCCGCGGATCACCAGCCGGTCGGTGCCGGGCCCGCCATAGGCCGCGCCGCGATAGTGCCAGGTCCCCTCCAGGCTGTCCGGAAAGCCCGGCAGCGGGTTGTCGTCGCCATAGACGTCCGCCGCGCGGATCGCCGCCAACAGCGTGTCGTCGAGCGCGAACCGGTCGCTGTTGCGGCCCGTCGCGTTGACCGGCAGGCCGATGGTCACGATGTCGTCGCCGCTGCCGCCGTGCAGGTAGTACTGCTCCCGCCCGACCTGGGAGATGCCGCGCCAGACGATACCGTTCTCCAGGATGTCGTCGCCGGCGCCGCCCAGGCCGATGCCCTTGCTCTGGGCCGAGGTGACGATCCGGTCGTCGCCGCAGCCGCCGATGAAGGCCTCGATCGAGCCGTAGATCGGCTGGTCGTAGGCGAAGGGCAGCGCCGCCGTGTCCCAGCCCGGTGCCCAGCCGACCAGGTCGACCCCCTGATCGGTGCAGCCCGACAGGCCGAACCAGTCGTTGCCGTAGCCGAGATCGACCTCCACGAAGCCCGACGGATCCCCGACCAGGGCATAGTCCTCCGAATAGGGCTCGGTGCCCGGCGTGCCGAAATCGCCCAGGATCCGGTCTTCATCGACGACCACGCCGTCGCTCGCGACCACCGGCCCGAGGCCCTCGTCGGTTTCGCATGCCTCGCCGTTCAACAGCCGGCAGGCGATCTCCCGCTCGTCGAGCTCCGTCGGCTGCGGCGCGATGCGGCCCGCCAACACGCGCTCGAAGACCGAGAAGAAGGTGGCGTCGACCATCAGGTCGTCGTACTCGGCAGCGCCCGGGTCGGCATAGGGCGCCTGCCGGAAGGCGTCGTCGTCGTCGGCGTTGTCGGTTTCCTCGTCCGAGACTGTGGCGACGAACCGGCTGCCCGAGCGCAGCCACGCGCCCTTGCCGTTGTCGCCATGGCTGATCACCACATAGACGGCGTCGCGCGTGGCGCCGGACTGCTCGACATCGAAAGCGTCGCCGAAGATCGCCCGCTGGTGGTCCGGATCGCCGACCACCGCCTCGAACCCGGCCGTGTAGGCACGGGCGTAGATCTCGGCGAGTTCGCCAGGTTCCAACGGCGCGACGCCGCCCCCGCCGGCCCCCTCGCCGCTTCCGCCCTCGCCACCGCCGCCGGCATGGTCGTCGTCGTGGTCGTCGTCGTGGTCGTGGTCGTGGTCATGGCCGTCGTCGTGGTCATGGCCGACGCCCCGGCCCTGGCCGTGCTCCTCGTGGCCGCGGCCGACGCCGTTGCCGTGCGCGTCATGGCCCCGGCCGTTGCCGTTGCTCTGGCCATTGCCGTTGCTCTGGCCATTGCCTTGATCGCCGGCGCCACCACCGCCGTCATCCGCGCCGGCGTCGCCGTCCCCGCCCGAGTCCCCGTCCTCGGAGCCATCGGCGATCGCCTGGAGGAGCGTGTCGGGATCGGCGCCCCCGGCCTCGTGGGCGAGGTCTTCATCGAGCGCGGCCATGACGGCGGTGCGCAGCTCGTCGAGCAGATCCGGATCTTCCGGCAGCTCGCAAACGGCGTCGTCCACACCCAGCAGGAGGTCGGCGCAGCCGGAGAGGTCCGGCGGCTCGGCATCGGTGCGGAAATCCTCGTCGACCGGCGACGCGCCCACGTCGCTGATCGGGTCGTCGAACACCCGGTAGGACAGCCGCCGGCCCCAGCGGTCGAGCGCGTCCTCGGGCTCCAGGCCCAGGGTGCGCCACGGGACGACCCCGACCTCCTCGCCGAAGCCGGCCGGCGTGGCGCAGTCGCCGCCGCCACCCCCGACACGCTCCTCCGCCCCGTCGCCGGTCGTCAGGCCGGCCGTGCCCCAGGCGGGGCAGGGCAGTCGGCCGTTGCGCTCGGCGTAGCGGCGCAGGGCGGCGTCGACCCGCTCCACCCGGTCGGTAGAGACGATGCGGCGGGTCGAGTCGTCGATCGCGCGCTCGACCGCCCGGTCGGCGACGGCGGCCGCCGCGCCCAGCACGACGATCGCCCCGGCCGCGAGCACGAACGCGAAGCCGCCTTCCGCCCCGAGCCGACGGGGCGCCTTCGGTGGCTCCGGAGTCGCGGGAGGCTCGGCCTTCGGCCCCGTCTCGCCGGGGGCCACGGCGGCGCGTCGTGTGGTCATGGCTCGCTTCCGCCGGTCGGCGCGTCGATCGCGCGGGACACGGTCTCCTGCCTTAAGCCGTCGCGGTTACGAAAGACTTACACTGTTCAGCTTATATTACAACGATGCCCGACGGTCGCGACACCGAAGCGCCGCGACCGTCGGACGGAGATCGCTCAGAGCTTGAAGAGGGCCACGCAGGCGACCGCGTCGCCGGTGGCGTAGTCGCCGCTCGAGACGCAATCCCCGGCATTCGGGGCGTCGGCGCCATCCTCGGCCAGCACGTTGCCCGCCGTCGGGTCGCCGTCGTCGGACTTCACGTCGATGCCGCGAATCTGCAGCGGCGTCAGGACCGAATCGTCGTTGTCGTTCGTGTTCACGCCGGCGCCGAGCAGGATCCAGTGGGAGGTCGTCCCGCCCTGGGTGTCCCAGAGGATGGTGTAGTAGCCGCCGACCCGGGACTGGAGCCCGTCCGCCGCGGCCATGTCGTTGCCGGCGATGTTCTGGATGCCGCCCAGCAGGCTGTCCGCGCGGAGCTGCTGCCAGAAGGCGACGGCCTCGCTGTCGCCCTGGGCATCGCCCGTGCGCACGCCCTCGACCCGGCCGTTGCCGTCGCCGCCGGCGAGATCCGTGTCACCCGCGTCGACCAGGTCCTCGTTGGCGAGGTCGCCCGGCAGGTCGTCGTACTTGTTGAGGAAGGTCGAGGCGGCGACGCGGACCTCGTTGAGCTGGGTCTGGATGGAATTGACGCGCGCGCTCTCGATCAGGTCCTGGCCCTTGAGCACGCCGCCGACGATCAGGCCGATGATGATCAGCACGATGGCGAGCTCGACCAGCGAGAAGCCGGCCTCGCGATCCCGGGCGGAGCGGCGGCGGGCGGACGCCCGGGCATCGGCCAGGCGGGCGGGAAGGGTGTCGGTCATGGGGATGTCCCGTTCGTGATCCGGTGGCGGGCCCGCCGGGGCGGCGAGCGATGGTGGGCCTCGGGGGCGGTCCTCGGGCGCGCCGGTCTCTCCATCAGGAGAGCGACGCACCCGCGCCTACCTCGCAAGGCTTAGGCCGTCATGACCGATCGATCGGGCCCGCGCTTCTCGTTTCGCGAAATGCGGAAAATCGGCGCCGCGCGCGACGCCCCGCCCCCTTACAAACCGGCCGGGCGGCGGGCATAGTGACGGCCCGCCCGAGTCGCGACCCGATTCGCGACCCGATTCGCGAGAGGTCATGCCGTTGCCCGACGGAACCCGTCTGGACCAGCCGACCCTGATCTTCATCGGGGTGACGACCCGCGGGTCGACGATCAACCGCCTGTTTCCGCTCTGGGCCGAAACGCTCGCTCTCGGCGAGGCGCGGTTGGCCGGCGTCGACCTGCCGCCCGACTCCCCGCCCGAGGCCTATGACCGGGTCGTGCGCGCCATCGCGGAGGAGCCGATGGCCCGGGGCGCGCTGGTGACGACCCACAAGATCGCCGTCTGGCGCCATGCCGGCCGCCGCTTCGCCGAGCTCGACCGCTGGGCGCGCGTGCTGGGGGAGATCGGCTGCATCGCCAAGGACGCGGAGGGCCGGCTGATCGGCAAGGCGATGGACCCGGTGACCGCGGGCAAGGCGCTCGACGCCATCGTCGAACGCGCGCACTGGACCCGCCACGACCGGGCCGAGGCGCTGATCATGGGTGCCGGCGGCGCGGGTGTCGGGCTCGCCGCCCATCTGCTGGAGCGCCCGCCGGGCGAGCGGCCGGCGAAGATCGCGATCACCGATGTCGATGTCGGCCGGCTCTCGTCCGCGCTCGAGCATCTGGAGCCGCTGGATACCGACCGCCTGATGGTTTACCGCCCGGTCTCCGGCGCCGGCGACCACGACGCCCTGATGCAGGAGCTGCCGCGCGGCAGCCTCGTCGCCAACGCCACGGGGCTGGGCAAGGACCGCCCCGGCTCCCCGGTGACGGCGGCGGCGCGCTTTCCCTCGCGCGGCATCGCGTGGGAGTTCAACTATCGCGGCGCGCTGACCTTCCTGGAGCAGGCGCGCGGCAAGGCGGCGTCGAGCAACCTGATCGTCGCCGATGGCTGGCGCTATTTCCTCTACGGGTGGTCCACGGTGATCGCCGCCGTCTTCGGCCTGACGCTCGACCCGGCCACCGTCGCCCGCCTGGAAGCCGCCGCCGAGCCCCTGCGCCCGGCCGCGACGCCCTGATCCGGCGGCCGGCGTCCCGCCCTGCCTCGCCCCGACCGTGAGGGCCGCATGACCGACAGCCGCCCCGTCTTCCTGGCGATCGATGTGGGAACGGGCAGCGTGCGCGCCGGGCTGGTCGAGGCCGACGGCACCATCGCCGCGATCGCCGCCGCCGAGCACGAGCCCGACGTGCCGGCCCCCGGCCGGTCCGAGCAGGATCCGGAGACCTGGTGGGCGGGCGCGCGCCGGACCGTCCGCGCGGTGATCGAACAGGCCCCGGACGCCGCACGCCGCCTGGCCGGCGCGGCGGTCTGCGGCCAGATGCACGGGCCGGTGGGCCTGGACGCCGACGGCGCCGTCGTCACGCCGCGGGTCCAGCTCTGGAACGACAAGCGCGGCGCCGCGATCGCCGAGACGATCAACGCCCGCGGCGACGCGGCCGAGCTCGCCGCGCGGGCGGGCAACCCGGCGAGCCCGGCCTGGATGGGCGTGAAGATCGCCTGGCTGCGCGACAACGAGCCCGAGCGCCACGCCGCCGCGCGGGTCTTCCTGACTCCGAAGGACTTCCTCAATCGCCGCCTGACCGGCGTCGCGGCCACCGACGTGTCGGAGGCCTCCGGCTCCTGGGCCATGGCGGCGGCGGGCGGCGGGTGGGACGACGACCTGATCGCGGCGCTCGGGATCGACGCCTCGGTCCTGGCGCCGATCCACGACTCCGCCGGGCCGATCGGCGCCGTGACCGCCGAAGCGGCCGAGGCCACGGGCCTGCCGGCCGGCCTGCCCGTGGTCGCGGGCGCCGGCGACTTCCCCGCCGCCGTGCTCGGCACGGGCGTCTCGGCGACGGGCGAAGGGTTCGACGTCGGCGGCACCTCCAACATCGTCGGCGCTCTCGCCGACGCGCCGGTAACGGGCGCCGGCCTCGCCAACCTGCGCGCCGCCGGGCCCGGCTGGATCACCTTCGGCATCCTCGATTCGGGCGGCGACGCCATGCGCTGGGCCCGCCGGATCCTCGACACGCCCGAGGCCGACTGGGCGGCGATCGAAGAGGCCGCGGCCGGGATTCCACCGGGCGCGGAGGGGCTGGTCTTCCTGCCCTGGCTGACCGGGGAGCGCGGCGCCGGCGGCGCGGCCATGCGCGGGCAGTTCTTCGGCGCGGCGACCCGCCACGGCAAGGCCCATTTCTACCGAGCCGTGATGGAGGGGGTCGCGCTGGCGTCGCGGGGCGACCTGGCGGCGATGCGCCGGCGCGGCACACGGGTCGATCGCCTGACGGCCATCGGCGGCGGCGCCAAGGGCGCGCTCTGGCCCCGGATCAAGGCGGATGTCTACGGCCTGCCGCTGGTCGTGCCGGAAGCCGCGGAGGGCGGGCTGATCGGCTGCACGGCGCTGGCCGGGCTGGGCGTCGGGGCCTACGCCGACTCCGCGGAAGCGGTCGCCCGGCTGGTCCGCCTCGACCGCACGGTCGAGCCCGACCCGGCCCGCGCCCGCTTCTACGCCGAGCTCGCCCAGCTCTTCGACGAGATCCACGAATCCACCCGCCGCCACTGCGCCCGCCTGGCCTCGATCGGGACGTGACGGCGGGACAGGACCTGGCCGCGCGGACGGCGGCGGCGCCCGGGCCGTTGCGCACGGCTGCGCAGTGGGCAACCCAATCCATTGACGACGGCGCGCCCGGTGTCCGGTTCGCTTCGCTCACACGACCTACGGGGGCGGGAAGATCGGCCTTCGTAGGTCGCCCACGGCCGAGAGGCCGTGCGCGACGGCGCCGGAAGGCGGACGCGGCGAGGCCGGGCCGACCGTCTTCGGGTCGGCCCGGCCCGCTCCGCCGGCGCGCGGGGAGGAGGACGTGTCCGGCGGGGTACCGTTCGCGACGACCGTCAGAGGCCGTTGACCTCCGACACCGCGACGTGGTGCATCGCCGGCCACTTCGCCTCGGCCTGGGCGAGCGTGCCCTCCTTGTCTTCCTGGTACTTGGCGAAGGCCGCGGCGTTGAGGAAGACGTAGAGCTTGCCGTCGACGATGTCGGCGTAGCGCCCGCTGGCGTCGAGCTTCATGCCGATGGCGACGCCGAAGGCGCAGAAGCCGCCATATTGCGGCAGGTAGCGATCGGGATCGGCGACGAAGCGCGCCATCGTCTCCTCCGACGCGAAGTAGTAGGCCACGCCGTCATGGACGGCCGTGTACGCCGCGAGCCCGGGCGTCACCGCCAACCCGGTCGCGAGCGCCACCACGTCGTCGCCACGCAGCCCGACCGGGGCCCCGTCGACGGTGGTGCCGGTCGACACGTTGTATTCGTCGACGGCGAAGGCGGCCGGCGCGATGAACAGGACGCCGGCGACGGTGGCAGCGGCGATGAGGGAATTGACGGTCTTCATGGTCTCGGTCCTTTCACGTGGGGTGCCGGTCCGATCGGGACGGCGGTGGGTGCCGCCCGGAACGGCGGCGGGGTAGAAGGCGCTGAGAAGGGGAGCGGGAAACGTCGAGAGGCCGAGGCCGATCAGCTCGCCAAGGCGGCGAACCGCTCGACCGCCTCGTCGGTCGACCATACGGCGTTGGCCATCATCCGGAAGTTGATCAGCGCGGCCAGGTAGCCGTCGCCCTCGGGCAGCTTGGCGCCCGCCGTGGCGTCGCGGACCACCGCGACCTCGAAGCCCTGCTCCAGGAACTCGCGCATGTGGCTTTCGACGCAGAGATTGGCCGACATGCCGGCGAGCACGACCTGGTCGACCCGCAGCTTGCGCAGCTGCAGCCCCGCGTCGTTCTGCTCGGGGCCGTAGACCTTGTGCGGCGAGGCGATGATCGTGCGGCCGTCGAAGATGTAGTCCTTGTACTCGGCCATGAAGTCGGCGCCCGAGCCGTCCAGCCCGGCGACGTCGAGCGGCCCCGGCCGGTCGAACATGCCGATCGAGTGCATCACCTTCTCCAGCGCGCCCTCGAAGGCCCAGTCGTGGTCGTGGGGGTAGTAGTAGTGCGGCGAGATCACCACCGGCATGTCGGCCGCCTTCGCGGCCCGGAACAGGCGGGTCAGGTTGTCGACGACGCCGTGCTCGGAAACGCTCTCGCCGACCACGCCCCAGGCCACGCCTTCGGGGGCGAGGAAGTCGATCTGCGGGTCGACGACCAGGAGCGCCGACCGGCCGCGCTCCAGCGCCATGGTCGAGGGCGGCAGCGCGGGCTCCGCCGGGTCGGCGTAGGCGGCGAGGCCGGACGCCTCGGCGGGCGCGGCCGGCATGGCCATCGTCGCGGCGCCGGCGACGGCCGCCGCGGCGGCGGCGCTCGCCGCGCCGATGGTCCGGAAGTCCCGGCGGTCGAGCCTCTTGCCGTGGTCGTGGCCGTGGTCATGGTCATGGTGCTTGCAGTCGGACATCTCGTGTCTCCTTCGGGTGTGTTGGGCACGCGGCCGTGGGTGTGGGTCGGGGGTGGATCGAGGGCCGGTCGCCGGCGACCGCCGGCTCAGAGCCCGAGCTCGGAGAGGCCCGGATGGCCGTCCGGCCGGGGCCCGAGCGGCCAGTGGAAGAGCCGCTCGGCCTCGGTGATGGGCAGGTCGTTGATCGAGGCGCGGCGCACCGCCATCAGCCCGTCCGGCGCGAATTCCCAGTTCTCGTTGCCGTAGGCGCGGAACCAGGTTCCGTCGGGACGCCGCGCCTCGTAGGCGAAGCGCACCGCGATGCGCGCGCCGTCGAAGCTCCAGAGCTCCTTGATCAGGCGGTAGTCGCGTTCGGCCTGCCACTTGCGGGTCAGGAAGGCCTCGACCTCGGCGCGGCCGTGGAGGAACGCGACCCGGTTCCGCCAGTCGGTATCGGGCGTGTAGGCGGCGGCGACCTTGGCCGGATCCCGGCTGTTCCAGGCATCCTCGGCGGCGCGGACTTTCTGGACGGCGGCCGTCGCGTCGAAGGGAGGCAGCGGGGGGCGGGACATCGGGCGCTCCAATCTGTACTGATCTGTTCACCTTGTGACCCTATGAGTGGACCGATCAGTTCATATTGGCAAGCGGATTTTTCGCGAGGCCACTTCTCTAACCGCTACGGTCTCAGTCAACTCTATGATTTTTATAAAGAAAAAATTTGCCCTTGCCGGAGTTCAAGCCCGCATTCATATACCGATCAGTCCAGTTCAGGACGAACCGGTCATGGAGCGAGCATGCGTGCCAGCAAGCGGGACGAGGTGGTCCGGAAGGCGTTGACGGTCTTCTACCGCGACGGCTTCCACGCCACGGGCATGGACCAGTTGTCCGCCGAGTCCGGGATCTCGAAGACCACGATGTTCAAGCACTTCCGCACCAAGGAGGATCTGATCCTCGCGGTGCTGAGGCTGCGCGACGACGACTTCCGCAACTGGCTGTTCCGGCGGATGGCCAAGGCGGGCGCGCCGCGCGACCAGCTCGCGGCGATGTTCGACGCGCTCGCCGAGTGGTTCGACTCACCGACCTTCCGGTCGTGCATGTTCATCAAGGCGGCCTCGGAATACCCCGATCCCGGCCACCCGATTCACGCCCAGTCGGCCGAGCACAAGCGCCTGTTGTTCCTGGGCGTGCGGGATCTCGCGGCCGAGGCCGGGGCGCCGGATCCGGCCGGCCTGGCACGGGCGCTCCTCCTGCTCAAGGAAGGCGCCATCGTCACCGCGCATCTGGGCCACGAGGCCGATCCCGCCGGCGACGCCAAGCGGGTCGCCGAGGGCCTGCTGGCATCCCTGCCCGACCGCGCTCGCGCCCCGAGGGAGGCCGCCGCCGCCGACGGCGAAGCCCGGTGAGCCTGCCGGCCTAGGGCAATTCCCGAACTGATTGAATCATCAGTTCGGGAATTGCCCAATCTTCAACAACCTAGAGCATCTTATCTGCGCCCCTCCGGGCGCAGGATGCTCTAGGGCAATTCCCGAACTGATTGAATCATCAGTTCGGGAATTGCCCTATCTTCAACAACCTAGAGCATCCTATCTGCGCCCCTCCGGGTGCAGGATGCTCTACCCGTACGCCTCGGCCAGCATCGCGCGGTAGGCGGCGGCGTCGACCGGCCGGGGGTTGGTAGCCGTGCAGTGGTCCGTCATCGCCGCCTCCGCGACGGCGTCGAGGCAGGGCGCCGGCACGCCCATCGCCGACAGCGTGGTCGGCAGGCCGAGCCGCGCGGTCATCGACTCCACGGCCTCGGCCGGGTCGCCGCCGGACGGCAGGCCCATGGCGGCGGCGAGCCGGGCGGTCTTGTCGCCGACGGCCGGGGCGTTGTAGCGCAGCACCGCGGGCAGCAGGACGGCGTTGAGCGTGCCGTGATGGAGCACCGGCTCGGCGAGCGCCCCCAGCGGATGGCTCAGCGCGTGGACCGCGCCAAGCCCCTTTTGAAAGGCCATCGCGCCCTCAAGCGCGGCCATCATCATCTGCCAGCGCGCCTCCCGGTCGCCGCCGTCGGCCACGGCGCGGCCGACATGGGCCCAGCCCCGCGCCACGGCGTCGAGCGCGATCGCCTCGGCCGGCGGATTGACCGTGGGCGACAGGAAGGTCTCGATGCCGTGGGCGATGGCGTCCATGCCCGTGCCCGCCGTCACGCCCGGCGGCAGGCCGTGGGTCAGCTCCGGATCGCACAGGGCGCAGGTCGGGATCAGATGCTGGCTGATCAGCGCGCGCTTGGCCCCGTCGTCGAGGACGATCAGCGCGGCGCGGCCGACCTCCGCCCCCGTGCCCGCGGTCGTCGGCACGGCGATCATGCCCGGCAGGTCGGCCCGGATGCGCGCCGCGCCGCCGGCCGTCACGACGTAGTCGGCGAGCGGACCGTCATGGGTCGCCATCAGCCGGACCGCCTTGCCCAGGTCGATCGCCGAGCCGCCGCCCAGCGCGATCACGCCGTCGCACGCCCCCTCCCGCCAGGCCACGAGCGCCGCGCGGGCCGAGGCCTCGGTGGGGTTGGCGGGCGTCTCGGCGAAGACCCGGGCGAGCGAGGGATCCGGCAGCCGGTCGACCAGCCGGTCCAGCAGGCCGGCGGCGACCACGCCCGGATCGGTGACGACCAGCGGCCGGGCGATTCCGGCGCCGGCCATCTCCGCCCCGATGCCGCCCAGCGCGCCGTCGTCGAACACGATGCGGGTGAGGTAGGTGATGATCGCCATGAACCGCTCCGGCGTCTCGTTCAAGCGCGCATTGTCGCGGCGTCGGGCGGGCGTGGGCAAGCGGCGCGCGCCGATTCTCGCGCCGAGAGACGGTTTCAGAGCAGCCGCGCGGGCGCCACCCACCAGTCGGGATGGACCGCGACGAGGGACGCGGCCGCCGCCTCGGCCTCCCCGGGCGTGGCGAAGAGCCCGAAGCAGGTCGCCCCGCTGCCTGACAGCCGGGCGAGCAGGCAGCCATCGATCCCCGCCAGGGCGGCGAGCACGGTGTCGATCGCCGGCTCGACGCCCCGGGCGGGCGCGGCCAGCCCGTTCTCCCGCTCGGCCAGCAGGGCGGCGAGCGCGCCCGGGCCGTCCGGCGTGCCGGCGAACCGGGCGGCGGGGCGGAACGGACCGGTCCGCGCCTTGAAGACCGCGGGCGTCGGCACCGGGCGGCGCGGATTGACCAGCACCAGCGGCGTGCCCGTCAGCTCGGGGCCGGGATCGATCGCTTCCCCGATGCCGCCGACGAAGGCGGTCCGCCGGGCGAGGCAGACCGGCACGTCGGCGCCCAGCCCGGCCGCCGCGTCGACCAGCGCCGGGTCGTCGGGGGCGAGACCCCACAGCCGGGCGAGCGCGCGGATCACCGCCGCCGCGTCGGCCGAGCCGCCGCCGATGCCGGCCGCCACCGGCAGGCGCTTGTCCAGATGCACGGCGACCTCGGCCCGCCGGCCGGTCGCGCGCTCGGCCGCTGCCACGGCGCGCAGGCACAGATCCTCGGCACCCGCCGCCGGCAGGTCGCCGGCGAAGGGACCGGTGCGGGTCAGCGACGGCGCCGTGCCGGGGGTCGGCGTCACGGTCACGACGTCGCCCGCCTCGGCGAAGGCGATCAGGCTGTCGAGCAGGTGATAGCCGTCGTCCCGGCGACCGGTGACGTGGAGGTAGAGATTGACCTTGGCCGGCGCGGGCTCGGTGATGGGACCGGCCGACGGCTTCGAGGACGCCACGGCGGGCCTAGTCGTCGGCGGCGTTGCGGCTGACCGAGTCCTCCAGGATCCCCGGGTCGGTCAGCCCGTCGGCCAGCTTCTTCTCGAGCTCCAGCACCAGGTCGGCCTCGTCCTCGCCGGCGAGGCCCAGGGCCCGGCGCCACTGGAAGCGCGCCTCGCGCTCGCGCCCGACCATCCAGTAGGCATCGCCCAGGTGGTCGTTGATTACCGCGTCGGCGGGGCGCAGCTCGACTGCGCGCTCCAGCGTCTCGACGGCGCGCGAGATCCGGCCGGTGCGGTAGTAGGCCCAGCCCAGGCTGTCGACGATGTAGCCGTCGTCGGGCATCTGCTCGACCGCGCGGCGGATCAGCTCCTCGCCCTCGGCCAGGTTCTTGCCCCGGTCGATCCAGGAATAGCCCAGATAGTTGAGCAGATGCGGCTCGTCCGGCTGGATCGAGATGGCGCGGGTCAGGTCCGCCTCCGCCCGGTCCCAATCGCCGGCGCGCTCCAGCGCGATGCCGCGCCGGTAGAGGAAGCGCCAGTCCGCCGACAGGCGGTCCGGCGCGCGCTCGTAGGCCGCGTCATAGGCCCCGACCGCCGCCTCGAATCGGGAGTCCGACCGGCGCAGGTCGCCCAGGGCGACCAGCGGCTCGGTACTCTCCGGCCGGGTCTCGGCCAGGTCCTGGAGCGTCGCCTCCGCGTCAGCGGTGCGCCCGAGCGAGCGCAACGCCTCGGTCTCGCGCAGCCGCGCCGCCCAGCCCACGGCGGAGCCCGCGTCCACGGCGCGATAGGCCTCGAGCGCCGCCGCCGGCCGGTTGGAGGCGAGCAGGATGTCGCCCAGCGAGGCCCGCGCCGGCGCCAGGTCCGGGCGCAGATGAAGGGCGTAATGGGCGTAGAGCAGGCCGAGGTCGGTCGCGCCCTCCCGGCTCAGGATGTCGCCGATCTGGTAGAGCGCCTCGGCCACGCCGTCGGCCGGCGCGTCGATCAGCGGCGGCAGCGTTTCCCCCGCCTCAGCCGCCGCACGCTCGGGCGCGAGCAGGGGGTCGGGCCCCGCCTCCCCGCCGGCCCCGTCCGAGAGCAGGGCGCGCGCGGCGTCGACATCGCCCTGGCGCAGGTTGAGGCGGACCAGCGCCTTGACCAGCCGGGTGGCGCGGCCCTCCGACAGGGCGGCCTCGAAGGCCGCGCGGGCGGCGTCCGGTTGACCCACCCATTCGAGCATGAGCCCTTCGTGAAAGCCGGTGATGGCCGCGAGGCCCGTGCGCTCCCGCAACGGATCGAGCGCGGCCGTCGCCGCCTCCCCCTCCCCGGCGCCGAGCCGCAGCCAGGCTTCCAGCAGCGGCGCCGTCAACGCGGCGACGCCGGTGCGCTCCACGCCGGCGAGCCGATCGAGCGCGTCGGCGAAGTCGCCCGTCCGCACCGCCTCGACGACGAGCAGGGCCTGGGCGGCGGGCTCGCGCGGGCTCGCCTCGGCGAGGCGGCGCGCCTGGGCCAGCGCCTCGTCGAGCGCGCCGGCGCGCATCCGCGCCCGAAAGACCTCGCGCACCAGGGTGGTATTGGCCGGATCGGCCTCCAGCGCGTGGGCGTAGAAGGACGCCGCCGCCTCCGGATCGCCGGTCGCCGCCGCGTGGCCGCCGGCCAGATAGGCGCCCGCCACCGAGTCGACCGTGATCGGCGGTCGCTCCGCCGCGCGGGCCGGGGCCGCCGAGAGGGCCGCGGTCATCGTCAGGATCGCGGGCACCAGGATCGCGACCGCGAGGATCGGGGGTGCCACCCCGAGGAATCGGCCGGAATTGCTCATCACGCTGTCCGTCCTCGCCGTCTCGCGCTCCGCCGGTGGCGGGTATCGCCGCCGGAAACGCGCGACCCTACCGCACACGCCGTTACCGCCAACCTAAGAGCCCCGGCCGCCCCCGGCAAGCGACGGGGGGACGCGGGGGCGGAGGGTGGCGGCGACGCGAGCCCGACCGATGGCGAGCGGCGGAGGACGCGGGCGGACGCGGGGCAGCCTCAGCCGGCGACCCCCGGCAGCGCCAGCGCGTCGAGCGCCGCGCGGGACGCGTCGGGGAAGGGCTGCGCCTTTCCGGTCGCCGCGTCGGTCAGGACGATCACGGTCCGCCCGGTGGCGACGCAGGCCTCGCCCGCGAAGACGCCCTGGACCAGGGTGACCGAGCTTCGTCCGACGCGCACGACGCCCGTGCCGATATCGACCGCGCCGGGCCAGTGCAGCTCCGCCCGGAAGTCGAGCTCCAGCCGGGCGATGACGAAGGACGCCCCCTCCGGCGCCAGCGGCGCGGAAGGATCGTAGAGGAAGGCGACCCGCCCGGTTTCCAGGAACGTCGCGAAGACCGCGTTGTTGACGTGGCCCTGGCGATCCGTGTCGCCATAGCGCAGGACGTCCCGCGCCCAATGAGGGTAGAGCCCGCGATCGGTGAGATCAGGGGCTTCCGGGTCGGTCGTCAAGATCGCCACCCTTTCTTCATTTGGTCTCGCTGAACGACGTGGCCTACTCCGCGGCCTGTCCACTCGCCGGCTTCGCCGCGGCCTTTTCCAGCCATTTCGCCTGCAGAGCCGGATAGGTGTATTCGAGCTCGTTGAGCAGCATCTGCGCCCGCCGCGGATCCCGCGACGCATAGCTGAGGCTGGTCAGGAGATGCGCGATGTCCTCCCCGAGACGGGTTTCCGCGCCCGGCAGGCTGCGCTGAACCGACAGCCGCTGCGCGAGCCTGCCGACATAGTCGGTGTCGATGATCCGGAAGGCCGCCCCGAGATTCAGTCCCCGCGCATTGAGCACCTTGTGCCACTCGTAGGGCAGATTCACGAGCACGTCGCCAGGCTCGACATGGATCGTGTCCTTTTCGAAGTCGCCGCCCGGCGCCTCGCGCCCGCTGCTGGTCGGGAACATGTTCGAGTCGTCGCCGAGCTGCTCGCCCGGGTAGGGCGGGTGCGTCATCCACTTCTTCAGACCGGCGATCATCACGAACACGTTGAGCGTCGGGAACATGTGCCAGTCGCTGCCGACGGCGCCACGCGTGGGCTCGCCGAAGGCGTCGTTGCTGTACCCGAAGAACATGTGCCCGGTCGGCTGCCAATGGTCGATGGCGAACCAGCCGGTCGAGAAGATCGACTCCTTGACACGCTCGAAAGCCTTCTTGCCCCAGGGATAGGGGTCCTTGTAGCCGGCCGAGATCGTGCCGAGATGCGAGTAGACGTCGAGATTCCGCTCGAAGATATCGTCGAGGAACTCGCGACCGGTGCCGACTTGGCCGGACACATAGTTGTAATCGGCTTTCGAACGGTCCGCCGAGCGCAGCGTGACGGGCGCTTCGCCCTGCTTGCGGCGCCACTGAAGGGTATCCTCGACATCGACCTCGTAAAAGGCACGTGTCGTCAGCCGCGGATCGATCGGCACCATGTCCCGGAACACCGCCGGCTTCGTGAAGTCCTCGGTCGCCTGGCGGACCAGGTCGAACGTCAGGCGGCCGCCGTGATCGGACGCTGCCACTTCATTGATGAATCCGTGTTCCGTGCTGCTCTCGCTCATCGCTCACCTCTAGTGTTGATGCGGCACAGCATGAGCGTGTTGCGGTGCGATACAACCATTAAAAGCTTTAATACGATATTTCTCTCTTAATAAGACTTCGTAGGTTTCGGTATTGCCGCCGCGGCGCGAACCGACTCGTATCCGGCGACCAGAATGATCAAGGCCCCACCGGCAATTGCCTCGAGGCTCGGTCGCTCGCCGAGGAGGACGGCCGCAAGGGCCACGCCGACCACCGGCTGAAGGCAAAAGACGATCGAGACGGTTCGGGGCGGGAGGGCGATCACGCTGCGTACGAAGAGCGTATGAGCGCCCGCCGTGAAGACGACGCCGAGCAGAACGAGCGCCGCCCCGTCACGCGGCCCGCCGAGCACGGCGAGCGGACCGACGGACCAGTCGAGAGTCGGCAGAAGGACGATCGCCACGATGATCAGCTGCCAGAACATGACAGCCGTTCCGCCGTAGGCACCGAGATGGCGCTTTACCGCGAGATTGCGGACCGCCAGGAGGACCGCCGAGACGACACCCCAGCCGAGGCCGGCCCATTGAGTCGGGCCGGCGGCGGGACCGCCGACGAGGATCACCGCGCCGGTGATCGTCACTCCGGCCGAAGCCAGATTGCCCGGCGTGATCCGGGCGCCTCTGAAGAACAAGGGTTCGAGCAACACGGTGAAGACCGGGAAGGTGAAGAAGCCGATCAGCGCCACGGCGACCGTCGCGACCTGGATGGCATGGAAATACGCCACCCAGTGCGCTGTCATGAGGAGACCGACGAGAGACATCGCGACAATGTCGCGGCGCGAGCCGATCCGCACGGTCTCCCGCATCGCCACGAGCAGCCCGGCCAGGGCGAGGGCGCCGAAAGCGGCGCGCAGAGCCGTGATGTCGAGCGCGGGCAGATCGACGACGCGCGCGAAGAGCGGCGCACCGCCGAGCAAGAACACGGCCCCGTACAGCCGGCCGAGCTCGAGGCCTGGAGTCCCGTGCCGCTGTGTCATGGCGACGGCCGTCCGGATACTTGAAAGGATCTCGAATCAGACGAAATACGCCTGAAAATCGTATTTCGAGTCGAGGAAGGTCTTACGACCCACGATGCTGCCGAATCTCACATGTTCGGGTAGTTCGGGCCGCCGCCGCCTTCGGGCACGGTCCAGACGATGTTGCGCGAGGGGTCCTTGATGTCGCAGGTCTTGCAGTGGACGCAGTTCTGCGCGTTGATCACGAAACGCGCCTCGCCGGTGGTCTCGTCCTTGACCACCTCGTAGACCGCGGCCGGGCAGTAGCGCTGGGCCGGCTCGTCATAGTCCGGCAGGTTGACCGCGATCGGGACCGACGGGTCCTTCAGCTTCAGATGCGCGGGCTGGTTCTCCTCGTGATTGGTGTTCGACAGGAACACCGAGGAGAGCTTGTCGAAGGTCAGCACCCCGTCGGGCCTCGGGTAGTCGATCTTCCTCGCCTTCGACGCCTTGACCAGCGTGTCGCTGTCCTCGTGCCTGTGGTGCAGGGTCCAGGGCGTCTTGCCGCGCAGCCAGAGCTCCGCCCCGCTGATCAGCGTGCCCATCGTCACGCCCCAGCGATAGGCGGGCCGGCAGTTGCGCACGGCCTGGAGCTCGTCGAACACCCAGCTCCGCCGCAGCTTGTCGGCATAGGCCGTGACCTCGTCGTGCGACCGGTCGGCGGCCAGCGCCTCGAACACCGCCTCGGCGCAGACCATGCCCGACTTCATGGCCGTGTGGTTGCCCTTGATCTTGGGCACGTTGACGAAGCCGGCCGAGCAGCCGATCAGGCAGCCGCCCGGGAAGGTCAGTTTCGGGATCGACTGCCAGCCGCCCTCGTTGATCGCCCGCGCGCCATAGGCGACGCGCCGGCCGCCCTCCAGGCTCTGCCGGATCACCGGGTGCGTCTTGTAGCGCTGGAACTCGTCGAAGGGCGAGAGGTACGGGTTCTCGTAGTCGAGCCCGACGACGAAGCCGACCGACACCAGCCGGTCGTCGAAATGGTACATCCATCCGCCGCCATAGGTCTTCGCGTCGAGCGGCCAGCCGAAGCCGTGGACGACCCGGCCGCGCTGGTGGCGCTCGGCGGGGATCTCCCACAGCTCCTTGATGCCCAGGCCGTAGGTCTGGGGATCGGCGTTCCGGCGCAGGTCGAACTGCGCCATGAGCTGCTGGGCCAGCGAGCCGCGCACGCCCTCGGCGACGAGGGTGTAGCGGGCGTGCAGCTCGACTCCGGGGGTGTGGTTGGCCGTCGGCTCGCCGTCCTTGCCGATGCCCATGTCGCCCGTGGCGACGCCGCGCACCGCGCCGTCCTCGTCGTAGAGGATCTCCGCCGCGGCGAAGCCGGGATAGATCTCCACGCCCAGGCCCTCGGCCTGCTCGGCCAGCCAGCGGCACAGCGTGCCCAGGCTGATGATGTAGTTGCCGTCGTTGTGCAGCTCCTTGGGCAGCAGCGCGTTGGGGATGCGGCGGGAGCCGGTCTCGGTGAAGAAGTGGAACTCGTCCGCCTCGACCGGCGTCTCCAGCGGGGCGCCCTGGGCGCGCCAGTCGGGGAAGAGCTCCTTGAGCGCGCGCGGCTCCAGCACGGCGCCGGACAGGATGTGGGCGCCGATCTCCGAGCCCTTCTCCAGGACGCAGACGCTGATCTCGCGCTCGGCCTCGCCGGCCAGTTGCATCAGCCGGATCGCCGCGCTCAGCCCGGCCGGGCCGCCGCCGACGATCACGACATCGTATTCCATCGACTCGCGTTCCATGCCCGCCCCGTTTCGCTCCAAGGGTGTCGTCGCCCGACCATGCCCGCTCACGCGGCGCGCGCCAAGTCGCGGTTTCGACGCGCCGCCGCGGGGCGCCCTCGAGGGGCCGCCGCGACGCCGCTCAGGCGTCGGTCGTCGCCCGCCGGCAAGCGTGCTAGCGTCCCGCCATGACGGGTGTCAACGCGACCGATCTGGCGGCGCTGCTGCGCTGGTACGAGGCCGTCGGCGTGGACGAGGCGATCGACCTCGCCCCCGCCGACCGCACGGTCGCGCCCGCGCCCGCCGCGGCTCCCGCTCCGACTCCGGCCGCCCCACCGATCGAAGCCCGCGCGCCGGCGCCGGGCACCGCCCAAGCGCCGGCCGCGCCCGCCCCCCGGGCCGCGCCC
>JAVJUS010000118.1:0-13964 GCA_040220455.1 Azospirillaceae bacterium
CCAACGCCGCCGCCGCCGCGGTCATCGGCCATCCGCCGGCAGCCCGCGGCGACCTCGAGACCCTGGCCGGCGAGGACGCGGGCGCGAGCGCCCGTCTCTCCCGCCTGGCCGACGGGGCGGTGGCCGGGGCCGGCGGCGCCATCGAGATCGCGCGCCGGCCCGAGGGCCGGCCGACCGAATGGTGGCGCGTCGCGGCCCGCCCGGTCGACGGCCGGCCGGGTACGGTGCACTGGCGCCTGGAGGACGTCACCGGCCGGCACGAGATGGAAGCCGTCCTGCGCGAGGAGCAGGGCAAGCTGGTCGACTTCATGGACCACGCCCCGGTCGGCTTCTATTCGGTCGACGAGGAGGGCCGCTTCGTCTTCGCCAACGCCACGCTGGCCGACTGGCTGGGCGTCGAGGCGCGCGCATTGGTCGACGGCGGCCGGCGGCTGCACGCCTTCCTGGCCGAGCCGCCGGAGGGCGCGCCTGCCTATGCGCTGACCGACGACGGCGCCGACCTGCCCGACGTGGAGGTCACGATGGTCTCGGCCGACGGCCGGCACTTCCAGGCCTCGGTCGCCCAGACGGTCGTGGCCGACGAGGGGTCGGGCCGGATCTGGACCCGCTCGGTGGTGCGCGACCTGACGCCGGAGCGGCGCATGCGCGAGGCGCTGCAGGCCTCCGAGGCGCGATTCCAGCGGTTCTTCGACGATGCGCCGATCGGCCTGGCGCTGGCCGATCGCGAGGGCCGGCTGGGGGAGTGGAACCAGGCGTTCCAGAAGCTTCTGGCCCTGCCGGCGGGCGACCTGCGCGGCCGGCCGGTGATCGACCTGCTGGCCGAGCCGGACCGCGACGCCTTCGCCCAGCGTGTTGCCCGGGTGCTCGACGGCGAGATCATCGAGGGGCCGCTGGAGCTGCACCTGCGCGCCCCGGCAGGCGCCTCCGTCGCGCTCTTCGCCAAGCGCTTCGAGGGGGCGGGCGGCGGCGATCCGGGGCTGATCCTGCAGTTCATCGACCAGACGGAGCGGCGCAACCTCGAGGCCCAGTTCGCCCAGAGCCAGAAGATGCAGGCGGTCGGCCAGCTCGCCGGCGGCATCGCGCACGACTTCAACAACCTGCTCACGGCGATGATCGGGTTCTGCGATCTGCTGCTGCTGCGCCACAAGCCGGGCGACCCGTCCTTCGCCGACATCATGCAGATCAAGCAGAACGCCAACCGGGCGGCGAATCTGGTGCGCCAGCTCCTGGCGTTCTCGCGCCAGCAGACGCTCCAGCCGCGGGTCCTGTCGGTGACCGACGTGCTGGCCGAGCTCTCCAACCTCCTGCGCCGGCTGATCGGCGAGAGCCTGACGCTCGAGATGGTCCACGGCCGGGACCTGTTCCCGGTCAAGGTCGACCAGGGCCAGCTGGAGCAGGTGATCATCAATCTGGCGGTCAACGCCCGCGACGCCATGGGCGGGGCCGGCACGCTCGCCATCACCACCCGCAACGAGACGGTGGACCGGCCGCGCCGGGCGGCGGGCGACGAGATGCCGCCGGGCGATTATGCCGCCATCGAGGTGGCGGATAGCGGCCACGGCATCCCGACCGAGATCATGGACCGGATCTTCGACCCCTTCTTCTCGACCAAGGAGGTGGGGCAGGGCACCGGCCTCGGCCTGTCGACGGTCTACGGCATCATCCGGCAGACGGGCGGCTATGTCGCGGTCGACTCCGCACCCGGGCAGGGGGCGAAGTTCACCATCTTCCTGCCGCGCCACGACCCCGAGTCGACGGGCGAGGCGAGCGCGGAGGCGGCCGACCAGGGCCCCCGCGACCTGACCGGGGCGGGCTGCATCCTGCTCGTCGAGGACGAGGATCCGGTGCGGGTGTTCAGCGCCCGGGCCCTGCGCAACAAGGGCTACGAGGTGCTCGAGGCCAAGAGCGGCGACCACGCGCTGGAGCTCCTCGCCGAGGCGGAGGGCCGGGTCGACCTGCTGGTCACCGACGTGGTCATGCCGAACATGGACGGCCCGACGCTGATCCGCCGGGTGCGCGAGCGCCTGCCGGAGATGAAGGTGATCTGCATCTCCGGCTACGCCGAGGACAAGTTCCGCCAGAGCCTGGGCGACCAGGAGAATGTCCGCTTCCTCGCCAAGCCGTTCAGCCTCAAGCAGCTTGCCGCGACGGTGAAGGAGACGCTGCGCGGCTGAACCGCCGGTCCGGCCCGGTGCGCCCCGGCCCGGCGGGCGACTCCGCGACGGCTCGGCGTCGCGCCGGACCGCCGGCCGCGGCGAGACGGGGTGCATACGATCGCCTCGGGCCATTCGAACGCCTCCGGAACAAAGTCGCATTTATCCCTACGATTCAACTTTCTAAAGGCGCTTGCGCAAAGAGAACAAACCCGGTACGGTAGCTTCGGTTGCATGGCGACCGCTCGTATGGGAAGAAGGATCATCTCGATGTCGCAAGCGCATCTCCGGCTCGTCGACAGGTCCACCATGGATAAGCAGAAGGCACTGGACGCCGCCCTCGGTCAGATCGAGCGGTCCTTCGGCAAGGGCTCGATCATGAAGCTGGGCGCCCGCCCGACGGTGGAGGCCGACACGGTCTCGACCGGATCGCTCGGCCTCGATATCGCGCTGGGCATCGGCGGCCTGCCCAGGGGCCGGGTGGTGGAGATTTACGGCCCGGAAAGCTCGGGCAAGACGACGCTCGCGCTGCATGTCACGGCCGAGGCGCAGAAGCATGGCGGCACATGCGCCTTCGTCGACGCCGAGCACGCGCTCGACCCGACCTACGCGCGCAAGCTTGGCGTGGATATCGACGAGCTCCTGATCTCCCAGCCCGACGCGGGCGAGCAGGCGCTGGAGATCGCGGACACCCTGGTCCGCTCGGCGGCGATCGACGTGCTGGTGATCGACTCGGTCGCCGCGCTGGTGCCGCGGGCCGAGCTCGAGGGGGAGATGGGCGACAGCCAGCCCGGCCTCCAGGCCCGGCTGATGAGCCAGGCGCTGCGCAAGCTGACCTCCTCGATCGCGCGGTCCAACACCATGGTGATCTTCATCAACCAGATCCGGTTGAAGATCGGCGTGATGTTCGGCAGCCCGGAGACGACGACCGGCGGCAACGCGCTGAAGTTCTATTCCTCGGTCCGGCTCGACATCCGGCGCATCGGCGCGATCAAGGATCGCGACACGGTGACCGGCAACCAGACCCGGGTGAAGGTGGTCAAGAACAAGATGGCCCCGCCGTTCCGGGAGGTGACCTTCGACATCATGTACGGCGAGGGCATCTCCAAGACCGGCGAATTGCTGGATCTGGGCGTCCAGGCCAACGTGGTGGAGAAGTCGGGCGCGTGGTTCTCCTTCGACGGCCAGCGCATCGGCCAGGGCCGGGAGAACGCCAAGGGCTTCCTGAAGAGCAACCCGGACATGGCCGCGTCGATCGAGCGCAAGGTGCGCGAGAACGCAGGGCTCGTCTCGGAGAAGATGCTCCAGGGCGAGGATGGCGACGGCGACGACGACGACGACTCGGGTGGCGCGGCGGCGGCCGGGGACGACTGACGGGCTCCGGCTTCATCCGGCCCCGGCTCTCCGGTTCCCGGGCGCTCCGGACGCGTCGGGCGGGTGGCCCGTGCGGCGTACTCCTCGTCTTTGCGATGACGGGTTGTCTTTGCGATGACGGGTCGTCGGTCCGATGACAGGCGAATCGGGGGCTGGCGGCGGTGCCGGTCCGCTCCCATGTCGCGGCGGAGAGGGTGGCCCGCGCGGTCGGCTGGACTCGCGGCGCGGCTTGGCGGTACAAGCGGGCGCCGCGGGTTCCTGCAATCCGCTCGGCCGCCGTTTCCCGACCGCCGCCCGACCGCCGTTCGATGATGCTGACCCGATGATCACCGCCAACGAGATCCGCCGGACCTTCCTCGACTACTTCGCGCGCAACGATCACGAGATCGTCGCCTCGGGTCCGCTCGTGCCGCACAACGACCCGACATTGATGTTCACCAATGCCGGGATGGTGCAGTTCAAGAACGTCTTCACCGGCGCCGAGACCCGGCCCTACCAGCGCGCGACCACCGCGCAGAAGGTCGTGCGCGCCGGCGGCAAGCACAACGATCTCGACAATGTCGGCTACACCTCCCGGCATCACACCTTCTTCGAGATGTTGGGCAACTTCTCGTTCGGCGACTACTTCAAGGACCGGGCGATCGAGCTGGCCTGGAACCTCGTGACGCGGGAGTTCGGGCTGCCGGCCGAGCGCCTGCTGGTCACGGTCTACGCCGAGGACGAGGAGGCGTTCGGCCATTGGAAGAAGATCGCCGGCCTGCCGGAGAGCCGGATCATCCGCATCCCGACCTCCGACAATTTCTGGGCCATGGGCGATACCGGCCCCTGCGGCCCATGCTCCGAGATCTTCTACGATCACGGCGACCACATTCCCGGCGGGCCGCCGGGCAGCCCGGACGAGGACGGCGACCGGTTCGTCGAGATCTGGAACCTGGTCTTCATGCAGTACGAGCAGGTGGCGGCGGACGACCGCCGCGACCTGCCGCGGCCCTCGATCGACACGGGCATGGGGCTGGAGCGCATCGCCGCGGTGCTCCAGGGCAAGCACGACAACTACGACGTCGACCTGCTGCGGACGTTGATCGAGGCCTCGGCCGAGGCGACGGCGACCCATGCGGACGGCCCGCAGGCGGTCTCCCACCGGGTGATCGCCGACCATCTGCGTGCGGTCTCCTTCCTGATGGCCGACGGTGTCATGCCGTCCAACGAGGGGCGCGGCTACGTCCTGCGCCGGATCATGCGCCGGGCCATGCGCCACGCCCACATGCTGGGCGCGCGCGACCCGGTGATGCACCGCCTGGTGCCGACGCTGGTCCGCCTGATGGGCGAGCATTTTCCCGAGCTGCGCCGGGCCGAGGCCCTGGTGACGGAGACGCTCAAGCTCGAGGAGACACGCTTCAAGCAGACCCTGGACCGCGGGCTCAAACTGCTCGACGAGGAGACGGCGCGCCTGCCCGAGGGCGGACGCCTGCCCGGCGAGGTCGCGTTCAAGCTCTACGACACCTACGGCTTCCCCCTCGACCTGACCCAGGACGTGCTGCGCGGCCGCGGCATGGCGGTCGACACCGACGCCTTCGACGCGGCGATGGAGCGCCAGCGCGAAGAGGCACGGCGGAGCTGGTCGGGCTCCGGCGAGGTCGCGACCGGGGCCCTGTGGTTCGAGCTGCGCGACACGGTCGGCGCGACGGAGTTCCTCGGTTACGAGACCGAGGAGGCCGAGGCGGTGGTCACCGCCCTGGTGGTCGACGGCGCCCGGGTGGAGACGGCGGAGGCCGGCGCCACCGTCGGCATCGTCGTCAACCAGACGCCGTTCTACGGGGAGTCGGGCGGCCAGGTCGGTGATACCGGCGCCATGTTCACCGCCGGCGGGACCGAGGTCACGGTCACCGACACGCAGAAGAAGGCGGGCGACCTTTGGGTCCACACCGCGACCGTGGCGCGCGGCCGGCTGTCGGTCGGTGACACGGTGGAGATGCGCGTCGACGGCACCCGTCGGTCGGCGATCCGGGCGAATCATTCCGCGACGCATCTGCTGCACGAGGCCTTGCGCCGCCGGCTTGGCGAGCATGTCACCCAGAAGGGCTCGCTCGTCGCGCCGGATCGGCTGCGCTTCGACATCAGCCAGCCGACGCCGCTTACGGTCGAGGACCTGCACGCGGTCGAGGAGGAGGTCAACGCCCGCATCCGCGAGAACGCCGAGGTCGAGACCCGACTGATGTCCCCCGACGAGGCGATCGAGCAGGGCGCCATGGCGCTGTTCGGCGAGAAGTACGGGGAGACGGTGCGCGTGGTCGGCATGGGCCGGGACGGCAACCGGACCTATTCGCTCGAACTCTGCGGCGGCACCCATGTCCGGCGGACCGGCGATATCGGCACCTTCCGGCTGGTCGGCCAAGCGGCCGTCGCCGCGGGCATCCGACGCATCGAGGCGTTTACCGGTGGCCGTGCGATCGAATACGACGAACGCCAGGGAGACCTGCTCGACGCGGCGGCCGGCGTGCTGCGCGTCACGCCGGACCAGCTTCCCGACCGTCTCGGCCAGCTTGTCGAGGAGCGGCGCCGACTGGAACGCGAGGTCGCCGAGCTCAAGCGCAAGCTCGCCGCCGGTGCGGGCGGCGGTGGCGGCGCGGCGGCCGGCGCGGGCCCGCAGGTCAAGGATGTCGGCGGCGTGAAGTTCGCCGGCCGGGTCGTCGAGGACCTGCCGGCCAAGGAGCTCAAGCCCATGGCCGACGAGCTCAAGAAGCAGCTCGGCAGCGGCGTGGTCGCCCTGGTGGCGGTCAACGAGGGCAAGGCGTCGATCGTCGTCGGCGTCACCGCCGACCTGACCGACCGCTTCGACGCCGTGGCTCTGGTGCGCGCGGGCGCGGAAGCGCTCGGCGGCAAGGGTGGCGGCGGCCGGCCCGATATGGCCCAGGCCGGCGGGCCGGACGGCGGCAAGGGCGACGCGGCGATCACGGCGGTCGAATCGGCACTCGGAACCGTCGCGGCGGCCTGACCGGCGCGTCCGTCCGGGCGGCCTCGGGGGTGCTTGTCCCGAGTCGCGGCGGAGCGGGCCGGCGCGGGCACCGCCGCCCGGCCCTCCCGGCGCGGTCTATCCACAGGAAATACCCCGGTTTCTCGCGGCAGGCGGCGGAATCCCTGTTGCGCGAACCGCCTATGTAGTATGGTCCTCGGCATCCCAATACCAGATGTCGGCCGTGGCGGCTGCCATCAGGCGTTCGAGGGGAGTCGACGGGATGAGTTGGACCGACGAGCGGGTCGATAAGCTGCGCGAGCTCTGGGGCAACGGCAAGTCGGCGAGCGAGATCGCCGACCTGCTGGGGGGCGTTTCCCGCAACGCCGTGATCGGCAAGGCCCATCGCCTGGGGCTGTCGGGCCGGCCCTCGCCGATCCGCAAGCGCGAGGACGGCGCGCCGACGCCGACGTCCCGGGTCGCTGCCGCGGCTCCGGCACCCACCACCCCGCCGGCGAAGCCCGCGGCGCCGGCAAAGCCGACCGTCGTCGCCGACCGGGACGCCGGCCCCGGCGATGACGGTGCCACCATCCTGAACCTGACCGAGCGCATGTGCCGCTGGCCGATCGGCGACCCGAAGAAGCCGGGGTTCCGCTTCTGCGGCCGGTCGGCGATCGCGGGCCTGCCCTATTGCCAGGATCACGCGACCGTCGCCTATCAGGCGCCGAGCTCCAAGAAGTCCGAAAGCGAGAAGCAGACCGCCTGAACGCGGGCGCCGACGACTGGGGCGCCGACGACTGAGGCGGCAAGACCGGGGCTGGAGCGGCGGTCCGGTCTCGCGGCGGCCGGCTTTGGCGGTCCGCTCAGGCCGTCGCGGCCTCCACGTCCCGGCATGCGTCCCGATCCGGCGCCTCCGCGGGCTCCTCGGCGGGCAGCGCCGGGTCGGCCCTGGCGCTCGTGTCGGCGGCCAGCCGCACCGTGACGGTCGTCCCCACGCCAGGCGTGCTGTCGATAGTGAGGCCCGCCTCCAGCAGGCTGACCAGACGGTCGACGATCGCCAGACCCAGGCCCGTGCCTTCCGAGCCCGACCGGTCCGGATCGATGGCGCCCTGGCGGAACGGCTCACGCACGAGGGCGAGTTCGTCGGCGGGTATGCCGACGCCCGTATCGCTTACGCCGAAGACGATGCCGCCCGATGGTCGGCTCGCGGGGCCGACGGCAGCGGGCGCCGCGTCCGGCGCCGAACGGGCGAAGACGACCACGCGGCCGCCGGTCGGCGTGAACTTGATCGCGTTGGACAGCAGGTTGATCAGGATCTGCTTGCAGGCCCGCCGGTCGGCCAGGACCGGCGGCGTTGCCGGATCGATTTCGAGCTCGATATAGAGCCCCCGCTCGGCGGCGCGGCCGGCGACGATTCGCCGGCAGGTCTCCGCAATCTCCCCGATCAGGACCACCTCCCGCCTCAGGCGGTAATGGCCGCCCTCCAGGCGCGACATCTCCAGCACGTCGTCGAGGACCGCCAGCAGGTGCGTGCCGCTGGTGTGGATGTCGCGCGCGCACTCGGCATAGCGCTCCACGGCGTCGGGACCGAAGTGGCGGTCGCGGATCACCTCCGCGAAGCCGATGATGGCGTTGAGCGGCGTGCGCAGCTCATGGCTCACATTGGCCAGGAACTCGGTCTTGGCGCGGGCGACGGCGCGCGTTTCCATCCGCTCCTCGGCCCGCGCCAGCGCCCGTCGGGCGGCCGCGAGCGCGGCCTCGGCCTCGACGCCGCGACGGTCATGGGCCGCGGCGAGGAGCGCCGTGCCGAGCACCAGGCCCGCCGCGGGCAGGGCGAGCCCCGTCGTCCCGGGCACGACGCCGGCCGCCGCGGCCATCAGCAGCGCTCCGAAGGCGGCGATCGCGGCGCCGGCCAGCCTTGCGTGACGCCCGCGGCCGGCCCGGCCCGGTCCGAGCACCACGCCGCCCAGGACCAGCGTGGCGCCGGCGAAGGCGTGAGTGGCGGCCGCCAGGCCCTTGTCGTCGAGACCGGCGATCCCGGCGGCGAGCGGTAGGGCCGCCAGCGCGACGAGGCCGGGCAGGGCGAGAGGGGAGCGGGCGCGCCCGGTCCTGTCCGCCCTCCTCGCCAGGGTGGCGAGGCCGGCGAGCAGCAGCGGCGCGGCGAGCACCAGCGCCGATCCGGCGAGGCCCGCTTGCAGCGCGAGGTCGGCGGGCGGCAGTTCCGGGGCGAGCGCCCGCAGTGCCCAGGCGACGGCCAGCGCCAGGCACGCGGCGGCCCAGGGCCGGGCTTCCGGCGCGACGATGCGGGCCGGAGCGCTCGCGTCCGGCCGGTCGGCTGCCCGAGGCGGTCGAGCCGGGTCGCGGCTCGGGCTCGGGAGTGCGGCCAGCGCGACGGCAAGGGCGAACATGCCGGTTGCCGCGAGGGCGATGGCCGAATCGAGGGCTGCCCCCATGACGAGTCGGTCCTGCGGAGCGGAATGCACCACATGATGCCGGACCAAATCCTAATATTCCGTGGACGGCGTATTCCGCCTTTCCGGGACCGTCCGGGAGACGCCGGCGGCTCAGACCGTCGCCATCTCCGCCTTCAGGCCGGCGTCGAGCTTGTCCAGGAACTGGGTGGTGGTCAGCCAGGGTTGCTCCGGCCCGATCAGGATCGCCAGATCCTTGGTCATGAGGCCGGACTCGACCGTGCGCACGCAGACCCGCTCCAGCGCCTCGGCGAAGGCGGCGACGTCGGGCGTGTCGTCGAACTTGGCGCGATACTGCAGGCCGCGGGTCCAGGCGAAGATCGACGCGATCGGGTTGGTCGAGGTCTCCTGGCCCTTCTGGTGCTGGCGGTAGTGGCGCGTCACGGTGCCGTGCGCCGCCTCGGCCTCGACCGTCTCGCCCTCCGGCGTCATCAGGACCGAGGTCATCAGGCCGAGCGAGCCGAAGCCCTGGGCGACCGTGTCCGACTGCACGTCGCCGTCGTAGTTCTTGCAGGCCCAGACATAGCCGCCTTCCCACTTCATCGCGCAGGCGACCATGTCGTCGATCAGCCGGTGCTCGTAGGTCAGGCCGCGCTGGTCGAACGCCTCCTTGAACTCGGCGTCGAAGACTTCCTGGAACAGGTCCTTGAAGCGGCCGTCATAGGCTTTGAGGATCGTGTTCTTGGTCGACATGTAGACCGGGAAGTCGCGCTGCAGGCCGTAGTTGAAGCACGACCGGGCGAAGCCGCGGATCGACTCGTCCTCGTTGTACATGCCCATGGCGACGCCCGCGCCCGGGAACTCGTGCACGTCGTAGTCGATCGGCGCCCCGCCGTCGGCCGGCACGAAGCGCATGGTCAGCTTGCCGGGGCCGGGCACCTTGAAGTCGGTGGCGCGATACTGGTCGCCGAAGGCATGGCGGCCGATGACGATCGGCTTGGTCCAGGTCGGCACGTAGCGCGGTACGTTGGAGCAGATGATCGGCTCGCGGAAGACGGTGCCGCCGATGATGTTGCGGATCGTCCCGTTGGGCGAGCGCCACATCTTCTTCAGCCCGAACTCCTCGACCCGGCCCTCGTCGGGGGTGATCGTGGCGCACTTGACGCCGACGCCGTACTGCTTGATGGCCCGCGCCGCGTCGACCGTCACCTGGTCATCGGTCTCGTCGCGGTACTGGACGCTCAGATCGTAGTACTTCAGATCGATGTCCAGGTAGGGCAGGATCAGCTTTTCCTTGATGAACTGCCAGATGATCCGGGTCATCTCGTCGCCGTCGAGCTCGACGACCGGCGTCTTCACCTTGATCTTGGCCATGCTGGATACTCTCCGACGTGACGGCGCGGCCGGCGCGGCCCGCGACGGGGTGCGGGCGCAGGGCGGCCGATCGGGTGCCCGGACGGGCGTCCGTGGCGGGCTTGCCTTGGTTGCGGGCGGCCTTATAGCACCCGGTTCGAGACGAGCAAAGCGGGCCGGGCCGCTACGGAGTCGGAGCGATCCGGAGCCTCTCGTCCGCGCCCGCGCGGCCGGGATCCTCTACAACCACTTGGCCTGGGGCTCGACCATCGGCTCGGGCGCCTGGGCCAGCGCCTCGAACACGGCGTCGACGGAGGCGACCCGGCGATAGAGCGCCTTGTGCTCCGGCCGGCAGAAGCCCTCCTCGATCATGTGGTCGAGGAGCCCGATGAGCGGCTGCCAGTAGCCGCCCTCGTCGACCAGGATGACGGGCTTGTCGTGCAGGGCAAGCTGCTTCCAGGTCAGGATCTCGAATGTCTCGTCGAGGGTGCCGAGCCCACCGGGCAGGACGACGAAGGCGTCGGAATATTCGAACATGAGCTGCTTGCGCTCGTGCATGCTGCCCACGACATGCAGCTCCGTGAGCTCGGTATGCTCGACCTCGAGCGCCTGGATGTGGCCCGGGATGATGCCGACCACCTCGCCGCCCTCCGCGAGCGCGGCGTCGGCCACCAGCCCCATCAGGCCGACCCGCCCGCCGCCATAGATCACGCGAATGCCGCGTCGGGCGAGCGCCGCGCCGAGGTGGGAGGCGGCCTCCCGGTAACGCGGGTCGACGCGGGCCGAGGAGCCGCAGTAAACGCAGACGGATCGAACGGTCGTCATGGGGCGATCAAGCTCTCGAAGGCAAGGGGTCGGCGGAGACGGGCGGGGCTCGCCGGCGGCAACGCGGGAGCCCGGCACCATCGCACAGGATAGCACGCGCGCGCGGGGCGCCAGCTACCCTTTGCGGACGGTTCGATCGCTCAGGGGACATAGACTGGCCCGATCCGACCCGCGACCGGGGCGCGAAGACGCCGGAATCGGGCGCTTTTCCGGCCCGTCACGATGTTGCGCGGCCGAAAAGCCGGCGCTACGGTGGTTTTTCGGGCCACGGCGATCAACCGGATGATCGACGGGCGGGAGATCGACGGGCGGCCCGATGCGGGAGCGAGGATACCCTTGAACGTGCGGCAAATTCTGGGCGGCGTTGCCACGCTTGTTGTCGTGGCCATCGCGGTGGGCGTCTTCCTGCTCCGCTCTTCCCCCGATGTCTCGGCCCCCGGGACCTCGACGGACGAGCCCCCTTCGGCGACCGGCGCGATCGACCGCGAGGCCGCGTCTTCCGACGCCGAGCCCTCCGACGCCGAGCCCTCGGGCGCCGAGCCCTCGGGCGCCGAGCCGGCCGACGCGCAACCCCCCGGATCGGACCAGGACGCACCGGAGCGACCCGCCGAGGAGGCCACGCCCGCCGAAGAGGGCGGGGACCGGGCCGAAGCGCCCGCCGGCGAGGAGATGGCAGCCGAGACGCAGGCAACCGCGCAGACCGCTCCCGAGGATCCGACCACGGGGGAGCCGACCACGGGGGAGTCCGCCGCGGAGGAGCCGGCCGCGGAGGAGTCGGGCGCCGGGGAATCGATGACCGGGGAGGGGGATTCCGACCGAGGGGGCGCCGGCGAGGACGCGCGCGACGAGGCCGCGGCCGACCGCTCGACCGCCGACCCGGCTTCGGCGGAAGACGCGGCGGCCGAAGACGCGGCGGCGGAAGACACGGCCGTGGAAGATGCCGCGACGGACGACGAGGCGCCGGCAGAGGCCGCGGCCGGCCGCGTCGCCGATGCGCGAGTGGAAGACAGCCTTCCTGCGGCGCCGACGGAGCCGACCGCCCGGCGTCCCGTCGAGCCCGCGACGGAAGAGCCGCTGACGGAAGAACTCGCGACGGGCGAGCCGGCGACGGAAGGTGGCGCCACGGCCGAGTCCGCGACGGAAGGCGGCGCCACGGACAAGCCTGCGACGACCGCCGACGAGCGGCTCGGGTCCGACCCGACGGGCGAGACGACGACCCTAGGCGAGGCCGACGGCGAGTCGGCGGACGACGACCGGATCGCGTCGGAAGCCGACGTGGCCGCGGACGAGGGCTCGGGCGAGGCCGCGCCCGTATCGGCGGGCGATGACGGTGGGACGGCGGCGACGGGCCTCGACTCCGAGGATGTCGCCCGGGTCATCGAGGAGCGCCTGGCCGAAGAGGGCGTCGTGAGCGGGGCGGACGCCGGCGGTGGCGAGGAAACCGGCGAGGCCGCCAGGGCTCTCGACGCCGCGCGCGAGCCCGGGGATTCGGCGCCGGCGGGCGCCCGGCCGGCCGGGTCCGGAGCCTCCGATGCCGGCGGGGCCGACGGCGCGGCGGATCGGGATGGCGATGCCAACTCCACCGGCACGGCCGACACGGCGGAATCCGGTCCGGCCGCGGACGCGGATGTCGCGGCAGAGGGGGCAGCCGACGGGGCCGCCGAGGATGCCGCCGAAGAGGTCGCCGAGGCACCGGTGATCGGCGACGCCGGGTCGGACACCGCAGGCACCGGCGACGAGCGGCGCCTGGCGGCCGGAGAAACCGGAACGGCCGAGGACGAGCGCGAGCCCGGCGACGTGCCGGTCATCCGCGTGACGCCGGAAGCTGGCGAGGGCGAGGCGGCGGCCGATGACGGGACGGACGCCGCGGCCGGCGCCGACACGCGCGAAGCCGAAGACGTGGAGGCGGTCGCCGGGGACCGCGACGGCGAACCGGCCGAGGCATCCGCCACCGGCTCCGACGCGGAGACCGAGGGCGATCCGGTTGCCGAAACGACGCCGGAAGCGACCACCGACGAGACGGTGGCAGGCGACACGGCGGCTACCGAGACAGCAGCGACCGAGTCGGCGGTCACCGAGTCGGCGGCCGACGCGACCTCGACGGAGCCGCGGGTCCCGGCCGATCGCCCGGCCGATACCGGTACCGAGGCTGTCGCCGACCGCGAGACCGCGGACGAAGCCGACGGCAAGGCCATCGACCAAACCACCGACCAAACCACCGACCAAACCACCGACCAAACCACCGACGAAACCGCCGACCAAACCACCGACGAAACCGCCGACGAAGCCGCCGGCGAGGCCGCCGACCCCGCCGCGCCGGCGACCGGGGAGACGGTCGTCGCCGATCGCGGGCCGCCGGAGACCCTCGGCACCGCGCCGTTGGAGCGTGACGAGTCCGCCCCGCGCGCGACGCCGCCGCCGGAGCCCGTGCCGTCACCGGCGGACGACACCGACCGGGGCCCGGTGCCGCCGGCCTTCGACGCCGCCCGGGTCAACGCCGACCGTCTGGCCGTCGTCGCCGGGACCGGGCCGCCGGGTGCGACCGTGCGGATCGAGACCGGCGACCGGATCCTCGGCACGGTCGAGGCCGGGCCCGAAGGCGACTGGGTGTGGATCTCCGAGGCGCCGCTGGAGCCGGGCGCCTATCAGCTCGGCCTGTCGGCGACCGTGCCGGGGCGCGACGGGCCGCTGCTCTCCAAGGACGTCATCGTGCTCGTCATCCCGCCGCCGTCGCGCGACATCGCCGGCCGCGAGGCGGCGCCGGGCGAAGACGAGTCCCTGATCCTGCTGGCACCGCGCGAGTCCGTCGGCGCGACGACCGCCCTGTCAGTACCCGAGGCCGGACCGGCCGAGGAGCCGGCCGAGCCCGCGCCGGCCGAGCCCGCCGCCGGGTGC
>JAVJUS010000119.1:0-9989 GCA_040220455.1 Azospirillaceae bacterium
CGCCGCCCGGCCGGGCGTGCCGGCGCGGCTGGCCGACGGCACCGAACTGCCGGGCCTGGCGCCGGCGGCCTGGCGCCTGATCCTCGACCGCACCCGGGGCGGCCGCCCGGGCGCCTGGACGGTGACCCGCACTGGCGGCACCACGGACCTCGCGCTGCTCGACATGGAGGCGGGCGGCGGGACCGGTCCGCGCGAGCCGTCGACGGCCGACAGTATCGGTGCCGGGACAGCCGGGGACATGGTCCTGCCCCTGCCGGTGCGGAGCCGGGCGGCCTGACCGCGCCGGCGGACGAGACCGGTCGATATCCGGTCGTCACCTTCTCCGGGAACCGACGCCCGCAGGAACCGAATGCCCGCCCCGTCGCCGTCCCCGCCGCCCATGGCCGCCTTCCCAAATCCGGCGGCCTCATGTATACCCCCGGCCGTTCCCGGAGAGGGCGGGCGCGCGCCGCATGGCGCGATGGCCTGGCGCGGCGGGCCGACGGCCGCCGGGCCTCGGGACCACGGCCTCTCCGCCCCAGTCGACGATCAGGAAAGCACGGGTTCGATGGCCTCCTATCAGTACATCTATCATATGAGCGGCGTGTCCAAGACTTATCCGGGCGGCCGCAAGGTCCTGGAGAACATCAACCTCAACTTCCTGCCCGGCGCCAAGATCGGCGTGCTCGGCCCCAACGGCTCGGGCAAGTCGACGCTGCTGCGCCTGATGGCCGGCATCGATACCGAGTACCAGGGCGAGGCCTGGGCGGCCGACGGCGTGCGCGTCGGCTACCTGCCGCAGGAGCCCCATCTCGATACCTCCAAGACCGTGGCCGAGAACGTCTTCGAGGCGCTGGGCGAGACGCGCGATCTCGTCAAGCGCTTCGAGGAGGTCTCGATGAAGCTCGGCGAGGTCGAGGACCCCGACGAGATGACCAGGCTCATCGAGGAGCAGGCCGAGCTGCAGGAGAAGATCGACGCCGCCGACGCCTGGGATCTCGACCGCACCGTCGACATCGCCATGGACGCGCTGCGCTGCCCGTCCGGCGACAGCGGGGTCGAGGCGCTGTCGGGCGGCGAGAAGCGCCGTGTCGCGCTGTGCCGGCTGCTGCTCTCCAAGCCCGACATGCTGCTGCTCGACGAGCCGACCAACCATCTCGACGCCGAGAGCGTGGCCTGGCTCCAGCGCTTCCTGGCCGACTACCCGTCCACGGTCGTCATGGTGACCCACGACCGCTACTTCCTGGACAACGTGACCGGGTGGATCCTGGAGCTCGACCGCGGCCGCGGCCTGCCCTACGAGGGCAACTACTCCGAATACCTGGACAAGAAGCGCAAGCGCCTGGAGCAGGAGGCCAAGCAGGAGGCCGCCCGCCAGAAGACCATCGAGCGCGAGCTGGAATGGGTCCGCGCCGGCGCCAAGGGCCGCCAGACCAAGCAGAAGGCCCGCCTGACCGCCTTCGAGGAGCTGATCGCCCAGAGCCGCGACCAGGCCCCGGGCTCGGCCCAGATCCTCATTCCGACGCCCCAGCGCCTGGGCAACGAGGTCATCAGGGCCGAGAGCGTGCGCAAGGGCTACGGCAACTACCTGCTGATCGACGAGCTCAGCTTCGACCTGCCGCGCGGCGGCATCGTCGGCGTGATCGGGCCGAACGGCGCCGGCAAGACGACCCTGTTCCGCATGATCACCGGCCAGGAGCAGCCCGATTCCGGCACGGTCACGCTGGGCGAGACGGTCAAGCTCGGCTTCGTCGACCAGAGCCGCGACTCCCTGGACGACTCCAAGACGGTCTGGGAGGAGATCGCCCAGGGCGCCGACGAGATCGATCTCGGCAAGCGCAAGATCCAGAGCCGCGCCTATGTCGGCGCGTTCAACTTCAAGGGCGCGGACCAGCAGAAGAAGGTCGGCCAGCTCTCCGGCGGCGAGCGCAACCGGGTGCATCTGGCCAAGATGCTCCAGTCCGGCGCCAACGTGATCCTGCTCGACGAACCGACCAACGACCTGGACGTCGAGACCTTGCGCGCGCTCGAGGACGCGCTGCTGTCGTTTCCCGGCTGCGCCGTGGTGATCAGCCATGACCGCTGGTTCCTCGACCGCATCGCGACCCATATCCTGGCCTTCGAGGGCGACAGCCGGGTCGAGTGGTTCGAGGGCAACTACGAGGACTACGAGGCCGACCGCAAGCGCCGCCTGGGCGCCGAGGCCGACCAGCCCCACCGCATCAAGTACAAGCCCCTGACGCGCTGACGCGGCGCCCGGCGGCGTGGGCGTCGGGCTCGCTGGCGCTCGACCGGCCTACGGGTCTGGTGCAACGTAGGTCGGTCGAGCGAAGCGAACCCGACACCGGGGAACGGGTCCCGCGGCCGGACCGTCGGGCTCGCTGCGCTCGACCGACCTACGCCCACGTCTTCACCGTCAAGAAAAAGCCCGGGGAGTCGCCTCCCCGGGCTTCTTCATGGCCGGTGATCGGCGGTCGATCAGGACGAGGGATCGAAGATCTTCACCGTCACGATCTCGCCGTCCTGGATTTCCCAGTGGGCGAAGGTGCCCGAGACGTCGCCGGCCGCATCGAAGTTCACCGAGCCCGAGGCGCCGACATAGTCGATGTCGCCGCCCTCGGCCAGGATGCCGACGGCCTTTTCCCACTCGCCGGGCAGGATCGGCTCGCCGGGCGGGTTGGCGACGTCGCGCAGCGCGTCGCGGATGGCCGGCCCATCGGTCGAGCCGCTCGCCTCGATCGCCAGGGCGATCAGGAAGGCGGCGTCGTAGCCCGTGTCGATGTAGGGCTTGGGCGGCTGCTCGCCGTAGGCTTCCTCGTAGAAGCCGTTGAACAGGGCCGCGGTCTCGCTGCCCTCCGGCGCTTCCGGCGCGGTGCCGATGGAGCCGTCGAGATACTGCGCGCCGATCTGCTCGATGATCTCCGGCGCCTTCATGCCGTCGGGGAAGACGAAGCGGTTGAAGAAGCCTTCCTCCAGCGCCTGGCGCAGGATCGTCACGCCGTTCTCCGGATAGCCCAGAAGCACCAGCGCGTCGCCGCCGGAGATCTGCTGCAGCTCGCCGCGATAGGAGGCGCGGCCCTGCTCGTAGGGCACCGAGCCCACGACCTCGCCGCCGGCTCCCTCGAACGCGTCGCCGAAGGCCTGGGCGAGGCCCTCGCCATAGTCGTTGTTGACGTAGATGACAGAGACCGACTCGATCCCGGCCTCGTGCGTGATCGACGACAGGGCGACACCCTGGAACGCGTCCGACGGGACCGTCCGGAACAGGAAGTCGCCGTCCTCGAGCCCGGTGATCACCGGCGAGGTCGAGGCCGGGGAGATCACCGGCACGTTCTCGACCGACGCCACCGACTGGGCCACCGGAATGGTGTTGCCGGACGACAGGGCGCCGATCAGGGCCGCCACGCCCTCGACGTTGACGAGCCGCTGGGCGGCGTCGATGGCCGCCTGGGGCACGGTCTGGGTATCGCCGACCACGAGCTCGAGCTGCTGGCCGTCGAGGACGCCGCCCGCCGCGTTGATCTGGTCGACCGCGAGCTGGGCGCCGTTGTTCGTGGTCTCGCCGAACGCCGCGAGGTCGCCGGTCATCGGCATCAGCGAGCCGATGCTGACCTCCTGCGCCGACGCGCTGCCGGCCGCCGCGAACAGGGCGCCGGCCGCGACGCCGGCCGCCAGGGCGGCACGAGGACGCGCGGTGAACCGATGGAGCATGCTTTCAGCCTCCCGTTATTGGAACTCGCCGATCCTGGAGTTGTAGGACCTGCACGCACTTATATTGCCGGGGATGCGTCCGGCGCAAGGGCGGGGCCGGCCGCGGCCCTTCACTCCGCTGTCCGCGGGGCGGGCCGGACACCCCCTTGGCGCCGCGCATTGCCACATTTTGGCCGTTGCATCGTGTCGATCAGCCTGTAATCTCCGATCCGGACGAGACGATGAGAGCGCGAGACGGAGATTGACGCGCTGTCGGGGCCGCGACGGGGTCCCGGCATTCTGCCTCGACCGACCCCGCCGCCCGGGAACCCGACCCCGCCGCGGCCCGCTTCATCGGAGGACCGCCTCCCGGCCGACCGCGGACGCGTCGGGCCCGGACCGGGCCGGCGGACGGCGCCGGCGACGGGACACGGCGCATTCGCCCGGCGGAGCGGCTCTTCCCCTCGACGACAAGGTGGCCCATGGAGCTCGCCCAGCTCACCCCCGAGATCGGCAAGCGCGGCCTGGACCGGGAGTCCCTCAAGCGCGCCTTCCTCGAATGGCTGGTCTATTCCGTCGGCAAGGACGCCGACACGGCGACGGTGCACGACTGGTACACCTCGGTCGGGCTGGCCGTGCGAGACCGGCTGGTCGACCGCTGGATGGAGACGACGCGGTCCTACTACCGGACCGATCAGAAGCGGGTCTACTACCTCTCGCTGGAATTCCTGATCGGCCGGCTGCTCAACAACTCCATGGCCAACATGGGCATCCTCGACGTCTGCCGCGAGGCGCTGGACGATGTCGGGGTGGACCTGAAGACGGTCGTGGAGGCCGAGCCCGACGCCGCGCTCGGCAATGGCGGGCTGGGCCGGCTGGCGGCCTGCTTCCTCGACTCCATGGCCACGCTCGGCATCGCCGGCTTCGGCTACGGCATCCGGTACGAGTACGGGATGTTCCGCCAGGCCTTCGACGACGGCTGGCAGGTCGAGCGGCCCGAGGACTGGCTGCGTGCCGGCAATCCTTGGGAGTTCGCGCGGCCCGAGGTGTCCTACCCGATCGACTTCTACGGCCATGTGGAGGAGACGCGCGACGCCGCCGGCGGGCGCCACTACCGCTGGGTCAACACCCAGCGGGTCATGGCCGTCGCCTACGACACGCCGGTGGTCGGCTGGCAGGCGCGCTCGATCAACACCCTGCGCCTCTGGTCGGCCAAGCCGCGGGAGGAGTTCAACCTCGCCGAATTCAACCGCGGCGACTACATGCGCGCGGTCGAGGAGAAGGTCCTGTCGGAGAACCTGTCCTGGGTCCTCTACCCGGCCGACAGCCACCTGCAGGGCCAGGAACTCCGCTTCAAGCAGGAGTACTTCTTCACCTCCGCCTCGCTGCAGGACATCATCCGGCGCTATCGCCAGGCCCACGACAGCTTCGACCACCTGCCCGAGCGCGTGGCGATCCAGCTCAACGACACCCACCCGGCGATCGCGGTGCCCGAGCTGATGCGCCTGCTGATCGACGTCCACGGGCTGGAGTGGGAGACGGCCTGGCAGCTCACCAGCCGGTCGATCAACTACACCAACCACACACTGCTGCCCGAGGCGCTGGAGAAGTGGCCGGTCCCGCTGGTCGAGCGGATCCTGCCCCGGCACATGCAGATCATCTACGAGATCAACGCCCGCTTCCTGCGCCAGGTACGCCGGGACCACCCCGACGACACCACGCGGATGGCCGAGCTGTCGCTGATCGACGAGGGCGGGCAGCGCTCGGTGCGCATGGGCAATCTCGCCTTCCTCGGCTCGGCCCGGGTCAACGGCGTCTCGGCGCTCCATACGGAGCTGATGAAGAAGACCGTCTTCCGCTACATGCACGAGACGTTTCCCGACCGCATCGTCAACAAGACCAACGGCATCACGCCGCGGCGCTGGCTCGACCAGTGCAACCGGCCGCTCGCCGCGCTGGTGGAGGAGACGATCGGCCCGGGCTGGCAGGGCGAGCTGGACCGGCTGTCGGCGCTGGCGGGGCATGCCGACGACGCGGGCTTCCGCGAGCGTTTCTCGGCGGCCAAGCGGGCCAACAAGGAGGCGCTGGCCGGGCACGTGGCCGAGCTCGCGGGGGTCGATATCGATCCCGAGGCGCTGTTCGACGTCCAGATCAAGCGCATCCACGAGTACAAGCGCCAGCTCCTCAACCTGATCCAGACGGTCGCGCTCTACAACGAGATGCGCGACACGCCGACGGTCGCCTGGCAGCCGCGGGTCAAGATCCTGGCCGGCAAGGCGGCGCCCAGCTACGCGATGGCCAAGCTGATCATCAAGCTGGGCAACGACATCGCCCGGGTGATCAACCAGGACCCGGCGGTGCGCGACCAGCTCAAGCTGGTGCTGCTGCCCAACTACAACGTCACCCTGGCCGAGCGGATCATCCCGGCGGCCGACCTGTCCGAGCAGATCTCCACGGCCGGCATGGAGGCCTCGGGCACGGGCAACATGAAGTTCGCGCTCAACGGCGCGCTGACGGTCGGCACGCTCGACGGCGCCAATGTCGAGATCCGCGAGCAGGTCGGGGCGGAGAACATCCACATCTTCGGCCTGACGGCGGAGGAGGTCTCCGATCTCGCGGCCTCGGGCACCTACGATCCGCGCGCGGTGATCGCGGGCGACCAGCGCCTCAAGCGGGCGATCGACATGATCGCGCGCGGCGTCTTCTCGCCCGACGATCCGGACCGCTACCGGCCGATCGTCGACGCGCTGACGGGCGAGGACCGCTTCCTGGTGTGCGCCGATTTCGCGGCCTATCACGACATCCAGCTCGAGATCGGCCGCGCCTTCGCCGACACCGATGCCTGGATGCGCAAGGCGGTGCTCAACACGGCCCGGGTCGGCTGGTTCTCATCCGACCGGACCGTTCGGGAATACGCCGAGGAGATCTGGCAGGCCGTGCCGCCGGTCGCGCGGGCGGCGGAATAGCGCGGAGCCATGTCCGGCCGCGGCGATGCGCGGCCGGACGTCCCCGGGACGGGCGAGGTCCGGGCCTGGCGGTGTCAGTCGTCGACCTTCTTGTGCCCGGTCACCATGGCTCGCGCCAGGTTCTGCCGCTCGGCGATCGAGCTGACGATCACGCCCGCGACATGCAGGCCGACTAGGGCCACGACCGCGTTGGCCAGGACCTCGTGCAGCTCCTCGAACGCCTCGCCGCCGCCCAGGGTGAGCAGGCCCGACGCGATCGCCGCCAGCACGGTGAGCATCAGCGCGATCACCATCACGCTGGCGACAGGGCTGTGGCCCGCGTGGCGCTCGACCCGGCCCGACAGCATGTCCCGGACATGGCCGACGACCTCCATCGGCGTCGGCACGAAGGCGCCGAAGCGCGCCGTGCGCGGCCCGATCAGGCCCCAGACGACGCGGGTCGCCACCACGCCCAGCGCGGCGAGGCCGGCCCAGAGATGGACCGTCATGGCGTCCTCGCCGGAGACGTAGGCCACGGCGATGCTGCCGGCCAGGCCCCAATGGAGCACCCGCAGCAGGGGATCCCAGACCCGCGCCAATCGGCCGTCCGGGGTGGGGGCGGAAGCGGTTGCCGTCATCGCGATCGTCCTCCCTCAGTCCCGCTCGCGGTCCAAGATCTCGCCGGTCCCGGCGTCGACATAGAGCTCCCATAGCCGGCCGTCGGCATCGCGTGCCTTGACCTCGTAGTCGCGGCCCTCGCGCTCGACCTCGCGGATATCCGAGTATCCGGCGCCGGTCACGGCGGCGATGGCACCCTCGACGCCGATATCGGCGCCCGCGGACCCGCTTCGGTCGGTATCGCCCGACATCGCGCCTTCCTCGCGTCCCCCGCGGTCGTCGTCGTAGTCGTCGCCGCCGCCGCGCTCCCCGGGCTCGCCGCTCTCGGCGACCAGGGTCGTGCCGGGCGCGCTCGACAGGGCGCGCGCCGCGCCGGTGCTCGAGCCCGCCACCACGTCGGCGGCGACGGCCACGGTGCCGGCGGTCGCCGCCACCACCACGCCGATGACACCGGCCTGCCAGACACGCTTCAGAGTCGTCATTTCGGTCTCCGATCATCCGAGGATGGGCGGGCGCCCCATCGCGCCGCGCCGTCGTCGGTGGGGAGAATGGCGCGCGCCGCCTGAACCGGGCCTGAAGCGGATGTTCAGGTCGCGTTCAGGTTCCGGGGCGCTAGACTGGGGCATGCTCCTTCGTCCCACCCGGACCCGCCCGATCCGACGCCGTCGGCACTCCAGGCTCGTCCTGGCCGCGCTCTTCGCCGCGATCGCGCTGGCGGCGTGCGCCGACCCGACCCTGCTCGGGACGGCCGCCCGGGCCGACGACGGCGGCCGGGAGCACGAGGGCGTGGAACACGAGGACGGGGATGACGAAGACGGGGATTACGAGGAGCGGGACGAGCGTCGCGCGCGCGACGCGCTGGAGCGCGGCGAGATCCTGTCGCTCGAGCGCATCCTGGAGCGGGCGGACGCCCTACTGGCGGGGCGGATGATCGATGCGGAGCTGGAGCGCGAGGACGGCCGCTGGGTCTACGAGATCACTCTGCTTGCCGCCGACGGCCATGTGGTCGAGGCTCTGTTCGACGCCCACGACGCCGCGCTCCTGGGCCTGGAAGGACGGAACCTGGAGGCGGTCCTGAAGCCGCCGGCGGAGTGATGCGGATCCTGGTGGTGGAAGATGACGACGCGCTCGCGGCCCAGCTCGACCGGGCGCTGCAGGCGGCGGGCCATGCCGTCGACCGGACGGGCGACGGCGAGGAGGCGACATTCCTCGGCGAGACGGAGCCCTACGACGCCGTCGTGCTCGATCTGGGCCTGCCCGGCCGCGACGGGCTGTCCGTGCTGCGCGCTTGGCGGCGGGCGGAGATCACGGTCCCGGTCATCGTCCTGACGGCGCGCGACGGCTGGCACGAGAAGGTCGAGGGCATCGACGCCGGCGCCGACGACTATCTGGCCAAGCCGTTCCGGATGGAGGAGCTGCTCGCCCGGCTGCGCGCCCTGCTGCGGCGGGCCGGTGGTCGGGCCAGCGACGTGCTGCGCTTCGGCGCGGTCGAGATCGACCTGCGCCGATCCCGGGCGAGCCGGGACGGGGTGCCGGTTCCGCTGACCGCGCACGAGTACAAGACGCTCGCCTACCTGGCCCAGCATGCGGGCGAGACGGTCAGCCGCGCGCGGCTGACGGAGCACATCTACGCCCAGGACTTCGACCGGGACTCCAATACGGTGGAGGTCTTCGTCGGTCGGCTGCGGCGCAAGTTGGGCCGCGACCTGATCGTCACCGAACGCGGCCTCGGCTACCGGCTGGACCCGGATGGCGCCGGCTGAGGCGGACGGCGCCGGGGGAGGCGCAGGCCGGCCCGAAGGGGCCGGCGGGGGCGAGCACCGGCCCGGGGCGGCCGGCGGGTCGCTGCGGCGCCGGCTGCTGCTCGGCGCGGCGGCCTGGATCGCGCTGGCCCTGTTGCTGGCGGGCCTGATGATCGCCTGGCTGCTGACCGACGCGGTCGAGAGCCAGGTCAATGACGGGCTCGAGGCGGAGGTCGACCGCCTCGTCGCCGCGCTCCAGGCCGCGCCGGACGGCGGGCTGGCGGTCGTGCCGCGCCCGCCCGACCCGGCCTATGCCCGGCCCTATTCAGGGCGCTACTGGCAAGTGGGTCTGGCGGAGCGGACGGACGCGGACGGGGTTCTGGCGCGCTCGCGCTCGCTGTGGGACCGGGTTCTCGACCTGCCCGACGACACGCTGCTCGACGGCACCCTGCACCGCCACGGCGCGCTCGGACCGCGGGGCCGGCCGGTGGTGGTGGTCGAGCGCGCGGTCGTGCCCGCCGGCTTCGACGCACGGGTCCGGGTCGCGGTCGCCGTCGAGCGGGCGGCGATCACCGCCATCACCCGGCCGGCCATCGCCACGCTGGCCGCCGCGCTCGCGATCCTCGCTGTCGGGCTCATGGTCGCGGCGTGGCTTCAGGTCGGCGCGGGGCTGCGGCCGCTGGAGCGGCTGCGCGGCGCGGTCGCGCGAATCGGCCGCGGCGAGGCGGAGGCGCTGGGCGGCCGCTGGCCGGCCGAGGTCGCGCCGCTGGCGGCCGAGCTGGACGCGGTGCTGGCGAGCAACCGGCATATCGCCCGCACCGCCCGCCGCCAGGCGGCCGACATGGCCCATGCGCTCAAGACCCGGCTGGCGGTGGCCGCCAACGAGGCCGACGCTCTGCGGGCGGTCGACCCGCAGGCGGCCGGCCGGCTGGCGGACGAACTCGTGGCGGCGCGCCGGCTGCTGGAGCGGCATCTGGCCCGGGCCCGGGCGGGCGGGCCCCGCCGCGGGGGGGGG
>JAVJUS010000120.1:0-39356 GCA_040220455.1 Azospirillaceae bacterium
GACCGCGCCGCCCCGCGGGTCGGCCGCGGGGACCGGCGGCCTGCCCTCGACCGAGCTGCGCGACCGCCGCGGCCGTCGGGCCGCGGGCTGGATCGGGCTCGTCCTGCTGGTCGGCGCCCTGATCGTCGCCGCCGCCATCGCCCGCAACGAGGTGGTGCGCCTGTGGCCGCCGGCCTACGCGATCTACGAGAGGCTCGGCCTTCCCGTCGATCTGGCGGCGCTGGGCGACCATCCGCTGGTCGGCGCGGGCCTGGCCTTCCAGGACGTCGAGACCCGGATCGTCGGGGCGGACGGCGACCGGCTCGTGGTCAGCGGCGTCGTCGCCAACACCGGCGACCGGCCGCGACCTATCCCGGCGCTCGAGGCGGTGCTGATCGACGGCTCCGGCGCGGCGCTCGCCTCCTGGACATTCTCGGTCGACCAGTCGAGCCTGGCGCCCGGCGCCCGCGCCCTGTTCGAGACCGCCACCGACTCCTGGCCCGAGGCGGCGACGGATGTCCGCGTCACCGTGGCCGCCGGCGAGGTCGAGGGCGGGGGCGGCCAGCCCTCCGCCGAATAGACGCCGCGGCCCGTCGAGCCCGCCCCTCTCGCGGCCGGCCCGGAAAGGTGTATCATCGGCGGCCGGCGGGACGTCTCGAGGGGTGACGGCGAGCGGTGACCGGGGCCAGCGACACGGGCGGCGACGACGCGACCGGGGGGCCCGGGGCCGGCCGGCCGTCCGTTTCCCGTGGCCGCGTGCTGGTCGCCGACGACGAGGAGGCGGTGCGCCACTTCGTCAGCCGGGCGCTGGAGCATGCCGGATTCCGCGTCGACGCCGTGGCCGACGGGCTGGAGGCGGTGGAGGCGCTGGCCGCCGGGCGCGACTACGATCTGCTGGTCACCGACATCGTGATGCCCGGCCTCGACGGCATCGAGCTGTCCCTGCGCGCCGCGCGCGACCACCCGGACCTGCCGATCATCCTGATGACCGGCTTCGCTGCGCAGAAGCAGCGCGCCTACGGGCTGGAGAGCCTGATCCACAAGGTACTGACCAAGCCGTTCACGCTCCAGCAACTGGTCGACGCCGCCAAGGCCGCCGTCGCCGACCGCCCGGGCGACTGACCGTCCCGTCCCGAAAAGAATCGTCGTGCTGCCGCCTCCGTTCGCCTGACCCGCCGGTAGCGCAGGGGAGGGGCGTGGCGTCGCCCGCCCCTCGACACCCGGAGAGGCGAAACAGGAGACGATCATGACTTCGACCCCCGATACCCGCCGCCGCACCGCACCGACGGCGATCCTGGCTCTTCTGGCCGGCACGGCGCTCGGCGCCTGCGCCATGTCCGGCGCGGCGGAGCCCGGCGGCGACAGGGCGAGCGGCGACGGCATGATGGCCGAGGCCGCCTCGATGTCCGTCACGGTCGGCGGCGCGCCGATGCTGCCGTCCAGAGACATCGTCGACAACGCGGTCAACTCCGCCGATCACGAGACCCTGGTCGCGGCCGTCGGCGAGGCCGGCCTGGTCGACACGCTCAAGAGCGCCGGCCCCTTCACGGTCTTCGCCCCGACCGACGACGCCTTCGCCGACCTGCCCGACGGCACGGTGGAAACGCTGCTGCGTCCCGAGAACCGGGAGCAGCTCCAGACCGTGCTCACCTATCACGTGGTGCCCGGCGACCTGGACATGGCCGACCTGCGCGACCGCGCCATGGCGAACGGCGGCTCGGTCGCCCTCGAGACGGCGTCGGGCGGCATGCTGACCGTGGCGACCAACGGCCCCGCGAACCTGGTCGTCGAGGACGCGCGGGGCAACATCGCCCACGTGACGACCTACGACGTGCGCCAGTCGAACGGCGTCATCCACGTGGTCGACCGGGTGCTTCTGCCGATGTGACGACGGCGCGGCGGGCCGGCCTCGCTTCGCGGCAGGGCGATGCGGGACCGGCCCCGCCCCCGGCCGCGGCGTCCTCCGTCCGGGGGCCGTCCCGCGATGCGACGCGAGGGGGCGGTTGACGTGATGTACGGGGCGGGCATCATCGTTGCCATGGGGGATCGCGACAGGGCGGGGCGCCCGGCAGCGCCCGGGGCGGGGACCGACTCTGGGGACGAGACGGACCGGGTGGCCCTGCTGCGCGCCTGCGCGGCCGGCAGTCGAGCGGCGCTCCATGCGCTCTACGAGGCCGACGGTCCGCTCCTGCTCGGCGTCGCCTGGCGCATCCTGCGCCGGCGCGAGCTCGCGGAGGAGGCCGTCCACGACGCCTTCGTCAAGATCTGGCGCCGGGCCGGCTCCTTCGACCCGGCCCGGGGGGCGCCGCGGGCCTGGATGGTGGCGATCGCGCGCAACACCGCGCTCGACGCCGCGCGGGATTCCGCCCGGACCGTGGCGACGGCCGAGCCGGTGGGCGCCGGCGTCGTCGACGCCGCGCCCGATCCGCTCGACGTGCTGGAGCGCCTGGGCGATCGCGACGCCCTGCGCGCCTGCCTCGAGACGCTCGACGAGGACAAACGCCGGGCCATCCTGCTCGCCTATATGGAAGGTCTGACCCACACGGCGATCGCCGAGCGCACGGCGGCGCCGGTGGGCACGGTGAAGTCCTGGATCCGGCGCGGGCTCGCCGCGCTGAGGAGGTGTCTGGAATGACCGGGCCGGGCGCGCCGCAGGATCCGCCGCCGGGCGGTGCCGGGCCGAGCGAGCCGCCGTCGGACGATCCGTCGGTGCTCGCCGGCGAGTTCGTGCTGGGCGTCCTCGACCCGGAGGCCGAGGCGGCCGTGCGCGCGCGGCTCGACGGCGACCCGGCACTGGCCGCCGAAGTCGCCTTCTGGCGTTCCCGGCTCGCCGGTCTCGACGCCGCCGTCGCGCGCGACGGCCCGGCGCCGCGCCAGGAGACCTGGGAGCGGATCGAGCGCACCCTGTCCGGCCGGGGGGCGACCGCCGTCGGTGTCGCGCGGCCGGCGCCCCCGCCGGACGCCCCGCCGCCCGGCCGATCGTCGGGGCTGGTCTGGCGCGCGGCGACCGTGGCGGCGAGCGCGGTGGCGATCGTCCTGGCGGCGCTGTTGTTCATCGGCCCGGAAGGCCGAGTGCCCGGTATCGCGCCGCCCGCCGCGCCGGCGCCGGCCATGCCGGCCTATGTCGCGTTGCTGGAATCCGACGACGGCGCGCCCGCCTGGCTGGTCGAGGCCCATGGCGACGGCACGCTGGTGGCGATTCCCCTCGACGTTCCGGCCGCCGAGGACGGGCAGGCCTACGAGCTCTGGGCCCTGCCGCCCGACGATGCGCCGCCGCGCTCGCTGGGGCTGGTCGGTCGACGGGCGGATCGTCGTGCCCTGGAGGTCGGCGGCGCGGGCGACAGCGCGGGCACGCTCGGCCCCGCGGAGGCGCTGGCGGTGAGCCTGGAGCCGCCCGGCGGGTCGCCCACCGGCGCGCCGACGGGGCCGGTCGTCGCCGTCGGCGCGGTGCGCCCGGTTTCCGAGGCGCCGTGAGCCTCCGGGGCGCGCAAGGGGCGCGGAAGGGCGGTTTCCGACATCTTCGGCGCGTGGGTTCGGGTCTCGGCCACGACGAATTGGCGATTCCTGACCCTTCTATCGGCGCGCGTCATCGTGTATGCACCTGCCCTGCGTCGCCGATCGGCGGCAAGCGACGGCCCGCGTCGACCCGCCGGGGCCGGCGCTGCTACCGCCTCCTCCGGGCGTGGGCCGCGCCGGCGGCGGGGAGACGAGATATCCGTACGAAGCGAAAGGGACCGCGGGCATGACCGCCAACAAGAAGCTCTTGATCCTCCCCGGCGACGGCATCGGGCCGGAGATCATGTATCAGGTCCGGCGGATCATCGACTGGATCGCCAAGAACCGCGCCGTCACCTTCGAGGTGGAGGAAGGGCTGGTCGGTGGCGCCGCGATCGACGCCCACGGCGCGCCCCTGACCGACGAGACCATGGCCGACGCCATGGCCGCCGACGCGGTCCTGCTGGGTGCGGTCGGCGGGCCCAAATGGGACGGCGTCGATTTCGCGATCCGGCCGGAGGCGGGGCTGCTGCGCCTGCGCAAGGAGATGGCGCTGTTCGCCAACCTGCGCCCGGCCAAGGTCTTTTCCGCCCTGGCCGACGCCTCGCCGCTCAAGCGCGAGATCGTCGACGGCCTCGACATCATGATCGTGCGCGAGCTGACAGGCGGCGTCTATTTCGGCGAGCCGCGCGGTATCGAGGACCTGGGCGGCGGGGAGCGCCGGGGCGTCAACACCCAGGTCTACACGACCTCGGAGATCCGCCGCGTCGCCGCCGTGGCGTTCGAGTTGGCGCGCAAGCGCTCCAACCGGGTCTGCTCCATGGACAAGCAGAACGTCATGGAGTCCGGCCGGCTCTGGCGCGAGGAGGTCACGCGCCTGCACGGCGAGGACTACGCCGATGTCGAGCTGTCGCACATGCTGGCCGACAATGGCGCCATGCAGCTCGTCCGCGCGCCCAAGCAGTTCGACGTGATCGTCACCGACAACCTGTTCGGCGATATCCTGTCCGACGAGGCGGCGATGCTGACCGGCAGCCTCGGCATGCTGCCCTCGGCCTCGCTCGGCGCGGTCGACGAGACCGGGCGTCGGCGCGCGCTTTACGAGCCGGTGCACGGCTCGGCGCCCGACATCGCCGGCAAGAACATGGCCAATCCGACGGCGGCGCTGCTCAGCTTCGCGATGATGCTGCGCTACAGCTTCGACATGGGCGAGGACGCCGACCTGCTCGAGACGGCGGTGGAGAAGGTGCTGGCCGGCGGGATCCGGACCGCCGACGTCATGGCCGAGGGCATGGCCCGGGTGTCGACCGCGACCATGGGCGACAGCATCGTCGGCGCGCTGAACAAGCAGCTTCGGGGGTGAGCCGGGCCGCGGGCCGGCGGCCGGGGCGGGCGCCCCCGGGGGCGCATCAGCCGCGCGGCACGCCCGCGCGGTCGAGTTCCGGACCCAGCCGCCCGGCGAGCCACAGGAAGAACATGCGGAAGTCGCTGACCAGCGACCAGAGCGGATAGGTGAAGGTGGCCGGCCGGTTCCGCTCCACGGCCATGTGCGCGACCCAGGCGAAGGCGTAGCCGGCCACCGGCACGGCGACCAGCAGCCAGAGCGGCCCCGCGACCAGCGCCCAGGCCAGCAGGATCAGCGCCAGCCCGGTGCCCGTGAAATGAAGGGCGCGGGTGGCGGGTGCCGCATGCTCGCGCAGATAGAACGGCCAGAACTCGTCATACCGGCGATAGGCCCGGGCCATGGCGCGTCTCCCCGATGTCTCCTCGAGCCCCGATATGGTCGCCACCGCTCGTCGCGTGTAGAACCCGGGGCGCCGGATGTGGCCGCTACTCCGCCGGGGCCTCGCGGGCGCCGATGGGAGCGACGGGGAGGGTGACGGCGCGCTCGCCGGCGCGCTCGAACTCGAGCGTCACGGTGACCGTGCCGCCCGCTTCGAACGGCGCCGCCAGATCCATGAACATCAGGTGATAGCCGCCGGGCTCCAGCGTGACCGACCCGCCGGGCGGCACGGCAAGGCCGTCGGTCAGATGGCGCATGCGCATCACGCCGTCCTCCATCGCCATCTCGTGGACCTCCACCGTCCCGGCGGCGGGCGAGCGGGCGCCGACCAGCCGGTCCTCGCTCTCGCCGGTGTTGCGCAGGACGAGGAAGCCGGCCGCGGTCGGCGCGCCGGGCGGTGTGGCGCGGGTCCACGGCGCTTCGACGGCGATCGCCCCGGTCTCCTGGGCCGAGGGGGCGACGGCGGCGGTGATCACGGCGAGGGCCGCGATGGCGAGGCCGGTGACCAGGCGATGCATGAGGCGTCTTCCTCGGGTTGGCGTCGAAGGGGCCGTCTCCCGACGGCACGCGGCGGGGCCGGAGCGCGCTCGCGGGCGTTCCCGTCGGTGGAGGGTTCATAGCGGATCGACCGGGGGGCGCGTCAATCGCCCGGCGCTGCGGCAAATCGGGCGGGCCCCGGGGGTGGGGCGTCCACCCGGCGCATGGCCGCCCCGCGCCGCGGCGGCCTTGCGCTCGGTGGGTCGCGCGGTTAGGTCTTGGGGAGCTTCCGGCTCCGCCGCGACGCGCGCTTGTCCGCGTCCGGAGCCGGGCGACGGACAGGAGACGGGTCATGGGTTACAAGGTCGCGGTGGTCGGCGCCACTGGCAATGTCGGTCACGAGATGCTCCAGATCCTCGCCGAGCGGGCGTTCCCGGCGAGCGAGGTGGTCGCGCTGGCGTCGGAGAAATCTGCCGGCAAGGAGGTCTCGTTCGGCGAGGACACGGTCCTCAAGGTCCAGGACCTGGCGACCTACGACTTTCGCGGCACGGATATCGCCCTGTTCTCCCCCGGCGCCTCGGTCTCGGCGGTCTACGCGCCCAAGGCGGCGGCGGCGGGCTGCGTGGTGATCGACAATACCTCGTTTTTCCGCATGGACCCGGACGTGCCGCTGGTGGTGCCGGAGGTCAACGCCGACGCCATCGCCGGCTACACGGCCAAGAACATCATCGCCAACCCGAACTGCTCGACGATCCAGATGGTGGTGGCGCTCAAGCCGCTGCACGCGGCGGCGCGCATCCGCCGGGTGGTCGTGTCGACCTACCAGTCGGTCTCCGGCGGCGGCAAGGAGGCGATGGACGAGCTCTTCTCCCAGACCCGCGCGATCTACGTCAACGATCCGGTCCGCCCGGAGCATTTCACCAAGCAGATCGCGTTCAACGCCATCCCGCACATCGACAAGTTCATGGACGACGGCTCCACCAAGGAAGAGTGGAAGATGACCGTCGAGACGAAGAAGATCCTGGACCCGTCGATCAAGGTGGCGGCGACCTGCGTGCGGGTGCCGGTCTTCATCGGCCATGGCGAGGCGGTGAACGTCGAGTTCGAGACCGACATGGACCACGAGCGCGCGCGCGACATCCTCAGCCGCGCCCCCGGCATCTCGGTCGTCGACCACCGCGCCGACGAGGGCTACGTCACCCCGGTCGAATCCGCGGGCGAGGACATGGTCTATGTCAGCAGGCTGCGGGACGACCCGACGGTCGAGCACGGCATCCAGATGTGGGTCGTCTCCGACAATCTGCGCAAGGGCGCCGCGCTCAACGCCATCCAGATTGCCGAGGCGCTGGTCGAGCGCTACATGACCGTCCCGGCCTGACGGGTCGGGCCGCGGGTTCCGCTGGCGGCGCGGCGAGGCGCGGCTTAGACTGGTCCGCGTGAGGCATCGACGCGACGGTAAGCCTCCCCCGCACCGCCGTCGCGCCCACCGGTCGCTGGCGGCCGTGGGCGCGGCGTGGCTGGTGCTTTCGGTCCTGTCAGGCAAGGCCCCGCTCGCCGAGCCCGGAGGTCCCTGGCGGCCGGACGCCGCCCATCCCTGCCCGGAAACGCCCCTGTCCATTGTCGGCGGCACCGAGTCCGACCGCGCCGCGGCCTGTGCCATCGACGCAAGGGTCCGGGCGTTCTTCGCCTCGGCCCTCGGCCTCGACGCCGACGTGCCGGTGCGCCTGGCCTTCGAGGATCGCCTCGCCATCGCGCAGGTGCCGGTCAGCGGCTACTACATGAAAGACGAGGGCATCGCCCGGGTGCTGGCTTTCGACGCCCGCCCGCCGGAGGGCACGGTGTGGAGCCGCATTCACGCGAGCCGGGACTTCCACGCCAGCGTCGTCGCGCACGAGATCGCGCATGCCCTGATCGACGCGCTGATTCCCGGCCGCCTGAACTACCTGGCCGAGGAATTCGTGGCCTATACGGTGGAGTTCGCCGTCCTCGACCCGGCCGTGCGCGAGGAGATCATGGCGCGGTACGGCGCACGGCCCTTCGCCGACCTGGCCCACGTCAACGCCGCCGTCTACATGGTCATGCCGGATGTCTTCGGCGTGCGCGCCTACCAGACCTGGCGGGCCGAGCCGGGCATCCTCGACGATCTCGTCGAAGGGCGCTTCGTGCCGGCCATGGACGCACAGCTCGGCGCCCCGCACAATCACCAAGGCGTCATCCGCTGAGCGGCGGACCGTCGGCCGCCCAGCGCCGAACCCGCCCGGACACCACCCGAGGCACCCATGGCCGATCCCGCCCGCCCTCGCCGCTCCGCCCTCTACGTCCCGGGCGCCAACGCCCGGGCGCTGGAAAAGGCGCGCACCCTGCCTGCCGACGTCGTGATCCTGGATCTGGAGGACGGGGTCGCGCCCGACGCCAAGCAGGCGGCGCGCGAAGCGGTGGCCGGCGCGCTCGCCGCCGGCGGCTTCGGCCCGCATCACGAGCGGGTGCTGCGCGTCAACGGGCTCGACACGCCATGGGGCTACGCCGATCTGCTCGCCGCCGCGCGGGCGATGGACGGCGCCGGGCTCGACGCCGTGCTGCTGCCCAAGGTCGACGGGCCGGAGATCGTGCGCCAGGCCGAACGCGTGCTCCATGGCGCCGGCGGCTCGTCCGCGCTGTCGCTCTGGTGCATGATCGAGACGCCACGCGGTGTGCTGGCCGCCGAGGCCATTGCCGGGGCGAGCCCCCATCTCGGCGCCCTGGTGCTGGGGCTGGAGGATCTGGCCAAGGACCTGCACGCCGCCCCGGCCAAGGATCGCGCGGGTCTGGTGCCGGTGCTCGCCGGCGTGCTGACGGCGGCGCGGGCGCACGGGCTGGCGGCGCTCGACGGCGTGTTCACCGATCTCGACGACGAGTCGGGCTTCGAGGCCGCATGCCGGCAGGCGGTCGCGCTCGGCTACGACGGCAAGACGCTGATCCACCCGAAGACCGTCGCGGCGGCCAACCGGCTTTTCGCGCCCGACGAAGCGGCGCTGGAGCGGGCGCGCCGGATCATCGAGGCGCATCGGGCTGCGCTGGCGGGCGGCCACGGCGTGACGGTCGTCGACGGCAAGCTGGTCGAGCGACTGCATGTCGACGAGGCGCGGCGGCTGGTCGCGCTGGCCGAGGCGGTGGCGGCGCGCGGCGGGGAGGCGCGCGACGAGGCGGGGAGCGCCAGTTGAGCGGCCCGAGTCGCCCGCTCAAGAGCCGGGCGGGCCGCCGGTTCGAGGACTTCACCCTCGGCCAGCGCCTGGTCCACCCGATCCCGCGCACGGTGACGGCGGCCGACATGGCTCTGCACACGGCGCTGACCGGCACGCGTAACCTGCTCAGCCACGCCGAGACGGTGGCCCGGCGTCTGGGCTTCGCCGGCTCGCCGGTGGAGGACCTGGTGGTCTTCCACGTGATCCTGTCGCGCAGCGTCCCCGACATCAGCCACGCGGTGATCGCCAATCTGGGCTTCGCCGGCATCCGCTTCGGCGTGCCGGTCTATCCCGGCGACACGCTGCGGGCGGAGAGCGAGGTCATCGGCCTGCGCCGGACGCGCGACGGCCGGGCCGGCGTCGTCTGGGTACGCACCCACGGGACGAACCAGGACGGCGAGACGGTGCTCGATTTCCATCGCTGGTGCCTGGTGCCGGCGCGCGACCCGGACGCCCCGGCGCCGCCGCCCGTCGTGCCCGAGATCGCGCACGCCGTTCCCCTGGTCGCCTTCACCGTGCCGCGCGGGGCGAACTTCGCCCTGTTCGACCCGGCCGAGACCGGCTCGGACGCCCTGTGGGACGACTATGCCGTCGGCGAGCGCATCGACCATGTCGACGGCGCGACCTTCGAGGAGGCGGAGCACCAGCTCATGACCCGGCTCTGGCAGATCACCTCGCGGATCCATGCCGACGCGGTCTTCGCCGGGGCCCAGCGCCACGGCCGGCGGCTCGTCTATGGCGGCCACGTCCTGGCGCTGGCCCGGGCGATCAGCCACAACGGCCTGGCCAACGCCCTGCGCATCGCGGCGATCCACCGGCTCGACCACAAGGGGCCGGCCTTCGGCGGGGACACGATTTACGCCTGGTCGGAGGTCACGGACCGCGAGGAACTGCCCGGCCGATCGGATCTGGGCGTCCTGCGCCTGACCACCCGCGCCACCCGCGACCGGCCCTGCGGCGATTTCCCTACCGACGACCCGGCGGTGATCCTCGAGGTCGACTACAGCGTCCTGATGCCGCGGCGGCTGTAAGGCGCCGACCGCCGTTGATCGTAGGTTGCCCAGCGCCGGAGGCGCTGCGCAACGGCGCGGTCGGTGCCGTCGCGCACCGCTTCGCGGTGGGCGACCTACGACGGCCCATGAGGCCGCACGTCACCCCTTGACCGCCCGGAACCGCAGGCGGACGTAGTCGGCCGTCCAGGCGCCCGTCTCGTCGGCGAGCGCCGGGGCGAGGAGGGCGATCGCCTCCGCCAGCGCCAGGCGGCGGTCCTCGCCGTCCAGCGCGGAGAGGAACGGCTCGGCGAAGGTCCCGAGCCAGCCGGCCATGTTCGTCGGCAGCGGCGTCGGGCGGGGGATCAGCTCCGCGATGTGGACGGTGAAGCCGGCGGCTTCCAGGGCTTTCGCCCAGCGCGCCGGGCTCGGGAAGACCCAGGGGTCGACCGCCGCCGCATCCGTCCCGCGCCGGGCCAGGACGGCGTGCAGCGCGACCCGGATGGCGGCGACGTTGCCCTGGCCGCCGCACTCCCCGACGAAGCGACCGCCAGGGGCCAGCACGGCCGCCGCCGAGCGCGCGACGCCGTCGAGATCGCCCATCCAGTGGATCGCCGCGTTGGAGAACACCGCGTCGAACGGCCCGCCCGCCGTCAGGGCGGCGGCATCGAGCGTGGCGCCGTCCATCACCCGGGCGTCGAGCCCGCGGGCGCGCGCCGCCTCCACCATGGCCGGCGAGGCGTCGATGCCGGTCACCCGGGCGCCGAGGGCCGCCAGCTCGGCGGTCAGGACCCCGTCGCCGCAGCCGAGATCGAGGATGCGCTCCCCCGCCGCGGGGGCGAGCAGGTCGATCACCGGCCGGCCGAGTTCGGGCACGAATCCGGCGTGGCGGCCATAGGCGTCCGGGCGCCAGTCCGGCGTCGATGCCGTGGTAACCATGATTGCCCTCCCGTCATGCCGCACTGCGACAGGGGCTTCGTTGACACCCGGGACGCCGGGGCGTATCCCTGGATCGAGCGTAGCGCGGGCGGCCCGGCGGGGCGAGCCCGCGTGCCTTTCCGGCCCCGGCCTTCGTGCTTGCGGCCGGAATGGCGGCTTCCGCCCGGACGCGGCCGCCCCATGGCGGTGTCCGGCATCCCGGACGATAGAGGACGCGACATGGCCACGGGCGACCGGCCTATTTCTCCGCACCTCCAGGTCCACCGCATGCTGCCGAACATGGCGCAGTCGATCACGCACCGGATCACCGGCGCGGCGCTGACGGTGGGTACGCTGCTGCTCGTCTACTGGATCGGCGCGGCGGCTGCGGGGCCGGAGGCTTATGCCGCGGCGCAGGGGCTTATCGGCTCGATCCTGGGCCGCCTGCTGCTCTTCGGCTGGACCTGGGCGCTGTTCTACCACCTGTGCGCCGGCATCCGGCACCTGGTCTGGGACACGGGCCACGGCTACGACCTGCGGGTGACGGACCTCAGCGGCTGGGCGGTGGTCGGCGGCTCGGTCGCGCTGACGCTGCTCGCCTGGATCGTCGGCTACATGGTGATGGGGTGAGGCGATGAGCGACGGGACCCCGACGAGCCTGCGCACCGCGCTGGGCCGCGTCCGCGGCCTCGGCTCGGCCAAGTCCGGGACGGAGCACTGGTGGCTGCAGCGGCTGACCTCGGTGGCGCTGATCCCGCTGACCCTGTGGTTCGCGATCTCGGTGATCTCGCTGGTCGGCGCGCCCTATGAAGAGGTGCGCGCCTGGCTGGCCCGGCCCTGGTCGGCGGTGCTGATGATCCTGATGCTGGTTGCGACGTTCCATCACGCCGCGGCGGGTATGCAGGTGATCTACGAGGATTACATCCACAGTCATTGGCTGCGGCTGGCGGTCGACCTGGCGACCAAGGGACTCGCCTTCCTCCTCGCCGCCTACGGCGTCGTGGCCGTGCTGAAGATCGCATTCGGAGGGTAGGCCGGGATGGCTGCCGCATACGACATCATCGACCACACCTATGACGTGCTCGTCGTCGGCGCCGGCGGCGCGGGGCTGCGCGCCACCTTCGGCATGGCCGAGAAGAGGCTGAAGACCGCCTGCATCTCCAAGGTCTTCCCGACGCGCAGTCACACGGTGGCGGCGCAGGGCGGCGTGTCGGCGGCGCTCGGCAACATGGGCGAGGACGACTGGCGCTGGCACATGTACGACACCGTCAAGGGGTCGGACTGGCTGGGCGACCAGGACGCGATCGAGTACATGTGCCGCGAGGCGGCGCCGGCGATCATCGAGCTGGAGCATTACGGCCTGCCCTTCTCGCGCACGCCGGAGGGCAAGATCTACCAGCGTGCCTTCGGCGGCATGACGACGCATTTCGGCAAGGGGCGGGCCTATCGCACCTGCGCGGCGGCCGACCGCACCGGCCACGCGATGCTGCACACCCTCTACCAGCAGTCGCTCAAGCACGAGGCGGAGTTCTTCATCGAGTACTTCGCCCTCGACCTGATCATGGAGGACGGCGCCTGCCGCGGCGTCATCGCCTGGAACCTGGACGACGGCACGATCCACCGGTTCCGCGCCCAGATGGTGGTGCTGGCGACCGGCGGCTACGGCCGGGCCTACTTCTCCTGCACCTCGGCGCATACCTGCACCGGCGACGGCAACGCCATGGTGGCGCGGGCCGGCCTGCCGCTGCAGGACATGGAGTTCGTGCAGTTCCACCCGACCGGCGTCTATGGCGCGGGCTGCCTGATCACCGAGGGCGTGCGCGGCGAGGGCGGCTATCTGACCAATTCGGAGGGCGAGCGCTTCATGGAGCGCTATGCCCCGACGGCCAAGGACCTGGCCTCGCGCGACGTGGTCAGCCGGTCGATGACGGTCGAGATCCGCGAGGGGCGCGGCGTCGGGCCCGACGGCGACCACATCCATCTGCATCTCGAGCATCTCGACGCCGACATCATCCACCAGCGCCTGCCCGGCATCGCCGAGACGGCGCGGATCTTCGCCAATGTCGACGTCACCAAGGACCCGATCCCGGTTCTCCCGACGGTGCACTACAACATGGGCGGCATCCCGACGAACTATAAGTGCGAGGTGGTGGCCCCGCGCGAGGGCGACCCGGACGCCGTGGTTCCCGGGCTGATGGCGATCGGCGAGGCGGCCTGCGTGTCGGTCCACGGCGCCAACCGCCTGGGATCCAACTCGCTGCTCGACCTCGTCGTGTTCGGCCGCGCCGCGGCCCATCGCGCCGCCGAGGTGGTCTCGCCCGGCGCCTCGCAGAAGCCGCTGGCGGCCGATGCGGGCGAGGCGGCGCTCGACCGGCTCGACCGGCTGCGCAACGCCCGGCAGGAGGTCCGCACGGCCGAGCTGCGCCTGGAGATGCAGCGCGTCATGCAGGACAACGCGGCCGTCTTCCGCACCGGCGAGGTGCTCGAGGAAGGCGCCGACAAGCTGGGCAAGAGCTGGGGCAAGCAGGCGGGCCTGGGCGTCGCCGACAAGTCGATGGTCTGGAATTCCGACCTGGTCGAGACGCTGGAGCTTCAGAACCTGATGATCCAGGCGGCGACGACGATGCAGTCGGCGCGCAACCGCACTGAAAGCCGGGGCGCCCACGCCCGGGAGGACTTCCCCGACCGCGACGACGCGGAGTGGATGAAGCACTCCCTGATCTGGATCGACGAGAAGGGGGAAAGCCGGATCGACTACCGCCCGGTCCACCTGACGCCCCTGACCAACGAGGTCCAGTCCTTCCCGCCCCAGGCGCGGGTGTATTGAGCCGGCGGTGGGGGGGTCCGTTGGTCGGCCGGAGGCCGGCTCCGGTGGATCCCCGCCTTCGCGGGGATGACGAAGTTGCAGTGGTGTCGGACAAGTGAATTCGTCATCCCCGCGAAAGCGGGGATCCATGCGGACTTCGAACACGGTGACGAAAGAGAAGCAGTTCGTCGTCTACATTTTGGCCAGCAAGCCGAATGGCACACTGGACGTCGGCGTGACGTCGAACCTCGAAAAGCGGATCGATGAACACAGAACCGGTGGCGGAGACGGGTTCACGGCAAGGTACATGGTGCATCGGCTCGTTTGGTACGAGCTTCACGATCGGGCCGAGTCGGCGATCTTGAGGGAGCGCCGAATGAAAAAGTGGCGACGGGCGTAGAAAGTGGCGCCTATCGAGGAAAAGAACCCGACTTGGCGAGATTTGGCTGAGGAGTTGGAAATCTGAAACGTCGTGGATCCCCGCTTTCGCGGGGATGACGACAGGGGGTAGGCGCCCTTTCTTACGTCATCCCCGCGAAAGCGGGGATCCATGAAGGCCTCGCCGACCCGCCGGATGACCACGACCCCCGTCCCCGCGCCGTAGAGGAACAGGAACTCTCGAGACATGGTGGAACTCGCGCTGCCCCGGAACTCCCGCGTCACGACGGGCACCAAGCACAAGGCGCCGGAGGGAGCCGGGCGGACCAAGACGTTCAGGATCTACCGCTGGAACCCGGACGACGGGGGCAATCCGCGGCTCGACAGCTTCACGATCGACCTGGAGCGCTGCGGGCCGATGGTCCTCGACGCGCTCATCCACATCAAGGACGACGTGGATTCGACGCTGACCTTCCGCCGGTCGTGCCGTGAGGGGATCTGCGGGTCCTGCGCGATGAACATCGACGGGGTCAACGGGCTGGCCTGCACGACGCCGATCGACTCCGTCGACGGCGACGTCGCCATCTACCCGCTGCCGCACATGCCGGTGGTCAAGGACCTGGTGCCGGACCTCAACCAGATTTACGCGCAGTACGCCTCGATCAAGCCGTGGCTGGAGACGCAGTCGCCGACCCCGCCGGACCGGGAGCGCCTGCAGTCGCCGGCCGAGCGGGAGAAGCTGGACGGCCTCTACGAGTGCATCCTGTGCTTCTGCTGCACGACGTCGTGTCCCAGCTACTGGTGGAACGGCGACAAGTACCTGGGCCCGGCGATCCTGCTCCAGGCCTATCGCTGGCTGGCCGACAGCCGGGACGAGACGACGGGCGAGCGCCTCGACGAGTTGGAGGACCCGTTCAAGCTCTACCGCTGCCACACGATCATGAACTGCGCCAAGTCCTGCCCCAAGGGCCTGAACCCGGCGCGGGCGATCGGCGAGATCAAGAAGATGATGATCGAGCGGCGCGGCTGAGCACCGGCCGCGGCACGGCCGCCCCGGCGGCCCGCCGCAGGGCGCGCCGGCAGCGCATCTGGATCAGCCGGCCCGCCGGCGTCGGGCGCAGGCGCCCCGCCCCGTCCATCCGGAATACCCAGCCCCGCGCGGCGAAGCCCCGGGCGATCCAGATCGTCGTGACCACTGCCACCGCCGCGCCGGCGAAGACGTCGGCCGGCCAGTGGGCGCCGACGACCACCCGGCTCGCCGCTACCAGCACCGCCCAGATCGCGAGCGGAAGCCGAAGGGGCGGCACGAGCAGGCCGACTGCCAGGGCGAAGGCGAAGGCCGTGTTGGCGTGGCCGGATGGGAAAGACCGGAAGTCACTGTCGAGGCCGAGCGGGTCGAAGCCGTAGAAGCCGTCGCGCTCCAGCATCCGCGGCCGGGCCCGGCCGACGGCGACCTTGACGATATTGACGAGGATCCCCGAGGTCGCGACCGCGGTGAAGACGAACGCGAAGGCGCCGGATAGCCACGCGGCCGGCCGTGCCGCTTGACCGCCGCCGAGGCCCATGGCCACCGACGCGAGCCAGACCGTTACAAAGCCGGAAGGGACGAGAAACCATTGGGCGTTGCCGGAATTGGTAATGACGCGGAAGATCGCGACCGTGCCCCCGCCGACCGAGTGCGCCCAGGTCTGGATCGTTGGGTCGAACGGCATGACCACGAAAGCGGCGACGACGAGCACGGACGCGATCACGGTCCAGAGGTCGGTAGCCCCGGTCGGGCGCTCGGCCGGGCGCTGGTGCCGTCGCCCTCTCATTGGCCTTCCTCGGTAGGTGTCGGCAGGGGCTCCGTGGCCGCCGGTCGACGGAACAGCGTCAGGGTCAGCCGGTCACCCTTGGAGTAATTGAACCCCTCGACCGTCGCCGCCGCCTCGATAGCCACGCCGCGCTCGGCCAACGCGCTCCGGAAGGTGTCGAGCCGTGTCTCCCGGATCACCGCGACCGCGCAGGCGTCCCGCGCGATCAGGTCTACGGCCGGGCCGGAGCCGCCGGACAGCACGGTGTCGGTGCCGGTCCAGAAGACCAGGCTCGGCTCGGTGAAATGGGCCGAGGCGACCCGCGTCTCGGCCGGCGGGCAAGGGGCGATCCGCTCCACCGCGCGGGCCACCTGGCGGGAGACATGGGCCGTGTCGAGCGCCGGCGCGACGAGCTGGAAGGCGACGGCGGCCAGCACTGCCATGGCGGCGACCGGCGCGCCGATGGCCAGCGCCGGCCGCTCACCGGCCATGGCGGCGCGGTAGCCGTGGAAGGCCAAGGCCCACGCGACCGGGACGACGGCGATCGCCGACCAGAACAGCCGGCCCTCGGACACGATCGGCAGGGCCGCGAGCGCCAGCGGCAGGCCCAGCGCCGGAATGCCGAACAACACCGCGGCGACGATCCGGCCCGCCCGGCCCGGCGGCCCGGCGGCCACGTCGCGCGGCCGATCCAGGATCGCCCAGGCGACCAGCAGGGCGAGCGCCGGATAGGTGGGCAGGACGTAGTGCGGCAGCTTGGTCGCCACGAGCTCGAAGACGAGCCAGGTCGGCAAGATCCAGGCGAGGCAGAAGCGTACCGCCGGCTCCCGCCATCGCCGCCGGATCATCGGCACGGCCAGGACGAGGCCCAGGGTCGCCGGCCAGAAGGTCACGGGGAACAGGCCCAGATAGTAGCCGGGCGGCGCGCCGTGGCTCTCCTGGCCGGAGAACAGCTTGCCCAGCAGGTCGGTGCCGACCGAATCCTCGTAGAAGCCTCCGCCGCTCTGCAGCCCGATGGCGACGAACCAGGGTGCCGCGACCAGCAGGGCCAGGGGCGCGCCGATCGTCGGGCGCAGGTCGCCGAGCCAGTCGCCCCGGCGATCGGCGACGACGAGGGCCGCCGCCGTCAGCGCGGCGACCATCAGCGGGATCGGCCCCTTGACCAGCCCGCCGAGTCCGAGCGCGACCCAGAAGCCGAGCGCGACGGCGAGGCCGATCGGCCGCCCCTTGGCCTCCCGTCGTCCCAGATAGGCGCGCGCCAGCGCGCCCTGGGCCCAGACGACGGTGGCGAGCAGCACGGCGTCGGTCTTGGCCAGCCGGGATTCGATCGCGATCAGCACAGTCGCCGCCAGCAACGCCGCACCGCCGATCGCCGCGGCCGGTCCGAACAGGCGCACGCCGGCCCAGGCGGTCAGCAGCACCGCCGCCGTCGCGCCCAGGACCGAAGGCAGGCGATAGGGCCAGATCGCCGTCGCCTCGGGCTCGGAGAACAGGGCGACGCTCGCCGATTGCAGCCAGTAGATGCCCGCCGGCTTGTTGTGGCGCGGGTCGTCCTGGAAGCGGATATCCACGAAGTCGCCCGATTCGAGCATCTGCCGCGAGGCCTGGGCGAAGCGCGCCTCGTCCCGGTCGACCGGCGGCACGGCGGCCTGGCCCGGCGCGAACAGGATCGCGCAGAGTATCAGCAGGCCGAACCAGGCCCCTCCGGGCACGCCTGTCCTGGTTGGGCTCGTCGCCGATCGGATCATTCGCCGGTTTCTCTTTGTGTAATCGAGCGCCCGAGCAGCGCTGCGTATCGAACGGTCGGCTCGGCCCGGCGTTGTCAGGTCAGCGGCGGCGTGCCCGGCAAGTCTCGGGCGCGGCGTTTCTCACGCCAAATGAAATAAATGTTGCGCGAATAGATGAAGAGGCCTGCCCCCTGGCCGACGATGAACACCGGGTCCTGGCGATGCAGCGCATAGGCGAACAGGGTGATCCCGCCCAGCAAGCTGAAATACCAGAACATCTCCGGGATCACGCTCTTGCGGGCCTTCTCCGAGAAGATCCACTGGAGCAGGAAGCGCATGGAGAAGAACGCCTGACCCAGGAAACCGATGAGGGTCCAGAGGGTGAGTACCATACGGGGCAGTCCTCGAGATTCCGGGCGGCGGGCCGCCAGCGGGTCGATGCCGGCCCGGCGGGCCGGGGGCCGGTGGGGCCTCGGTCGGAGGGGGCCGCTATTCGGCCGCGTCGTCCTCTAGCCCATCGGCCCGGTCGATTTCCACCTCTTCCGCCCGGGCCACGACGCCGCGGCGCGCGAGCCAGTAGACGCCGAGCAGGTCGACCACGCCGACAGCGCCGCGCTTCAGGTTGCCGTATTTCGACCGGCCGGCGCGGCGTGCCCGGTGGCCGACGGGGACATAGACCGTGCGCTCGCCATGGATGCGGAACAGCGCCGGCAGGAAGCGATGGACCGCGCGGAAGCGGGGCAGTTCCAGGAACACGTCGCGACGGAAGAGCTTGAGCCCGCAGCCCGTGTCCGGGCAGTCGTCGCCCAGCATCCGGCCGCGCAGGCCGTTGGCGAGGCGCGAGGCCCATTTGCGCGAGACGGAATCGTGCCGATCGACCCGCAGCCCGCCAACCAGCCCGGGAACCGGCCCCTCGGCCCGGTCACGCGCGTCGAGCAGCGCGGGGATGTCGGCCGGGTCGTTCTGGCCGTCGCCGTCGAGCGTGACGATCCAGCCCCCGCGCGCCGCCGCGACGCCGGCCCGGATCGCCGCCGACTGGCCGTGCGGCCGGTCGTGGCGCAGCACGCGAAGCGGCAGGGGCCCGGCGGCCAAGTCGGCCAGCGCCGCGGCCGTCCCGTCGGTCGAGCCGTCGTCGACGAAGACGATTTCGTAGCGCCCGGCGAACCGGGTCGCGTCGAGCGCGCGCCCGATCTCCCCGGCCAGCGGGCCGACATTGTCGACCTCGTCCAGCACCGGGATCACGACGGACAAATCTACGGGGGACAGGTCTACGGATCCGGACACCACCACACCAACGCGCTTTGCCGAACCGCGCCGACCGCACGCGCGGGCCGGGCCGTCCTTCGGCAATCCCCCCTTAAGCCGCCCCTTCATGGCAGGAGCGGGGCGGGCTTGTCGAGAGCGGCGGGTCCGATCAGGGGCCGGGCGGCTCCATGGCGGCCGGTGCCGGCGGTCGCGGCGGTGGGCGGGGCGGCGGGCGTCCCGGCCGGGCCGGTCAGCCGCCCGGCACCGGCGCGTCCTCGCGGATCAGCTTCTCGGCCTTCAGTTCGGCCCACAGATCGGCGGGGATGTCGACGCCCAGGGTCTCCACCGTCAGGGCGATCTCCTCGGGCCGGCGGGCGCCCGGGATCAGGCAGGCGACGGCCGGGTGGCCCAGAGGGAACTGCAATGCTGCGCTGGCGAGCGGCACCGAATGGCGCCGGCACACGGCCTCGATCCGCGCGACCTTGTCCATGATCTCCGGCGGCGCCGGGGCGTAGTTGTAGTAGGCGCCCTCGACCGCGCCGGTCGCCAGGATGCCGGTATTGTACGGCCCGCCCAGGATGATGCCGATGCCCCGCTCGGTGCACAGGGGCAGGAAGCTGTCGAGGGATTCCTGCTCCAGCAGGGTGTAGCGCCCGGCGAGCAGGAAGCAGTCGAAGTCCCCGGCCTCGGCGAAGCGCTGGCAGGCCTGCCACTCGTTGACGCCGACGCCGATCGCCTTGATCAGCCCCTGCTCGCGCATCTCGATCATGGCGTGGTAGCCGCCGGCCATGACCTCCTCGAAGCGCCGGTCCATCTCGGCCTGCGACCCGTGGGTCCAGATGTCGACGTCGTGGATCAGCAGGATGTCGATGCTCTCCAGGCCGAGGCGCTGGAGGCTGTCCTCGAACTCCCGCTTCACGCCGTCATAGGAGTAGTCGTAGACCGGCTCGAAGGGCAGGGTCCGCTCGAAGATGCCGCCGTCGATCTTGCGCCGGTCGGTCGGCTTCAGGTGGCGGCCGATCTTGGTCGACAGGACGTAGCCGTCGCGGTCCTCCCAGCGCAGCGCCTCGCCCAGGCGATGCTCCGACAGGCCGAACCCGTAGAGCGGCGCGGTGTCGTAGAGCCGCACCCCTGCGTCCCAGGCGGCGCGCACGGTGGCGCGGGCCTGGTCGTCGGAGAACGCCTCGTACATGTTGCCCAGCGGCGCGCCGCCGAAGCCGAGCTGCGTGACCTCCAGCCCGCATTTCCCCATCGAACGCTTGGTGTCCGGACGCATGGTTCGCTCTTCTCCCCCTATTCGATTATCGGCCTCCCCAGGCCGCCTTCTCTCGGGATCGGCTCCCCGGGATTGCCTTACCGTCATCCCGAACAGAGCCGCACCTCTCCTTCACCGTCATCCCGGCCGGAGCGAAGCGGAGAGCCAGGATCTCCGGCGGCCCCGCCGCCGGCGCTGACGGATCCGGCGCATGGATCCCGGGTCGTAAGGCTCGCCACCCGAGGCCGTTCCGGCCCCGGGCTCGCCTAACGCCCGGGATGACGGCTGGTGTCGACAGCAGGTCACACCGCCTGGCCGGTCTCCGCGTCGAAGAGGTGCATGTGGGTCATGTCGAGGGTGATCGGCGCCTGGGTGTCCGGCTCGCCGTGGTGGTGGGCGTCGACCTCGGCGGTGAAGCGCTTGCCGGCCACGTCGCCGATGAACAGGGTGTGCGGGCCCAGCGGCTCGATCGTCAGCAGGTTCATCGTGACGACCGCGTCGCCGACGGCGCCGCCGGTCATGTGCTCGGGCCGGATGCCGAAGACGACGGGCTTGTCGCGCAGGCCCGACGCGCGGGGCTCGTGCTGCGTGGATATTGGCAGGACCGTGCCGTTCTCCAGCCGGATGCCGAGCCCGGAGCCGTGGCCGACCACATGGGCGTCGAGGAAGTTCATCGACGGCGCGCCGATGAAGGCGGCGACGAAGGTGTTGGCCGGCTTCTCGTAGAGGGTGATGGGATCGGCGAGCTGCTCGATGATCCCCTTGTTCATCACCACGACCCGGTCGGCGAGCGTCATCGCCTCGACCTGGTCGTGGGTGACGTAGACGACCGTGTTCTGCAGCCGGTGGTGAAGGTTCTTGATCTCGGTGCGCATCTCGATGCGCAGCTTGGCGTCGAGATTCGACAGCGGCTCGTCGAACAGGAAGACGTCCGGATCGCGCACGATCGCGCGGCCGATCGCCACGCGCTGGCGCTGGCCGCCGGACAGGGCCTTGGGCCGCCGGTCGAGATAGTCGCCCAGCCCCAGGATGCGCGCCGCCTCGGCGATGCGCCGGTCGCGGTCGGCCTGGTCGACGCCGCGCACCTTCATGCCGTAGCCGATGTTCTCGCGCACGCTCATGTGCGGGTAGAGGGCGTAGTTCTGGAACACCATCGAGCAGTTGCGCAGGCCCGGGCGCACCCGGGTCACGTCGCGCTCGCCGATGCGGATCTCCCCGCCGGTCGCGCTCTCCAGCCCGGCGATCATGCGCAGGGTCGTCGTCTTGCCGCAGCCCGACGGGCCGACCAGAACGACGAACTCCTTGTCGTGGATCTCGAGATCCAGGTCCGGGATGACGGTGACGTCGCCGAATGCCTTGGTGACGTTGGTGAGGGAGACGCGGGCCATCGGGATTCCTCGAAACGATCGCTCCAGGGTAATTTCTTCAGAACTGATGATCCGATCAATTCCGAAGACATTGCCCTATCTTCAACAACCTGGAGCCTCTTCTCTGCGCCCGTCGGGGAACAGGATGCTCCAGCGGCCGCGCGCGGGGCGGGGCGTTCGCCGGGCGGGGCGGCCGGCCACCCCCGCCCCCCGAAAGCGGACCTCCGGAGGGCGGCGGCGGCGCGGTCGCTCTGGCCGCCTTACTCGAGCGGCGGCAGGCCCATGGAGGCCCGGTACGCGGCGAGCTGGTCCTCGCGGCCGAAGTCGTCGGTCAGCGCGTTCCACTCCTCCGCGATCGTGTCGAGCGCTTCCTGCGGCTCGACGTCACCGGCCAGCGCCTTGGACAGCTCGATCTCCAGCACCTCGGTGTAGGAGAAGTAGCCGGGCAGGCGCATGTCGAGGGCGACGTTCGGCGCGTTCAGGCTGCCCAGCTGAGCATCAAGGTACATCTGCGCCTCTTCCTCCGAGAAGATGTCGAGCCACTGGTCGACGTTCTCGAAGTGGCTGTAGCGGTACGGGTTGACGCCCGAGCCGCCGGTGATCGCCGCCTGCATGGAGTTCTCGGGGTTGGACAGGTACTCCACGAAGTTCCAGGCCGCCTCGATGTTCTCGCTGGCCTGCGGCACCGCCGCCTGCCAGCCGCCGAACGCCATGAAGGGCGAGCGCACCGTCTCGTCGAAGCTGTCCCACTCGCCGGTCGCGTGGTTGTAGATCTCGCTCGAGCCCGGCGTCATCGCGGAGCCGACATTGCCGGCGACCTCGCTCTGCTCCGGGTCGGCGGCGATCACGCCGGTGTCGCCCCAGTCGAAGTTCATCGCCACCTGGCCGCCGGCGAAGGCGGTGCGGATGTCGCCGGAGGTGTAGTTGAGCGAGCCCGGCGGCGTATACTCGACCGACTGGATGTAGTCCTCCAGCGCGCGCACCCAGCCCGGATTGTTGACCTGGGCGTCCATCGTCTCCGGATCGAAGAACATGGCGCCCGGATTGTCCGGGTGGTTGGTGTAGCTGGCCGCGTGGGTGAAGAAGAACCAGAACTGCTGGCCGCCGCGGCGGAACGCCTCGGACGTGCCCCACAGGTTCTCGTCCGGCCGGGTGAAGAACTCGGCGATGTCGTAGTACTGCGACCAGACCTCCGGCGGGGCCAGCGGATAGCCGTACTGCTCCTCGAACGCCGCCTGCTCCTCGGGATCCTCGAACAGGTCGGTGCGGTAGCTCAGCGTGTGCAGGTCGCCGTCGATGGTCTGCGACTTGTGCTCGCCGCCCCAGATCATCAGCCGGTCGCGATAGACCTCATGGATGTCCTCCCATTCCTCGGTCTGGCGGATCTCCTCCGGCATGACGCTCAGGTAGGGGGCGAAGTCCGGCGTCCAGGCCGGGGCGAAGGTGATGACGTCGAAGGAGGCCTGGTTCTCCACCATCGCCGTCAAGTACTTCGGATAGAGTTCGCCGAACGGGAACTCGACGACCTCGACCTCGCCGCAGGTCTTCTCGGCCCACTTCTCGCCGGCCATCTGGACGGCGAGCGCGATGAACGGGCCGGTCTGCGAGCCGACGCTGATGGTCGTGCCGGAATAGTCGGGCTCGCACTGGGCCGCGGCCGGGCCCGCGAAGGCCATCGAGACGGCGCCGGCGGCGGCGCCGGCCATGAGCAGCTTTTTCATTGCCTTTCCTCCCTGATCGTTCGGTTCGGATTCACTTCAGCGGATTCCTCCCAGCGTCAGCCCCCCTCTGAGCAGCCGCGCCAGGATGAAGGCCATCGCCATCATGGGGGCGATGGCGATGATGGCGGCGACCGAGATGGCCCACCACTCGTCGCCGCGATAGGAGTTCTGCCCCGACAGGAAGATCGGCAGGGTCTGCCATTCCGAGGTCGTCAGGAGCAGGGCGAACAGGAACTCGTTCCACACGAAGCCCAGCGTGATCAGCGCCGTCGCGCCCAGCCCGGGCAGCGCCATCGGCACCACGATCTGGAAGAAGATGCGCAGGCGCGGCACGTTGTCGACGAGCGCCGCCTCCTCGATCTCCACCGGCAGGGCCTGGAAGAAATCGCGCATCAGCCAGACCACGATCGGCAGGGAGAAGGCGGTGTAGCACATGACCAGCCCGCCATAGGTGTCGAGCGCCCTGAGCCCCTCGCGGCCCAGCTCCGAGTAGAGCAGATAGAGCGCGAAGGCGGTGACGATCGGCGGGAACATGCGCTGGGACAGGAACCAGAACACCACGTCGGTGTTGCCCAGGATCGGTCCGGGCAGCTTCTTGCCGTTGAGCCAGATCGACACGGTCAGCGCCACGATCAGCGACAGGCCGAGCGCGTAGACCTCCGACCAGCCGCCCCAGGCGGTCAGCGCCAGGAAGCCGCCGATGCCGATGGCGGTAAACGCGATGCCGGCGCCCAGCCGCACGCGGAACTGGAAGCGCACCAGGGCGTAGGCCGCCATGGCGCCCAGCAGCACCGACAGGAAGGTCGCCGACAGCCCGACCATGGTGGAGTTGATGAAGGGCTTGTAGAAATCCCCGCGCTGGCCGGTCAGCGCGTCGACATAGGGCTGGATCGTCGGGTCGAAGTCGACAAAGGGGATGTAGGTCGGCCCCCGGTTGACCGCCGGCGGCGTCTTCAGGCTCGTGACCAGCGTCCAGTAGAGCGGGAACAGCGTCAGGAACAGCCACAGGCAGCAAAGGCCGAACAGGACCGCCGTGGCCAGGCGTGAGCGCTCGCTCATATCCGCTTCTCCACCATCGGCCGGAGGACGGCGAGATAGATCACGCCGAAGATCAGGATGACGAGCAGGAACAGGAAGCTCAGCGCCGAGGTGTAGCCCAGGTTGAACTTCTTGAAGCCCTCCTGGTAGGCGAACAGGGTCAGCGTCTCGGTCGATGTGCCGGGTCCGCCGCCGGTCAGCACGAAGACCGTGTCGATCAGCTTGAAGCACTCGATCATGCGGATGAAGACGACCGCGATCGAGATCGGCAGCAGCATCGGGAAGGTGATGCCCCAGAACTGCTGCCAGGCGCTGGCGTTCTCCAGCCGCGCCGCCTCGTAGATCTCCTGAGGCAGCGTCTGCAGGCCGGCCAGCATCAGCAGGATGACGAAGGGCGTCCACTGCCAGATCTCGACCACGATGATCGAGCCGACGGCCCAGGTCGAATCGGTCAGGAACGGGACGTTGGTCAGGCCGAACAGGCCCATGAACTGGTTGATCGGCCCGACCGTCGAATGGAACAGCATGCGCCAGACCAGGGCGACGGCGATCGGCGCCATCAGCATCGGCAGCAGGAAGGTGACGCGGAACAGCCGCTCGCCCGGCACCTTGGCATGCAGCGCGAGCGCGATGGCGAAGCCGATCACGTACTGGATGGCGACCGAGACGATCACGATGGTCAGCGTCGTGCCGACCGTGTCCCAGAAGCGCGGCTGGGTCAGCAGGTCGGCGTAGTTCTCCAGCCCGATGAACCGCGCCGGCCGCGGCGGCACCAGCCGCAGGTTCTGGAAGCTGACCGACAGCGAGTAGATCAGCGGGAACAGGCTGACCAGGAGGACGACCAGGAAGGCCGGCCAGATGAAGACGTACTTGATCGGATCGCGCACGGCGGCGGTCGAACCTCCCTGATATCGGCGGCCCGCCTTCTAGGCTGTGGAGGGGCGGGCGGGTCCGCGTCCGGGCCGGATCGCTCCGGCATCCGATCGAACCCTAGGCGGATTCCCGGGGTCCGGCAAGAAAGGTCGGCGGATCAAAAGGATAGACCCGCCGGGCGTGAAGCCGTCCCGCCCGGATCGCGCGACGGGCGAGGACGATCGTGCTCGGCTCATCGCGACAGCAGCCGGTCGATCTCGTCGCGCGTCGGCATGGACGGCGCGGTGCCGACGCGGGTGACCGACAGCCCGGCGACCGCGCAGCCGAAGCCCGCGGCCGCCCGGGCGTCCAGCCCCTCGGCCAGGCCGACCGCGAAGCCGCCGTTGAAGGCGTCGCCGGCGCCGGTGGTGTCGACCACCGGACCGGCCTCGACCGCCGGCACCCGGCCGGCCTCGCCGGCGCCGTCGTCGACCAGCGCGCCGGCGGCGCCCAGCGTGATCACCGGGCAGCCGACCCCGCGCTCGCGGAACGCCGCGGCGGCGGCGCGCGCGGCGTCGATGCCGTCGACCGGCCGGCCGCACAGGCTCGCCGCCTCCGACTCGTTGGGCGTCAGGAAGTCGACCAGCGGGTAGATGTCGTCGGGCAGCGGCACCGCCGGCGCCGGGTTCAGGATCGTGCGCACGCCCCGGGCGCGCGCCAGCTCCAGCCCGCGCCGGGCGACCGGCACCGGCACCTCGCAGTTCGTCGCGAAGACGTCGGCCGAGGCGATCACGTCGGCGGCGGCGTCGACATCGGCGGGGGTGAGCTGGCCGGCCGCGCCCATCGTGACGATGATCGCGTTCTCCCCTGTGCCTTCCTCGACCATGATGAAGGCCGCCCCGGTGCCGTGGTCGGGATCGTCGGCGACCCGGCTGTCGTCGACCCCTTCGGCGGCGTAGGTGCGCCGGGCGAGCTCGCCGAACGCGTCCTTGCCCAGCCGGCTGATCAGGCTCACCTCCGCGCCGGCGCGCCGCGCGGCGATCGCCTGGTTCGAGCCCTTGCCGCCGGGCCCGAGCTTGAAGGCCGAGCCCAGGATCGTCTCCCCCATTTCGGGCAGGCGGGTCGACCAGAAGGCCAGATCCGCCACGAAGATGCCCAGCACGCAGACACGCGCCATGTCGCGTCGTCCCCCCTTACGCGAGCCCCATACGGCGAGCCGCTTCCCGTCTCCTGCTGCCACGCCCGGCCTCAGGGCGCCGGGATGACGCCTTTCTTGGCCAGGAAGCAGGCATAGGGCCGGCGCTCGCCCGTCGCGACCACGGCGAAGGCCTTCTTGGCCTCGCCGTAGAAGGCGAAGCGCTCGATCGAGCCCATCTTCCAGCCGCCGCCCTCGGTCTCGTCCATCACGGCCTGGACGTCGCGATGGGCCTCCAGGATCTCGTCGGGCTTGCCCATGACCTCCATCCGGCGCACCGGCTCGTCGACGAAGCTGTCGAGCGGCATGACCGACAGGATGGCGCGCATCGCCCGCGGCAGGTCGACCGCGTCGAGCCGGATCAGCTCGCCCGTCACCGTCTCCGCGGCGACCGAGGCGGCCGGGAAGTTGCAGTCGACGACGGCGATGTCGTCGCCATGGCCCATGGCGCGCAGCACGTGTAGCAGATCCGCGTTGAGCAGCGGATCGATCCCCTTGAGCACGGTGGTTCTCCCCCTCGACGTCTTTTCGTTCGGCCCCCGCCGGATGGCGGGGCTCAGCCCGCGCCCGCCTGGGCGTGCAGGATGTCGGCGAGCGCCGGATAGGTCTTCTTGTAGGCCTCGTAGAACGGCCGGTAGGCGGCGTGGCGGCCGGCACCCGGCTCGATCGTGCGCACGACCTCGACCATCTCGGCGCTGGCCGTGCGGATGTCGTCGTAGAGCCCGGCGCCGACCGCCGCCAGGATCGCCGAGCCCAGCGCCGGGGCGTCGGCGACCCGGGTCAGGCTCAGCGGCACGTTGGAGACGTCGGCGTGGATCTGCAGCCACAGGTCCGAGCGGGTCGCGCCGCCGGCGACGCGGATGTCGTCGACCGTGTAGGACCCGTTGCGCATGGTCTCCAGGATCAGCTCGGTGCCGTAGGCGATGCCCTCGATGATAGCGCGGAAGACGTGGCCGCGCTTGTGGCTCAGGCTCAGCCCGGAGATCACGCCGCGCGAGCGCGGATCGGTGTAGGGCGTCCGGTTGCCCTGGAAGTGGTCGAGCACGACGAGCCCGTCGGAGCCCGGCGGCAGGTCCACCGCCTCGGCCGTCAGCGCGTCGTAGTCCACGTTCTCGCCCAGCAGGTTCCTGTACCAGGCGACGGCCGAGCCGGTGGAGGTCTGGCCCCCCTCGACCACGTGCAGGCCCGGGATCACCGCGTCGGGGTAGGTGCCCCAGATCCCGGCGCCGTGGAACTCCCCGGCCGACAGGCCCAGATGCAGGTGGGAAGAGCCGGTGATGAACGCCATGCGTCCCGGCTCGACCACGCCCAGCCCGATCATCCCGATGAAGGCGTCCGCCCCGCCCTGGGCGACCGGGGTGCCCGGCGGCAGGCCCAGATGCTCGGCCGCCGCGTCGGTCAGGGGGCCGACCACCTCACCGAGGCCGACGATCTCCCGCGGCCACTTGTCCGCCAGCTCCGGAATGCCGGCGGCGGCCATCAGCGAGGTCGGCGCGCCGCCCCTGCGGGCGTTGTAGTGCCAGCGCACCGAGCAGTTGTTGATCGAGCCGACCATTCGGCCGGTCAGGTGGTAGTTGAGGTAGTCCTGGTACTCGCAGATCCAGGTGGCGTTGGCGAAGGTGTCGGGCTCGTTCCGCTTCAGCCACAGCGCCTTGGGGATCATCCATTCCGCCGAGACCGGGCCGGCGCCGTCGCTGTTGACCGCCAGCGCCGGATCGCCGGTCGCCACCAGCTCCGCCGCCTGGTCGGCCGAGCGCAGGTCCATCCAGATCAGGGCCGGGCCCAGCGCCTTGCCCGTGTCGTCCAGGGCGACGACCGAGCAGCAGGTGGTGTCGAGCGCGATCGCCTTGACCTGGTCGGGCCGGACGCCGGAGTCGGCGACCGCCTCGCGCACCGTGCGGCCGAGCGCGGTCCACCAGTCCCGGGGGTCCTGCTCGGCCCAGGCGGCGCGGGGAAATTCGGTCGGATAGCGGGCCGAGGCGAAGGCCAGCGGGTTGCCGGCGAGGTCGAACACCCCGGCGCGCAGCGATTCGGTGCCGCCGTCGACGCCGATGACGTAGGCAGACATGGCCGCAGCCCTCCCCGACACTCGTCCTTGTCGATCCGGTGTCGCATTGAACCGTTACACCGGTTGCCTACGACTGTCGCCGAAACGACGCCGGCGCGCAAGCCGTGCGCTTCCGGCGCGGCGGGCCGCCGAGCGTCGACCGGGCGTGGTGGGATGCGGTGGGTGGTGCGCGGCGCCGCCGAGGAGGACTCAAAGCCCCTCGGCCATGTCCAGCAGGCCGTCGCGGTCCGAGAGGTCGACCTTGCCGCCCTCGAGCAGGCGGATCGCGCCGGAGGACTTGAGCTGGGTGAAGGTGCGGCTGACCGTCTCGGTGGTCAGGCCCAGATAATCGGCGATGTCCGACCGGCTCATCGGCAGGTGGACCGGGTTTTCCTTCTGGCCGCGGCGCGCGGCGCGACGCGACAGGGTCAGCAGGAACGACGCGATCTTCTCCCGCGCGGATTTGCGGCCGAGCAGGAGCATCTGGTCCTGGGCGGCGGCGAGCTCGTTCGACGCCATCGAGAACAGGCGCCGCTGCAGCTTGGGGAAGTCGTCCATAAGCGCGTCGAGGCGCTTTCGCGGGAAGCGGCAGAGCGAGACCGGGGTCACCGTCTCGGCCGTGTAGGCGAGCTTGTCGTTGACCGACAGGCCGACGAAGTCGCCGGCGAACAGGAAGCCGGTGATCTGGCGGCGCCCGTCGGGCAGGAGCTTGTAGAGCTTCACCGTGCCGGACGTCACGTTGAAGACGTGCTCGGCCGGATCGCCCTCGGAGAAGACGGTGCGGTGGGCCTCCAGCCGGAGGCTCTGGACGATGGCGTTGAGGCGGTCGAGCTCGTCGTCCTCCAGCGCCGCACAGACCGACAGGGAGCGCACGGGGCACGCGCCGCACGGGTTCACGTCCATGGCCCCCACGGGCTTTGCCAGATCGAACGACGACATGGCGATCCGGGCTCCCCGACCCTCGCTGGAAAGGACGGCGGCGTGCCGGCCTTCGACGTCGGGGGCATCTTGGCCGAACATTAGCAACTCCGCAACATCACCCGGCCGCGATGCCGCAGGAAACGCGGGCGACGCTTGATCCACGTCAAGGCACGGGCGGTCCGGCCGCGAGACCATCGCCGGACTCGAAGAGCCCGACAGGCGCGCGATGACCGACCGCTACCACGCCCGGCCCCTGGCGATCGGCCGGATCGACCAGGCCTTCCCGCTGATCCAGGCGGTCCGCCCCGCCCTCGGCCTGGAAGACTGGCGGCGCTTCGCCGTCGCGCTGTCGGCCATCGGGGCCGACCGGGCCGGCATCATGACCGCCCAGGCCTCGGGCTACATTCACGGCCTGTTCAGCTACACTGTCGAGCCGCATATCATGCACCGCCGGGTGCTGTCGGTTGACAATTTCGTGGCGATCGAGCTGCTGGACGCCGGTGCCGTGGTCGAGACGCTGCTCGACGCGATCGACCGGCTGGCCGGCGATCTGCGCTGCTCGGCGGTGTGCACGACGCTGTCGGCCGCCGGGAACCTGAGCGCCGCGACCCGAGCCGACCTGATCGAGCGCTTCCATGCCCGCGGCTACGGTGACCAGCCGCTGGTCTTCTGCCGGGTCACGCCGGAGACGGGGCGCGCGGGGCTGGAGCCGGTCGAGACGGCGAGCGTCGGACGGGTCGTGCACTTCAGCGCGGGCGGCGCCTGACCGGCGCCTCCGACACGCGAAACCCGCGGTTTCGCCCCGGGCGGCCGGTCGCTATTCTCCGGCGACATGGCCGAAATTCCGAGAGACGTCGATGTCGCCGCGCCGCCGCGGCCGGAGCCGCCGGACACGACTCCCAACGCCCTGCCGGTCGTGCGCCTCCAGCCGGGCCGGGACGGCCGGGTGCGTCAGGGCTATCCCTGGGTCTTCAACAACGAGCTCGTGTTCGACGCGACGACCCGGGAGGTGCCGCCGGGCGGGCTCGTGCGCCTGGTCGACGGGCGCGGCAAGGCGCTGGGCATCGCCGGGCTCAACCGCCACACGCTGATCGCCGCGCGGCTGATGACGCGCGAGCCGGACGAGCGGATCGACCGCGACTGGTTCGTCCGGCGAATCGCGGCGGCCGCGGCGGTTCGCGACCGGCTGTTCGACGTGCCGCACTACCGCCTGCTCCACGCGGAGGCCGACGGCCTGCCGGGGCTGATCGCCGACCGCTACGGCGACGTGGTGGTCCTCCAGGTCAACACCGCCGTGATGGACAGCCTGGTCGCGCCGATCCTCGAGGCGCTCGACGCCGTCCTCGCGCCGCGCGCCATCGTGCTGCGCAACGACGCCGCCGGCCGCGAGGCCGAGGGGTTGGCGACCAGTGTCGGGCTCGCCGCCGGAACGCTCGACGGGCCGGTCACGGTCCTGGAGAACGGCGCGCGCTTCCCGGCCGACCCGCTCGGCGGACAGAAGACCGGCTGGTTCTTCGACCAGCGCGACAACCGGGCCTTCGCCGCTCGCCTGGCGCCGGGGCTCGACGTGCTCGACGTCTACGCCCATACCGGCGGCTTCGCGATCCAGGCGGCGCGGGCGGGTGCGCGCTCGGTCGTCGCCCTCGACCGATCGGCGAGCGCGCTGGAGACCGCGGTGGAGGCCGCCACCATGAACGGCGTCGCCGACCGGTTCGAGGTGGTCAAGGCCGACGCCTTCGCCGAGATGCAGCGCATGGCCGATGCGGGGCGGCGCTTCGGTGTGGTGATCGTCGACCCGCCGGCCTTCGCCAAGGTCAAGAAGGACACGGCCGCCGCGCTCAGGGGCTATCGCAAGATGACACGCTTCGCCGCCCGGCTGGTGGCGCCCGGCGGCTATCTTGTCGCCGCGTCGTGCAGCCATCATGTCGACGCGCCGGCCTTCGCCGAGGCCGTGCGCAAGGGGCTGGTCGAGGCCCGGCGCGCCGGCCGCATCCTGCGCCAGGCCGGCGCCGGCCCGGACCATCCTGTCCATCCGCACCTGCCGGAGAGCGCCTATCTCAAGGCGATCACCGTGGCGCTCGACTGAGAGCGCGGGGCGCGGGGCGGCGATAGCAATGCCGAAGGGAAGGGATACCGGTTTCGCGGCCGGGCCGTCAGGCCTTGTCGGCGGCGATCTGCGTCTCCGTCTCCACCGGGCCGCCGCCGGGACGCGCTTCGACGCAGTAGATGTCGTGCAGCGTCTGCATGATCCGGCGTGCCTCGTCGCCGGCCAGGGAGTAGTAGATGGTCTGGGCGGAGCGGCGCGTGGCGACGAGACCGTCCTGGCGCAGCCGGGCCAGATGCTGGGACAGCGCCGACTGGCTGAGGCCGACGACGGATTCGAGCTGGCCGACCGAGCACTCCCCCTGCGCCAGGTGACACAGGATCAGCAGCCGGCGCTCGTTGCTCATGGCCTTGAGCAGCCGGCTCGCGATACGCGCGTTGGACTGTAGTTTCTCGACGTCCATGATCAAGATATTAGGCAACGGCGCAACGGGGTCAAGCATGCCCGATTGTCGCCTACAGGGGCTGCCCAGTATTTTCCAACCGATTACTGTAGTGTCCCGCCCCGCCGTGGAGCGCGTCGATGGAGCATGATCTGGACGCCCGCGATCTCGTCTGCCCGATGCCGGTGCTCAGGGCGCGCAAGGCGCTCAAGAGCCTGGCGGCCGGCGACCGGCTGGTGATTCGCGTGACCGACCCGGCCGCGCCGGAGGACTTCCGCGTCTTCTGCGAGGCGACGGGCCACGTCTTGGCCGGCATCGAGCCCGATGCTGAAGAGGACGACGTCACGGTCGTGCGAATCGACAAGGCGGCCGATTGAGCCCACCACCCCTCGGTCGCTCCGGCCGCGGCGGGAGGGTCTATTCCGCCGCCGCCGGCTCGGCCTCCTTGCCGCCGGCGCCCGGCGCCGGCGGCGCGCCGGTGGCGCCCGCCGAGGCGGCCCGCTCCGTACCGCCCTCGATGAGCGCCATGAAGACGGTCAGCAGCGGCGGGATGACGATCAGCGTCAGGATCGCCGACAGGCTGAGCCCGCCCAGCACCACCGAGCCGAGCCCGCGATAGAGCTCCGAACCCGCGCCGGGGAAGACGACCAGCGGCAGCATTCCGAAGATGCTGGTCAGCGTCGACATGAAGATCGGGCGCACCCGGTTGCGCGTCGCCTCGACGATCGCCTGCTCGGTGCTGACCCCGCCCTCGCGGAACAGGTAGAGGCTCTGGTGGACGAGCAGGATGGCGTTGTTCACCACGATGCCGACAAGGATGACGAACCCCAGCAGCGTGAGCATGTCGAGAGACTGGGCGACGAAGACGTTGAGCAGGGCCAGCCCCGCGACGCCGCCGGCCGCCGCCAGCGGCACCGAGATCATGATGATCAGCGGGTACCAAAAGCTTTCGAACAGCACGGCCATGACCAGGTAGACGATGACCAGCGCCATCAGCAGGTCGAGCACCATCTCGTTCCAGGTCTCGGTGAGCTGGTCGGCGGTGCCGGACAGGCGCATCGTCACGCCCGGCGGCAGGCCCTCGTCCGTCATCGGCGCCATGACCCGGTCGCGCACCAGGTCCATCGCCGATTCGAGCGGCAGGCCGGGCGCCGGCACGACCTCCAGCGTCACCGTGCGCACCCGCTCCTTGTGGCGGATCTCGGTCGGCCCTGCGGTGACCTCCACGCGGGCGAGGGATTCGACCGGCACGATCGTGCCGTTGGCGGTGACCACCGGGATGTCGCCGATGCCCTGGGTCGACGAGATGCGGTCTTCGGGGCCGGTCAGGGTCAGGTCGATGCGCTTGCCGTCGACCGTGATCTCCTCGACCCGCAGGCCGTCGTTGAAGGCGTCGACCGCCGCGCCCAGCTCGCTCGCCGAGACGCCGGAATCGGCCAGGCGCAGCGGATCCGGGATGACCCGGACCTCCGGCGCGCCCAGCTCCAGCCCCGGAATCGGGCGGAACTGGTGGCCCTCCTCGCGCGGCATGACCTGGGTGATCCGCCCGGTCGCCTGGAGCGCCACGCCCAGCACGGTGGCGAGATCGGCGCCCGAGACGTCGACCTCGATCGAGCGCGAGCCGCCGATGCCCGAGCCGAACAGCGAGGCCTGGCGCATGAAGCCGAAGGTGCCCGGCTCGGCGAAGACCGGGCCGCGCAGGGCCGGGATCACCTCGCCGGCGCGCGCCGCCTGCTCCTCGATGACCGAGGCGCCGACGAAGCTGTTGGTCTGGGTGGCGACGAAGAAGAAGTTCTCGATCAGCGGCGGCGCGTCGGCCGGGCGCGGCGGGGCGTCCTCGGGCTGCTCGGATATCCACAGCGGCCGGACCGCGTTCTCGAGGTTCTGCGCGATGGTCGAGCTGGTGTCGAGGTTGTAGCCCGGCGGCGGCAGCACGACGCCGAAGATGAAGTTGCGGTTGCCGTCCGGCAGGTATTCCAGCTTGGGCAGGAACAGCAGCGTGACCACGACCGCCGCGCCCGTCACCGCGCCGACCACGCCCAGCGCCAGGACCTTGGAGCGCACGATCCGCCGGGTAAAGCCCTGCAACCCCCTGATGAAGGCGCCGGCGGCCGCGTCGACGACCGGCAGGCGCACGCGGGTCGCGCTGTCGGTCGACTTGTCCTGGCCCAGCAGCTTGGCCGCCAGCCCCGGGATGACCGTGACGGCGACCAGCAGGGAGAGCATGACGGAGACCGAGATGGCCACGGCGATGTCGCGGAAGAGCTGGCCGACCTCCAGCTTCATAACCAGGATCGGGATGAAGACCATGACCGTGGTCAGCGCCGAGACCAGCACCGCCCCCCAGACCTGGCTCGCCCCCCTGTAGGCCGCCTCCTTGGCCGGCACGCCGTTCTGGCGCAGCCGGTAGATGTTCTCCAGCACGACGATCGCGGCGTCGACCACCATGCCGATGGCGAAGGCGATGCCGGCCAGCGAGACCACGTTGATCGACCGGCCCAGCGCCGCCATGGCGACGAAGGAGCCGATCACGGAGATCGGGATGGCGAGCGAGACGACCAGCGTGGCCCGGCCGGAACGCAGGAACAGCAGCAGCATCATCGCGGCGAGCGCGCCGCCGACGACGATGTTCTGGCGCACGAGCGCGATGGCGCTGTCGATGTAGATGGTCTCGTCGTAGACCTGACGCAGTTCCAGGCGCTGGGCCGGGATCTCGGCCCCGGACAGCTCGGCGACGGCGGCCTTGATCTCGTCCATGACCTCGATGACGTTGGCGCCGGTCTCGCGCTGGACGTTCATCGCCAGCGCCGGCTCGCCCAGGAAGCGGATGCGCGCGCCCGGGTCCTTGTAGCCGAACTCGACCGTGGCGATGTCGCCGACGGTGACGCGCCCGACCGCGCCGGTCGCCGGGTCGACCCGGCTGCGCAGGAGCACGGCGCGGACCTGGTCCAGCGTCGTGAACTCCCCGTCGGTGCGCACCACGTAGCGCCGCTTGCCCTCGTCGACGTCGCCCGCCGAGGCGGCGACATTGGCCGCGCGCAGGGCGGCCACCACCTCGCCGACGGTCAGGCCGTAGCGCGCCATGCGCTCGGAATCGATGACGACCCGCATCTCCCGGTCGGTGCCGCCGAAGACGTTGACCTGGGCGACGCCCGGGACCCGCTCCAGGCGCTCCTTGACGATGTCCTCCATGAACTCGCCATAGGTGTGGATCGGGCGGTCGTTGCCGGGCTGGCGGGTCAGCGTGAACCAGGCGATGCCGCTGCCCTCCGACGGGCCGGTCTCCAGCGTCGGCTCGTCGGCCTCCGCCGGGTAGTCGCTGACCCGGTCGAGCCGGTTGGCGACCAGCAGCAGGGCGCGGTCCATGTCGGTGTCGACGCCGAAGGTCAGGTCGATCTCGCCCCGGCCGTCGGAGGAGGTGCTGACCATCTCCTCCAGCCCGTCGAGGCCCTTGAGCGCGTCCTCCTGGCGGTTGACGATCTCGCGCTCGACCTCGGCCGGCGCGGCGCCGGGCCAGTTGGTCGAGACCTGGATGACCGGGCGCTCGACGTCGGGGGTGAGCTGGATCGGGATCGACTGCAGGGCGACATAGCCGAACATCACCACCATGAGGACGGCGGCGATGACGGCGATCGGCCGGTCGATGGCGAGGCGGATCGGATTCATGGTCTAGCTCGCCCCGTCCCAGCGGATCGGCTGGCCGGGCCGCAGCCGCTCGTTGCCGCGCACGACGACCATGTCGCCGGGCGCCAGTCCGTCCAGCACCTCGAAGCGGTTGCCGACGGCGCGGCCCAGCTCGACCGGGCGCATCTCCGCCGCGCCGTCGACCGCGACATAGACGATGCGCCCGCGCGCGCCGGCGATGACCGCGTCCTTGTGGACCGTCACCACGTCGCGCGTGCGCCCGACCGGCAGGCTCACCGTCACGGCCTCGTTGCCGGCCAGCGGCGTCTCGGTCCGCTCGAAATGCGGGTCGAAGCGCACCGGCCGGGTGCGCGTCGCCGGGTCCTCCAGCGGTACCACGGCGCGCACGGTGGCGCGGTGCGTCGTCCCGCCGGCGGTGGTGAAGGTGACCTCGCGCCCCGGCGTCAGCGCGGAGACCCGTTCGGTGGCGACCGCCGCCTCGACCTCCAGGTCGCGGTCGTTGATCAGCATGACCACCGGGTCGCCGACGCGCAGATACTCGCCGACATGGGCGTCGCGCCGGCCGACCGTGCCGTCGAAGGGCGCGCGCACGACCGCGTCCTCGAGGTCCGTCTCGGCCTGGCGCAGCGCGACCTCGGCCCGCTGTCCGCGGGCCTGGGCGACGCGCAGCAGGCCGTTCTGGCGGCGCAGCGCCTGCTCGGCGTCGTCGAGCCGGGCCTGGGAGAAGGCGGCGCTGCCCGACAGGCGGCGGATGCGGTCGAGCTCCTGGCGCGCGCTTTCCAGGCCGGCGGCGGCGGCCTCGGCGCTCGCCTCGGCCTCCTGCAGGTCGGCGCGGGCGAGCGCGACCGCGTCCTCCAGCCGGTCGATGTCGAGCGTGACGATCGCCTCGCCCTCGGCCACCCGGTCGCCCACGGTCTTGTGCACCCGCGCCACCGTCCCGGCGACCTGGGCCGCCAGCACGGATTCCCGCGCGACGATGCGGCCGACCACCGGGGCGGTCTGGCTCATCGGCTCGGTGATCACCTCGTCGACGGCGACCAGGGCCGCCTGCTCCTGCGCCAGCGCCGGGCGCGGCGGCCCGGCCACGGCCAAGGCGAGGCCGAGGACCGCGGCGGCGGCGAGGGCGCGAACGGCGAGGGCCCGGGCGGCGAGGGCGTGGAAAGGGGCGCCCCGAAGGCGACGACGAAGAAGGGGCATGGAAGGCTCCGTTGACGGCCCGGCACACCGGGCATCCCGGCACGGCCGACACCGGTCCCGGCGGGGCGGATCGATCCGCCCGCGCGGGCCGTTCGCGGCGCACTTTGCCACATGACAGGACGAGATGGGTCGATTTGTTGCGGGATCAACGGTCGGCGCGTCGGTGCGCGCGGGGGTCGGCGCGTCGGAGGCGCGGGGCGCGGGCGGCCGGGCCGTTCTTCCGGGCCTCGCGTCGCGCCCGGCTTCGTGCTATGAGCCCGCGCGGGCGCCGGCGGCTTCCGGCCGGGCGCCGGACCGCCCGTCCTCGTCGCCCCGGCCGTCCGGACGCCCATGCATACCGCGCTCTTCACCCACGCCGCCTGTATCGACCACGACACGGGCCATGGCCATCCCGAGCGCCCGGATCGCCTGAAGGCGGTGGCGCGCGCCCTGGAGGCGGAGGAATTCACCTTCCTGGGCCGCCACGAGGCGCCGCGCGCCACGCCGGAGCAGATCGCCCGCGCCCATCCGCGGAGCCATGTCGACCACGTGCTGGGGGCGATCCCGAAGAACGGCCATCGCAGCCTGGATCCGGACACGATCCTGTCGCCGGGGTCCGGCGAGGCGGCGCTGCGCGCGGCGGGCGCGGTCTGCGCGGCGGTCGACGCGGTCTTCTGCGGCGACAGCGAGCCCGAGGGCGCGCGCAACGCCTTCTGCGCCGTGCGCCCGCCCGGCCACCACGCCGAGGCGGCGCGCGCCATGGGCTTCTGCCTGTTCAACAATGCGGCGATCGGCGCGTTCCACGCCCGCGCCGCGCACGGCATCCGCCGGGTCGCGGTGATCGACTTCGACGTCCACCATGGCAACGGTACCCAGGACATCTTCTGGGACGACCCGGCGCTGTTCTACGCCTCGACCCATCAGAGCCCGTTCTACCCCGGGACCGGCGCGGCGTCGGAACGCGGGGCGGCCGACAACATCCTCAACGTGCCGCTGCACGCCCGTGCCGGCTCGCCGGAATTCCGCCACGCCATGGGGGAGACGGTGCTGCCGGCGCTGGAGGCCTTCGCGCCGGAGCTGCTGATCGTCTCCGCCGGCTTCGACGCCCATCGGGCCGACCCGCTGGCCCAGCTCGACCTGTCGGAGGCCGATTTCGCCTGGGCGACGCGCAAGCTGTGCGAGCTCGCCGGCCGGGTCTGCGAGGGCCGGCTCGTCTCCACGCTGGAGGGCGGCTACGACCTCGACGCCCTGGCCTCGTGCACCGCCGTCCATGTCCGGGAGCTGATGGCGGGCTGATCGGGGCTTGCCCCGGCGTGCGGGCCGGTGCTTGCCCGGCCGGCGGGGCGGGGCTTACAGTGCGGCGTCGTCGACGGGCGCGGCGGCCGAGTCGCCGGAGTCGGCCGGTCCCCGAAGGCCGGCGGCGCGCCCGGCAGGACTGCGAGATCGGAGCGACATGGCCGGAACCGGAAGCGACGACGGCGGCACGGCGATTCCCGAGGACGTGGCCGCGATGACCTTCGAACAGGCGCTGGCGGAGCTCGAAGGGCTGGTCCGCAAGCTGGAGAGCGGGGAGATCGAGCTCGACGAGAGCATCGCCGCCTACGAGCGCGGCGCCCGCCTCAAGGCCCATTGCGAGCGCAAGCTCGCCGAGGCGCAGCAGAAGGTCGACACCATCGCCAAGACGCCCGACGGCGGCGTCACCCTCCAGGAGGGCGGTTCCGAGACATGACGGTGACCGGATCGGACGACATCGCCGAGCGCATGGGCGAGGCGGCGGAGCGCGTCGGCGAGGCGCTGGACTACCTGCTGCCCGAGCCACGCGACGACGAGGCGCGGCTGTTCGAGGCGATGCGCTACGCCTCGCTGGGCGGGGGCAAGCGGCTCCGGCCGTTCCTGGTGCTGTCGAGCTGCGGGCTGTTCGGCGTGTCGGAGAGCTGCGCCCTGCGCGTGGCCGCGGCGGTGGAATGCGTGCACTGCTATTCGCTGGTGCACGACGACCTGCCGGCCATGGACGACGACGACCTGCGCCGCGGCAAGCCGACGGCCCATCGCGCCTATGACGAGGCGACGGCGATCCTGGCGGGCGACGCGCTGCTGACGCTCGCCTTCGAGATCCTGTCCCACACGGACACCCACGCCGACCCGCTGGTGCGCTCGAACCTGGTCTTCCGGCTGGCCCGCGCGGTCGGCGGGCACGGCATGGTCGGCGGCCAGATGATGGACATGCTGGCGGCGCGGGCGGATTTCGACATCGGCCAGATCACCCGGCTGCAGCGCCTCAAGACGGGCGAGCTCTTCGCCTTCGCCTGCGAATCGGGTGCGATCATGGGCAGGGTCGACAGCGCGCGGCGCCACGCTCTGCATGCCTACGCCCACGACCTGGGCCTCGCCTTCCAGATCGCCGACGACCTGCTCGACGCCTTGGGGCGCGAGGAGGATGTCGGCAAGGCGGTGGGCAAGGACGCCGATCAGGGCAAGGCGACCTTCGTATCGATCCTGGGCATCGACCGGGCGCGCGATCAGGCGCGCATGCTGGCCGACCAGGCGATCGCCCATCTGGAGCTGTTCGAGGAGCGGGCCGAGCCGTTGCGCGGCGTGGCCCGCTTCGTCGTCGAACGCCGGGCCTGAGGCCGCGGCGCCGGCACGCCGTCGAAGGCAACAACCGGGCCGCGCCATGGCCCGCCGAGGGAGAGACGTCGCGATGGGTCCGGAGACGCCGCTGTTGGACGCGCTTGTTGGGCCGGAGGACCTGCGGGGCCGGTCGTCGGAGGAGTTGACGCGCGTGGCCGAGGAGCTGCGGGCGGAGACGATCGCGGCGGTGTCGGAGACGGGCGGGCATCTG
>JAVJUS010000121.1:0-9611 GCA_040220455.1 Azospirillaceae bacterium
GTCGCCGCCTTCCTCGACATGCTGGTGGCAGAGCGCGGCGTGGCGGAGAACACCCGCGCCGCCTATCGCCGCGACCTGAGCGACCTGGCCGCCTTTCTGGAGCGGCGTGGCGTGGCGATCGCGGACGCGGGCGGCGACGACCTGCGCGCCTATCTCGACTGGCTGGCGGCCAGCGCCCCGGGGCGTGGCCCGTCGGGCGCGCGCACGGTGGCCCGCCGGCTCTCGGCCCTGCGCCAGTTCTACCGGTTCCTGCTGTCCGAGGGCGTACGCGAGAGCGACCCTTGCGCCGGCATCGACGGCCCGAAGCTGGGCCGGCCCCTGCCCAAGATCCTGGGCGAGGCGGATGTGGCGGCGCTGATCGACGCCGCCAACGCCCGCTCGGGGCCCGACGGCGTGCGTCTGCTGGCCTTGCTGGAGACGCTCTACGCGACGGGCCTGCGGGTGTCCGAACTGGTCGGCCTGCCGCTCGCCGCCCTGTCACGCGACGGCCGGGCGCTGGTCGTGAGCGGCAAAGGCGGGCGCGAGCGGCTGGTGCCGCTCAACGCGCCGGCACGCGCCGCCCTGGCCGACTATCTGGAAGTCCGCTCCCATTTCCTCGTGCCGGGACGCGAGCGCCGCCAGGCGGCCTGGCTCTTTCCCTCTCGGATCTCGGCGAGCGGCTACCTGACCCGTCAGCGCTTCGCCCAGATCCTCAAGGACCTGGCGGTCGAGGCCGGGCTGGATCCGGCGAAGGTCAGTCCTCATGTGCTGCGCCACGCCTTCGCCACCCATCTGCTCGACCACGGCGCCGACCTGCGCTCGGTCCAGAAGATGCTGGGCCACGCCGACATCTCGACCACCCAGATCTACACCCATGTCCTGGACGAGCGGCTGACCCGGCTTGTCGAGGCCCATCACCCGCTCGCCCGCGAGCGCCGGGAGGGGTGAACACCGGCGTCTGCCGGGCGGGGCGCCCGTGTCGGGAGAGCGCTTTCCGGGCGATTTTTTGCCTGCGCGCGGGCGAGGGCTCGTGTTAGACAGTCGCCGCCGCGGCGGGCCGCCGGTCCCCGGCGCCGCCTGCCAGGGGCGGCGCGCCGCCCGGCAGCCCGGGCCCGCGTCGGTCGGGCGAAGCGCTCCCCTCCTTGTCGTCGACGCCCGTGGGCGAGAATGAAGACCTTCCTCGAATTCGAAAAATCGGTCGCGGAGCTCGAGGCGAAGATCGAGGAGCTGCGCCATCTCGCCGATGGCGGCGACCTCAACATCGCCGAGGAGGTGACCCGCCTCCAGGCCAAGGTCGACCGGCTGCTACGCCAGATCTACGAGAAGCTGACCCCGGCCCAGAAGGTCCAGGTCGCGCGCCACCCGAGCCGGCCGCACACCCTGGACTACGTCAACGCGCTGGTGGAGGACTTCACGCCGCTGGCCGGCGATCGCCTGTTCGCCGAGGACGCGGCCATGGTCGCCGGCCTCGGCCGGTTCCGCGGCCGCTCGGTCGCCGTTATCGGCCAGGAGAAGGGCGCGGACACTGAAAGCCGCGTTCGTCACAACTTCGGAATGGCCAAGCCCGAGGGCTACCGCAAGGCCCAGCGGATCATGAAGCTGGCCGACCGGTTCCGCCTGCCCATCGTCACCCTGGTCGACACCGCCGGCGCCTATCCGGGCATCGCCTCTGAGGAGCGCGGCCAGGCCGAGGCGATCGCCCGCTCCCTCGAGGTCAGCCTGGGACTGAAGGTGCCGGTCGTCGCCGTCGTCATCGGCGAGGGCGGCTCGGGCGGCGCCATCGCCATCGCGGCGGCGGACCGGGTGCTGATGCTCCAGCACGCCATCTACTCGGTCATCTCGCCGGAGGGCTGCGCCTCGATCCTGTGGCGCAGCGGCGAGCAGAGCGACGAGGCCGCGGCGGCGCTGCGCCTGACGGCCCAGGACCTCAAGCAGCTCGAGGTCATCGACGGCGTGATTCCGGAGCCGATCGGCGGGGCCCAGCGCTTCCCGGAGGAGACGACGGCCCGGGTCGGCGACGCCATCGACCGGGCGCTGGGCGAGCTCTGCTCGCTCGACGGCGCCACCCTGCGGGCGCGCCGCCGGGAGAAGTTCCTGAGCATGGGCCAGAAGGGGCTGAGCTGACGCCGGGGCCCGAGGGCAATTTCCGAACTGATGGAATCATCAGTTCGGAAAAAATTGCCCTATCTTCAACAACCTAGAGCATCCTGCGCCCGTTCGGGCGCAGGATGCTCTAGGGCGGCGCCGAGGCGCGGCCCTTCGTCGGCGCGGCCCGGCTCAGTGACCGGCGACGAGCCGGGTCTCGACGCAGGCGGAGTCGTCGCCCGCCGCCTCGATCTCCAGCGTGCTGTGGGCAATCCCGTGGGCCTCGCGCAGGCGGGCGCGCAGCCGCTGCTTGATCGCCTCGGCCTCGGCCAGCGTGCCGGTCTCGACCACCACATGGGCCTCCAGGCTGGCGGCGCCCTCGTGCATTTCCCATAGATGGACGTGGTGCAGGCCCTGGACGCCCGGCACGTCGGCGGCCGTGCGGGCGACCGCCTCGATGTCCAGGCCCTCCGGCGCGGCGCCCATCAACACCCGGATCGTGCGCCGAATGTCACTCAGCGCGTGCCAGAGGATGTAGCCCGCCAGGACCAGCGCCGCGATCGGGTCCGCCAGCGTCCAGCCAAAGGCGAGGATCAGCACGCCCGCGACCACGACCCCCAGCGAGCCGAGCGCGTCGGCAAGGTTGTGCAGGAAGGCCGCGCGCAGGTTCAGGTTCCCCTTGGCGAAGGGGCGGGTCAGCGCGACCGTGCCCAGGTCGACCGCCATCGCGATCAGGGCGACGATCACCACCGGCCAGCCCGCCACCGGTGCCGGGTCGGCCAGGCGGAAAGCGGCCTCGCCGGCGATGTAGAGGCCGATCAGGACGAGCGCCGTCAGGTTGATCAGCGCGGCGACTGTCTCCGCCCGGCGATAGCCGAAGGTCATGTCGCCGTCCGCCGCCCGCTTGGCGATCCGCCGGGCGACCAGCGCCAGGATCAGCGCGCCGGCGTCGCTCAGGTTGTGGGCCGCGTCGGCGATGAGCGCGAGGCTGCCGGCGATCAGACCGCCGCCGACCTGCGCCGCCGTCAGCGCGACATTGATGCCGACGGCCCAGGCGAGCAGCCGGTCGGACATCGCCGAGGTGTCGTGGTGGTGATGGCCATGGCCATGGGCGTGCCCGTGCCCATGCCCGTGCCCGTGATCGTCGTCGGCGCCATGGCCGCTGCCGCCGCTCATGCCGGGCTCCCGTCCGCCTCCTGGTCCCGCGCGATGGCGAGGAAGACTTCCTCCATGTCGGCCCGGCCGTAGCGCGCGACCAGATCCGCCGGTGCGCCGCGGTCGACGACCCGGCCGCGCTTCATCATCAGCACGTCGCCGGCCAGCCGCTCGACCTCGCCCATGTTGTGGCTGGCGAGCAGGATGCTCGCCCCCCGCCGGCGCTGGTAGCGCTCCAGATAGGTGCGGATCCAGTCCGCCGTGTCGGGATCGAGGGAGGCCGTCGGCTCGTCGAGCAGCAGCAGGTCGGGCTCGTTCACCAGGGCCTTGGCCAGCGCCACCCGGGTCTTCTGGCCCGCCGACAGGCGCCCGGACGGCCGGTCGAGGAACTCGACGATGTCGAGTTCGCGGGCCAGCGCCTCGATCCGCGCGGTGAGGCCGCGCACCCGGTAGAGCCGGCCGTAGACCGCGAGATTCTGGCGGACTGTCAATCGCTGCGGCAGATCCACATATGGGCTGGAAAAGTTGAGCCGCGGCAACACGTCGTATCGGGCCCGGCGCATGTCGACGCCGAGGACGCGGATGGTCCCCGAGGTGGGCAGGAGCAGCCCCAGCAGCATGGCGATCGTCGTCGTCTTGCCGGCGCCGTTGCCGCCCAGCAGCGCGGTCGTCATGCCGGCCCGTACCGTGAAGTCGATGCCGTCGACCGCGGTCACCGGCCCGAACCGCTTGGTCAGGCCTTCGACCGCGATGACGGCCTCGTCCGCCGGCGGGCCCTCGGCCAGGGCGTCCCGCCGGGCGGCGGCGCCCGCGGCGCGGCGGAGGTCCTCTTCTGCGGCGGCAGACGACTCGGGAAGGGAGCGATCGGACATGGACGGGACTATGGCGCCGAGCCGGGCGAGTGACCACCCCGCCCGGCCGGCCGGATCGCCGGGGCGCCGGCCATGATCGCCGTGCCGTCGCCCCTGCGGCCATCCGGCGCCACGCGATCGGATGACACTTTCGGCCCGGACCTGATCGGCGGCGTCGTCAGTCTGCGCACGCTGATCCTGATCCGCTGGATCGCCATCGTCGGCCAGGCGACGGCGGTCGGGGTGAGCCACTGGGGGCTCGGCTATGCCGTTCCGGTGGGCCCGCTTCTGGCGGTCATCGGCGTCTCGGTGCTGCTCAACCTGGCGGCCATGGCGCAGGGGCGCACGCGCGTCCGCCTGGGCGAGCGCGACGCCGTGCTCTATCTCGGCTACGACCTGGTCCAGCTCTCGGTGCTGCTGTTCCTGACCGGCGGGCTGATGAACCCGTTCAGCGTGCTGCTGCTGGGCCCGCTTACGGTGTCGGCGGCGACCCTGTCGCTGCGCAGCACGGTTCTCCTGACCGGGATCGTGCTCGTGGCGATCGGCGGGCTCGGCTGGCACCACTATCCGCTGCCGGGCGCGCCGGCGATCCTGGAGGCCTCGGCGCGCTACACCTATGCCGTGGGGGCGGCGCTGATCATCGCCGCGGTGTTCGTCACCGCCTATGTCTGGCGCGTCGCCGACGAGGCGCGGCGCCTGGGCGACGCGCTCGGCGCCAGCCGCATGGCGCTGGAGCGCGAGCAGCGCGCCGCCTCGCTGGGCGCGTTGGCCGCCGCGGCGGCGCACGAGTTGGGCACGCCGCTGGCGACGATCTCGCTGGTCTCCCGGGAACTGGCCGACGAGATCGGCGAGGGCCACGCGCAGGCCGAGGACGTCGCCCTGCTGCGCGACCAGGCCGAGCGCTGCCGCGCCATCCTGGCGGAGCTGACGAGCCGGCCCGATCCCGGCGCCGACGGGCCGTTCGACACCCTCACCCTGGTCGGCCTGATCGAGGCCGCGGCCGGGCCGCACCGGCGCGCGGACATCGACCTCCTGATCGAGCCGATGCCCCACGACCGCAGCGAGGCGCCGATCGTGCCGCGTCGGCCGGAGCTCATCCACGGGCTGGGCAACCTGATCCAGAACGCCATGCAGTTCGCCCACCGGCGTGTGACGGTGCATGCCACTTGGAGCCGGCAGGAGGTCCGCATTACGATCGCCGACGACGGTCCCGGCTTTCCGGCCTCCGTCCTGTCCCGGATCGGCGAGCCCTACGTGTCCGGCCGGCGCTCGCGGGCCGGCGGCGGCGAGGGCGAGGACGGCGGCCACATGGGGCTCGGGATCTTCATCGCCTCGACGCTGCTCGAGCACACGGGTGGCCGGCTGTCCTTCGCGGGCGGTCGGGGCGGCGGCGCCCAGGTTGCCGTTCGCTGGCGGCGATCTATGTTCGAGTCAGGGAGATAGCCATGACTTTGGAAATGATCGAAGAAGACCGCCCGCTTCCCGCGAGGGGAGCCGCGAAGAGCCTGCTGATCGTCGAGGACGATCCGGCGTTCCGCAAACGCCTCGCCCGTGCCATGGAAAAACGCGGCTACGAGGTCGTCACGGCGGAAAGCGTGCGGGTCGGCGTCGACCATGCCCGCCACCTGGCGCCCGCCTTCGCCGTGGTGGACATGCGGCTGGAGGACGGCAACGGGCTCGAGGTCGTGCCGGCGCTGCGCGAGACGCGGCCGGACGTCCGCGTCATCATGCTCACGGGCTACGGCAATATCGCGACGGCCGTGGCGGCGGTGAAGGCGGGCGTCGTCGACTACCTGGCCAAGCCGGCGGACGCCGACCAGATCGACGCCGCCCTGCAGAACCGCCAGGACAGCCTGCCGCCGCCGCCGGAAAACCCGATGTCGGCCGACCGGGTCCGCTGGGAGCACATCCAGCGGGTCTTCGAGCAGTGCGACCGCAACGTCTCCGAGACCGCGCGCCGCCTCAAGATGCACCGCCGAACCCTGCAGCGCATCCTCAACAAGCACGCGCCGCGGGCCTAGCAGATCCTCGGGCGGGCTCCAGTCGCCGGTATCAGCGCGTAGCGCCGCGTTCAGCAGTGGAGGCGACAGCGGATCCCTCGTCGTGGATCCGGACGGGCACGCCGTCGGACTGCTGTTCGCCGGTTCGACGCGGGGCGGCAGCAACGGGAAGGGTGTAACCTATCTGAACCCGATCGATCGGGTTCTGGGGGAGCTGAATGCCCGATTGGCCTCATGGCAGCGGCGCTACGATCGAGACTGCGCGCGAAGCCAAGACGTTGCTTCGCCTGCGCCTCGGGGACGAGGCCCCGGTACAGGGCATCGGAATCGAGCGCCGTGGCCGCGGATTCGGCTTGAAGGTCGGTCTCGCACGGCGCCCTTTGTCCGGGGCAGATCTTCCCGATGAGGTCGGGGGCGTTCCGGTGCGCTATGAAATCGTCGGAAAGCTGAAAGCTCTCTGACGGCTCCACGCCGATGGTTCCGTTCCGGCAAGCCTACTTGAACCGGGCGGAGCCCTGGCGGGCGGCGGCGGGGCGTTGGCGCGCGAGCAGGGCGTCGACGTGGTGGCCCTGGAAGAGGGAGACGCCCAGCTTCTGGCCGGTCTCGATCGCCTCGGCGCTGTCGCAGCGGGTCATGATGATGCGCGCCTGGCCGGCCTCGCGGATGCAGCCGCGCAGCTCGTCGAGCATCTCCGGCCGGGTGCCGGTCGCCAGCTCGTCCGACCAGTAGATCTTCATCAGGTCCATGCCCAGCCGCTCGCGATCGATATAGGGCAGAACCAGATAGGTCAGGCCGTCCAGGCAGATGCGGTAGCCCCGCTCGCGCAGGAAGTCGCGCGCGAAGATGTAGGCGCCCATGTCCGAGAACAGGTCGACCTTCTGGAACTCGACCACCAGCCGGCCGCGCACGCCCAGCCCGATGCCCTGGTCGAAGCGCTGGAAGTCGTCGCTGAGCACGGTCGAGACGTTGAGGTTCAGGCTGAACGGCCGCTCGGTGTTGGCGTAGTCGCGCAGCACCTGGTTGAGCATCCGCCGGTCGAGCGACTGGGTCAGATGCTGGAACAGCCAAAGATTGCCGGTCATCGAGGTGCCCGGCATCAGCGCCTGCTCCAGATCCCCGATCGAGACGTACATCTCGTGGAAGATCGGGGTGACCTGGCCGTCGCGCCCGATGGCGCAGACGGGCTGGTTGCGAACCATGGAGGAGAGATCGGCGTTGCCGATCTGGCGCAGGGCGTCGGCCAGGTCCCGGGCCGTCATCGCCGGACGATTGCGCATCGGCGGCGGCGACTGGGCCAAGGCCTCCGACCGGCGCTTGCTTTCGCGGCTGTGCGCTTCGCTCAGCTCGTGGAAGCGCCGGGCCATGCCGACGAAGCGCTCGTAGTCCGTCTCCAGCGCGTACCAGGTGCAGAAGCCGCCGTCGGTGTGGTCGTCGGCGTACCGGGTCAGCGGGTCCTCGCTGAACAGGTAGCGCAGCTTGAGGACCGCCTGGTCGATGTCCTCGAACCGGGCGCCCTTGCAGACGAAGACGACGTCGTGATTCATCAGGTGGAAGATCGCCCCCTCGAACTGGCGCACCAGCTCCTCGAAGGTCGAGATCGCCACCCGGATGTGGTGGTCCCGGCGGTTGTGCGGCTGCAGCCGCGAGAGATGGATATGCAGCGCCAGCCGGTCGTCCCGGTGCTTGGAGAGGCGCTCGGCGTAGTCGAGCAGCGCCGATTCCTGCGTGCGCGACGACCCGCCGGTGCCGGGCGTGCGATCCTCGTGAGCGCTGGCGGCCTGGAGCATGATCTCATCCGGGACTGCGGGGGGCGCCCCCTCGGACGCGGCCAAGGGGACGCGCCGGGGGGCGAGGACCCGTGGAAGGCGTGCTGCACCCTACCGGCTCAAAGGTTAAAGGCCGCCTAATCCCTCCGGGCGGGCCGCGGCACATAAGGCGATCCCGCCGATAGCCGGGAAGGCCCCACGCCCCCGCGTGCTACCGTCCACCTCGGTTTCGGGGCCCCGAGAGGGCCGCCCGCGGACCGGATTGCGAGGGGATCGGCCAGGATGGAAGCGACCGCGGTGATCGAGGCGATGGCGAGTGCGCGCGTGCTCGTCGTCGGCGACGCGATGCTCGACCGATTCGTCTACGGCTCGGTCGACCGGGTCTCGCCCGAGGCGCCGATCCCGGTCCTGCGCATGACGCGCGAGGCCCTGATGCCGGGCGGCGCCTGCAACGTCGCCGCCAACCTCTCCGCCCTTGGCGCCTCGGCGGTGCTCGCCTCCGTGGTCGGCGGCGATCCGGAGGGCGGCGACCTCGCCCGCCTGGTCCGCGAGGCGATCGGTGCCGAGCCGCTGATGCCGGTCGAGGCCGGGCGGCGGACGACGCTCAAGACCCGCTACATCGCCGGCAGCCAGCAGCTCCTGCGCGCCGATGCCGAGACCGTGACCGCGATCCGGCCGGAGACGCGCGCCGCGCTGCTCGACGGCATCGGCGAGGCGGCGCGGCTGTGCGGCGCCATCGTGCTGTCCGACTACGGCAAGGGCGTCCTCTGCCGGGAGATGATCGCCGGAGTCCTCGGGATCGCCGCCAATACGGGGCTGCCCGTGCTGGTCGACCCCAAGGGCCGCGACTGGGAGCGCTATCGCGGCGCCGCCGCGCTCACCCCCAACCGCAAGGAGCTGGCCGAGGCGACGGGCATGCCGACCGGGACCGACGGCGAGATCGTCGCCGCCGCGCGCGCCGCGATCGCGGCCTCCGGCGTCGGCGCCATCGTGGCGACGCGCAGCGAGGAGGGCATGACCGTCGTCACCGCCCAGGGCAATGTCGCCCATCTGCGCGCCGCGGCGCGGGAGGTCTATGACGTCTCCGGCGCGGGCGACACGGTGGTCGCGTCGCTGGGCGCGGCGCTGGCCGCCGGGGCGTCGCTGGTCGAGGCCGCCGGCATCGCCAACCTCGCCGCCGGGATCGTGGTCGGCAAGGTCGGCACCGCCGTGGTCCGGTCCGAGGAGCTGGAATCCGCCCTGCACCATGCCGATCTCGCGCGCGGCGAGGCCAAGGTCGTGCCGGCGGGCGCGGCCTTCGAGCGGATCGCGCGCTGGCGCGCCCAGGGCTGTCGCGTCGGCTTCACCAACGGTGTCTTCGACCTGCTGCATCCGGGCCACATCTCGCTCGTCGACCAGGCCAAGGCGGCCTGCGACAAGCTGGTCGTCGGGCTCAACAGCGACGCCTCGGTCAAGCGTCTCAAAGGCCCCGAGCGGCCGGTCCAGTCGGAAGCCGCGCGGGCGACGGTGCTCGCCTCGCTCGCCGCCGTCGACCTGGTCGTCGTCTTCTCCGAGGACACGCCGCTGTCGCTGATCGAGCGGATCCGCCCCGACGTGCTGGTCAAGGGCGCGGACTACACGGTCGAGACCGTGGTCGGCGCCGATATCGTCCAGGCCCATGGCGGCCGGGTGATGCTGGCGCGGCTGGAGGACGGCCACTCCACCACCGGCACGATCGCGCGCCTGCGCGTCTGAGGGGACGGCCGGCCGACGCGCCGGGCCGCGGCCCGGCCGGG
>JAVJUS010000122.1:0-31638 GCA_040220455.1 Azospirillaceae bacterium
GCTCGGCCCCGGGCAGGGGGCCCCCGGCGCGGTCGCGCGCGGCGGGGGGGGCGGCGAGGGCGGCGTCGCCGGTCGCGTGGTCGGCCTCCGCGCCCGGGGCGACGACGCGACCGTCGATCGGGCTGACATCGTCGAACCAACGCCCGGTCTCGACGAAGCGGCCGCCGACGAAATTGGCGAGCCGGCGCGGTTCGGCCGAGCCCGGATCCGTGCTCTCGCGCGCCGCCACCGTCATCGGCCTGCCGCCCCCTGTCCGCCCGGCCGTCGCGCGCCGCGGAGACGCCGTGAGACCGATCGTTTCCATCTCACTTTATGAGATGTAATTGATTATCTTGAGATGTTGATCCGGGGCAATTAGTTTGTCAACGGGTTGCGGTTACGCCGGCATGATCGCCGGTGCCCCGGACCTGGGGAATGCGACAGGAGGCCCGATGTCCGGACGGCCCGAGGGGCGTTCAGCGCGACCGGCGCTCGAAGGACAGGCTCGGCTTGCGCACGCCGAAGGTCGGGAAGCGCGGCGCGGGCCGGGCGGCGGGCCGGTGCGCGGGCTCGGCCGGGGCCTCGCCAGGGCCCTCGTCGATTTCCGCCGGCGTCCCGGCGCGCGCCGGCGCGGTCTCCGCGATCAGGTCCAGGGTCATCGCCGTCAGCGGGCTGTCGGCGTGGCAGTAGCCCTCGATCGCCGTGAAGTGGTTCAGTCCCGGCTGGGCGAAGTCGCGCCCGTCGTTGCCCGCGGCGCGCCAGGCGGCCAGGTAGTCGGCGCTCTGGCGCAGGAACTCCGGCGTCTCGTCGCCGCCCACGGTGACGACCAGCGGGCTCGGGCAGGGCCGCACGTCGAGCTGCGGGCTCTCGCGCATCACCGTGTCGTGGTCGAGCCTGAGCTTCGGCGCCAGCCAGCTATGGGGCAGCGGGCGCAGGTCGAAGACCCCGCTGATCGCGATGCCCGCCTTGACGACGTCGCCGGGCAGGGCGTAGTCGCCCTCCCAGTCGGTGGCGAGCAGGCGGGCGACCTGCTGGCCGCCGGCGGAATGGCCGGCGACGACGACGCGTTCCGGGTCGCCGTTGTAGCGCTCGATATTGTGCCGGATCCAGGCGATCGCCGCGCGGCTCTGGCGCGTGATCTCGCTGATCGTGACAGCGGGGCAGAGGGCGTAGTTGGTCACGACCACGGTGGCGCCCCGGGCGACCGGACCGCGGGCGACCAGAGCGAACTCCTTGCTCGACAGGATGCGCCAGTATCCGCCGTGGATGAAGACGAAGACCGGCGCGCCCGGCTCGGCGGCGGGGTAGATGTCCAGGTGCTCCGCCCGGGTCGGGCCGAAGGGCACGTCGAGCACGGCGTCGAGCTCGCGGCGTGCCCGCTCGCTCTCGGTGACGAAGACGTCGGCGTAGCGCGGGAAATCCGGAACCGCCGATTCCACGTCGTATTCCCGATCGATCTCTTCCTGGCTGGCGAAGTCGCGATACAGTCGCATTCGGCGGTAATCCCCGATCCCGCCGGCGGCCGCGTGCGGCCAGCCGGTCCCCTCGTTCCGTCTCCGCCGCGCCCCGCGCGCCGGTCCACACATCGGTAGGACAATAGGGCCATGGACCAGCTCGGCACCATCCTCCTGACGATCGTCATCCTCGTCGTCGCGATCGTGATCGCCTGGCTCATCCTGTGGAAGCTCTACCAGCGCTCGACGACGGAACTCGCCTTCGTGCGCACCGGCTTCCTCGGCCGCCGGGTGGTCATCGACGGCGGCGCCTTCGTGATCCCCGTGCTGCACGAGGTCACGCGCGTCGGGATGAACACGATCCGGCTGGAGGTCCAGCGCGCGGAGACGCAGTCGATCATGACCGCCGATCGGCTGCGCGTGGACGTCACGGCGGCCTTCTACGTGCGCGTCGCGCCGAACGCGGAGGCCGTCGCCCGCGCCGCCCAGTCCCTCGGCCGCCGCACCCAGTCCCAGGAGGGCATGGCCGAGCTGCTGGACGGCAAGTTCGTCGCCGCCCTGCGCGCCCGCGCGGCGACGATGTCGCTGGAGGACCTGCACGCCCGGCGCGGCGACTTCATCGCGGAGATCGGCGCCGCCGTCGCGGAGACGCTGGAGCACAACGGCCTGGAGCTCGAAAGCGCCTCGATCACCCGGCTTGAGCAGACCGGTCGCGAGCACTTCAACCCGGGCAACGCCTTCGACGCGGAGGGCCTGACCAAGCTCACCGAGCAGATCGAGGAGCGCCGCCGCCGCCGCAACGAGATCGAGCAGGACACGACGGTCGCCATCGAGGTCAAGAACCTGGAGGCCGAGCGCCGGCGCCTGGAGATCCAGCGCGACGAGGAGTTCGCGCGCCTGGAGCAGCAGCGCGAGATCGCGACGCGCCGGGCCGACCAGCACTCCGACGTGGCGACCCACGAGCAGATCCAGCAGCGCCGCTCCGCCGAGGCCGAGATCGAGTCCCGGGACGCGGTCGAGCGCTCGCGCATCGCCTCGGATCGTGGGCTGGAGGAGGAGCGCATCCGGGCCAAGATGCGCACCCGCACCGCCGAGATCGACAGCCAGCGCGAGCTGGAGAAGGCGGATATCGAGCGCCGCCAGGACATCGAGATCACCGAGCAGCTTCGCGAGATCGCCGTCGCCGAGCAGTCCAAGGCCCGGGCCAAGGCGCTGACCGAGGCCGAGGAGGCGCGCGCCGCCGCGGTCAAGGCCGAGGAGGCGGTCGCCACCGCCCGCGAGGTCGAGCGTGCCGAGCGCACAACCCGTGTCGAGGCGATCGAGGCGCTCGCCCGCGTCGACCGGGAGGGCAAGGCCCGCATCGCCAGCGCCGAGGCCGAGGCGGACGCCGCCAAGCATTCGGGCGAGGCGACGCGTCTCGTCGCCGAAGCCGAGGCGGCGGCGGAAAAGCTGCGCGCCGAGGCCGCCGAGATCCGCGCCCGGGTCGAGGCCGAGGCCGAGCGCGCGCGCAACGAGGCCGACAACGCGCTCAGCGACGAGGCGCGCTCGCTGCGCCTGCGCCTGGCCGTCGTCGAGCGCATGGAGGCGATCGTGCGCGAGAGCGTGCGGCCGATCGAGAGGATCGACGGCGTCAAGATCCTGCATATCGACGGCTATGGGCCCGCGCCGGGCTCCGCGCTCGCTGCGGCCGGCGGAGGCGGCGGCGGCTCGGGCGAGGGCGGCTGGGCCGACCAACTCGTCAACAGCGCGTTGCGCCATCGCGGCCAGGCGCCGGTGGTCGACTATCTCCTGAGCGAGATCGGCATCTCCGACGTCAGTCCGCAGGGCCTCAACGAGGCGCTGGGCCGGCTCGCCGGGGTGCCGGAGCCGGGCGCCGCGCCGCGCCGGGGCAAGGGTGCCGGCAAGGGGCCGGGTGCCAGGGAGTCCGGTGCCAGGGAGTCCGGTGAATGACCGGGCCGGGCCTGGAGGCCGAGACCGTCCGCGCGCTCGCCGACGCCCTTTTCGAGGCCGGGCGCACGCGCACCGCGATCGAGCCGCTGACCACCGGCGCGCTGGGCAAGACCGACGAGGCGTCCGCCTATGCCGTCCAGCAGGTCAACACCGACCGCGCCCTGTCGGCCGGGCGCCGGCTGGTCGGGCGCAAGATCGGGCTGACGGCGCGCAGCGTGCAGGCCCAGCTCGGTGTCGACCAGCCCGACTACGGCATGATCTTCGCCGACATGGTGCTCGCCGACGCCGACGAGATTCCGGCCGACCGGCTGATCCAGCCGCGCGTCGAGGCCGAGGTGGCGCTGGTGCTGGAGCGCGATCTCGACATGGACATGCCGACGATCGCCGACGTGATCCGCGCCACCGCCTTCGCCGCCGCCGCGATCGAGGTGGTCGACAGCCGGGTCGCCGGCTGGCGCATCACCTTCGCCGACACCGTGGCCGACAACGCGTCGTCGGGGCTCGTCGTGCTCGGCGGCGGCATCGCGCCGCTCGACCGGGTCGATCTGCGCCTGTGCGGCATGGTCATGGAGCGCGCGGGCGAGGAGGTCTCGACCGGCGTCGGCGCGGCCTGTCTGGGCCATCCGCTGGCCGCGGCGACCTGGCTGGCGCGCAAGGCCGTCGCCACGGGCCGGCCGCTGGCCGCCGGCGACCTGATCATGACCGGGGCGCTCGGCCCCATGGTGCCGGCGCGGCCGGGCGAGGTCTACGAGGCCCGTATCTCCGGCCTGGGCACGGTGCGGGCCGCCTTCGCGGCCGGAGATCGGGCATGAGGACAGGGGGGGCATGAGGATGGCCGATCTCGAAGCGCTCGCCGGCATCGTCGACGAGGCCGCGCGCACCGCGACGCCGGTGACCCAGCTCAGCGAAGGCGTCGATTTCTCGGTCGCCGAGGCTTACGAGATCCAGCGCCTGTCGATCGCCCGGCGCCTTGCCCGGGGCGAGGCGCGTGCCGGGCTCAAGATGGGCTTCACCAGCCGGGCCAAGATGGCCCAGATGGGGCTGTCGGACCTGATCTGGGGCCGGCTGACCGACGCCATGCGGATCGAGGAGGGCGGCCGCGCCGACGCGGCGCGCTACATCCACCCGCGCTGCGAGCCCGAGGTCGCCTTCCTGATCGGCGCGCCGCTGGCCGGCGTCCTGTCTCCGGCCGAGGCGATGGCGCATGTCGAGGCCGTGGCCCCGGCGCTGGAGGTGATCGACAGCCGGTACGAGAACTTCAAGTTCACGCTGACGGACGTGATCGCCGACAACGCCTCGTCCTCCGGCTTCGTGCTCGGCCCATGGAACCCGCCGGATGTGGATGTCGGCAATCTGGGCATGGTGCTGGAGGTCGACGGCCGGCCGGTCCAGGTCGGCTCCTCGGCCGCGATTCTCGGCCATCCGGGCCGCTCGCTGGCCGCCGCCGCGCGGGTCGCCGCGGAGGCGGGGGAAGTGATCGAGCCCGGCTGGATCGTCATGGCCGGCGGGGCGACGGCGGCCGTCGCGCTCGCCCCCGGCGCCCATGTCCGGGTGGCGGTCGAGCGCCTCGGGCAAGCCGGCTTCCGGTTGGCGTCATGACGCCAGCCCCTCGGTCCAACCCCTCGGTATCGTCACGGCAACCGGTGGCGGGCGCAGGAGATCGACTTTTTCCGATCAGCCTACCGACCGCCGCACGCGACGGCCACGGTTGGCGTTGCGATGCCTTGTTGCGCCTGGGCCCGTTCCCGTGACAACGCCGCATCTCCCTATCGGTGGAGACTCGGCCGCCGCCGCGTGACAAGGGCAGCGAAGCCGTCGACAATGATCGTACATGGGAATTCACCTGCGTGGCGGACAGCAGCGTCGGCGTCCGCGCCCTCACCCTTCCTCCAGGAGGCTCCGCGATGAGCTCGACGCCACTCGCGATCGATTCCGGCCGGCTCATGGAGACGTTCGAGGCGATGAACCGGATCGGCGCCACCGCGGCGGGCGGCGTTCACAGATTGGCGCTGTCGGAGGAGGACCGGCGTGCCCGCGATCTGCTCGTCCACTGGGCCCGGCAGAGCGGCTACGCCGTCGCCGTCGATGCCATCGGTTCGGTCTTCCTGCGGCGCGACGGGCGCGATGGGGACGCGCCGCCGATCGTGATCGGCAGCCACCTGGACAGCCAGCCCATGGCCGGCCGCTACGACGGGCCGGCCGGCGTCCTCACCGCATTGGAGGTCCTGCGGACGCTCGATGACGCGGGGATCGCGACGGCCCGCCCGGTCGAAGTCGTCGACTGGACGAACGAGGAAGGAGCGCGCTTCGCGCCACCTCTGCTCGGTTCCGCCGTCTTCTCGGGCGCCCTCGGTCTCGACGACGCCCTGGCCATCACCGATGCCGACGGCGTCGTCCTCGGCGATGCGCTGGCCGATATCGGCTACGCCGGTGCCGAGCAGCCCGGGCATCCGATCGCCGGCTACGTCGAGGTTCATATCGAGCAGGGTCGGGTCCTGGAGCGGCGAGGGGCGTCGATCGGGATCGTCACCGGCGTGGTCGGCATTCGCGACCTTCGCATCACCGTGACCGGCGAGAGCACGCATGCCGGGCCGACCCCGCTGGCGGACCGGCGCGATGCCCTGGTCGGCGCTTCGGAGATGGTCCTGGCGCTGAACCGTCTCGGCCTCGATCGCGGCGAAGGCGCCCGGGTCACCGTCGGACGGTTCGAGGTTCCCTCCGCGTCGCACAGCGTGGTGCCCGGCCGGGTCGCGTTCGTCGTCGACCTGCGTCACCCGGCGCAGGAGGGCGTCGACGGTCTCGAGGCGGAGGTGCGCGAGACGGTTCGGGCGATCGGCGAGGAGCGCGGCCTGGACGTCACGATCGAGCCGTTCTTCTCGAACCCGGCCCGGCCCTTCCATGACGACGTGCGGTCGGCCATCGCGCGGGCAGCCGCCGCGCACGGTCTGCCGGTTCACGACCTGCCGAGCTGGGCCGGCCACGACGCCTGGAACATGGCGCCCCTCGCGCCGTCCGGCATGATTTTCATCCCGTGCCGCGACGGAGTCTCGCACAACGAAGCCGAACATGCCGAACCGCGACACCTGATCGATGCGGCGAACGTCCTTCTGGGGACGACCCTGGCCCTGGCGGGCCCCGCCTGACCGGGGCTCAGCCGGTCGGGAAGAGATGTTCGACCGCGGCAGCCGCCGCGAGGACGGTGGCGTCGTCGAAATGCCGCCCGGTCAGCATCAGACCCACGGGCAGACCGTCGACCGTGCCGCACGGAACGCTGATCGAGGGATGCCCGGTCATGTTGAAGGCCGCCGTGTTGCCGAGCATGCTCCAGCCGCTGAGCACGCGCTCCTCGAAATCGAGGTCGGGTCGATAGCGGTGCGCCGTCGTCGGTGTCGTCGGCATCGCGAGGACGTCGACGGATCGTAGCGGATGGTCGTAGGCCTCGCGCAGCCACGGCCTCAGCGTCTGCGCCTTGGCATAGAGGCGACCGTGAAACGAGCGGCGGAGATAGGTACCGAGCACCAGGTGCAGCTTGGCCTGCGGTGGCAGCCGGTCCGATCCCGCATCCAGGGCCCGCCCGAAGGCCTCGGCCATCTCCGGAATGTAGGTCCCCTCCCAGCCGTAGCCGCTGGCGTTGGTCCGGAAGGCCATGGCGATGGACTCCGAATAGAGTCCCCAGATGACGGGGGCCGCCTCCTCATGGGCCGGAATATCGATCTCCGTTACCGCGGCTCCCGTCCGGGCCAGCGCGTCGATAGCCTCGCGGACGGCCGAGTCGACGGCCGGGTCCGCGCCGTCGAGCCCGAAGCCCTGCCGGACGACCCCGATGCGCAGGCCGCTACCGGACTTCGCGTCGAGCGCTTCGCTGTAGCGCTCGACGCGAAGTCCCCGCTGACGGGGATCGCCGTCGTCCTTGCCGGCCACGACCTCGAGCGCCTGCGCCACCTCGGCGACCGTCCGCGCCATCGGTCCGACATGGTCGTAGGTATGGTCGAGCCCGACAATGCCTCCATAGGGGATGAGGCCATGGGTCGGCTTGAGCCCGACGACGCCGCACCATGCCGCCGGGATGCGGATCGAGCCGCCCTGATCGGCGCCGAAGGTCAGGTCGAAGTCCGGATAGCTCAAGGCCGCGGCCGATCCGCCCGACGATCCACCCGCCAGCCGTTCCGGGTCATGCGGGTTGAAGGTCGGCCCGTGATCGCTGGTATCGCCCGCGCCCGAAAAGGCGAACTTGTCCATGTTGAGGATGCCACGGATCTCCGCGCCCGCGTCGAGCAGGCGCGCCACCAGCGTCGAGTCGGTCGACGGCGTGTAGTCGAGGATGGCCGAGCCGCAGGTCATCGGCACGCCGGCGACCGCGATCGAGTCCTTCAGCCCGACCCGCCATCCGTCGAGGGCTCCGGACCCGGTCGCCGGCACGCTACACCGACGCAGGATCGCATTGCATGGGTCGTCGTCCTGTTCGGGCCGCGTTCCGGCCTCCCGTCCCCGGGTGTCGATCGGCGAAGTCGCGTCCGGCAGCGTGTCGAGCCGATCGAAGAACGGCATGAACCGGTCGAGAAGCCGGTCGAGGGCGGCCTCTTCGCCCTCGGACAGCGTAAAGCGGTTCTCGCTTGCCAGAGGCCGCAGCTCGGGCTTTTCCGGTCTTCGCAACGCCATGGGTCGTCCTCTCCGTTGCAGCGGCTTCGGGCGTCGCATCGACCCCGGACCATCCGATTCCGACGTATCGCCAGTCTGACATGCCCGCAAAGGGGTTGACATCCCAAAAAATCAAAGATCATTATGTTTAGATAATTGGCGCGAAGACGCCATCGACATCGCGCTCACCAAGACGCGATGTGCCGGCGCCGGAGAAGCCAACCACATGCCCACGGATCGGGCTCCGGCAGTCTGCATCCTCCCGACAACCAAGGACAGGGATCGGCTGATGTCTGACGATTTCACCAAGGGTCCCGCGCGCCCGACGCGCCTCGGGCTCACCCGCAAGCGTTTCCTGCAGGGAACGCTGGCCGCGGCCGGCGGCGTCGTCGCGGCGCCGGCGATCGTGAGCCGGATCCGTGTCGCCCGAGCCCAGGAAACCGGGCCCGTGAAGCTCGGCTTCCTGCTCGATCTCACCGGAACCTGGGCCGATTCGGGGACGCCCAAGTCGCGCGCCGCGCAGATGGCCTGCGACGAGATCAACGAGGCCGGCGGCATCCTGGGCCGCGAGGTCGAGCCCGTGATCGTCGACGCCCAGTCGGAGACCGATCGCTATGTCTCCATGACCCGGATCATGATCGGCCGCGACAACGTGGACGCCATCTTCGGCGGCGGCGGCAGCCAGAACCGCGAGGCGATGCGCCCGATCGCGCACCAGGCCGAGATCCCCTATTTCTACTGCACCTCCTACGAGGGCGGGGTCGCGGACAGCTGGACGTTCTGCACCGGCGTCGTGCCCGAGCAGGGCTTCGCCGCACTCATCCCCTACATGAAGGAGAACTACGGGCCTCGCGTCTACGATCTGGCCGCCGACTACCTGTGGGGCCAGCTCTCGACGTTGTGGCTCGACGAGTATGTGGCGGAGACCGGCAGCGAGGTCGTCGGCCGGGAAGCCGTGCCCCTGGACGTTTCCGATTTCAGCTCGACCCTGGCGCGGATCCAGCAGGCGGAGCCCGACTGGATCTACTCCTCGCTGACCGGCCGCGAGCAGGCGGCGTTCTTCAATCAGCGAGTCTCCCAGAACGTCGACATCCCGATGGCGGACTTCGTGATCAGCCTCGCGCAGTCGGGCAATCATCGCCGCATGGAGCCGCCGGTCCTCTCCGGGCTGCACGAGACCTTCAGCTATGTCGAGGAGCTGCCGGGGGAGGCGAACCGGAGCTTCGTCGAGCGCTACCGGTCTCGCTGGCCCGACGAGATCTTCATCAACCAGCCGGCCCAGAACACCTACTTCACCATCCAGCTCTACGCCAAGGCGGCCGAGCTCGCCGGCACGACAGAGCCGATCGAGATCGTCAAGGCGCTGGAAACGGGGATCTCGGTCGACGCGCCCGAGGGCGAGGTCCGGGTCGACCCCGCCACCCATCACGTCAGCCACACGGTCCATCTGGGTCGGGTCGACCAGAACCACGAAATCGAAATCCTGGAGTCCTCGACGGGGATCGAGCCCTACTGGCTGCGGACAGTCGGCGTCGACCTGACGAAGACGCCTGACAACCGCCAGTATTCACCGCTCGACGTGAACTGACGGTCCTCACTCCGGACCCGGGCGGACGAGCCGCGGCGGCCGCGCGACGCGATCGCGCCCGCCGCGCTCGGACGTCCGTCAGCGAGCCTCCGGCTGCCCGAGTGGCTTCCGGCCGCGACCCGAATCCGATCGCCGCGGAGCGCCGTCGCCGTGAACACCTTCAGCCTCTTCTACCAGTTCCTCGCGTCGTTCAGCTTTCTCGTGCTCGCCTCGGTCGGACTCGCCGTGATCTTCGGGGTGATGAACGTCATCAACTTCGCCCACGCCTCCTTCATCATGCTCGGCGCGGTCTTCACCGTCTCGCTGGTGAACCACGCCGGCATCCCCCACGCGCTGGCGGTCCTGCTCGCCATCCTCGGGGTCGCGGTGGTCGGCATGGCGATCGAATGGCTCTTCATCCGGCGGCTCTACCGACGCATCCTCGACTGCCTGCTTGCGACCTGGGCGATCAACATGATCATCGTCCAGATCGTGTTCCTGATCATCGGGTCGAGCCAGCGCGGCATTCCCGCGCCCTTCGGTTCGTTCACCGTCGGCGGGATCACCTACGCGACCTATACCCTCGTCATCCTGGCCTTCGCCTTCCTGGTGATCGGATTCCTCTACTGGCTCTTCCGGCACACGGACTTCGGATTGCGGGTCCGGGCGGCGATGCAGAACAAGGACATGGCGGAAGGGCTGGGCACGCGGACCTCGACCCTATACAGCGTCACCTTCGGGCTCGGCGCCGGCCTTGCCGGGCTGACCGGCGCGCTCTACGCGCCGATGATGCCCATCACGCCGTTCTTCGGCGACCAATTCCTGTGGCGGGCGTTCACGGTGGTGATCGTCGGCGGCGCGGACCCGCTGATCGGACCGCTGGCGTCCGGGGCGGCTCTCGGGCTGGTGTACAGCGGGCTGACCTGGTTCTGGGGGACGATCGTCGGGTCGATCGGCCTGCTCGCGGTCACGATGGTCTTCATCCGGCTCTTCCCCGCCGGCTTCACCGGGGCGATGCAGCGCTTCCGCGGCCGGGGAGGGTCATGACGATGGCAGTCCTTCCCCTGTCACGCCGCGAACGCCTCGCCGCCCTCGCCGCACGCTTCAACGGACCCCAGACCCTCGGCCGCTCGCGGCCGTTCTGGCTCGGCCTGGCGGCCGTCGTCCTGTTCGCGCTGTCCTATCCGCTGTGGGGCGAGCCCTATGGCGTCGCCAACAAGGCCTATCTCATGACCTGGGTATTCCTGGGTCTGAGCGTCTGCCTGCTCTGGGGCTATACGGGCATTGTCAGTTTCGGGCAGACCGCCTTTTTCGGCCTCGCGGGCTATTCCTACGGCGTGATGGCGATCAACCTGCTGCCCGTCACGAACAGCACCGTGATCGCCGTGATCGGAACGCTCGTCCTGATCGGCGCGCTGGCCTGGTTCTTCGGCTACATAATGTTCTACGGCGGCGTCTCGTCGCTCTACGTCGCCATCTTTACGCTGATGCTCACGCTGCTGGCCGAATCCTTCATGAGCCGGACCTCGGGACCCCGGTTCGAGATCGGCGACGCGTCGCTCGGCGGCTCCAACGGGATGATCGGCATCCCGCCCCTGCAGATCGGCATCGGCGGTCACGTCGTCGAGTTCGTCGGCGGTGCCTTCTACTATCTGGTTCTGGTCCTGATCGTCGCGACATACCTCGCCCTGCGCCTGCTGCTCAATTCACGCTGGGGCTACCTGATGGTGGCGACGCGCGAGGATCCCGACCGCACGGAGATGTTCGGCTACGACGTGCGCCGCATCAGGCTCGCGGTCTTCGTGCTCGCCGGCTGCATCGCCGGGCTGTCGGGCATCCTGTTCGCGTCGTGGAACAACTTCATCTCGCCCTCGATCATGGGCATGACCGCGGCGACGCTGCCGTTGATCTGGGTCGCCGCCGGCGGACGGAAGAGCATCCTGGCGGTGATAATCGCGACCTTCATTCTCCAATGGACCAACCAGGAACTGGCCTACATGGGCAGCGAGTACTCGCTGCTCTTCTTCGCGCTTCTGATATTGGCGACGGTCATGCTCTTCCCCGAGGGCATCATCCCGAAGCTTGTCGACCACGCCGGCTCGCTCGCCAAGCGGGCAAGGGACCGCGGGCGAAGGGGCTCGGCGCCGCGACGCACGGGATCCTCCGCGCCATGACCGACGTCCTCGAGATCCGTGGCCTGGAAAAGGCGTTCGGCGGCAATCGGGTGCTCGACAACGTGAACCTGAGCGTGCCCCGTGCCTCGATACGGTGCCTGATCGGGCCCAACGGGTCGGGCAAGTCGACGCTCCTCAAGACCGTCATGGGCCTGCATGCCCCGGACGGCGGCGAGATCCGGTATCGAGGCCAACGCATCGACGGCCTGAAGCCGTTCGAGATCGTCCGCCTCGGCCTCGGGCTGAAATTCCAGATCGTCAGCATCTACCGTGAGCTCACGGTCTACCAGAACCTGCGCATCGCGATCCGGGAGACGGCGCTCGCCGAGAGCGAGCAGGAAGCGCGCATCGAGGACATGCTGTCGCTCATCCGCCTGGACGCGCTGCGCGACGTTCCCGCCGGCATCCTCGCCCACGGCCAGCAGCAATGGCTCGAGATCGGCATGGCGATCGTCAACGGCCCGGATTTGCTGATCCTCGACGAGCCGACGGCCGGCATGACCGTAGAAGAGACGCGCATGACGGCGGACCTGGTTCTGCGCCTCAATCGAGAGAAGGGCGTCACGTTCGTCGCTGTCGAGCATGACATGAATTTCGTACGGTTTCTCGACTCCCACGTCTTCGTTCTCCACCAGGGTCGCATCTTCTTCGAGGGCACTTTCGAAGAGGTGCGCGAGAACGAAGACATCCGTGAAATCTATTTCGGATCCAGATAGCCGGAGCGACCATGCTCGATGTCAGGAACCTGACCAGCGGTTATGCCGGGACAACGGTCTTGCGCGATGTCTCGATCGAGGTTCCGCGCGGGTCCGTCGTCGCGCTGGTCGGACGCAACGGCATGGGCAAGACGACGCTGATCCGGACCCTGATGGGCTACATCCGCCCGATCGAAGGAACGATCCGGTTCAACGACCGCGACGTCGGCCCGCTCGGCCCCGCGGATCGGGCCCGGGCCGGGATCGGCTACGTGCCCCAGGGCCGCCAGCTCTTTCCCGATCTGACGGTCGAGGAGAACCTCCGCATGGGCGAGTATGTCGGCCGCGACAAGGCCGAGCGCGCGTCGATGCTGGACCGGGTCCACGCGATGTTCCCGATCGTCCGGGAGCGGAGGCACCAGCGCGGCGGGACATTGAGCGGCGGCCAGCAGCAGATGGTGGCGATCGGCCGGGCCCTGGTCGGCGGGCCGGACCTCCTCCTGCTGGACGAGCCGTCGGAAGGAATCCAGCCGTCGATCGTCGAGGAGATCGAGAGGCATCTCGTCAACCTGAAGAACACGGAAGCGATAACGATGCTGCTCGTCGAGCAGGACTGTCAGTTCATCAAGTCCGTGGCGGACCGCTGCTACGTCCTGGAGCATGGCGTCATCAAGGAGGTCCTGGAGGCCGAGGAGTTCCGCGAGACCAACCGGCTCGAGGACTGCCTGGCGCTCTGAGGGCACTGTCGCGAGACCCTTGGCATTGGTGGCCGGCGGTGAGAGACGTGGCCGGACCGAGGCGGTTCCCCACGCGCACCGACAAATCCCAGCCGCGGCGAGCCGGCAAGCAGTCCGCCCGCCTCTTCGGGTCATTTCAAGTTCTCCGGCGTGGGAGGGGGCGGACGAAATGCGGTGAATGGGTCGGCAGATAAGCGATGCGGCCCATGGCGCTCACATTCGGGGCGGCGATCCTGCGCGGCTGCGGTCGCACCATTCGAGGGCGATTGCGCAAGCGAGTCCATTGCAGACATGCCGACAACTCTAGGGAAATCGCGCTATCTTCAACAACTTAGAGCATCTTATCTGCGCCCGTTCGGGCGCAGGATGCTCTAGGGCAATTTCCGAACTGATGGAATCATCAGTTCGGAAAAAATTGCCCTATCTTCAATCACCTGGAGCATCTTATCTGCGCCCGTTCGGGCGCAGGATGCTCTAGCGCTTCCGGCCGGCGACGCTGCTCAGGGGCTCGATCGCGCCGGCCAGGGTGATCGCGGCGATCCCGCCGAGCTGACGCGCGCCGAGCGGCTCGCCCGACAGAAGACCGGCCGAGATCGTGCCGACGCTGATCTCGGTCATGAACAGCAGGCCGACGGTCCCCGGCGACAGGGCCATCGGTCCGATCACGGTGGCGAAGGAGGCGGGCAGCACCAGGGCGAAGGCCGCGAGAAGGAGCCAGATGGCCTCGCCCGGGACGATGCCGCCGCGGTCTCCCATCACGGCGGGCAGGGCCGGGGCCGCGGCCAGGGCGATGCCGGCCAGCGCCACGGTGCTCCACAGCAGGAAGACGCAGCCCGTGTCCAGGGCGTGGCCCGTGCGGTCGACGAGCAGGCAGAGCGACCCGATCGCCCAGCACAGGCCCGCGGCCAGCGCCATCCAGTCGCCGGGCCGGTCGAAGAGGCCCGGCGCGCCTTCAGGCCCGCCGCCGACGCACAGCACGATGCCCGCGAGGCCGAGAGCGACGGCCGCCAGACGCGGCAGCGTCAGCGCCTCCCGCAGGAAGAGCCGGCCGAGCAGGAAGCCCCAGGCGGGCAGCAGGTAGAACAGCAGGAAGACGTTGACCACCGCCGTGAACACGAAGGCCCCGACATAGAGCGCGTAGGCCAGGCCGAGGACGGCGGTGCCGAGATGGAACAGGCGCCCGTTGCGCGCAACCCGGCGGGCGCGCAGGGCGAGCATCGGAAGGACTGCGGCGAAGGGCAGGGCGTTCAGCCCGACGCCGGCCCACAGCCCCTCGAATCCGATGCCCTCGAACGACCGGATCGGGATCCAGTAGAGCCCGAAGGCGAACCCGGCATAGACGCAGGCGATGCGCGCCGCGTCGGGGGTGGCCAGTCGCACCCGACCCTCCGGCTCGGATTCCGGGTCGAGGCCCGGCCCTCGGGGCATGCCCGGGGGCCGGGAACGGATCAGCCGGCGGCGTAGGCGCGGCCGAGCAGGCTGCAGTCGACCCCGTCTTCCGGCGGCACGGTCTCGGTCATCAGGCCGAAGGTCATCCACCACTCGTTGGTCAGCGACCAATGCTCGGCCATCTGGCCGTTGGACTGGCCGAAGGGCGGATCACCCTCCGCGACGCCGCAGAACCGGGCGGCCTCTTCAAGGGTGTACATGTAGAGCGCGCCGTCTTCCGGATTGTTCTCGCCGCCCAGGATGCCTTCGACATCGGCCATGGAAAACCCGGTCTTCTCGGCGATGACGGTGTTGGCCTCGGTCGGGTTCTCGCGCCAGTACTCGACGCCGGCGAACAGCGCGTCCATCGCCGCGACGGCGATGTCGCCGCGCTCTTCGATGAAGCTGTCGGCGACGAACACGGCGTCGGCGATCAGCGCCAGCTCCAGCCAGTACGGCTCCTTGGAGTTGCTGAGCTCGCGCGAGCCGTCGAGTTCGGCCAGCACCTGCGGGCCGAACGGGTCCCAGAGCTCCGCCGCCGCGACCTGGCCGCTGATCATCGCCGCCGCCGCATCGCCGGCGATCAGATTGACCATGTCGACCTCGTCCCAGGCGACGCCGTTCTGCTCCAGCCAGATCGCCATGTAGATCTGGGACAGCCCGCCCTCGAGCACGGCCACGGTTTCGCCGCGCAGATCCTCGGCGCCGCCGATGTCGGGATGCACGATGATCCGGTCGGAGCCGTAGCCGAGATTGGTCAGGGCGGCGAGCTTGACGGGCATGTCCTCGGCCGCGGCGATCGGCCCGAACTCGATCGTGCTCAGCACGATGTCGAGCTGGCCTGTCGACAGAAGGCCGAAGAGCTGCACCGGATCCTCGACGATCGTGTATTCGAATTCCAACCCCGGTGCCAGGTCCATGGCCTCGGCGACGTAGTAGAAGCCGTAGCCGGGCCAGCTCCAGTGGCCGATCCGGACGGTTTCCGTTTCCTGGGCGGCCGCGGGAAGAGCGCCGCCGGCGATGCCGAGCGCGGTCGCGACGGCCAGCCCCCCGGCGACATGCCGGGCGGGGAATGACAGCTTGGTCATTGTCGTGAGCCTCCTGTTCGATCTTTTTTTCAATCGTCGGGGCTCGGCCTTGTTTCCGGCCGTCAGCTTATCCGACCTTTGATTTCCTCCCGCATCATCGCGTAGAGCCGCTTTTCCATGTCGACATAGCCGGGGTCGGACAGCATCTCGTCCTTCTTGGCGAAGCGCCGCCCGTTCTTGAACGTCATCGGGAGGTCCGCCTTCAGCCGGCCCGGCTGCCGGGTGAAGAAGATGATCCGGTCGGCGAGGTAGATCGCCTCCTGGATGTCGTGGGTGACCAGAACCACCGTCTTGGGCTGGGTCTCGATGATCTCGATGACCATCTCCTCCATCTCCCAGGTGACCAGGGCGTCGAGCGCGCCGAACCGCACGTCCAGCAGCAAGACTTCCGGAACCTGGGCGAGGGCGCGGGCGGTCGCCACGCGCTGCTTCATGCCGCCGGACAGCTCGACCGGGTAGGAGTCGGCGTAGTCGGCGAGGTGGACCAGGCGCAGGAAGTGCTCCGCGCGCTCGCGCCGCTCGGCTCGCGGGACGCGCTGGATGGCCATGCCGTGCTCGACATTCTCGACCACTGTCAGCCAGGGGAAGGAGGTATAGGCCTGGAAGACCATGCCGCGTTCCGGACCCGGCCCGGCGATCGGCCGGTCGTGCATCGTCACCGCGCCGTGGGTCGGGAATTCCAGCCCCGCGATCAGGCGCAGCATCGTCGTCTTGCCGCAGCCCGACGGCCCGATCAGGGCGGTCACCTGGCCCGCGCGGATGTCTAGGGAGAAGTCGTCGAGGGCGACGCGCTGGCCGCCGAGATAGTGCTTGGTCACGCGATCGGCGCGGATCGGCGTCTCGACGGCGGCGCCGCCGGTCTCCTCGCGGCCGGCGGGATCGGCCGGCGCGGCGGCCCGGGCAATGCTCATGGTCGTCTCTCCGCTACCGGCGCCGATGGGTGTAGGGGAACAGCGCGTGGCTCGCCTGACGGAACGCGATGTCCGTCAGCACGCCCAGGATCCCGATCGTCAGGATGCCGGCCATGATCACGTCGACATGCAGGAACCGCGCGGCGCGCATCATCACCGCGCCGATACCGTCGGTCGCGGCGACGATCTCCGCGATGACCAGGTAGGTCCAGGACACGGCGATCATGTTGCGCATGGAATCGAGGATCTGCGGCGCGGCGGCCGGGAAGATCACCCGGGTGACGATGTGCCAGCGGCTCGCCCCCATGGTCTGGGCCGATTCCACCAGCTCCTTGGGCACGGCCAGCACGTCGTCGAGGATCAGCGCGATCAGGAAGAAGACGCAGCCCAGGAACAGCAGCGCCATCTTGGCCATATCCGTCGGCCCGAAATAGACCAGCAGCAGCGGCACGAAGGAGGCGGCGGGCAGGTAGCGCCAGCCCCCGACCGTCGGGTTGACCAGCGCCTTCACCTTGGCGAACGAGCCCATCAACAGCCCCAGCGGCACCGCGACGAGGCATGCCGCGGCGAAGCTGACATAGATGCGGTACAGGCTCTTGGCGATATCGGCCAGATAGTTGGTGCTGAACAGCAGCTCCGCGACCTTCACGATCACCTGTTCGGCGCCGGGCAGGAACTTCTGCTCGGCGGCGGGCGTCAGGTGATGGGCGATCTCCCACAGCCCCAGCCACGTCAAGACGCCCGCGATCCCGAGCAGGATCGACTGCCGGCGCGTCGTGATCGCGTGGATTTCGAAGAAGCGCTGGCGCGGCGGCGTGGCGGGCGGCGCCGACGGGCCCCGGGCGCCGTCCTGGCGATGCAGGGGCGCCGTTGAGGATACCTGTCCTTGCGACGTCGCGGCGACGAGGTCTTCCCGTGCGGCCATGTCTCCCCCATCCCGGCGAAGAAAGGTGGTGCGGCCGCCGGACCTCGCGGTCGGCGAGAAGGCGGTGCCTTCCGACACGCTCCCTGAGGCGGGCGTCTGAGCGCGCCCTTCCATCGTATGACGAGTGTTCCCGCCGGAACGAGTTTCGTCAACAAAAATGTGATTTTCGACGAAATCCGTTTTTCGAGTTGCGAACAAGAACGGAATCTGGATACCGTCATATCGATGGCTGCGTATTTCGTGCCGCAGCGAAGGCGCGTCCGCCCCTCTGGCCGACGGGGCGGTGGCGGCGGTCCCGGGACCGCCCGGCGACGCGCGGACGCCCGAGCAGTCACAGCGGTCACCTGGCAACGGGAGAGGCGAGTATGGCGCTTCTGAAGATGGAAGACTGGTACGACCTGGCGCGGGAGACCAACTGGACGCCGTCCTACGTCTCCGAGGCCGAGCTCTATCCCGAGCCGATGGCCAAGGATTTCGGCATACCGATCGAGGTCTGGGAGACGTTCGACGAGCCCTACAAGGTCTCCTACCGCGACTACGTCAAATCCCAGCGCGACAAGGATGTCGGTGCCTATTCCGTCAAGGCGGCGCTGTCACGCTCCAACTTCTTCAAGAACTGCTCGCCGCACTGGAAGGCGCTGCTGGCGCTGCATTTCAGCGCCGTGTGCTGGGCGGAGTTCCATTCCGCCTCGTCCTTCGCCCGGATGACCCGGTTCTCGCGCAGCCCCGGCATGCGCAACATGGCGACCTTCGGGACGCTGGACGAGATCCGGCACGGCCAGATCCAGATCTACTTCGCCTACGAGTTCCTCAAGCACGACGCGGTCTTCGACTGGTGCCACAAGTCGTCGAAGACCGAGAACTGGATCATCATCAGCCTGCGCCACGCGCTCGACGACATCGCCCACACGCGCGACGCGGTCAGCGCCGGGATCATGCTCAACATGGGGCTGGAGCAGTCGTTCACGAACCTCCAGTTCGTCGCGCTGTCGGCCGACGCCGCGCGCCAGGGCGACCACACCTTCGCCACCATGCTCCAGAGCATCCAGACCGACGAGGCGCGCCACGCCCAGATCGGCGAGCCTCTGGTCCGCCTGATGGTCGAGAACGGCCAGAAGGACGAGGCCCAGCGCCTGGTCGACATCGCCTTCTGGCGGATGTGGAAGCAGTTCTCGGCGCTCAGCGGCATCGGCATGGATTACTACACCCCGCTCGAGCACCGCGAGAACTCGCTCAAGGAATTCATGGAGGAGTGGGTCATCGGCCAGTTCGGCCGGACGCTGGAGGGCCTGGGCCTCGACCTGCCGTGGTACTGGGACTACCTGCACCACGACATCGCCACCTTCCATCACGCCCAGCAGATCGGCGTCTACGTCTACCGCCCGACCGAGTGGTGGCGGCCGATCGCCGGCGTTTCCCCGGCCGAGCGCGACTGGCTGGAGGAGAAGTATCCCGGCTGGAACGACACCTTCGGCAAGTGCTGGGACGTGGTGATCGATAACATCCGCAACGGCGCCTACGACAAGACGATCCCGGCCGCCCCGCCGCTGATCTGCAACATGTGCGGCCTGGAGGTCTCCGGCATCGCCGGCGCGGGCTGGGAGCCGGTGCACCACCATGTCGATCTCGACGGGCGACGGCATCACTTCTGCTCGCCGGTCTGCAAGTGGATCTTCGAGCAGGAGCCGGCCCGCTACAAGGGCCACAGGAGCATCATCGACCGGCTGTTCGACGGCACCGTCCCGCCGGGCGACGACGCCTTCTTCGAGTACATGGGCCAGAGCGCGGCCGAGCGGGGCGTCGACGGCTATGCCTATCGCTGGATCGACGGCTACGACGCGCCGCCGATGGCGGCCGAATAGCGCCCCGTTTCCCGGGACCCGGACCGCAGGAGAGGCCCATGGCGGACTTCCCGCTCGCCTGCAACGTGCAGGGCGACTACGGCTACAAGGTCATCGTCGTCGACGACGGCGACACCATCGCCACGGTGGTGGAGAAGGCGACGGCGCCGATCGTCGGCGTCCTCGTCGCGCCGTTCCCGCCCGGGACCCGGCTGGCCGCCCGGGTAAAGGGGGCCGGCGCGCCGCTGCCCGTCGACACCCGCGTCGCTGCCTCGGGGCTGATCCCGATGGAGGCGCTCGAGATCTACGCGGAGGGCTGAGCCGTGGCGGCAGGATACGTCAAGGCCTGCGACCTGGACGATGTCTGGGAAGGCGAGATGGACGTCTTCGAGGTCGACGGCCGCGAAGTGCTGATCGTCCACGCCCCCGGCGGCGAGGTGCGGGCCTACGACCCGGTCTGTCCGCACCAGGACCAGCCGCTGATCGAGGGCGAGCTCGACGACTGCATCCTGACCTGCGCGGCCCATCTCTGGCAGTTCGACGTGCGCTCCGGCAAGGGCGTGAACCCGGAGGGCGTGTCGCTGACGGCGTATCCCGTACGGGTCGACGACGGCGCCGTGCTCGTCGATCTGCCCGACAAGGCCGGCCGCAAGGTCGCCACCTGACGCCCGCCGGCTCCGCCCGGGCCGACGCCGCTCGAAAGGACACCGCCGCGATGACCGAGACGAAGGAGACGGTGCGCTATGTCGGCCCCGTCATGCGCAAGGGCGATATCGGCGAGGCGGTGCTCGACGCGATCCGCGAGGACAACGCCGACGGCGACGTGCAGGTCGAGGAGCACGCCTCCTACCTGCGCATCAAGGTCCGCGGGCGCTGCCTGATCCGCCTCGAGACGGTGCGCGAGATGGCCGGCCGCGACGTCACCTGGAGCGAGGTCGAGGCCGACATGCCGGCCTTCGAGGGATTCATCCGGACCGCCACCGAGACGATGACCTTCGTCTCGGAGACCTGAGCGCCGCCGCGGGGGCCCGCCCCCGCCTCCGGCGACCGACCGACACGCTCCGGCATCCGGCTCCGTACGGGCCTGGCCGGGGAAGAGGGGGCAGCGCCCATGACCGCCGACGTCCGTGGCATGAAGACCTGGAGCAAGCTCGCCAAGAACAAGCGGCGGCCGAGCGAGTACGAGGTCGTCACCACCAACCTCCAGACCCGCAATCGCCACCGCGAGCAGGCCTACGAGCTCTCGCCCGCCGCCGATCTGGCGATGAACGCCTGGTATCGCGACAAGGTCTTCGACAGCCCCCTCCGGCACGACGACTGGGAGGAATGGCGCGACCCGGACCAGCTCATCTACCGGGTCTACACGCGCATCCAGGACGGGCAGGAGCAATACATCGACGGCCTGCTCGACGAGCACGACGAGATCGAGCACGACGCCGGACTGGCGCCGGAATGGCTCGACGTGCTGGAGCGGCTCTACACCCCGCGCCGCTACCTCCAGACGACGCTCCAGATGGCGGCGGCCTATGTCCTGCAGGTCGCGCCGGCGAGCACGCTGACCGCCTGCGCCGGCTACCAGGAGGGCGACGAGTTCCGCTGGCTCCAGCGGGTCGCGTACCGCACGCGGGAGCTCGCCAACGCCCATCCGGACCGCGGCTTCGCCGAGCGCGAGCGCGCGATCTGGGAGACCGACCCGGCCTGGCAGGGCCTGCGGGCGCTCATGGAAAGGCTGCTCGCCACCTACGACTGGGGCGAGCACGTCATGGTCCTCAACCTCGTCGCCAAGCCGGCGGCCGACGAGAGCCTGCGCGAGCTGGGCGCCACCGCCCGGCATTTCGGCGACCCGCTGCTGGCGCTGCTGGCCGACAACCAGCTCCGCGATTCCGACCGGTCGCGGCGCTGGACGGCCGGGCTGGCGGAGTTCTGCCGATCCCGGCCCGAGAACGTCGCCGCCATCCGCGGCTGGGTCGAGGCCTGGATGCCCCAGGCGCGCGAGGCGCTGGAGGCCAATTGCGGCGCCCTGCCGGAGGGGGCCGGCCGGGCCGAGGCGGCGATCGGGCGCATCGAGGCGTATCATCGAAGCCTCGGCCTCGAAGGCTGAGGCGGTGAGCGACCTCGCCACGGAAGTCGGCGACCGCGCCTTCGACGTGACGATCGAGGGCGAGGACGGCGGGGCGGGCGATACGGTCCGGGTCGCTCCCGGGGACACGCTGCTGGGCGCGCTGCTGCGCGCGGGGCGCGGCATCGCCTACGAGTGCACCGCCGGCGGCTGCGGGAGCTGCAAGGTCACGCTACTCGACGGCACGGTCGACCCGGGCGACGAGGGCGCGCCGGGGCTGCGGCCGGCCGACCGGCGCCGGGGCAAGGTCCTGGCCTGCCTGAGCCGGCCGCGCGACGACTGCCGCATCGCGGTGAAGATCGATCCGGCCTATGTTCCGCGCATTCGCCCGTGGGCTCGCCGGGCACGCCTGGTCGAGCGCGCGGCGCTGACGCCGGACCTCCACGAATTCACCTTCGCGGCCGACGGTCCGGCCGACTTCCTGCCCGGACAGTTCGCCCGCCTGTTCCTGCCCGGGCTGGACGCGCCACGCTGCTATTCCATGAGCAACATCGCCAACGGCGACGGAACTTGGCGCTTCATCGTCAAGCGCGTGCCCGGCGGCGCGGCGACCGGCCGCCTGTTCGCCGACGACGCGGTCGGCCTGGAGGTAGCGCTCGACGCGCCCTACAGCATCGCCCATTTGGGCGACCCGGCGCCGCGCCCGGTGACCTGCGTGGCCGGCGGCTCCGGCCTGGCGCCCATGATCTCGATCCTCCACGGTCTCGCGGCGCGCGGGCGGGGCCTGGCGAAGGCTCGGCTGTTCTACGGCGCGCGCACCGCGGCCGAGGTGGTCCGCGCCGAACGGCTAGCCGAAATCCCCGGCTTCGATGCAGACCGCCAGTACGTGCCCGTGGTCTCCGAGCCCGCGGCCGGCGACGGCTGGTCGGGGGCGGTCGGGCTGGTCGGCGACCGGCTGGGCGAGGCGGCGGGCGCGGACGCCGCGGCGCGCGACTACTTCATCGCCGGTCCGCCGCCGATGGTCGACGCGGTTCGTCGGCTCCTCGTGCTCGACCGGAAGGTGCCGGTCGATCAGCTCCACTACGACCGGTTCTACTGACGGGGCCGGGCGGCATCAGCAGGCGGGACGGACAGACCATGACCGAGACGACGCGCGTCGCCCCGACGCGGGGCTGGGACTGGCGGATCGAAACGCCCTTCGCCAACACGGTGACCCATGGCGACCAGGTCTTCGTCAGCGGCCAGCAGGCGCTCGGGCCCGACGGCGCGGTGGCGGAACCGGGCGACATCGCCGGCCAGACGCGGGCGGTCTTCGAGGCCATGGCCCGCAGCCTGGCGGCCGAGGGGCTGGGGCTGGCCGACCTGGTCCGGCTCAACACCTACTACGTCTTCGACGGCGCGGAGGCGGAGGCGACCCGCTACTGGGAGGACATGACGCGGGTGCGGCTCGAATTCTTCCCCGACCCGGGTCCCGCGGCGACGGCGGTGCGCATCAAGGGCATGCCCTATGCCGGCCAGCTCATCCAGATCGAGGGCATCGCGCTGCGCGGCGAGGCGCGCCGGTCGCGCCAGCGCGTCATGCCGGCGGACAGCTGGGACTGGAGCATCGCCGTGCCTTTGTCCCAGGGCTGGCGCGTCGGCTCCCACCTCTATGTCGGCGGCCAGATCGCGGCCGATTCCCGGGGCGAGGCGGTCGACGCCGGAAATCTCGAGGCGCAGACCCGCGCCGTCTACCGCTACATCGCCAACGTGCTGCGCGACGGCGGTGCCCGGGCCGAGGACCTGGTCCACGTCAAGATCTGCTTCAAGCACGACAGCCGCGACGCCGGCCGGGCCTATGTCGACCGCATCCTGGAGATCACCCGGGACGTGCTGGGCGACGCGGCGCCGGCGGTGACGGCGTTCGGCGTCGACCTGCTCTATCCCGGCCTCGAGCTCGAGATCGACGCGATGGCGATCGTCGATCCGGGGCGACGCGCCCTGGGCACGGACGGCGCGGGCACGCTCGCGGCGCGCTACCAGCCAGCGGGCTTCGCCGAGTCCGTGCGGGCCGGCGGCGAGATCCGGGTCGGTGGACAGGTGGCGCTCGGCGGCGACGGCGTGGTCGTGGCGCCGGGCGATATCCGCGTCCAGGCGCGCCACGTCTTCGAGCGCCTGGCCGACCGGCTCGCCGCGCAGGGGGCCGGCCTCGGCTCGGTCGTCAAGCTCGAGCTCTTCCTGGTCGGCGACGGCCCGGACGTGGCCGAGGACTTTCATGACGTCGCCCGGGTCTGGGCCGAGATGGCGCCGGGGGCGCATCCGGCCGTGACGCCCGTGCGCGTCCACGAGCTCGCCCGGCCGGGCCTGCGGATCCAGGCCGACTGCATCGCGGCGGCCTGACCGGCCGCACCGCATCAGCTCCAGGAGCGGAGGGAACGATGATCAGCAATCCGGTGCCCTGGCCGAACGGCGCGCGCGTGGCCTGCGCGATCACCTTCGATATCGACACCGACAGCATCCTGCACCTGGAGCACCGCGAGCGGGCGCCGACGATGCTGTCGACGATGTCGTGGCTCAAATACGACGAGGTGGCGATCCCGCGAATTCTCGAGGTCTACCGCCGCTACGATATCCGCCAGACCTTCTTCTACCCGGCCTGGTGCATGGAACGGTATCCGCATCTGGTCGAGATGATCCTGAAGGACGGCCACGAGATCGCCGCCCACGGCTATCTGCACGAGAACCCGAACAAGCTGTCGCCGGAGGACGAGCTCTACTGGTTCGAGCGCCAGATCGAGGTGATCGAGCGGATGACCGGCAAGAAGCCGCGCGGCTGGCGCGCGCCGCTCTACAACTTCTCCCGCCACTCGATCGACTTCATGGTCGAGCAGGGCTTCCTCTACGACGCCAGCCTGATGGGCGACGACGTGCCCTACGTCCTGCAGACCGGCAAGGGCAAGGTGATCGAGCTGCCGAGCCACTGGGGCATGGACGACTGGCCGCACTACACCCACGCGCCGGACATGCACTACATGATGCCGATCAAGGCGCCGGAAGAGGCCATGAAGGTCTTCATGGCCGAGTTCGAGGCGATGTACGAGCACGGCGGCCTGTGGGTCACCGTCTGGCATCCCTTCGTCTCCGGCCGGCTGGCGCGTTGCGCCAGGGTGGCGAAGATGATCGAGGAGATGCTCACGCGCGGCGGCGTCTGGTTCGCCACGATGGAGGAGATCGCCGGCCACGTGCAGCGCTGCATCGACGACGGCTCCTGGACGCCGCGGGTCGACCGTCTGCCCTACTACGACGCGCCGATCCCGGAGCTCGCGGACCGCGCGCTGGCCTGATCCGGCGGCCGGCCCGGCCGTCCCCCGATCCCCCGACCGGGCGATTGCGGCGCCCGGGCACGCGCTCTATACCGGGGCGCGATCGCGTGAGAGTGTCGGTTCGCGCGGAAACGAGGGCGTGGGATGGCGACGACCAGGAAGAACGGGCGCAAGGGCGGCGTGGAGACCGCGAACGCCGCGCTCGTGCCCAAAGCGACGCAGCAGAACCTGGACCGGCTGAGCCGCGACATCCTGGCCCTGCTCCAGGAGGATGGCCGCCGGTCCTTCTCCTCGATCGCGCGGGAGCTCAATGTCTCGGAAGGCGCCGTGCGCTCCCGCGTCAGCGCGCTGGAGGAGCACGAGCATCTGCGCTTCATCGCCGTGATCGACCCGGTCCATGTCGGCTACATGTGCTGGGCGATGCTGGGCATCCGCGTGGTGCCCGGCGCGAGCCCGCACGACCTGGCGATGGAGTTCTCGCGCAATCCCAAGGCGATCTGGGTCAGCGTGATGGGCGGCACCTACGACCTGATGGTCGAGACCTGGACCGAGAGCCCGGCCGACCTCCAGGACTTCCTGGAGCAGCACTGCTACGCCAGCGGCAAGATCGCCTCTGTCGACACCATGGTCGGCATGCGGATCTACAAGTGGGGCGCGCCCCAGGTTTGAACGGCGGATGCCGGCCCGGGCGGACGTCTTCGCGGCGACCTTGGACGGCCGTGGCCTATTCGACCGCGCCGAGCGCCAGGCCGCGCACAAGATGACGCTGCAGCCAGGCGAAAACCACGGCGACGGGGACCGTGGCCACCAGGGCCGCCGCCATGACGTGGTGCCACTCGATCGTGTATCGCCCGGCGACCAGGAAGATGATGCGGATCGGCAGGGTGTCGCTCTCGACCCGGCGCCGCCGTGTCCGACCGATCAGTTTGCGATGCCGCGGCCTCGTCCAACTGTTCGACAGCGCGACCGGCCAGCGGCTGTCGTCGCGGGACGGGTCCGAGGCCGCGCGCCCGGCTTTCCACCTGCGGAGGACGCCAGGCCCATGAAGTCATCATCCTGCGCCATGATTCTTTGACACCAAATGATCGGTATTGTGTGAGTATTCGTCTTTCATGATGTTGCGGTCCCGGGAAGCCGGGGCCGAACGGAATTCCCGGAGCGCGCTACCCGTGACCGCGAGCGACTTCGCCCCGTTCCACGCCCCCGCGCGTGCCGGCTCCCGGTGGTCCGGGCGCAGGGCGCCGCTCGGCCTCGCCATCGCCTTCGCCCTCGCCCTCGTCCTGGCTCTCGCGGCTCTGGTGCCGGCATCCGGCGCCCAGGAGGCCGAGGCGCCGGTTCGCACGCCGCCGGTCCCCGCGGCCTCCGCAGCCGACCTCGCCGCCGTGCTGGGCACGCTGCCCGACGGGCTGGCGCCGGCGCAGATCGACGCGATCGTCGCGGTGCTCGACGACAGCCAGGCCCGCCAGGCGCTGCGCACGTCGCTGGAACTTCTGAGCGCGCGCGGCGGCGGGCCGGCGCCGGCGCCGATGATGGCACGGGCGCGCGACCGGTTGGGCGTGGCGCTCGGGGTCATCCCCGATCTGCCGGCGCTGACCCGCGCGGCGATCGCCCGCGACGCCGCCGCCGGCTACGATACCGGGCCGATGGGCGTGGCGGTCAATGTCGGGCTCGTCGTCGCCATCGCCCTGGCGGCGGCCTGGCTCGCGCGCGACCGCCTGGCGCGCGCGGCCCGGCGCGCGGCGGCGGGCGCCAGCGCGGAAGCGGAAGGGGACGGGCCGCCGCGGAGCCCGCGCCTGGCCCGGGCCGCGACCGTCCTGGTCGCCGATCTCGCCGGGATCGCGGTCTTCGCCGCGGTCGTCGTCGCGCTCTATTTCATCCTGTCGCCGGTCAATCCGCGCGCGCCGGTGCTGCTGGAGGGTGTCCTGGCGGTGGCCGGGCTGGTGCTCCTGGTCCTCGCGGTGTCGCGCTTCGTGCTGGCGCCGCGCGCGCCGGAGCGGCGCTGGCTGGGCGTGAGCGACGCGGCGGCTGGCGCGGTGCACGGCTCGATCGCCGCGGTGATGGCGGTCGCGGTGGTGTTTTCCGCGCCGGCGCTCTATGCCCGTTTCCTCGACCTGTCGCTGGCCGCCGACCTGCTGGCCAAGCTCGCCTTCAGCCTGGCGGTGACGGCGACCGCGATCGTCCTGACCTGGCGCCATCGCCGGCTGGTCGGCGCCGCGCTCGCCCATTCCGACCGGCCGGAGCGCGCGGCGGCGGCCGGGGCGATGGCGGCGGCGGCGATGACGCTCGCCTTCGCCGTCGTGTGGGCGCTGTGGAGCGCGGCCCAGCTCGTCCAGGGCCGCAACGTCGCCGTCGAGGCGCTGGCGAGCCTGCTGGTCGTCCTGCTGCTGCCCGCCGTGGCCGGCGCGCTCGGCCGCACGCTGCCGGCGAAGGTCGCGAGCGAGGGCGGGGGCAAGGGCGGGGGCAAGGGCGGTCGGGGGCTTCATCGCGCGCTCCAGGCCGTCCTGGTGCTGGCGGCGATCTGGCTGATCCTGGCGATCTGGGGCATGGATCCGTCGGCCGGGGAGGGGCCGGGGGCGGCGCTGTCCCGGATCGTCTTCCAGGGCGGGGTGGTCGTGGTGCTCGGCTATGTCGGCTGGCGCTTCCTCGAGGGCGCCTTCGACCGGCAGATCGCCAAGGCGAGGCTAGCGCCCGCCGGCTCCTCGGCGAGCCGGCTCGCCACCCTGCTGCCGCTGATCCGGGCCTTCGCCCTGGCCGTCGTCGCGACGATGGTGATCCTGTCGGCGCTGTCGTCGCTCGGCATCGATATCGGCCCGCTGCTGGCCGGCGCCGGCGTCGTCGGCCTGGCGATCGGTTTCGGGGCGCAGAGCCTCGTCGCCGATATCGTGGCGGGCATCTTCTTCCTGCTCGACGACGCCTTCCGCATCGGCGAGTACGTCGAGGTGGGCACCACCCGGGGTACGGTGGAGAGCATCAGCCTGCGCTCGCTCAAGCTGCGCCACCATCGCGGGGCGGTGCACACCCTGCCGTTCGGCCAGATCCACCAGCTCACCAACTACAGCCGCGACTGGGTGATCATGAAGCTGGAGTTCCGGGTCCCGCCGGAGACCGACCTCGCCCTGGTCAAGAAGCTGGTCAAGCGCATCGGCGCCGACCTCGCCGCCGACGAGACGCTCGGCCCGTCCTTCCTGGAGCCGCTCAAGAGCCAGGGCGTTCGCCGGGTCGAGGACGACGCCCTGATCATCGGCGTGAAGTTCATGGCCAAGCCGGGCGAGCAGTTCTCGATCCGCAAGGAGGCCTACCAGCGCCTCGTCCAGGCCTTCCGCGACAACGACATCGACCTCATCGCCAGGGGCGTGACGGTGAAGGTCGACGCGGCCGAGCATGTCGACCCCAAGGTCGCCGCCGCGGCGGCCGGCAAGACGATCGAGGAGACCGGCACCGGTGCGGCGTGAGCCACGGGCGCGGCACCCATCCTTCCGGGCGAACTACGAACCGACGAGGTCATCGCGTCGAGAGAGTTGTCCTGGAGCATCCTGCGCCCGTTCGGGCGCAGGATGCTCTAGCCGAGGCGGGCCAGGCGGTCGCGCGCCGTGTCCATCGCGACGGCCCGGCGGTCGATGCCGGCCCAGGGATCCTCGGTCTGGCCCAGCCGTCGGAACAGGTTGGCGATCGTCCAGCGCCGGGGGCCGAGGCGAGGGTCGTCGAGCTCGCGCCAGCGGATCGGCGTCGCTACCGGGGCGCCGGGCTTTGCGCGTACCGCGTAGGGCGCCACGGCGGTTTGGCCGTAGGCGTTGCGCAGGACGTCCAGATAGACCCGGTCGCCGCGCCGGTCGCGCCGCTGCTCGACAGTGAGCGTGTCCGGATGGGCGTCGGCCAGGCGCCCGGCAAGGTCCCGGGCGAAGGCCCGCGCCGCGTCGAAGCCGGCCGACCGGGCGAGCGGCACGACCACGTGCAGCCCGCGCGACCCGGTGGTCATCGCGAATGCCGGCAGGTCGAGCGCGGCCAGCAGGTCGCCCGCCGTCTTCGCCGCGAAGCGCACCTTCTCGAAGTCGTCGTCGGAAGGGTCGAGGTCGATGACCAGCCGGTCGGGCCGGTCCGCCGCGTCGGCCCGGGAAAGGGCCAAGTGCGGCGTGATGCAGGCCTGGTCGGCGAGGTAGACGGCCGTCGCCGCGTCCTCGATCAGGAGATGAGTGACCGTCCCGTCCTCTTTGTCCAGGGTCACGCGCGTGATCCAGCCGGGGAAGTGGTCGGGCGCCTGCTTCTGGAAGAAGCCGTCCCGTTCGATCCCGTCGGGAAAGCGCTGCATCGTCACCGGCCGGCCGCGCCAATGGGGCAGGGCGGTGGGCGCGACCCGGCGATAGTAGTCGACCAAGTCGCCCTTGGTGATCCCGTCGGCGGGGAACAGCACCTTGTCCTGGTTGGAGACCGCGATCTTCCGGCCGTCGAGCGTCAGAACACCGTCGGTCATTCCTTCGGCTCCCCGGCCTTTTCGTCCGCGGCCTCCGCCGCGATCTCCGCCGCGATCTCCCGCAGGCTGCGGCCGCTGGCCACGGAACGGGGCTCGGTCGAGACCGGGTTGCGCCGGGCGTCGGCGTCCTCGTCGTTCATCTTGACGAGCAGCCAGCGCGCCGCGTCGCCGTCCCCGCCGCCGCTCCCGTCTCCCGTCCGCTGCAGGGCGTAGCCGCCGGCGATCTTCTGCCCGTGCAGGCGCACCAGCACGTGGCCGTCGGCAATGGCGCGGGCCATCGGCACCGTCTCGCCGTCCTTTTCCGTGATGTTCTCGTAGCTGCCGCGATCCCAGATCAGCACCGTCCCCCCGCCGTATTCGCCCTCCGGGATCACACCTTCGAAAGCGGCGTAGTCGAGGGGATGGTCCTCCGTCGGCACGGCCAGGCGCTTTTCCCGCGGGTCGGTCGAGGGCCCCTTCGGCACGGCCCATGACTTGAGCACGCCATCGACCTCGAGCCGGAAATCGTAGTGCAGGGTCGAGGCGTCGTGCTTCTGGATCACGAAGACCGGGCCGTCGCCCGACCGGGAGGGCCGGTCGCCGCGCGGCTCCGGTGTCTTCGCGAAGTCGCGTCTGTCGCGGTAGTTCCGCGTCGCCATGGCTGATCCCCGCCGCCGGTTCGTTGCCGCGCCGGCCCTCTACGTCAGAACGGCCATGTCGTGGAGCGGGTTCCGTCGGGCGTGGTCGACGGCGTCGGGGCGCTGTGCGACAATCCAGGTATTCCGCATTTCCGCCCGTCCGACCGGCCTCGCCGGGGAGCCCGCCGATGAGCGATTCCGACTCCCGTCTGCGACCGAAGACCGACCGCAAGACCCAGCGCCCGCGCCTGCACAAGGTCATCCTGGTCAACGACGACTTCACGCCACGCGAGTTCGTCGTGACGGTGCTGCGCGGCGAGTTCTCGATGAGCGACGACGAGGCGCACCGCGCGATGATCACCGCGCATACCAAGGGCTCCTGCGTCATCGCCGTCTACACCAGGGACGTGGCGGAAACCAAGGCGACCCGCGCGACCGACCGCGGCCGGCGGGAGGGTTATCCGCTGCTCTTCACGACCGAGCCGGAGGTCTGATGCGGCGCCCATGTCGGGGCGGTGGGCCGATCAGGATTCCAGGAAGTCGATCAGCAGCGGGTTGAACCGCCCCGGGGCCTCCAGATACGGCGCATGACCGGTGCCGGCCAGGACCTCGTAGCGCGCCTCCGGCACCGCCGTCGCCGCCGCTTCGCCCATCGCTGGCGGCACGATCCGGTCGCCGGCGCCCCAGACGAGCATCACCGGATGCGCGGCCGCGTAGGCCCGCAGCCGGTCGCCGACCACGTCGTCGTTCAGCCGCTCGACGAAGTAGTCGCCAAGCGCCGCGAACGCCGCCTCCGACCCGGCCATGGTGTTGACCCGCCAGTCCTCCTCGATCAGCGCTTCGGTTATCAGGGACTTGACCACGAAGGCGGTGTCGAGCTTCGCGGCGATGCCGTCGCGGTCGGTCCGCGTCACGGCCTTGCGCACGGCCGCGGCGGTGTCGGGCGCGATGGGCGTGACGCCCACGGCGCCGACCAGGACCGCGCGCCCGATGCGCTCCGGCGCCCGGCAGGCCGCCATCGCCGCCACATGGCCGCCGAGCGAGGTGCCGACCAGATCGGCGCGCTCGATCCCCAAGCCGTCCAGAAGGCCGAGCACGAAGTCGGCGTAGGCCGGCACGCCGTAGGGATAGTCGGCCGGCCGCGCCGCGAAGCCGTGGCCGGGCAGGTCGATCGCGATCGCCCGCCGGCCGCTCGCCGCCACCGGGCCCAGATTGGCCTGCCAGCGGTCGGCGCGCGTCGATAGGCCGTGGATGAAGACGATCGCCCGGTGGCCGGCGCCGGCCTCGATCACCCGGGTGGCGACACCGCCGACATCGAAGGGGTACGCGATCACCGATGCTCTCTCCCGATTTCGGGTCACGGTCGGGCGACAGGACGCCGCCGCCGACTTGTGCCCGCGCGGGCATGCCGATAGCCTTCGGCGCCAGTCGCGCGAGCCCGATCGTCAAGTCACCATGCCGCCGCGACCGGGGAAATACGGGGCCGGACCCGAAGTCCCTTCGGACGAGCGCGAGGATCGACTTGCGATGACCGGATGTTGCTGCGCGATCGCCGCCCGGGTCCACGACCGCATGCAGAAGTCATGCTTCCGCGCGCGCCTGTCGGGCGAAGCGCCGGGCCGCGGGCCTCGCGCGGCACGCACATGAGCGGTGGCGATGCGCCGGCCCCCTGGACCGGCCGGTCGCTGGCGCGGCTGGAGGACGCGGCCTATCTGACGGGCGCCGGCGCCTATCTCGACGACCTGGCGCCGGCGGCGACGCTGTTCCTGGCGGTCGTGCGTTCGCCCGTCGCGCGCGGGCGGATC
>JAVJUS010000123.1:0-21887 GCA_040220455.1 Azospirillaceae bacterium
GTTGCGCGCCGCCGGCAAGCCCAGCAAGGTCATCCGCGTCGCCCTGGCCCGTAAACTCCTCGTCCGGCTCAATGCCAAAGCCCGAGAGGCCCGCGCTCAAATCGCCCAAACCGCTTGACCCGACAGACAGTCGCTCACCCTGTCCCTCTCCCCCCGGGAGAGGGGACGCGGATGGCATGAATCCGGGCAGGACCGTCCGCCCGGCGACCCTGTCGAGGGCGCCGTGAGCGGCGGGAGCGGTGCCTGGGACCCGGCCGCCCATGGCCGCTTCGCCGAGGAGCGCCGGCGGCCGGCCGCCGACCTGCTCGCCCGGATCCCGACGCTTCCGAACGCCCGGCGGATCGTCGATCTGGGCTGCGGCGACGGCCGGCTGCTCCCGGACCTGGCCGCGCGCTGGCCAGGGGCGGCGATCACCGGCGTCGACGCCGCCCCGGCGATGCTGGCCGAGGCCCGACGCCGCGAGGTGGCGCAAGCCGGTGCGCTCGACTGGATCGAGGCGGACATCGCCGACTGGACACCCGACGAGCCGGTCGACCTGATCGTCTCCAACGCCGCGCTGCACTGGCTCGACGACCACGCCGCGCTCCTGCCGCGCCTGGCGGACTTCCTGGCGCCGGGCGGCGTGCTGTCGATCCAGATGCCGCGCAATTTCGACCGGCCGAGCCATACCCTGCTGCGCGCCGTCGCCGCCGAGGGCCCCTGGGCCGGCCGGCTCGCGCTCAGGGCCGATCCGGTGGCGCCGCCGGCCATCGCCTACGAGATCCTGGCGCCCCACGCCGTCGCGCTCGACATCTGGGAGACCGACTACCTGCACGCCCTCGAGGGGCCGGACGCCGTCTTTCGCTGGGTCGAGGGGACCACGCTGGTGCCGGTACGTGCGGCGCTCGCTGACGCGCCGGACCTGCTGACCGCGTTCGAAGCGGCCTATCGCGCGCGCCTGACCGAGGCCTACCCGCCCCGCCCCGACGGCCGGACGCTGTTCGCCTTCCGCCGCCAGTTCATCGTGGCGACGGCGCCCGGCTGACGCCGCCTCGGCTCATCCCGTCGCGGCGTCGAGCGCCGCCGTGACGTGGACGCGGGTCGAATCGACAGCCGGCAGGTCGGTATCCGCCGGGTCGAGCAGCAGGCCCACCTCGGTGCAGCCGTAGACCAGGCCGTCGATTCCCTCGTTCGCCCGCATGCGGGCGATGACATCCAGATACGCGGCATGCGACTCCGCCCGGATCACGCCCCGGCACAGCTCCTCGTAGATGATCCGGTGCACGGTCTCCCGGCTGGCCGCGTCGGGTACCACCGGGTCGAGCCCGTGGCGGTCGCGCAGCCGGCCGAGGTAGAAATCCTGCTCCATCGTGTAGCGGGTGGCGAGGACGAGCGGCCGGCGCATGCCCGCCGCGCGCGCCGCCCCGGCGGTGGCGTCGGCGATGTGGACGAGCGGCAGGCCGGCCGCCGCCTGCACGGCGTCGGCCATCTTGTGCATGGTGTTGGTGGCGATCACCAGCACCTCCGCCCCCGCCGCCTTCAGGGCCCGAGCGGCGTCGGCAAGCCGCGCGGTCGCGCCGTCCCAGTCGCCGGCGGCCTGCAGCGCCTCGATCTCGGCGAAGTCGAAGGACCAGACGAGCAGCCGGGCCGAATGCAGCCCGCCCGCGCGCTCGCGCGCCGCCTCGTTGAACAGGCGGTAGTAGACGGCCGTGCTCTCCCAGCTCATGCCGCCGATCACGCCGATGAGGCGCATGCGCCGCTCTCCCTGCCGACCGGCCCAGATCAGGCCTGATAGACCGAAAGCGCCTGGGGCATGAGGGACTGCAACTGCGCGATCCGGTCGCCGGGCGCGGGATGGGTCGACAGGAAGGCCGGCGGCCGGTTGCCGGCCGACTGCATGTTGCCCCAGAACGGGATCGATTCGCGCGGGTCGAAGCCGGCGCGCGCCATGTTGAACAGGCCGCGCCGGTCGGCCTCGAGCTCCTGCTGCCGGCCGTAGGGCAGGACGACGCCGTACTGCGCCCCGGCGCCGAGCAGGCCCATGATCTGGTTGGCGTAGCCGATATTGCCCTGCTGCAGCGCGATGCCGATCGCCTGCAGGCCCAGATTGGTCGCCTGGACTGTCGACAGCCGCTCGGCGGCGTGGCGTTCCTGGTTGTGGCCGATCTCGTGGCCGATCACGGTGGCGAGCTGGGCGTCGTTCTCCATGTAGCCGAAAATGCCCTCGTAGACGCCGATCTTGCCGCCGGGCAGGGCGAAGGCGTTGGCGCTGTCGCCCTGGAAGACGCGCATCTCCCACTGCGCCGGGTTCTGGCCGACGGCCGCGAGGATGCGCCCGCCGACCCGGTCGAGCGCGTTGCGCATGCCCTGATTGTTCGACAGCCGCTCCTCGGCGCGGATGCGCTGCCAGGCCTCGACGCCCATGCGCTGCTCCTCCGCCGGGGAGACCATGAACAGCGGCACGCCGCCGTCGCCGGGCGTGCAGGCGACCACCACCGCGCCGCCGCCGCCGACGAGCAGCGCGCGGCGGGTCAGGGCCAGGCCGTCGGCGCGCGCGCGCCGGGCCGTCGCCTCCGCCTCTGCCGCGCCGGGCAGGGTGCCGGGTGCGCCGAGGGCGGTCTCCTCGGCCGGGGCGGGATCGGCGGTCGCGCAGCGGGGGCAGGTCATGGCGGGCCTCGTCGTGACGTCGAAGCGGGGGCGGGATCGGGTCCACGTTCCCGCAATGCGACCGGGTAACGCCGGGTTGCGGCGAGACCGTGGCGGGGTCGCGCGGGCCGGCCGCGCATGGCGGACATGCGTCGAGACGGGTTGCCGGGACGGCCGGCCACGCGGTAGGCGGAGGATCCCGCCCGAGATACGACGGCGATCGGCATGATCGACTACCTGCGTTTCCTGAAGGAAGCGCCGCGGCCGCTGGCGTTCGGCTTCCTGCTGTGTTTCGCCTCCAGCTTCGGCCAGACCTTCTTCATCGCGCTCTCCGGGGCGGAGTTGCGCGCGGCCTTCGAGCTGAGCCACGGCGGCTTCGGCACGGCCTATTCGGTGGCGACGCTGGGCAGCGGCCTGCTGATGATCTGGCTGGGCGGGCTGCTCGACCGGGTCTCGCTCGGCCGCTTCTCGCTCGCCGTCGTGATCGGCCTGGCCGGCGCCTGCGCGCTGCTCGCCGTGGCGCCGCACGCCGCGGTGCTGGTGCTCGCCTTCTTCGCGCTCCGGCTGACCGGCCAGGGGCTGGCGACCCATACCGCCTTCACCACCATGGGGCGGCGCTTCGTCATGAACCGGGGCAAGGCGATCGCCATCGCCGCGCTGGGTCTGCCGGCGGGCGAGGCGGTGCTGCCCCTGCTCGGCGTCGGCGCGATCGACCTGTTCGGCTGGCGCGGCGCCTGGCTCGCCTTCGGCGCGGTCGCCCTCGCAGGCTTCGCGCCACTGACCCTGTGGCTCTCGCGCGCGGCGGCCCAGGCCCCGCAGTTGCGCACCCGCGGCGCCGACGACCCGCCGGAGCCGCGCCAGTGGTCGCGCGCCGAGGTTCTGCGCGACACCCGGTTCTGGCTGATCCTGCCGGCGCTGCTGGCCATGCCGGTGATCAGCACGGCCTTCTTCTTCCACCAAGTCCACGTGGTCGAGGCCAAGGGCTGGTCGCTGACCTGGTTCGCCGCGATGTTCCCGGTCTTCGCCGGCGCCACCGTGCTCGCCGGCACGGTCACGGGCTCCCTGGTCGACAGGCTGGGCGCGGTGCGGCTGCTGCCGCTGTTCCTGGTGCCGGCCGCGCTCGGCCTGCTGGCCCTGGCGGCGACCGACCATCCGGCGGCGGCGACGGCGTTCATGGCCCTGGTCGGCGCGACCCAGGGCCTCGGCGCGACGCTGATCCAGGCGCTCTGGGCGGAACTCTACGGCACGCGCCATCTGGGCGCCATCCGCGCACTGGCCCAGGCGGCCATGGTGCTGGGCACCGCGCTGGGGCCGATCCTCTTCGGCCTCGCCTTCGACGCCGGCGTCACGGTGGAGGCCGCCGCCCTCGCCTCGGCCGCCTGGCTCGTCGTCATGACCCTGCTGCTGCGCTTCGGCCTCAAGCGTGAGCCGGCGCCGGTCGGGGCGTAGATTGCTCGCTAATTTTCCCACGATTATGGGAAAATATACTTATTGATGAAGCCACCTACAATGGTTTCGAGCAGAATTGGCGAAATCTCGGAAACTATGACTGCGTTCAACCATTTTTTTGGGATCACATTTCAAGAATAGTTCGACTCCTTTAGTGGCTGTATGGTACGAAGAGCCTACAATCTTTTTTAGCTCACTCTTTCCGAAATTACCGTCAGCATTATCGTAAGTATCTATTTGTTTGCTAAATTGCTCCTCTAACATTTCTCTGTTCGTGAGTATCCAATTCTCAATTGTTCTATCTGCTATACCTATTATGTATTGTCCTGAAAAACCATTCTCATCCAATATTTGGGATAACGTCTTTTGTAGCTTTGATCGTGATTCAGAACGTTTTTCTCGATCAAATAATATTATAATTGGAAAATATCTATTATTAAAAAGATTAAATCGACTTATAATAAATTTTGCCATTACTGCTATAGGTACGTCTTTGCCATTGCATCCAATGCGCTGGACAGTGGCCCCAGGGCAAAGAGACTGAATTATCTTTTGCTCCATGTATCCTTCTACTAAAAAAGCAACTTTAGACATCCTTTGCCACTCCCGTAACATAATAATGCCCAAGCCCGAATCCACTGTTCCTTATTTCATTCCGAAGATGCGACGGATTTTTTATCCTGTGAGCAGTAGTATGTCCCGATTCAAATTGAACAAATATTATTTCAGATGGATCTGCTGAATTAAGTAACGTTTCACTGTGTGTAGTCATGAGGATAAATTTTTCTTTCTTATTTTTTTCAGAATCTTCTCTCATTATCGTCAGAAGCTCTTGCTGCATTAACGGATGAATGAAATTTTCGGGTTCTTCGATTGAAAATACAGTTCTATTAGTCAATATCGCAGCGATAAGCGACATCCATTTCACGGTACCATCAGAGACGGAATTCAACGGCACCTCGATACTGGAGTTATTTCCACTATCAATTTCAAGGGTAACATACAATCTGCTATTGAATGTGTCGCTATTAACTTTAATGTCCTTCAATGCTGGGTAAATTAATCGTGTAAGATCTCGGACCTCAGAATAACTAGCTTTAAATTGCATAGAATAATACCTTAATCTCCGTGGCATTGACCGAAACATGGCAGATCTGTGCTTCCTTCTAGCACTAGATGAAGACTGCTTCTGGGCCTGATCCAAAGCATAAAGCGTTGCCGCCAATCCGGAACCATCTTTTGATATTCCAGGAAGACGAGTACTATCTTCTGCTTTTCGAACCGATTCGGGAAGTATATTGAAAGCTTGCCCACTTGCAATGTCGTCAATGATCTCTCTTACAAAGTCGAAAGTCCACGATAGATGAGATGCAAGACTCAGATCGCTTGACCTAGAACCAGCCACATCAACACGAATAAGATCTTCCATATCAATATTTTTTAAATCTTTTGAATGAAAAAACATTGTCGGAGGAAGTCTTTTTGAATCGTATTTTTTTATCTCAATTTTATAATTATTATCTTCGTCATCTGAATTCGAAATCTGATAATGGACGCCGATATCTAAGTCACGATAGTCATCGTTTTCCAACCTAAGTAGGCGTGTCTGATTTCGTCTCGCGGAATGAACCTTAAAATTCTGATCTGAAAAATAGACTGCATCACGCGATTCGCTTAATGATACAGAACATGAGTACTGATAAAATAGCAGTTGGCTTGAAGACCCTCTTGAGACGTGCGCCTTTCGTTTTCCCGAAATTGAGATTTTTATTGTGTCCACAAATTGATCTTTTTTTATCTTCCGGAATACCGATCCGGCGCCGCCAAGTTTTGCAACAGCCATAGAAAGAGAATCGGTCATCAGTAGAGATAAAAACTCAAAAAAAGTGACGATATTTGTCTTTCCTGCACCATTCGGCCCTACCAGAATATTTAGTCCCGGATTGATATCAAGTTCAAACTCTGACAATGATCGAAATCCGTCTACCCTTATTTTTGTTATCACTGCATACCTCGTTCGCTGGTGAAGCGCTTTATGTGGAACCTACATAGGAAAAAAGGCTGAAACAAGCAACTTTAAAGCCGAGTACCACAAAGCGCGCCCTACCGCCCGGCGAGCCAGGTGAACAGGCGGCGCCAGAGGACCGGGTAGCCGGGCCAGGCGCAGAACGGATCGGGGCACCAGTGCGGACCGATATCGGAGGTCCAGGCCGCCGTGCGGCCCCGGCCTGCCTCGCCGACCGCCAGCAGCGGGTGGCCGCCGTCCTCCTCCGGCGCCCGGGCCAGCACGCGGGCATCGGCCTTCGCCACCGTCTCGTTGAGGCCGAGCAGCAGCGGCCAGGGCGCGTCGAGCCCGTCGAGCATTCCGTCCGGGCCGGTGTCCAGGACCTCGGCGGTGAAGCCCTCCGGCACCTCGACCCGGTCGTCGAAGGGGTGGATCGACACCGGCAGCACGGCCTCGACCGGCGTGGCGCGATAGCGCGCGCCGCCGTTGATGCCCTGGAAGCTGTAGTAGCCGCCGCACATCAGCAGCCCGCCGCCCTGCTCCTCGACCCAGCGGCGCAGCAGCTTCAGCCGGTTGGGCGTGGGCTTGCCCGCGACCCACGTGTCCGGGTGCAGCAGCAGGGTGTTGGCGCCCAGGTCGCTGAGCACCACCACGTCCCATTCGGCGAGCGCGTCCATCGACTGCGGGAAATCCCGCGCCGCCAGATGCGCCGGCATGACCGTGAGCGCGATGTCCGTGCCGGAGAGCGCGGTTTCCAGTGCGTCGGCGCCGGTGTGGTAGGTCACGGTCGAGAACTGGTCGAAGCCCTTGATGTGGCTCGCGGTGCTGACCCAGGACTCGCCGGCGAGCAGGACCTTGATGATGCCGGTCATGGCGTCTCCCCCTTCGCGCCGCGCCCGCGGCGTCTCCCCCGGCGCGCAGGGTAGGGGCGGAGACCGGGCGGGGGAAGCGCTCCCGTGACATCCCGCCATGCGGGCGTACCCCGTGTGACACCGGACGGCAGCCGCCATGTCACAGCTATGACACAACACGCCGCCGGGCACGGTGGTTAATGTCCGCTTGTCGCTCACGGCGGGACCCGCCGGGCGCGGCGGAGAAGGAACCGAAACCGTCACTTCGATCATGGGAGGACGGGCACCGCTCCCCCGACCAGGGACCGGACCCACGCTTTCCCGAGCATCACGTCCAGGACCGATCCGAACCTCCAAGTGCCTCCGACGGATTGTCCTTCCTGACGAAGACGACGGCATCCGGGATCGACGCGACCGACCCGGATCACGGTTACCGCCTCCGCCCACCGGAGGGCGTGTCGGCGAGACCGGAGCCGGGCCAGAGGCTCCCGATCGCCGGCCCCCGTACCGGAGCGACGAGTTTCCGCCGGCCGAAGATGGCCTTGGCCGGCGGAAGGGCACCGCCCGCGGCCGGCGTCACGGAAACCCAGGACCCGCCACGTGCCGCCGGCTGGTCGGTCGCCTCTACGCGCCGTCGGCGTCCTCATGACCCGCACACATGTGGACGCCGGCGGCGCCCTTTTTTTCCCGGACATTCCCGCCTTTTCGCGCCCGCGCGCCGGTTTCCGGCGGCGCCGCCCGCCATCATATGGCCGTCATGACCCTGTTCCGTCACGAAGCCCCGGCTACCCCGGCCGCGAGCCCGGATACCCCGGACCGCCCGGATACTCCGTACCGGACGACACGGATGACGGTGACGATCGAGCGAAGCGAATGGCTGCCGGCGCTGCGGCCGGTGGGCGACTCGACCGCCGTCGCCGCGATCGGCGACGTGCACGGCCAGCTCGACCTGGCCGAGGCGCTGCGCGACGCGGTGCTGGCGACCTTCGACCGCTCGGGCGCGGCCCGGCGCACTCTGGTCTGGCTGGGCGACCTGACCGATCGCGGCCCGGCCGGCATCGCCTGCATCGATCTGGTGCGCCACGGCGCCCCGCGCTGCCGCACGGTCGCGCTCGAGGGCAACCACGAGGCCTTCCTGACCGACTGCGTGACCGGAACCGGGCACTACCCCCAGCAGATCTGGCTCGCGAATGGCGGCGACGCGGTGCTGCGTGAGGCCGGGGTCGAGCCGGGGCGCGCCATGCCCGGCGAGCTGGCGCGCGCGCTGGGCCCCGACCGGATCGCCTGGCTGGAGGCGCGCCCGCGCTCCTGGCGCTGCGGCGACCTGTTCTTCGTGCATGCCGGCATCGACCCGTCCCGGCCGCTCGCCGACCAGGATCCGGAGGACCTGATCTGGATCCGCGAGCGCTTCCTGATGGAGGACGGGCCGTACGAGGAGGGGATCGGCATCCTCCATGGCCACACGCCGGTGCGCCATGTCGAGACGAGCCACCCCCATCGCATCGACCTGGACACCGGCGCGTTCTACAGCGGCGTCCTCAGCGCCCTGGTGCTCGTCGGCGAGCACATGCAACTCGTCCAGGCCATGCGAGCGTGAGCCCGCCGGCGCGGGCCGCGTAGGTCGCCCGTCGCGACGCGGTTCGCGACTTCCGCCCTTCGCCTCGACCGCCGGGGCCGTCGCGCACGGCCATCGGCCGTGGGCGACCTACATTCCCGTCATGAAGGGGCGGAAGGACGGCGCGCCCGAAGGTCGCCCACCGCGAAGCGGTGCGCGACGCCCCGCCACGCCCCCGCCTCACGCGCGCCAGAGGGACCGGCAGGGGATCTTCGCGGTGTCGCAGCGCTCCTTGTAGCGGCGCGCGATCTCCATGACCTCGTGCATCAGGCCTTCCTGGAGCGTGATCGGCTCCAGACCCAGGGCCAGGAAGCGCTGGTTCTCGGCCTCCAGCTCGTTCTCCGAGGCCTCGAGCCGGGGGTTGTCGACATGGTCGATCGGCGCGCCGGTCAGCCGGGAGACGATCTCCGCCAGGTCGCGCACCCGGTGCACCTCGGTCATCTGGTTGAGGATGTTGACCCGCTCGCCGCGCTGAGGCGGGTTGTCGATCGCCAGCTCGATGCAGCGCACCGTGTCCTGGATGTTGATGAAGGCGCGGGTCTGCCCGCCGGTGCCATGGACCGTCAGCGGATAGCCGATCGCCGCCTGCATCAGGAAGCGGTTGAGCACCGTGCCGTAGTCGCCGTCATAGTCGAACCGGTTGATCAGCCGCTCGTCGAGCCTCGTCTCCTCGATCTGGGTGCCCCAGACGATGCCCTGGTGGAGGTCGGTGATCCGGATGCCGTCGTTCTTGTTGTAGAAGGCGAAGAGTTGCTGATCGAGCACCTTGGTCATGTGATAGATCGAGCCCGGGTTGGCCGGGTGCAGGATCTCCCGCTCGATCTCCCCGCCGTCGTCGTCCGGAATGCGGACGTTGAGGTAGCCTTCGGGGATGCGCCGGCCGGCGGTGCCGTAGCCGTAGACGCCCATGGTGCCCAGATGAACCAGATGGGCGTTGACCTTCGACTCGACGACCGCAGCCAGGACGTTGTTGGTGGCGTTGACGTTGTTGTCGACGGTGTAGCGCTTGTGCCGCGACGTCTTCATCGAGTAGGGCGCGGCGCGCTGCTCGGCGAAATGGACGATCACCTCCGGCTCGAAGGCGCGCAGCAGCGCCAGGAACAGGTCGTAGTCCTGCGCCACGTCCAGGCGGTGGAACGGGATCTCGTGGCCGGTCACCGCACGCCAGGCCGCCAGCCGCTCGCCCAGCGGCCGGATCGGGGTCAGCGACTCGACCTCCAGCTCGGTGTCGATCGTGCGCCGGGACAGGTTGTCGACGATGGCGACGTCGTGGCCGCGCTTGGAGAGGTGCAGACTCGTCGGCCAGCCACAGAAGCCGTCGCCGCCGAGAACCAGGACTTTCATACGACCGGTCTCCGATCCGTTCCGACACGCTGCAAGCGGAATATGCCCCGCTGACGGCGCGGCACTCTAGCCGATGCGGCCCGTTTTGCCAGGGCCGTTGTGGCCCGGCGCGGCTGCCCGGCCTCGAGGATCGTCGCGACGGGCGCCGTGACGATTGACAGCCGCGCCGCGACGCGCTGCCCTTGGTCCGGCGCCGCGGCGCGGCCGGACTGGCGCGGGCCGGCCGGACGCCGCTGCCGGGGAGGACGGGATGGTGTTGACCGACGAGCAGGCCGCGGCGTTCGAGCGCGACGGCTATCTGGTCCTGCCGGACTTCGTCGACGCCGACGCCTGCGCCGCGCTGATCAACCGCGCCGCCACGCTGGTCGACGCCTTCGAGCCGGCGGACTTCGCGTCCGTCTTCTCGACGACCGAGCAGACCAAGACCTCGGATGCCTATTTCCTGGCCTCGGGCGACAAGATCCGATTCTTCCTGGAGCCCGAGGCGGTCGACGAGCGGGGCCGGCTGGTGCGCGACAAGGCGCGCTCGGTCAACAAGATCGGCCACGCGCTGCACGACCTCGACCCGGTCTTCACCGCCTTCTCGCGCCGGCCGGCGCTGGCGGCGGTGACCACGGGCCTGGGGCTCGCGGATCCACGGCTGATCCAGTCCATGTTCATCTACAAGTCGCCCGACATCGGTGGCGAGGTGATCTGCCACCAGGACGCGACCTACCTGCATACCGAGCCGGAGAGCGTGATCGGCTTCTGGTTCGCGCTGCAGGACGCCAACCGGGATAACGCCTGCCTCTGGGCCCTGCCCGGCGGCCACCGCGCGGGGCTGAAGAAGCGCTTCCGGCGCGACGGCGAAGGCGGCGTGGTCTTCGACGTCTTCGACGACACGCCCTTCCCGGAAGAGCATTTCGTGCCGCTGGAGGTGCCGCGCGGCACGCTGATCGTGCTGCACGGCCTGCTGCCGCATTTCAGCGGGCCGAACCGCTCCACGCGACCGCGCCACGCCTACACCCTCCATGTCATCGACGGCGCCTGCCGCTATCCGGAGGACAACTGGCTCCAGCGCGACGCGTCGATGCCGGCGCGGGGGTTCTAGTCGTTCGAATCTGATGCTTCGAACGACTAGATGCTATCTCGATGGATCAACTTATCAAGCCATTTGAATGGCTTGTGTCTTCGCCTCCGGTCAGGACCAAGGGATTCAAATGTCTCGGTTGATCCACTAGCTCACGGCGTCACCGACCACCTCGACCGGAGTCCCGGTCGCCAGCCCCAGCGCGGCGGCGGCGCTGCCCCGGTTGACCGCGATCTCCATCAGGCCGGAGGAATTCTCGTAGGCGAAGGCCGCACCTTCGGGCATCTCGCCGAAGGTCCGCGCCGCCGGCAGCGCCCGCCCGCCGACGCGCAGGCACGCCCCCGCCGGCAGGACCGAGGCGCGCAGCCCGGTCATCGCGTTGCCGTAGCCGTCGAGATAGATCACCTCGGCCAGGTCGTCGGGCCAGTCGGGTCGGTCGAGCCCGGCGGCGTCGATCGGCCGGCCCGGCGGCCCCTCGCCCCGGGCGATCGCGGCGGCCGCGGGGGCGAACAGGTCGCGGCCGTGAAACGTCGCCGACAGCCGCGCGCCATGCTCGGACACGAGCTCGACGGCGCGCGGCGCGACCCCGCCCGCCCGTCGCGCGCGGCGCAGGACCGGCGCCAGCAGGCCGTTGTCCGGGCCGACGAACCAGCGCCCGCCGGCCTCGACCGCGATCGGCCGGCGCGCGGTGCCGACACCGGGATCGACCACCGCCACGACGATGGCCTCGGCCGGCAGCCCCTCGGCCAGCGCGGCCAGCAGATAGGCGGCCGGCCTCGGCCCGAAGACCGGGGCGTCGTGCATCAGGTCGATCGCCGGCACGCCGGGCGCGCGGGCGGCCAGAACGGCGTGCATTTCCCCGACATAGGGGCCGGCGGTGCCGAAATCGGTGTAGAGCAGGATCATCGCGCGATCGCCTCGGCGTTAGGACGGTCTTCACCATTGCCGGCGTAGCGACGGAGGGGCGTTCCGCGTCCCGCCGTCCGCCGCCGCCAGGTAGAGCCCCGCCGCCCGTGACCCCAAAGCCGAGCGACATCGTGATCGACCGCGACGCCCTCGACCGGATGTGCGCCGTGCTCGACACCGACACGGTGCTCTCCCTCCTGGAGGGCTTCGTCGAGGAGATGCTCGACCGCTCGGAACGGCTGGCCGCCGCCGCCGACGCGGCCGATGATTCCACCCTGGGCGCCGAGGCGCACGCCCTGAAATCGGCCGCCGGCACCTATGGCGCGCGGGAGCTGGCCGATCTCTGCGCCGGGATCGAGCGGTCGTGCCGGGACGGCGCGCCGGAGCGGGGCCGCGAGGCCGGGCTGGCCGCCCCGGCGCTGGCCAACCGGTCCGCGGAGGCCTTCTCGCGCTGGCGATCGGCCCGACGCGACGCGCCGGGCCCGGAGGGCTGACCGGCGCGACACGCCGGCGCGGGCGCGTTGACCGGGCCGCGCCCGCGGGGCACGGTATCCGCCACGTGTCGTGCCCGGCGCCGGGCACGACGGACCAGCGGGCGGACGGACCCTTGGACCGGCGCGACTTCCTCGACCTGTTCCGCGAGCGCCTGGAGCGCGTGATCCGCGATTCCGGTCTCAAGCGCGGGGCGTTCGCCGAGCGCATCGGCATGGACCGCTCGACGCTGTCGCAGATCCTCTCGCCCGACAACGACCGCCTGCCCCGGGTCGAGACGCTGGCGGCGATCGGCCGGACCTGCCATGTCAGCGTCGACTGGCTGCTGGGGTTGAGCCAGCAGGGCGCGCTGGGCGGCGACATCCTGCCCGAGCAGGCCTCGATCGAGCGCGACGCGCTGAGCCCGGTCGACGCCCGTCTGATGGCCTGGCACGCCGAGGCGGCGGGCTACAAGATCCGCTATGTCCCGACGACGCTGCCGGACCTGCTCAAGCCGCCGGAGGTCATCCGGTACGAGTTCGACGACTTCGTCGCCAGCCGACCCGAACAGGGGATCGGGACGGCGGCCGCCCGCCTCGCCTTCCAGCGCCGGCCGGACACCGACATGGAGGCGTGCAGCGCGCTCCAGTCGATCGAAGGGTTGGCGCGCGGCGAGGGCATCTGGCGCGCCCTGCCCGCCCCGCGCCGGCGCGCGGCGCTGGCCCACATGGCCGACCTGGTGGACGAGCTCTACCCGACCTTCCGCTGGTTCCTGTTCGACGGGCGGGAGCGGTTCTCGGTGCCGGTGACGATCTTCGGCCCGCGCCGGGCAGCGATCTATCTGGGCCAGCACTACTACGTCATCAACGCGACCGAGCATATCCGCGCGCTGACCGAGCATTTCGACGACCTGATCCGCGGCGCCGTGGTCCAGCCGCCCGACGTCTCCGCCCTCTTGCGCCGCCTCGTCGACGGCCTCGACGCGGCCGCCTGACCGGCGTATCAGGGGCGACGGGCGGCGGAAATCAGGATTGGGGTACGAAAGCTCGTTGCGGTTTGTTCGTCATCCCCGCGAAAGCGGGGATCCAAGCAGCCATCCGCGTCGGCGATGCAATAAGCCGCGGTCGGATGCGTATTTTTTGGCCAGCGCCGGTAGATCCCCGCTTTCGCGGGGATGACGGAACAAAGGGCAAAAAAGGACAAGAGAAAGACCGTCAAAAACGGTGATCATCATAGCCAAGTGACGCGGAAGGCCACCGCCATGGACTTCACCGAGGACCAGATCCAGCGCTACGCGCGCCACATCATCCTGCCGGAGGTCGGCGGCGTCGGCCAGGCGCGGCTGATGGCGGCGCGGGTGCTGGTGGTCGGCGCCGGCGGGCTGGGCGCGCCGGTGCTGCAGTACTTGGCCGCGGCCGGCGTCGGGACGCTGGGCGTCGTCGACTTCGACACGGTCGATCTCTCCAACCTGCAGCGCCAGGTGATCCACGACACGCCCCATGTCGGCACGCCCAAGGTCCATTCCGCCGCCGCCCGGATCGCGCTGATCAACCCGGAGGTCGCGGTCGAGCCCCATGCCGAGCGGCTGACGGCGACCAACGCCATGGCGCTGGTCGGCGCCTACGATCTGGTGATCGACGGCACCGACAGCTTCGCCGCGCGCTACCTGCTGGCCGATGCCTGCCATCTGGCCGGCCGGCCGCTGGTCCATGGCGCGCTGCTGCGCTTCGAGGGCCAGGTCGCCGTCTTCCGCAGCCACGAGGGGCCGGACTTCCCGTGCTATCGCTGCCTGTTCCGCGAGCCGCCGCCGGCCGGCACGGTGCCGAGCTGCTCGGAGGCGGGCGTGCTGGGCGCGCTCGCCGGGCTGATCGGCACGCTCCAGGCGGTCGAGGCACTCAAGCTGATGCTCGATATCGGCGAGCCGCTGGCCGGCAAGCTTCTGCTGGTCGACGCGCTGGCCTCGGGCTTCCACACGGTCGAGGTGCCGCGCGATCCCGACTGCCCGCTGTGCGGCGACGCGCCCGCCATCCGGGACCTGTCGGGCCATGAGTGAGGCAGGCGCCGCCCCCCGCCCAGGGCTGACCCTCGTCGTCCAGGACGGCCGGTTCGAGCGGGTGCACTACGCCCTCGTCCTCGCGTCGGCCGCCGCCGCGATCGGCCGGCCGGCGTTGCTGTTCTTCACCGGCCGGGCGCTCGCCGCCCTGGCGCCCAAGGGATGGCGCCGGCTCGACGGCGATCCCGAGGGTCAGGAGGCGCGCCTCGCCGAACGCCGGGTCGCGACCTTCGCCGAGCTGCTGGAGGCGTGCCGCGACCTGGACGTCCGCATCGTCGCCTGCGAGATGGGCCTGCGCGCCGAGGCGATGGCGCCGGACGACCTGGACCCGGCCCTGGGCGTCGAGATCGCCGGCGCCGTCACCATGCTCGAGGCCACGCCAGCGGGCGCGCAGATGGTGATGGTGTAGGCAACAATGATCGAACTCGATCACGGCGGCATCGATTTCCTTCGGTAACGTGCCTTTCGTCATCCCCGCGAAAGCGGGGATCCATTGCCGCAAAGCCACGACGCCCCGTGAAATGCAGGCTCGTCCCGGCACCGATACGTACAGCCGCCTGGATCCCCGCTTTCGCGGGGATGACGAACGGAAACGAACCGAAACTCTCCCTTCGCACTGATCGACCCAGAGCCGCTCTGCCGACCTACTCCGCCGAGGCGTCCGTCACCTCGATCCGGCCCTCGACGATGTCGATCATGGCGCCCTCGACCGCGGTGATCATCTCCGGCGTCATCAGCGGCCAGTTGTTCTCGTCGAGCGCATAGCCCACGCCCTTCTCCGCCAGGCCGAGGGAGACGATGCCCGGCTCCCAGGTTCCGTCGCGGGCGGCGTCGAGGGACCGGCGCACGGCCACGTCGACGCGCTTGAGCATGGAGGTCAGGATCGTGCCCGGCGCCTCGCCGTTCTGGTTGGAATCGACGCCGATCGCGTAGACTCCCTCGTCGATCGCCGCCTGGAAGATGCCGCGGTTGGAGTTGCCGGCCCCGGCGAAGATCACGTCGGCGCCCCGCTCGATCTGGCTGACCGCCAGTTCGTTGCCCGTGGTCGGGTCGTTGAAGGCGGCCGGCGTGGTGCCGACGAAGTTGACCAGGTATTCCACGTCCGGATCGACGTGGCGCGCGCCCTCCTCGAAGCCGGTGACGAACTTGCGGATCAGCGGGATGTCGATCGCGCCGACGAAGCCGACCGTGCCGGTCTCGCTCTTCATCGCCGCCAGCATGCCGGTCAGGAAGGAGCCCTCGTGCTCGCGGAACAGGACGGAGCGGACGTTGTCGGCCTCGGCCACCGCGTCGACGATGGTGAAGCGGACATCCGGGTGGCGCGCCGCCAGCTCGGACAACGGCTGGGCGTAGTAGAAGCCGACGCAGATCACCGTGTCGACGCCGCGCCGGACCAGCCGCTCGACCCCCTGCTCGAACTCCGTCGGGTTGGTCGGGGAGTATTCCAGGTAGTCGATCCCGGTCTCGGCCTCGAAGGCCTCGAGGGCGTTGTAGGCGCCCTCGTTGAAGCTGCCGTCGAACTTCTCGCCGACGGCGTAGACGATGCCCGGCGTGATCGCCTCCCCCGACTGGGCGGCGGCTTCCGGGGCGGGGCCGGCGAGCCCGAGCGCGAGGGCCAGGGTGGCGAGGACAGCGGCGAAGCGGCGCATGGGGGCTCCTCTCGGAGGGTCGGTTCTCGGGCGGTCGGTCTCGGTGCGGTTCAGGGCCGGAACGGGGGCGGCCTACCAGCCCTTCTCCGCGGCGATGTCCAGGATGCGGGCGTTCCAGGTCGCGGCGAGGTCGGCGAGCGCGGCGGCCACCGGCGTGTCCGGGCCGCCCAGCACCGCCAGGTAGTCGCCGCCCTCCGGCGCGCCGTCCCAGTCGTTGCCGACGAAGCGCGCCTCGACCGCGCCCGATTCGGCGACCGTCGCCTCGGCCGGCTCGAAGCCCTGCGCCGACGCGCGGAGCTGTGCGATGAAGTCAGGGTCCTCGAGTCCGCTATAGGGCCCGTCGTCGCCCCGGACATTTAGGAAGTACATCGAATCGCCGAAGGCGGTGTAGCCACCGCCCAGCCCCTCCGCGACGCCGGCGGCGTGCTCGAAGAATGCCTGGGCCAGATCGGCGTCGAGCGTGCCGTCGGAGAAGTCAACGACCGCATAGCCCGTGCCGCCGTCGGCGGCGGCGAAGTCGGTGACCAGCACGCTCCACTGGCTGAAGACGTAGCCCACGGCGGCGGCGAAACGGTCCGCGTCCTCTGCCGACACGTCCAGGCGAGTCTGCAGCGAGGCGTTGGTGTTCAGCAGATACCCGCCGGGCGTGACCTGCGTCTCCGCCGCCGCCGGATCCATGTCGAGCAGGGCGAAGACCTCCGGCACGATGGTCGCCTCGGCCTCGGCGGTGATCTCGGCACGCTCGGCATAGCTCGCCGGCGCGAAGTCGACATCCACCCCGACCGAGGGCAGCGCCTCGTAGGAGATCAGGTGGTCGGCGGCGTCCTGCGCGCGGACCACCGGCGCGGCGGCGAGCCCGGCCGCCAGGACCAGGGCCGCGGCCGCCGAGGCGACGCTCCGCCGCGTCATGCCCGCGCGGCCCGCCGCCGGGCGAGCCCGATCGCTCGTCCTCATGCCCCCGTCTCCCTGTTCTGGCCCCGTCGGTGCCGGCCGGCCCGAGCGGCCGCCGGCTGTCGTCCGCTATCCAACCGCAGGCCGACAACGCACGCAAGCGCGCCGGCGCCCGGACGTCGCGTCCGCGGTTCCCGGCGGTGCCGGTCGTCGGACGCCCCGGGTCGAAGGCACGGACAGTGCCGCCCAGTCCCGTCATCCCGGGCGTTAGGCGAGCCCACGGCCCCGCGGGTCGTGGGTGGCGAGCCTTGCGACCCGGGATCCATGCTCCCGGTTCCGTCAGGCCATGTGCGGCAGGCCCATGCCGATCCCGGCTCTCCGCTTCGCTCCGGCCGGGATGACGAAGAAAGGGAGCGGCCCCGATCGCGGCGCGCCGTGCCGCCTACCGGAAGCTGCGGGCCTTCTGGAGTTCCAGGCGGTCGGGCTTGTCGCGGGGGTCCGGGTTCGGGTGGCGGACCTCGTCGGCGCGGGCCAGCGTGTCGCCGAAGGTCCAGTCGCCCGGGAAGCCCGCCGGTGCCGCAGACACGCGCTCGGTGAGCAGGGCGAGCTTGTCCGACAGGTCGTAGAGCCGGTCGACCTTGAGGTGGATCACCGTGCCCTGCTTCTCCACCCGTCCCGCGGCGCCGAGCAGGCGGGCGCCCAGCACCTGCTTGCGGAAGGCCTCGAAGATCGGCGGCAGGACGACCAGGTTCGCCACGCCGGTCTCGTCCTCGAGCGTCACGAAGATCACGCCCTTGGCGCTGCCCGGCCGCTGGCGCACGAGGACGAGCCCGGCGACCGCCACCTTGCGCCCGTGCGCCAGCGCCGCCAGCCGCGCGGCCGGGGCGTAGCCGCACTCGGCGATCCGATCGCGCAGGAGCGCCATCGGGTGGCTCTTGAGGGTGAGCGAGAGCGCGCCGTAGTCCTGGACCACGTGCTCGCCCGGCGGCATGGCGGGCAGCCGGGCGGCCGGCTCCTCGGCCTCCCGGTCGAGCCCGGCGAACAGCGGCAGCGGCGAGGGCCCCAGCGCCTTGACCGCCCAGCCCGCCTCGCGCCGGTCGAGCCCGGTCGAGCGGAAGGCGTCGGCCCGGGCCAGCGCCTCCAGCGCCGCGGGGGCGAGCCCGGCCCGGCGCCAGATCGCGCGCGGATCGGCGTAGGCCCCGCCGGCCGCCCGCTCGGCGACCAGGCAGCGGGCGTCGTCCTCCCTCAGCCCCTTGACCAGCCGCAGGCCGAGCCGCAGGGCGTGGCTGGGCCGGCCGTCCGGCCCGGGGTCCAGCGGCTCCAGCGTGCAGTCGTGGTCGGAGTGGTTGACGTCCGGCGCGCGCACCTCGACCCCGTGCTCGCGGGCGTCGCGGACGATCTGGGCCGGGGCGTAGAAGCCCATGGGCTGGCTGTTGATCAGCGCGCAGGCGAAGACGTCCGGGTAGTGGCACTTGAGCCAGGCCGAGACGTAGACCAGCAGCGCGAAGCTGGCGGCGTGGCTCTCCGGGAAGCCGTAGGTGCCGAAGCCCTCGATCTGCTTGAAGCAGCGCTCGGCGAAGTCCGGGTTGTAGCCGTTGGCGATCATGCCGCCGACCATCTTGTCGCGGAACTTGTGGATGTCGCCCAGCTTCTTGAAGGTCGCCATGGCGCGGCGCAGGCGGTCGGCCTCCGAGGGCGAGAAGCCGGCGCCGACGATGGCGATCTTCATCGCCTGCTCCTGGAACAGGGGCACGCCCAGGGTCTTCTCCAGCACCGGGCGCAGGTCGCCGGAGGGGTACTCGACCTCCTCCTCGCCGTTGCGCCGGCGCAAGTACGGATGGACCATGTCGCCCTGGATCGGGCCGGGCCGCACGATCGCCACCTCGATCACCAGGTCGTAGAAGGCGCGCGGCTTGAGCCGGGGCAGCATGGTCATCTGCGCCCGGCTCTCGACCTGGAAGACGCCCAGGCTGTCGGCCTTGCACAGCATGTCGTAGACGGCCGGATCCTCGGCCGGCACCCCCGCGAGGCTCATCGGCCGGTCGTAGTGCCTGTCCAGCAGGTCGAAGCCCCGGCGCACGCAGCTCAGCATGCCCAGCGCCAGGACGTCGATCTTGAGGATGCCCAGGGCGTCGAGATCGTCCTTGTCCCACTCGATCACCGTGCGGTCGGCCATGGCCGCGTTCTCGATCGGCACCAGCTCGGAAAGGGGACCCCGGCTGATGACGAAGCCGCCGACATGCTGGGAGAGGTGACGCGGGAAGCCGATCAGCCGGCGCGCCAGGATCATCGCCTGCCTGAGCCGCCGGTCGGTGGGGTCGAGCCCGGCCTCGCGGATATGGGCGTCGTCGATGGCGTCCCGGCTCCAGCCCCAGAGCGTGCGGGCGAGCCGGTCGACGGTATCCTCGCTCAGCCCCATGGCCTTGCCGACCTCGCGGATCGCGCCGCGCGCGCGATAGCAGATCACGGTCGCGGTCATGCCGGCCCGGTCGCGGCCGTACCGCTCGTAGATGTACTGGATGACCTCCTCGCGCCGCTCGTGCTCGAAATCCACGTCGATGTCGGGCGGCTCGCCCCGCTCGGCGGAGACGAAGCGCTCGAACAGCAGGTCGGCGCGCGCCGGGTCGACGGCGGTGATGCCGAGCACGTAGCACACGGCCGAGTTCGCCGCCGAGCCCCGGCCCTGGCACAGGATCCCGCGGCTCCGCGCGAAGCGGACGATGTCGTGCACGGTCAGGAAATAGGGCGCGTAGCCGAGCTGGCCGATCAGCGCCAGCTCGTGATCGATCTGGCGGACGACCCGGTCGGGCACCCCCTCGGGATAGCGCCGGGCCATGCCTTCCCGCGTCAGCGCGACCAGGGCGGCCTGGGGGTCGTCGTGGCCCTCGCGCAGCTCGTCGGGATACTCGTAGACCAGCTCGTCGAGGGAGAAGGAGCAGGCCTCGGCGATCGCGACCGTGCGGGCGAGCGCCTCGGGATGGTCGCGGAACAGCCGGGCCATCTCCGCCGGGGCCTTCAGATGGCGCTCGGCATTGGCCTCGAGCGCCCAGCCGGCGGCGTCGATGGTGGTGTGGCGCGCGATGCAGGTCAGGACGTCGGCCAGCGGCCGGCGGTCGGGGGCGTGCTGGCGCACGGCGTTGGTCGCCACCATCGGCGTACCGAGGCGCCGCGCCATGTCCGCCAGCAGAGCGATCCGCCGGGCGTCGTCGCCGCGATAGCCGTGCGCGGCGGCGAGATACAGCGCGACCCCGGCCCGCTCCGCCAGCCGGTCGCACAGCTCCGCCAGCGCCGCCTCGAACCCGGCCCACGGGTCGGGGTCGTGCGGCGCCCGCGATGGCGCGGAGCCGGCCATCCGCGTCCCCTCTCCCTCGGGGAGAGGGTCAGGGTGAGGGGTTACAGACTTCGGGGCATCGTTCTGCCGTCTGTCCCCCCTCACCCTCCCGTGGCCTTCGGCCACGGGCCCCTCCCTCTCCCCATGGGAGAGGGATTGCCTCGCGGAATCGGCCTCCCGCGTCCCCTCTCCCTGAGGGAGAGGGTCAGGGTGAGGGGTTACAGACTTCGGGGCATCGTTCTGCCGTCTGTCCCCCCTCACCCTCCCATGACCTCCGGCCACGGGCCCCTCCCTCTCCCCATGGGAGAGGGATTGCCTCGCGGAGCCGGCCATCCCGGGATCGGGTTCCGTCCCGGGCGGCAGGGCGATCAGGATCCAGTCCTCGGCATGATCGACCACGTCGTCGCGGGTCAGGTGGCACTCGCCCTTCGGCGCCCGGCGCCGGCCGAGCGTGATCAGGCGCGACAGCCGGCCATAGGCGGCCCGGTCGCGCGGAAAGGCGAGCAGGCTCGGGCTTCCGTCGGCGAGGTCGAGGCGCGCGCCGATCACCGCGCGGATGCCGGCGTCCCGGCAGGCCAGATGCATCCGCACCGCGCCGGCCAGGGAGTTCCGGTCGGTCACCGCGATCGCCCGGTGCCCCAGCGCCGCGGCGGTGACCGCCAGCTCCTCGGCATGCGACCCCCCCTCCAGGAAGGAGAAGTTCGTCGCCACCTGCAATTCTACATACCCGGTCATGGCGGGCCGCTTCGAGGCTCGACCGCCCCCTCTTCCGGCGCGGACCCCGCCTCCCGCGTTCCCTCTCCCTCGGGGAGAGGGTCAGGGTGAGGGGTTGCGGACCTCGAAGCGTCGTCCCGCCGCCTGTCACCCCTCACCCTCCCATGGCCTCCGGCCACGGGCCCCTCCTTCTCCCCATGGGAGAGGGATACTTCGGCGGCGTCGCTCCGGCGGGTCGCGAAGGCGGTGTCGTGGATGGTGTCCAGAACGCCGGACAGATCCTTCAGCACATCGGCGTTGGAAAAGCGCAGCACGAGATAGCCGCGGGCCTCCAGAACCCGCGTGCGCGCTGCGTCGGCCTCGAGACGCAGGCCGTGCTGATGGCTGTCGATCTCGACGACGAGCCTTGTCGATTCACAAAGGAAATCGACGATATAGCGATCCACGGGTACCTGGCGGCGGAACTTGAGCCCGTCCAACTGCCGCCGGCGCAGGGCACTCCAGAGCAGACGCTCCGGTTCGGTCGCCTCGTCGCGCAGACGCCGTGCCCGCCCTTCGGCCCGCCCTTCGGATTGCCTCATCTTCGTGACCTACTTCGTGCCGTCGTGCCTTCGTGGTCGGCGGGCGCCGCCCCCCTCACGGGAACAGGCCGTGGAGGAACCAGCGGGGCGGGGTGTCGGGGGTGTAGAGGCCGGCGCGGAAGAGCCAGAAGCGGCGCCCGGCGGTGTCCTCGACGCGGTAGTAGTCGCGCGTCTGCCCGGGCTCGGCGGTCCACCATTCGGGGCCGACGCGCTCCGGCCCGTCGGCGCGGGCGACCCGGTGCAGCCGGCCGTCCCAGCGGAACAGGGCCGGCGGGTCGTCGGGCACGGGGGCCATGGCCTCGATCGGCCGGGGCGGGTCGAACAGGCGCACCG
>JAVJUS010000124.1:0-18738 GCA_040220455.1 Azospirillaceae bacterium
CCCGCCTCATCATCCACCCCGCCGACATTCGCCTGCGCCGCTACGAGGACCGCTCCGACCGGCTCGTCATCTTCACCGTCGACGCCTCCGGCTCCGCCGCCATGGCCCGCATGGCCGAGGCGAAAGGCGCCGTCGAACTGATGCTCGCCCAGGCCTATGCCAAGCGCGATCAGGTCGCCCTCATCGCCTTCCGCGGCGAGGGGGCCGAGATCCTGCTCTCCCCCACCCGCTCCCTCGTGCAGGCCAAGCGCCAGCTGGCGGGCCTGCCCGGCGGCGGCGGCACGCCGCTGGCCGCGGGGCTCGACGCCGCCATGGCGGTGGTCGAGGCGGAGCGACGCCAGGGCCGCACGGCGACGCTGGTCGTCCTGACCGACGGCAAGGCCAATGTCGCGCGCGACGGCACCGGCGGGCGGGAGCGGGCGGGCGCCGATGCCGAGGCGTCCGCGCGCCGGGTCCGGGCGGCCGGGGTGACGGCGCTGGTCGTCGACACCTCGGCCCGGCCGCGCGAGGCCGCGCGGGAACTCGCCGCGGCGATGGGCGCCGCCTATCTGCCGCTGCCCCGCGCCGACGGGGCCGCCCTGTCGACGGCGGTGCGCCGCACCGCGCCGGCGGGCTGAACGGCGTCGCGCGCCGGAGCTGGACCCGAGCGATGAGCCTGCCCGCCTTCCTGCCCAACGAGCGCCCGGTCTGGGAGCGCGACGGCCGCGACTGGCCGAACCGGGAGGCGAGCCGCTTCGTCAACGCCGCCGGGCTGCGCTGGCACGTCCAGCGCATGGGCGCCGGGCCGGTCGCGCTGCTGGTTCACGGCACCGGGGCGGCGACCCATTCCTGGCGCGGCCTGATGCCGATCCTGGCCGAACGGTTCGACACGCTGGCACCCGACCTGCCCGGCCACGGCTTCACCGAGCATCCGGGCGCGGCACGCCTGTCCCTGCCCGGGATGGCGCGCGACCTGGACCGGCTGCTCGAGACCCTGGGCGTGGCGCCGGATCTCGTGATCGGGCATTCCGCGGGCGCGGCGATCCTGGCGCGCATGGCCCTCGACGGAGCGATCGCGCCGCGCCTGATCGTCGCGATCAACGGCGCCTTCCGCCCCTTTGGCGGGGCCGCGGCATCCCTGTTCTCGCCGATGGCCAAGCTGTTGACCCTCAACCCGCTGGCGCCGCGGGTCTTCGCCTGGCGCGCCTCCGACCGGGCGGCAGTGGAGCGGCTGATCCGCAACACCGGCTCCGTGCCCGACCCGGTGGGGACGACGTGCTACGGCCGGCTGGTCCGGCGGCCGGCGCATGTCTCCGCCGCGCTCGGCATGATGGCGAACTGGGAGCTGCGCGACCTGGAGCGCGACCTGACCCGGCTGCCGGTGCCGCTGCTGCTGATCGCCGGCGGCAACGACCGCGCGATCCCGCCGGGCGACGCCGGCACGATCCGGGCGCGGGTCAAGGGCGCCACACTCGTCGACCTGCCCGGCCTCGGCCATCTGGCGCACGAGGAAGACCCACGCGCCGTCGCCGACGCGATCCTCGCCGCCTACGACCGCCGGGCGGCCTGATCGGGACGGCATCGCTGCATCGTCGCGGCGTCGTCGAGACAGGGTGACGCAATTGCTGGAAAGCGGCGTCGAGACCGGGTAGTGTAAACCTGTCATGACGCTCGTAGAGACAACTCCGCCTGACACTCGCCGCCGCGAACCCCGTACCGATCGGCCCGATCCGGCCGACGGGCGACCCCACGCCGTGGTGATCGGCAGCGGCTTCGGCGGCCTGGCCGCCGCGGTCCGCCTGGGCGCGCGGGGCTACCGCGTGACGGTGCTGGAGCGGCTCGACGCCCCGGGCGGGCGGGCCTACGTGCACCGGCAGGACGGCTATACCTTCGACGCCGGGCCGACCATCGTCACCGCGCCGTTCCTGTTCGAGGACCTGTGGGCGCTGTGCGGCCGGCGATTCGCCGACGAGATCGAGCTGCGACCGGTCACGCCGTTCTACCGCATCCGCTTCGACGACGGCGCGGTGTTCGACTACACCGGCGATACCGATCGGATGCGCGCTGAGGTCGCGCGCTTCTCCCCGCGCGACGTCGACGGCTACGACCGGATGATGGCGCATTCGGCGGAGATCTTCCGCATCGGCTTCGAGGAGCTGGGCCACGTCCCCTTCGGCTCGCCGGCCGACATGGCCCGCATCGTGCCGGAGCTGCTGCGCCTGGGCGGGTATCGCACGGTCTATTCGATGGTCTCGCGCTATCTCGCCGACGAGCGGCTGCGCACCGTCTTCAGCTTCCATCCGCTGCTGATCGGCGGGAACCCGTTCGCGGTGACCGCGATCTACTGCCTGATCCCCTATCTGGAAAAGCGCTGGGGCGTGCATTTCGCCATGGGCGGCACCGGCGCGCTGGTGCGCGGCCTCGTCGGCCTGATCGAGGGGCAGGGCAACGCCGTGCGCCTGAACGCCGAGGTGGCGGAGATCACGGTCGAGGGCCGGCGTGCCACCGGCGTGCGCCTGGCGTCGGGCGAGGCGATCCCGGCCGACATCGTCGTGTCCAACGCCGACGCGGCCTGGACCTACGGCAAGCTGCTGCCCCCCGCCGCGCGCCGGCGGTGGAGCGATCGCAAGCTCGCCCGCGCGCGCTATTCGATGAGCCTCTTCGTCTGGTACTTCGGCACGAACCGGACCTACGACGACGTCCAGCACCACACCATCCTGATGGGTCCGCGCTATCGCGGCCTGCTGCGGGACATCTTCGACCGCAAGGTGCTGTCGGACGACTTCAGCCTCTATCTCCACCGGCCGACGGCGACCGACCCGAGCCTGGCGCCGCCCGGCCATGACGGTTTCTACGTCCTCTCGCCCGTCCCGCATCTGGGCGCGGATGTCGACTGGACGGTGGAGGCCGAGCGCTATCGCCGGCGCATCGCCGCGCATCTGGAGGCGACGCTGCTGCCCGGGCTGTCCGAGGCGCTGACGGTCTCCCGCGTGACGACGCCGCTCGATTTCCGCGATCGGCTGCTGTCGGTCAACGGCGCGGCCTTCGGGCTGGAGCCGGTGCTGACCCAGAGCGCCTGGTTCCGCCCGAACAACAGGAGCGAGGATGTCGACCGCCTCTATCTGGTGGGGGCGGGGACGCATCCCGGGGCCGGCGTGCCGGGGGTCCTGTCCTCGGCCCGGGTGCTCGACACGGTGGTGCCGGATGCCGCGGCGCTGGCCTGACCGCCTGGATCTGTCGACCGAGGACCGGGCGGCGTGCCGCGCCTCGGTCCGCGCCGGCTCGCGGAGCTTTCACGCCGCCTCGCTGATCCTGCCGCGCGCCTATCGCGATCCGGCCTACGCGCTCTATGCCTTCTGCCGCATCGCCGACGACGCCGTCGACGAACACGGCGGCCGGCTGGAGACGCTGGCCGAGCTGTCCGACCGGCTCGACCGGATCTATGCCGGCCGGCCGGCGGACAGCGCCGCCGACCGGGGCCTCGCCGCCGTCGCCCGCGCCTACGAGCTGCCCCGCGCCTTGCCCGAGGCCCTGCTGGAGGGGCTGGAGTGGGACGCCCGGGGGCAGCGGTACGACGAGTTGTCGGACCTCTATGCCTACGCCGCGCGCGTCGCCGGCACCGTCGGCGCGATGATGGCCGTGATCATGGGCGCGCGCGAGCGCGACACCGTGGCCCGGGCCTGCGACCTGGGCGTGGCGATGCAGCTCACCAACATCGCGCGCGACGTCGGCACCGACGCCCGGGCGGGGCGGATCTACCTGCCGGTCGCCTGGCTGGTCGATGCCGGGATCGATCCGGACTCGTTCCTCGCCACCCCCCGGCCGAGCCCGGCGCTGGCCGGCGTCGTCCGGCGCCTGCTGGAGACGGCGGAGACGCTCTATGGCCGGGCCGATCCCGGCATCGCGGGCCTGCCGCCCGGCTGCCGGCCCGGCATCGGCGCGGCTCGGCGCCTCTATGCCGGAATCGGGCGGGAGGTGGCCCGGCGTGGCCATGATTCGGTCTCCGGCCGGGCCGTGGTGCCCGGCCGTCGCAAGCTCTCCATGGTCGGCGTCGCCTGCCTGACCTCGCTCGCCGGCCGGCGCGCCGCGGCCCTGCCGCCGCTGCCGGAGACGCGCTTCCTGGTCGACGCCGCCGCGCTGCCCGACGCCGCCCGCGCCATCCCGCGCCCGAGCTATGGCGAGCGCATCGCCTGGGTGGCGGAGCTGTTCGCCCGGCTGGAGGAGCAGGAGCGCCTCCAGCGCCAGGCCGAGCGGCCCTGAGCCGGGACGGGGAGGCGGGGCATGTCCGGCTGGATCGCGTTGCTGGAACTACTGCTCGTCTTCGGCGGGCTGTTCGCCTTCGGCTTCTGGCAGCTCCGCTCCTTGAAGCGCGACCGCGACAAGCGCGACGACCGGTAGGGCGCTGCGGCGCCCGGCCCGTCGGGCTCGCTGACGCTCGACCGACCTACCGTCCTTCCTTGTGATTTCTTTCATTCGTCATCCCCGCGAAAGCGGGGATCCATGGGCACCGGCCTTGAATGTCGGCGCGGATCCGCGCATCTCGTGCGATTGCTGCGCCCTGTCGGCTGGATCCCCGCTTTCGCGGGGATGACGTAAGGGCGTCGGAAAAAAAGCCTTCGATGCCACGGACATGCGATCGGATCGCGGCAGGCGCGTCGTAGGTCGGCAAAGCGAAGCGATGCCGACAATGCGCCCTCACCCCCGCCGGGGCATGCGGAAGGGCAGGAGCACCTTGACCCAGGGCGTGGCGAAGCGGGTCAGGGACAGGCTCTCGTGCACCGCCTTGGCGCTCTCTCCGAAGACGGTCGTCTCGACGACGGATCGCGCGTAGAACGGCGAATCCTCCAGAGTCTCGGCCACGCGGGCGGCGCCGCCCGGATCGGCGCGGGTCGATCGCGGCACGCGCCAGATCCGGGTCGTCGGCAGGGTGGCGGGGGGCGGCGGCTCGGCGCGCTCGACCCCGCCGGCCCGGTCGAAGCGCAGGGCGAGCGGGGCGCCCGGCCCGTCATGGCCGACCACGTCGTAGAGCACGGCGGCGCCGTCGGCCAGCGGCGCGCGCGACCAGGTCCAGGACCGGAAACCCGCCTGCAGCGGCTCGTCCCCGTCATTCGTGTCGAGATAACCGTCGCCCTGCCAGGCGAGGTCCGGCGCCCTCAGCGCGACCTCCACCCGGGCGCGCGGGGCGATCGGCCACCACCGATGCCGGCCGGCGGGGTCGAGTGTCAGGCGCCCGTCCGTGACCGCCTCGGGGATCACGCGGACCGTGCCGCGGATCCGGCCGGGCAGGGGCACCGCCACTTCGTCGAGCGACAGGGTCAGCGCCGTGCCGTCCCATTCCACGGCGCTCGGCCCGATGGTCAGTGAGGCGGCGTCGCGGGTCAGCGCGCCGCGGCCCCGCTCGGTCATCGACCAGCGCGCGCCGCGCCGGCCGTAGAGCGCGACGTTGACGGCGCAGTGGTTTTCCGGCGCGCGCCAGCCCGTCCAGGCGTAATAGGGCGAGAAGACGCTGCCGATGAAGACGATGATCGTCAGGCCGAAGCGGCCGTCGTCGCTCAGCGCGTCGACGTACCACCAGGCGTAGCCGCCGGGGCCGACCGGGATGTCGAACCGGGGGCCGTCGAAGCGGGGGCCGGCGCCCGGCGGGCCGCCGCCCGGTCCGATCCCCGCGCCGGCGCCCGTGCCAGATCCGCCAGCAGGCTCGCCGCCGCCGCTCGGCCGGAGAGCGCCGCCATCGGCACTCCCGGCCCCGGATGGGCGCTGCCCCCCGCCAGATAGAGCCCCGGAATCCGCGACCGGCTGCCCGGCCGGGCGAAGGAGGCGATCGGCCCGTGCGTCGCCCGGCCGTAGAGCGCGCCGCCCGTGCCCGGGAACAGGCGCGCGAACTCCGCCGGTCCGGTCGTCACCGCGGCCGCCGGGTCGAACGACAGGCGCGCTCCGCAGCGGTCGAGAAGGGCGAGGGCGCGGTCCCGGCATGACTCGATCTCCGATTCGGGCGGCGGACGGGTATCGGCGGTCGCCGGCGCGTTGACGAGGAGGTAGAGGCGCTCCTCGCTTCCGTCCGGCACGGCGGTCGCCTCGCCCCGGTCCTGGGCGCAGACATAGACGGTGGGCGCGCGCGGCAGGCGCGCGTTCCTGAAGATATCGTCGAACTCCGCCCGGTACGTGTCGCAGAAGAAGACGTTGTGATGGGCCAGCGGGAAGTCGTCGACCCGCCCCTTCAGCGTCCAGACCACGGCCGAGAGCGAGCGCCGGGCCGGCGACTGGCGCGGCACCGCGCGCCGGGCGCCGTCGCCCAGAAGTCCCGACGAGAGCGCCGCGACGTCGGCGTTGCACACCACGGCACCGGCCTCGAGCCGCTCCCCGTTCTCCAGCACGACGCCCCGGGCCCGGCCGCCCTCGACCCGGATCCGGGTGACCGGGGCGGAATAGCGCAGGCGCGCGCCAAGCGTCTCGGCCAGCCCGGCCAGGGCCCGGGCCAGGGCATGCATGCCGCCCGCGACTCGCCAGACGCCCTCGCGCTCGACATGGGCCACCAGCATCAGGGTCGCCGGCGCGGCGAAGGGCGAGGAGCCGCAATAGGTGGCGTAGCGGGCATAGAGCTGGCGCAGGCGCGGATCGCGGAAGTCGCGGCCGAGCGCCCCCCACAGGGTCGCGAAGGGGCTGATGGCGAACAGGTTCGCGAGCCCGGCCGGCCCGCGCCGGGCGGCGTCGGCGACGAGGCCGGCCATCGACGGGCGCGCGGCGTCGAGGAACGGCCGCTCCAGCGTCTCGTAGATCCGCCGCGAGCGTTCGCAGAATGTCCGGTAGCGCCGCGCCTCGTCCGGCCCGGCGAAGGTGCCGATCGCCTCGGCCGTCCGGTCGATGTCGGCGAACAGGTCGAGCCGGCCGCCGTCGACCCAGGCGTGACGGGCGAGCACCTCGGCCGGCTCCAGCGTGACATGGTCGCCGAGCCGCGCGCCCGCCGCCTCGAAGACCGAGTCGAAGACCCGCCGCATGGTCAGCACCGTCGGCCCGCCGTCGAGCGCGGTGTCGCCGATCGCGACCCGGCGCATCTTGCCGCCCGGCGCCTCGGCGCGCTCGACCACCGTCACGGCGACGCCGCGCGCGGCGAGCTCGACCGCGGCGACCAGGCCGCCGACGCCGGCGCCGATCACGATCGCACTGTCAGGCGAAGTGGACATGGGGTGCGGGCACTCCTGCGATCGACCTCGGGCGACCGGCCGCGGGGCCGGCGGGGGCGAAAATCGCCATTGATCCCTTACGGACCTGGTGTCAATATTCCATGACACATGGCGGTGACAATCAAGCCTTACACACCGGGGCAGCCTCGCATACCGGACCGATTGTCGCCAGGGGCCGGAACCCGGCCGCCCGACGGGGAGGAATTCATGGACGCGACCTCGCGGATCGAGCGGGCCCTGGACCAGGCGATGAGCTGCGCGGACGGCCCGAGCGCGCCACCCCGGCTGCTGGAGGCCATGCGCCACGCGGTCTTTCCCAAGGGCGCCCGGGTCCGCCCGCGGCTCTGCCTCTCGGTCGCCGAGGCGTGCGGCGACGACGAGCCGGGAATCGCCGACGGTGCGGCCGCGGCGATCGAGCTCCTGCACTGCGCCTCGCTGGTCCATGACGACCTGCCCTGCTTCGACGACGCGGATACGCGGCGCGGCAAGCCGTCGGTCCAGCGGGCCTACGGCGCGCCGATGGCGCTGCTGGCCGGCGACGCGCTGATCGTCCTCGCCTTCGAGACCCTGGCCCGGACGGCCGTTCCGGCCCCGGCCCGCCTCGCGCCGCTGGTCCTGACCATCGGGCGCTCGGTCGGCACGCCGGCAGGCCTGTGCGCCGGCCAGGCCTGGGAAGGGGAGAAGGGGGTCGTCGTCGCCGACTACCAGCGGCTCAAGACCGGCTCGCTCTTCGTCGCGGCCACCGTGGCCGGCGCGGCGGCGGCCGGCGCCGATCCGGCGCCCTGGCGGGCCCTTGGCGAGACCCTGGGCGAGGCCTATCAAGTCGCCGACGACCTGCGCGACGTGGCGGGCGACGCCGAGGAGCTGGGCAAGCCCGTCGGCCAGGACGCGTTGCACGGCCGGCCGAGCTCGGTGACCGAGCTGGGGGTCGACGGCGCGATGGACCACCTCGAGGATCTCGTCGTGGGCGCGATCGCGGCCATTCCCGACTGCCCCGGCGCCGGAATGCTGGAGACGCTGATCCGTTCCGAGGCCAAGCGGCTGGTTCCGAAGTCGCTGGCCCGCAGCGCCGCCTGAGCGGGCGGCCGAGGCGGGACGCCCGAGGGTGACGAGCCGCGTGATGGCTCCGCCGGGCACGGGCGGCGCGCTCGACCGGCTGCTGGCCGTGCGCGACCGGCTGCTGGCCGATCCGCGCTTCCAGACGCGCGCCGCGCGCAACCCGCTGACCCGCTGGATCGCGCGGCGGCGGGCGCGCACGCTCTTCGACATCTGCGCCGGCTTCGTCTACTCCCAGGTCCTGCAAGCGGGCGTGCGCCTGCGGCTGTTCGAGATCCTGGCCGAGGGGCCGGCCTCCCTGCCGGTGCTCGCGGATCGGCTGGGCCTGCCGGTCGACGCCGCACGGCGCCTGCTCGACGCCTCGGCCGCCCTCGATCTCGCGGAGAAGCGGCGGGGCGGGCGCTACGGACTCGGTCCGCTCGGCGCGGCGCTGGTCGGCAATCCCGGCATTGCCGCGATGGTCGAGCATCACGCCCTGCTCTACGGCGACCTGGCCGACCCGGTCGCCTTGCTCCGCGGCGAGCGGGCGCAGACGGGGCTCGGCGGCTACTGGCCCTACGCGGCGGGGCAGGGGCACGCCGCCGCCGCCGGGGCCGAGGACGTGGCGGCCTATTCCGAACTGATGGCCTCGTCGCAGGCCATGATCGCGGGCGACATCCTCGACGCCGCGCCGCTCGGGCGATACCGGCACCTGCTCGATGTCGGGGGCGGTCAAGGGGCGTTCGTGCGCGCGGCCCTGGAGCGCACGCCCGGGCTGACGGCCACCCTGTTCGACCTGCCGGCCGTCGCCGAGCGGGCGCGCGAGCGACTCGACGCCGACGGGCTGGGGTCGCGGGCGTGCGCCGTCGGCGGCGACTTCCTGGCCGATCCGCTGCCCGAAGGGGCCGACATCGCCTCGCTGGTCCGGGTCGTCCACGATCATGACGATCCGGTGGCGCTGGCGATCCTTAAGGGCGTGCGCCGCGCACTGCCCCCCGGAGGGACCCTTCTGGTCGCCGAACCCATGGCCGAGACGCCGGGGGCGGAGCCCGTCGGCGCCTATTTCCTCTTCTACCTCATGGCGATGGGCAGCGGCCGGCCGCGCTCCGCCACCGAATTGAAATCGCTGCTGGAAACCGCCGGATTCGTGGCGATTCGGCCAGTCCCGACCCACCGGCCGCTGCTCACCCGGCTGCTCGTTGCGCGTGTCCCCGACAAGCCGGCCTGACGCAATGACCTGTAAATCTGTATTGACATCCGGCAGTGTCAAAATAAACTGACACCAGCACCTAAGGGCCCCTCGCCTGACGGGCCGGCCCACGGAAGGGAGCGAACATCATGGAAGCCATCGCCGTCGTCCTCGAGGAGCCGCAGCGTCTGGCGCTCAGCCGTCTGGCGCTGGACGCGCCCGGGGAGGACGACGTGGTGGTCGACGTGACGTGGAGCGGGATCAGCACGGGAACCGAGCGGCTGCTCTTCTCCGGCACGATGCCGCCGTTTCCCGGCATGGGGTATCCGCTGGTTCCGGGCTACGAGTCGGTCGGCCGCATCGCGGCAATCGGCACCGGCGTCACGGACCGCAAGATCGGCCAGCTCGTCTATGTCCCGGGCGCGCGCTGCTTCGGCGCGATCCGCGGGCTGTTCGGCGGCGCGGCCTCCCGCCTCGTGGTCAAGGCCGACAAGGCGCTGCCGATCGACGACAGCATGGGCGAGCAGGGGATCCTGCTGGCCCTCGCCGCCACGGCGCGCCACGCGATCGCCGGCGGCGACGGCACCCCGCCGGATCTGATCGTCGGCCATGGCGTGCTGGGCCGCCTGATCGCCCGGCTGGCGATCGCTTCGGGTGGGGCGCCGCCGACCGTGTGGGAGACCGAGCCTGCGCGGGTCGACGGCGCGACCGGCTACCCGGTCGTCCATCCCGAGGCCGACGAGCGCCGCGACTATCGCGCGATCTACGACGTCAGCGGCGATGCCGGCCTGCTCGACACCCTGATCGGCCGGCTGGCGCCGGGCGGGGAGATCGTCTTGGCCGGCTTCTACAGCGCGCCGATCAGCTTCGCCTTCCCGCCGGCCTTCATGAAGGAGGCCCGGCTGCGCGTCGCCGCGGAATGGCGGCCCGCCGACCTGGTCGCCGCGCGCGACCGCGTCGCCGAGGGGCGCCTGCCGCTCGACGGCCTGATCACCCATCGCCATGCGGCGACCGAGGCGCCCTCGGCCTATCCGACCGCCTTCGGCGATCCGTCCTGCCTGAAGATGATCCTCGATTGGAGAGCGTGCAAATGAACGCGTCCAGCGGCTCCGACACCACCGTCCTCGACCGGACGGAAAGCGCCGACGGCCCCTCCGACGAGGCGCCCGCCCCCGCCAAGCGCGAGACCGAGGTCATCGCGATCTACGGCAAGGGCGGCATCGGCAAGAGCTTCACCCTCGCCAACCTGTCCTACATGATGGCGCAGCAGGGCAAGCGGGTCCTGTTGATCGGCTGCGACCCGAAGAGCGACACGACCTCGCTGCTCTTCGGTGGTCGAAGCTGCCCGACCATCATCGAGACCTCGTCGAAGAAGAAGCTGGCCGGCGAAGCGGTCGACATCGGCGATGTCTGCTTCGTGCGCGACGGCGTCTATGCCATGGAGCTGGGCGGGCCGGAAGTCGGCCGCGGCTGCGGCGGCCGGGGCATCATCCACGGCTTCGAGCTGCTGGAGAAGCTGGGCTTCCACGACTGGGACTTCGACTACGTCCTGCTCGACTTCCTGGGCGACGTGGTCTGCGGCGGCTTCGGCCTGCCGATCGCCCGCGACATGTGCCAGAAGGTCATCGTCGTCGGCTCCAACGACCTGCAGTCGCTCTACGTCGCCAACAATGTCTGCTCGGCCGTCGACTACTTCCGGCGCCTGGGCGGCAATGTCGGCGTCGCGGGCCTGGTGATCAACAAGGACGACGGCACCGGCGAGGCCCAGGCCTTCGCCGAGGCGGTGGGCATTCCGGTGCTCGCGGCGATCCCGGCGCATGACGACATCCGGCGCAAGAGCGCCAACTACGAGATCATCGGCGTGCCCGGGGGCGAGTGGGCGTCGGTGTTCGAGCAGCTCGGGGCCAACGCGGCGTCCGCGCCGCCGCTGCTGCCGACGCCGCTGAGCCACGACGGCCTCCTCGACCTCTTCAAGAGCGAGGATGTCGGCCGCGGCGTCGAGCTGACGCCGGCGACGCTGGCGGACATGCACGGCGCCAACGCCGTGGAGAAGCCGTCCCTCGAAGTCATCTACGACGGCGCGGACTGAGCGGGGCCGATGATGAGCCAGTCCGACCATCTCGATCCGTCCGACGGGGCCGCGGCGGCCGTGCCGGATGCCGCGCCCGACCCGGTGACGCCGGATCCCGCCATCCTCGAGTCCGCGAGCGGCTGCCACGGCGGCAAGGAGACCCTGGAGGCCGCGGCCAAGGCCGCCGGCAAGTCCGAGGTCCTTGCCCGGCTCGCGACCGATTATCCGAAGGGTCCGCACGACCAGCCGCAGTCCATGTGTCCGGCCTTCGGGTCGCTGCGCGTGGGCCTTCGCATGCGGCGAACGGCGACGATCCTTTCCGGTTCGGCGTGCTGCGTCTACGGCCTGACCTTCACCTCGCATTTCTACGGCGCCCGGCGGACGGTCGGCTACGTGCCCTTCTCCTCCGAGACGCTGGTCACCGGCCAGCTCTTCGAGGATATCCGCGACGCGGTGCACGAGATGGCCGATCCGGCGGACTACGATGCCGTCGTCGTCATCAACCTGTGCGTTCCGACCGCGTCGGGCGTGCCGCTCGACCTCCTGCCGGACGAGATCAACGGCGTGCGGGTGATCGGCATCGACGTGCCGGGCTTCGGCGTGCCGACCCATGCCGAGGCCAAGGACGTGCTGGCCGGCGCCATGCTGGGCTTCGCCCGGCGCGAGGCGGAGGCCGGGCCGGTCGCGCGGCCGCGCGGCGAGCGCCCGGAGCGCCCGTCGGTGGCGCTGATCGGCGAGCTCTTCCCAGCCGATCCGGTGGGCGTCGCCTCGCTGCTCGACCCCATGGGCCTGACCGTGGCACCCCAGGTGCCGAGCCGGGAATGGCGCGACCTCTACGCCGCGCTCGACAGCGTCGTGGCGGCGGCGGTCCATCCCTTCTACACGGCGAGCGTCCGCGAGTTCGAGCGGGCCGGCCGGCCGGTCGTGGGCTCCGGGCCCGTCGGGCTCGACGGCACGGCGGCCTGGCTCGACGCGGTGGCGGAGTCGGCGGGTGTGAGCGACACCGCGCGCGACGACGCCAAGGCCAAGGCGCTGCCGGCGATCCGCGCGGCGCTCGACGCCAACCCGCTCGACGCGACGGTGACCGTCTCCGGCTACGAGGGCTCGGAGCTCCTGGTCGCCCGGGTCCTGGCGGAGGCCGGGGCGCGGGTGCCCTATGTCGGCACCGCCTGCCCGCGCACCGCCTGGAGCGAAGCCGACCGCCAATGGCTGGAGGCGCGCGGCACCCACGTACAGTACCGCGCGGCGCTCGAGCAGGACGTCGCCGCCATGCGCGAGGTCCGCCCGGACCTCGCCATCGGCACGACGCCGCTGGTCCAGACGGCCAAGGAAGAGGGCGTGCCGGCGATCTACTTCACCAACATGGTCTCCGCCCGGCCGCTGTTCGGCGCGGCCGGCGTCGCGGCCCTGACGGCGATCGTGCGCACCCAGATCGCCGGCGGCGAGCGCTATTCGCGCATGGTCGACTTCTTCGACACCGTCGGGACGGGCAAGTCGGCGGGCTACGGCTGGAACCACCGGCCCGGCCCCGATCCGCTGGCGCGGCCGAAGAAGGCCGGCCAGGCCGCGGAGCCGGCCGCCGACCCGGATGCCGACCGGGTCGTGCCCGGCTCGACGGCGCTGGAGGGCTGAGCTGATGCTGGTACTCGATCACGATCGCGCCGGCGGCTACTGGGGCTCGGTCTACGCCTTCACGGCGATCAAGGGGCTGAGCGTGGTGATCGACGGCCCGGTGGGCTGCGAGAACCTGCCGGTCACCGCCGTCCTGCACTATACCGACGCGCTGCCGCCGCACGAACTGCCCGTCGCCGTCACCGGCCTGTCCGAGGACGAGCTGTCGATGAGCGGCACCGAAGGCGCGCTCAAACGGGCAGGGGACACGCAGGACCCCGACCAGCCCTCGGTCATCGTCACCGGCAGCATCGCCGAGATGATCGGCGGCGGCGTCACCCCGGAGGGCTCGAACCTCAAGCGCTTCCTGCCCCGGACCATCGACGAGGACCAGTGGCAGAGCGCCGACCGGGCGATCTACTGGCTGTGGTCCGAGTTCGGCGCCAAGAAGGCGCAGGCCCGGCGCAAGAAGAAGCGGCCCGAGGGCGGCAAGCCCAAGGTCAACATCATCGGTCCGATCTACGGCACCTTCAACATGCCCTCCGACCTGGCGGAGATCCGCCGGCTGATCGAGGGCATCGGCTGCGAGGTCAACCTCGTCTTCCCGCTGGGCAGCCATATCGACGACGTCCCCCGCCTGGTCGACGCGGACGTCAATGTCTGCCTCTACCGGGAGTTCGGCCGCAAGCTGTGCGAGGCGCTCGACGCGCCCTACCTGCAGGCGCCGATCGGGCTGTTCGCGACGACCAATTTCCTGCGCACGCTGGGCGAGCTGACGGGCGTGGATCCCGAGCCGTTCATCGAGCAGGAGAAGCACACCACGATCAAGCCGATCTGGGATCTCTGGCGCTCGGTCACCCAGGACTTCTTCCCGACCGCGTCCTTCGCCGTCGTGGCGTCGGAGACCTATGTCCGCGGCCTTCGTCGGTTCCTCGAGGACGAGATGGGCATTCCGTGCACCTTCTCGTTCTGGCGCCGGGCGGGGATGAAGCCCGACAACGCCAAGGTGCGCGACGCCATCCGGACCAAGCCGCCGCTGGTGCTGTTCGGGTCGTACAACGAGCGCATGTACGCCGCCGAGGTGGGCTGCCGGGCGGTCTACATCCCGGCCTCGTTCCCCGGCGCGATCATCCGGCGGGCGACCGGAACGCCCTTCATGGGCTACGCCGGCGCGACCTACCTGATCCAGGAATACTGCAACGCCCTGTTCGACGCGCTGTTCGAGATCCTGCCGCTGGGTACGGACCTCGACAAGGTCGACGCCACGCCCTCGCGGCTGGCCGAGTCGAGTGCCTGGACCTGGGAGCCGGAGGCCCGGCGCCTGTTCGACGCCCATCTCGAATCCGAGCCGTTCCTGGTGCGCATCTCCGCGGCCAAGCGCCTGCGCGACAAGGTCGAGCGCGACGCGCGCCGGGCCGGTGAGGAAACGATCACGGCCGAGCGGCTGCGCGCCTCGCTCGGCGCCGAGGTCGGGGGAGCGACGGCATGACCGGCCTCGCCGCCCGTCTTTCGCACACCCCGCGTCGCCGGTCCGACCGCCGGCACGCGGCCCCATCGTCCCGCCAGGATACCGGCGGGGCCAAAAGGCCCGTCGCGTCGATGGCTGCCGCCTTCGACGTCGCGGGTCGACGAATTCCGTCTCCGGGGGAAGCTCATGGCTGAAATGGTGATCAACGGCCCCGCCACGCCGCATGCCCGCGACGACGAGGCCCGCCAGTTCCGGCGCGTCGTCGCGGCGACCTACATCGTCTTCCTCGTCGGCGCGGTCGTCGCCCGGGCGGTCACCGGCCGCTGGCGTCACACCCGCGACGGCCGTCCCCGCGGCTCGATTTTCGCCGAGGCGCGGATGACGGCGCACACGATCCTGCCCTTCGCCTTCATGCGCTGAGGGGCGCTCGAGATCCCGCCCGGCCAGGCCGCCGGGCGGTCGTAGGTATCGTGGCGACCTCGCCACGATGCTCCCCGCCGCGCGGGAGGTGCGCGGCAACGGCCGACGGGCCAAAGTGCCTTGGAGTGTCCGAATAATGGCTGATCAGAAGAGTGGCTCCCTCACGGGGTTGAGTGAGGAGGAAGCCAAAGAGTTCCACGACATCTTCATGAAGAGCTTCCTGATCTTCACGGGTGTCGCGGTGGTGGCTCACATCCTGGCGTGGATCTGGCGTCCCTGGCTTCCGGGGCCGCAGGGCTACGACGTCTCGATGATCGAGGGCGCCCAGAGCGTCGCTCAGACCCTGATGACCCTCGTCGCATAGGAGACCGGGAAATGTGGAGAATCTGGCAGATCTTCGATCCGCGGCGCACGCTCGTGTCGCTGTTCACCTTTCTGTTCGTGCTGGCGCTGCTGATCCATTTCATCCTGCTCAGCACCGACCGGTTCAACTGGCTCGAGGGGCCGAGTGGCGCGAGCCAGGCCGCCTCGCAGATGTCGGCGATGCCGTCGAACTAGCGAGCGACGGATCCGGACCGTCGGCCCGCCGGCGGGCGGACGGCGCCGCTTGACCGCCGCGCCGTTCCGCCCGCCGCGGGTCCGACGATCCGGTCCGGACCACCGGTCCGGCCCCGTTGAGCCTTTCGTTCGGAGTTTTCGACCATGGCAATGCTCAGTTTCGAGAAGAAGTATCGCGTTCGAGGAGGAACGCTGATCGGCGGCGACTTGTTCGATTTCTGGATCGGACCGTTCTTCGTCGGCTTCTTCGGTGTCACGACAATCTTCTTCTCGGCTCTGGGCACGGCACTGATCGTCTGGGGTGCGGCGCTCGGGCCGACGTGGAATCCCTGGACCATCAGTATCGCGCCGCCGGACCTGTCCTACGGTCTCGGCTTCGCGCCACTGGCCGAAGGCGGCTTGTGGCAGCTCATCACCATCTGCGCGATCGGGGCCTTCGGATCCTGGGCGCTCAGGGAAGTGGAGATCTGCCGCAAGCTGGGCATTGGCTATCACGTGCCCATCGCCTTCAGCTTCGCGATCCTGGCCTACGTCACCCTGGTCGTGGTCCGGCCGCTGCTGCTGGGCGCCTGGGGGCACGGCTTCCCGTACGGCATCTTCAGTCACCTCGACTGGGTGTCGAACGTCGGCTACCAGTACCTTCACTTCCACTACAATCCGGCGCACATGCTGGCGGTGTCGTTCTTCTTCACGACCACGCTGGTGCTGGCGCTGCACGGCTCGCTCGTCCTGTCCGCGGTCAACCCGCACAAGAAGGGCGACGTGGTGCGCACGCCGGAGCACGAAGACACATTCTTCCGGGATACGATCGGCTATTCGGTGGGAACGCTCGGCGTCCACCGTCTCGGTCTGTTCCTGGCGCTGAACGCGGGCTTCTGGAGCGCGGTGTGCATCGTCATCAGCGGCCCGTTCTGGACCCGAGGCTGGCCGGAGTGGTGGAGCTGGTGGCTCGACCTCCCGATCTGGCGCTGACGGGAGGGCAACGGACATGGCGGAATATCAGAATCTCTTCACCCAGGTGCAGGTCCGAGGCCCCGCCGAGAGCGGCGTGGCGATCGAGGAGGGGGTCTTCCCCCGCGCCGGCACCCCGGGCTTCAGCCACCTTCTCGGGTGGATCGGCAACGCGCAGCTCGGGCCGATCTATCTCGGCTGGTTCGGCGTCGCCTCCTTGATCTGCGGCTTCATCGCGATCGAGATCATCGGCCTCAACATGTGGGCCTCGGTGGGCTGGGACCCGGTCGAGTTCGTCCGGCAGCTGCCGTGGCTCGCGCTCGAGCCGCCGCCGCCGGCCTACGGCCTGGCCTTTCCGCCCTTGAACGAGGGCGGCTGGTGGTTGATCGCCGGCTTCTTCCTGACCGCGTCCATCCTGTTGTGGTGGGTGCGGACCTACCGGCGGGCGATCGCGCTCGGCATGGGCACCCATGTCGCATGGGCTTTCGCCTCGGCGATCTGGCTCTACCTAGTTCTCGGCTTCATCCGGCCGCTCCTGATGGGGAGCTGGGGCGAGGCGGTGCCCTTCGGCATCTTCCCGCACCTCGACTGGACGGCCGCGTTTTCGCTGAGATACGGCAACCTCTTCTACAACCCCTTCCATGCTCTCTCGATCGTCTTCCTCTACGGCTCGACCCTGCTCTTCGCCATGCACGGCGGCACGATCCTGGCCGTCAGCCGGCTGGGCGGCGACCGCGAGATCGACCAGATCGTCGACCGCGGCACGGCCTCGGAGCGCGCGGCGCTTTTCTGGCGCTGGACGATGGGCTTCAACGCCTCGATGGAGTCGATCCACCGGTGGGCGTGGTGGTTCGCGGTGCTGACGACCCTGACCGGCGGCATCGGCATTCTTCTCACCGGCACGGTGGTGGATAACTGGTACTTGTGGGCGGTGAAGCACGACTTCGCGCCGTCCTACCCGGCTGTCTACCCGCCGGCCCCGGATCCGGCCGCGGCAATGGGAGCGGCGCAATGACCCCCTTCATCCAGAAACTCGCCGTCGTCGTCGTCGCTGTCGTCGCCGTGCTGTTCTTCTTCGCCCTGCCGCTTTCGACGGAGTCGGTGCAGCGTGGCTACCGCGGGACCGGCATGGAGGTGGTGGTCAACGCCAACACCTTCACCGAGACCGTGGCGGCCAACCAGGTGCCCGAGCCGCCGATGCCCCTGCCGCCGGACAACGGCGGCCCCCGCGCGGGGGACGTCTACGAGAACGTCCAGGTGCTCGGCGATCTCAGCGTGACGCAGTTCAACCGGATCATGCAGGCGATCACCCAGTGGGTCTCTCCCGACCAGGGCTGCGCCTATTGCCACGAGGGCGGCAACTTCGCCGAGGACAACCTCTATACCAAGGTCGTCTCGCGGCACATGATCGAGATGACCCAGTTCGTGAACACCGAGTGGACCGACCACGTCAAAGGCGCCGGCGTCACCTGCTACACCTGCCATCGCGGCCAGAACGTGCCCCAGTACATCTGGTTCGAGGAGCCGGCCGATCCGCAGGCGGCGCGCATGGCCGGATCGCGGGCGGGGCAGAACGCGCCCGACCCCTCGGTCGCCATGGCCTCGCTGCCCGGCGATCCGTTCACGCCCTTCCTGCTTCAGGACAACGAGATCCGCGTTCAGCAGGCGGACGAGGCCCTGCCCGCGGGCAACCGGCAATCGATCAAGCAGACCGAGTGGACCTACGGCCTGATGATGCACATGTCGGAGAGCCTCGGCGTCAACTGCACCTACTGCCACAACAGCCGCGCCTTCGGCAGCTGGGAGCAGAGCCCGCCGACCCGGACCTCGGCCTGGCACGGCATCCGGATGGTCCGCGAGATCAACAACGACCACATCGTCCCGCTGACCGACCAGTTCCCGGACTACCGGCTCGGCCCGCTGGGCGATGCGCCGAAGGCCAATTGCGGCACCTGCCATCAGGGCCTCTACAAGCCCCTGATGGGTGCCAACATGGTCGGCGACTACCCGTCGCTCGCGGGGCCCGAGCAGCTCCCGCAGGAGAATCCGGAGACGGCCTCGGCCGAATAGCCGATCCGGCCCCGGCGCGCCAGGCGCCGGGGCCCGGACCTCCCGTCAAGCGGCGACCCCTCGGGGTCGCCGTTTTTTTGGTGGTATAGGTGGGGCCCCCGACGCGGTCCACGAGGCTTGTGGTCCGTCGGCCCGTGGTGTGTCGCACGTAGGTCGCCCACGGCCGAAGGCCGGGGGCGACGGAGCCGGCGGTGCCGGCGGGCAG
>JAVJUS010000125.1:0-12304 GCA_040220455.1 Azospirillaceae bacterium
CGCGTAGGGCACCGCCGACATCGGCGCGGGCGGTGCCGGCGCCAGCGTCGTTCCCGTGATGCCGGGCGGCGCGCTGCCGCCGAGCACCGCGTCCCGCCCGTCGCAGGCCGCCAGCCCGAGCGCCGCCACGACGCCGAGCGCCGCGGCCGTCATGCGCGGGCGGCCACGGGGTGGGCGGCCGGTAGCCCGGTGGATTCGCAAGCGGCGGGACATCTCGGACGAGATCATACCCGCGCCGGCGCGGCGGAAGTGTGGCGCGGGCCGCCCGCTTGGCGCTCCAGCGAGGTGACGATGTGGCCGGCCAGCCGCTCGGCCGGCCGCGACAGGGTGCCCGGCGCCCGGCACAGGGCGATCTCGGTCTCCGCCAGCCGGGGCAGGCCCTCCGCCGGCCCCATCAGGCGCAGCCCGGGCGGCACCATGTCCTTGGGCAGGACCGTCAGCCCCAGCCCGGCCTGGACCGCCGCCTGGGCGCCGGCCAGGCTGGTGCTGGTATAGGCGATGCGCCAGCGCCGGCCGATCGAATCGAGCGCCGTCTGGGCGCGCTTGCGATAGACGCAGGGATGGGGCGAGACCACCAGCGGCAGCGTCCGGTCATCCCCGACATCCGTATCGGCCCGGCCGACCCAGACCAGCGGCTCGCGCCAGACCTCGACGCCCGTCATCGGGCCGGCCGGCTCGCGCTTGATCAGCACCAGGTCGAACTCCCCGGCCGCGAAGCGGTCGAGCAGGTTGAGCGTCAGGTCGCAGGTGACCTCCAGCGCCACGCCGGGGAAGGCCGCGCCGAAGGCGGACAGGACCTCCGGCAGGTGGCTCGTCGCGAAGTCCTCGGGCGTGCCGAGCCGGACCCGACCGGTCAGCTCCGGCTCGCGCACCCGGGCGACCACCTCGTCGTTGAGGCGCAGCATCTCGCGCGCGTAGCCCAGCAGCATCTCGCCCTCGCCGGTGACCCGGACCGGCCGGGCGCCGCGCTCGAAGACGGGCGTGCCGATCGCCGCCTCCAGGCGCTTGATCTGCAGGCTGATGGTCGACTGGGTGCGGCCCAGCCGCTCGGCGGCGCGGGTGAAGCTCGCCGCCTCCACGATGGTCACGAAGGCGCGCAGCAGGTCGAGGTCGAGGGTCGCGGCGGTCATGGTCGTCATTGAAGTCGGAAATGGTAAAGCGAGAGATAATCGATCCTCTCAATGCAGCCAAGCCCCGCGCGGGGGCTCCGCCGTCCGGCCCGACGCCGGTGCTTGCCCGGCGGCCGGGGCGGGCTTAGGGTTCGCGCGCGGCGCCGGTCGGGCGTCGCGTCCGCATCCCCGAAAGCCCGTTCGTCGGAGCCGCCGCCATGGCCTTCCTGTCCGAGACCCTTGCCCGCGTGAAGCCCTCGCCGACCGTCGCCGTCACCTCCAAGGCGCGCGAGATGAAGGCGGCCGGCAAGGACGTCATCGGCCTGGGCGCGGGCGAGCCCGATTTCGACACGCCCGACTCGATCAAGGAGGCCGGGATCGCCGCCATCCGCGCCGGCCAGACCAAGTACACGGCCGTCGACGGCACGCCCGAGCTCAAGGCGGCCATCGTGGAGAAGTTCCGGCGGGAGAACGGGCTGACCTACACGCCCGAGCAGATCACCGTCGGCACCGGCGGCAAGCAGGTCATCTTCAACGCCATGATGGCCAGCCTGAACCCGGGCGACGAGGTCGTGGTCCCGGCGCCCTACTGGGTCTCCTATCCGGATATCGCGCTGCTGTTCCAGGGCGTGCCGGTCTTCGTCGAGTGCCCGCAGTCCGCCGGCTACAAGCTGGCGCCGGCGGATCTCGAGGCGGCGATCGGGCCGAAGACCAAGTGGGTGGTGATCAACTCGCCCAACAACCCGACCGGCGCTGCCTATACCCGCGAGGAGCTGGCGGCGCTGGCCGAGGTTCTGGTGCGCCACCCCCATGTCCATGTCATGACCGACGACATCTACGAGCACCTGGTCTATGACGGCTTCGAATTCTCGACCATCGCCCAGGTGGAGCCGGCGCTGTTCGACCGGACGCTGACCCTCAACGGCGTCAGCAAGGCCTACGCCATGACCGGCTGGCGCATCGGCTACGCCGGCGGGCCGAAGGACCTGATCAAGGCGATGGCCAAGGTCCAGAGCCAGAGCACCACCAACGCCTGCTCGATCAGCCAGGCGGCGGCCGCCGCGGCGCTGAACGGGCCGCAGGACTTCATCCCGGCCAACAACGCCATCTTCGAGAAGCGCCGCGACCTGGTCGTCGCCGGGCTGAACGCGGCCGAGGGGATCGACTGCCCGGTGCCGGAGGGGGCGTTCTACGTCTACCCGTCCTGCGCCGGCGTGATCGGCAAGACCACCCCGGGCGGCAAGCGGATCGACAGCGACGGCGACTTCATCGACTACCTGCTCGAAGACCATGGCGTCGCCGCGGTGCCGGGCGCGGCCTTCGGCCTGTCGCCCTATTTCCGGGTCTCCTACGCCACGTCGGACGCCGCCCTCGAAGACGCCTGCGCCCGCATCCGGAAGGCGTGCGCGGCGCTGCGGTAGGTCGGGAAGAGCGCAGCGAAACCCGATACGCCGCGGCCTTGGCCCGGCGGCTCGGTGCTCCAGGAGCTTGTTTCGATAGTCCCCTTATCGTCATCCCCGCGAAAGCGGGGATCCATCCGCGCTCGCCGTGACGCCGGACAGGTGAGGCAAATCAGGCTCTTGGAGCAAGGGCCACCGAGATCCCCGCTTTCGCGGGGATGACGATCGAAAACGAACGAAAGCGTAGGTCGCCCACCGCGAAGCGGTGCGCGACACGTCTGGAGGCGGTGCCGTCGCGCACGGCCTTTCGGCCGTGGCCGACCTACAGCAGTTTCGGCTGGCTCTGCTTGGCCGGGGCCGGGGCGCGCTTGCGGGCGGGCTTCGGTGGGGACGGGGCGTCCGCGCCCCCGCCGCCGCCGATCACCGCGGGCGCCTCGCCGTCGGTAAAGCGCAGGGCGACCCGGCGGCCCTCGGTGGCGTCGGCGGCGCGGGTGATCGCGCGGCGGCCCTCGGCGTCGAGCACCAGGGCGAAGCCGCGCCGCAGCACCGCCTCGTGGGAATAGCTCTCCAGCAGCTGGGCCTGGGCCGCAAGCCGGCGGTGGGCGTGGTCGACCACGCGCGCCTCCGCCGTGCCCAGCCGCCGCGCCTGGTCGTCGAGCCGGCGCCGGCCGTCGGCGGCGAGCCGGGCGATCGGTGCCGGGCTCAGCCGCTCGGCGACCGGGCGGAACAGCCGGCGCTGCAGCGCCACGGCCTGGCGCGCCCCGGCGTCGAGCCGGCCGGCGAGCTGGTCCAGGTTCCGGCCCGCCTGGAGCATCCGTTGCCGGGGATGGGGCAGGCGGGCGGCGGCCTCGGCCAGCCGCGCCCGGTCCCGGTCGACGCGCACGCGCATCGCCCGGTCCAGCCGCTCGCCCCGGTCGTCCAGGCGCTGCCACCAGCCTTCCAGCAGGCGGACCGGATCGCCCAGCCCGCGCGCCAGACCGTCCAGGCGCACCCGGCGATGCTCCAGGCCGCGCGCCATGGCGCCGATGCGCCGCCGCTCGATATCGAGGACCTGGGCGATCAGGTCGGCGCGCACCGGCACCGCGATCTCGGCCGCCGCGGTCGGCGTCGGCGCGCGCCGGTCGGCGGCGAAGTCGATGAGCGTCGTATCGGTCTCGTGTCCGACGGCGGAGATCAGCGGGATCGCGCTGTCCGCCGCGGCGCGGACGACCGATTCCTCGTTGAAGGCCATCAGGTCCTCGAGGCTGCCGCCGCCGCGCGCGACGATCAGCACGTCGGGCCGGGGGATGGGACCGCCCGGCGGCAAGGCGTTGAAGCCCCGGATGGCGGCGGCGACCTCCTCGGCCGCCGTCTCGCCCTGCACGCGCACGGGCCACAGCAGGACCCGGCGCGGGAAGCGCTCGGCCAGGCGGTGAAGGATGTCGCGGATCACCGCGCCGGTCGGCGAGGTGACCACGCCGACGACCTCCGGGATGAAGGGCAGCGGGACCTTGCGCGCCTCGTCGAACAGCCCTTCCTCGGCCAGGCGCTTGCGCCGCTCCTCCAGCATCTTGAGCAGCGCGCCCTCGCCGGCGAGCTCGAGCTGCTCGATGACGAGCTGGTAGCGCGAGCCGCCGGGATAGGTGGTCATGCGCCCGGTGGCGATGACCTCCATGCCCTCCTCCGGCGAAATCGCCAGCTTGGACCGGGTGTTGCGCCAGCACACCGCGTCGAGCACCGCCCGGTCGTCCTTGAGCGTCAGGTAGAGATGGCCCGAGCCCGGGACCTTGGGCCGGGAGATCTCGCCGCGCACGCGGATATGGCCGTAGGTCTCCTCCAACGTGCGCTTGACCGAGAAGGCGATCTCCCCGACCGAGTATTCGGGCAGGTTCGAACCCGGGCCGCCCCCCTGGCTGCCGGCGCCGCGGGTGTCCGCGGTCGGGATCGGCGCGTCGAAGGGCGCCGGCGCCGGCATCGGGTCGCCGCCGGCAGCGGGAGGGCCGCGGCGGCTCGCGGGGCGGGAGGGGGATCGGCTCATGGCCCATCTTGTGCCGGGGGACGGCCGTGATACAACCCCGGGCGCCCGGACGCCGCCGTCCCCGTGCCCGGGCGCTTCCCGGACGGAGAACGGAGACCCGAGCCATGCGCCTTCTCCTGGTCGGCTCGGGCGGGCGCGAGCACGCGCTGGCCTGGACCCTCGCCGCCTCGCCCCTGTGCGACGCGCTCTTCTGCGCGCCCGGCAACCCCGGCATCGCGGCCGACGCGACCTGCGTCGACATCGCGGTCGACGACATCGACGGCCTGGTCGCCTTCGCCACGCGGGAGCGGATCGACTTCGCCGTCATCGGGCCGGAGGCGCCGCTGATCGCCGGGCTGGTCGACCGGCTGGAGGCGGCGGGCGTCAAGGCTTTCGGGCCGACGGCGGCGGCGGCGCGGCTGGAGGGCTCCAAGCGCTTCACCAAGGATCTGTGCCGGCGCCACGGCATCCCGACGGCCGATTTCGGGACCTTCACGGACGCCGGAGCGGCGAAGGCCTTCATCCGTGAGCGCGGGGCGCCGATCGTGGTCAAGGCCGACGGCCCGGCGGCGGGCAAGGGCGTCGTCGTCGCCGCCACCGTCGCCGAGGCGGAGGCCGCGGTCGACGCCGCCCTGGTCGACGGCGCCTTCGGGGCCTCGGGCGCGGAAGTGGTGGTGGAGGAATGCCTGATCGGGCCGGAGGCGAGCGTCTTCGCGCTCGTCGACGGCCGCGCGGTCCTGCCGCTCGCCTCGGCGCACGACTACAAGCGCGCCTTCGACGGCGACGAGGGGCCCAATACGGGCGGCATGGGCGCGGTCAGCCCGACGCCGCGCCTGGACCCGGGCACCGAGGACCGCATCCGGCGCGAGATCCTGGAGCCCACCGTCGCGGCGATGGCCGGGGAGGGCGCGCCGTTCAGGGGCGTGCTCTACGCCGGCGTGATCCTGACCGCCGACGGGCCGAAGCTGCTCGAATACAATGTCCGCTTCGGCGATCCGGAATGCCAGGCGCTGGCGCTGCGCCTGATGTCGGACCTGCTGCCGGCCCTGGTCGCGGCGCGCGACGGCGTGCTCAAGGACATGGATCTGCGCTGGTATCCCGAGCCGGCGGTCTGCCTGGTCCTGGCCGCCGACGGTTATCCGGGCCCCTACGCCAAGGGCGGCGCGATCTCCGGCTTGGAGGAGGCCGCCGCGGTGGGCGAGTGCGCCGCCGACGGCCCGGGCGAGGTCATGATCTTCCACGCCGGCACCGCGAGCGACGCGGACGGCCGGCTGGTCGCCAACGGGGGCCGGGTCCTTAACGTGTGCGCCACCGGTGAGACGGTCGACGCCGCCCGCCGCCGCGCCTACGCCACTGCCGCCGCGGTGCGATGGGCCGACGCGCGGTGGCGGGGGGATGTGGGGGTGTAGACGCGCTTGAAGGTTGATATAGTGGCTCTTTCCCGCTACCTTTTGGCTATTCCGGGGTCGAACTTCCGGGAGCGTGTGGGCCGGTGACCGGGGTGGCCGAAGTGAACGGTATAGGGTCTGCGGTCGCCCAAGCACTCGCGGCGGTCGCCGATCGGCTGACCGCCTGGATGGTCTGGTCGATCTTGATGGGCCTGCTCGTCGTCGCGATGCTGGCGACGTTCGGTAAGGCGATTGTCTGGGCGATCGTGGCCGATCGTCGAGACGCACGTCGGCGGGAGGTCGATCTTGCCGAGATCGAGGCTCGGTATCAGGCCGGGGTCGCCGACCAAGCGGTTCGCCGGGCTCCGGACCCGGGCGTACCTGCACCGGCAGGGGGAAGCGAGGAGCCATGAGCCAATTGCCCATTCTGCTCGGCGCTGCGGCCGCCCTGATTGCGTGTGCCGGCGTCTACGCGCGCCTGAGATTGCAGGCGATCGGCCTTTCCGCCTTGGCGCGTCATCGAATGAAGAGTGCCGCGCTCGATCTCTCCGAGATCGACCGGTTGCCGCCGGAATTCAGGCTTCTCGTCATGTCCGTGGCGGCGGAACTCCGGCGCCCCTTCGGTCCGTGGACAACCCTCGCTTCGGCGATTCTTGCCAGCATCGCGGCCGGTCACGGAGCTGCCGCGCAGTCCCGAGAGGGCCTCGTGCGGGCTCTCGATTCGCTCGAACCCGATGTTCGCGGGCGGGTCGAGACAGTTCTAGAGGCCGGTGTGGTGGCTCTCCTGGCGCGAAGCGTCCCATTCTACCTGCTGCTCCGCCTGGTGCACTGGGATCAACGGGTCAAGCAACCCTCGCCGAGGATCGACGGCAGCGCCTTGCGCTGGTTCCTGCAGCTCGTCGGCGGTCGGGTCAGCCACCGAGCGGCGTGAGCGGTGGGGCGTCGATGGGGCGGCTGTAGGAAATCCTCGACGAGAACAAGGGCCCCCCGGTCAACATCGAGGCCGTCATCCGGTCCCTGGGATATAGACCTGGACAAGAAGGCGCCGCTTGACGACGGCATCTCGGGCCAGATCGAGTGGCTGCCCGACGGCCGGTACCGGATCTCGGCCAACCGCAAGGATCACTATTACCGCCGCCGGTTCACGATGGCGCACGAGCTGGGCCACTGGTTCTACCACGCCCATCTGATGGGCGACGGCATCGACGACAGCCGCGCCTATCGCAGCACGCCGGACGGCCGGTTCTTCAACGCCCGGATCGGCCCGTCGGAGGAGACCGACGCCAACCGCTTCGCGGCGAGCATCATCATGCCGACGGATCTTATCAAGGAGTGGTGGGGCAAGCTCCAGGACCCCGCTGAAATGGCCAAGACGTTCCAGGTTTCGACCAAGGCCATGGAGATTCGGCTGCGCGGGCTCGGCCTGATCGCGTGAACATGGCGTTTCCCGTCGGTCATTCGGCCGCGCCGGCGGGGCACTTGCAATAAACGACCGGCTAATACGGACAACCGCTCAGCGGGCCGGACCGGCTCGAAGCCACCGGCGCAGGAGCTGCGCGCGTGCGCTCTTCCGAGCCCCATCCGTTCCCTCGGTGCCGCTCGGCCGGCGCCGCGGCCGTGCACCGGCCTCGCATACCTGATATCACCCGGCCATCCGACTGGGTCGGTCCATCGCGTCGCGGGAGGGTAAAGACCATGACCAAAGAGGTCCGAGGCTTCGCGGAGATGCGATGGCTCAACCCGCCGCCGTCCCACTCGGTCGGGTCGGACGGCGTGCTGCTCGCGTGCTCCGGAGCGAAGACGGATTTCTGGCAGGGCACGTTCTACGGCTTCCAGCGCGACAGCGGACATGCCCTGATGCGGCCCGTGCCGCCGGAGTTCACGGCGACCCTGACCTTCGAGGCGGATTACACGACGCTCTACGACCAGGCCGGCCTCATGCTGCGGGCCGGGCCGAGCGGCTGGATCAAGTTCGGGGTCGAGTTCACGGACGGCGCGCCGCATCTCAGCGTCGTCGTCACCGACGGGATGTCGGACTGGTCGACCCAGCGCCTCGCCCTCGACGGCCCCGTGACCGTGCGGATGACGCGGCTGGGCGCGGCGATCCTGCTGCACCATGCCGACCCGGCCGGACCGCAGGGCTGGAGCCTCGCCCGCCTCGCTCCGTTCCGGGGCGCCAGCGGCGGCCTCGCGGTCGGCCCTTATCTGTGTTCGCCGGAGCGCGCCGGCCTGGAGGCTCGATTCTCCGACTTCCGGCTCGGCGATCCGGTCTCGCGCGACCTGCACTGACGCGCGAGATCGGCATCCGCCGGGCAGCGCGCGAAAAAAAGGCGGGCCCGCGCGGGACCCGCCTTTCTCGTCGCTCCGGCCCGCCCGCCCTGGGCGGGTGGGCCTAGGCGATCGGGCGCCGGAGGCGCCGGATCGCTTCCTCGACGCCCAGCACGACGTGATAGGCGCCGGCGGCGATCAGCGTGGAAAGCGTGGTCTCGCCGACCGGGCCGCGGGCGCGGTTGTCGCCCAGGGCGGCGGTCGACAGGCTGTCCGCCACCACCGAGGCGGGGGCGGCGGACGAGGAACGGGAGGCGGCGGGGTGGGTCATGGCTCGAACTCCTGGTCTGTCAGGCGGATTCGTGGGGCGGGCAGGGCCTGCCGGGCCGAGCGGCGCCGGTCCCGGGAGAGGCGGAAGTGCGCCTGTCCGAAAGCCCGGTCAAGGCTCGCATTGGTGTCCTGCACCCCCCGCATGGCACGGCGATGGTCAAGATCGGGCTAGCGGGCGGCCAGCGGCGTCTCCGGACAGCCGGCCGCCCCATCCGGCGCCGGCACGCGAACGCCCTTGGCGGCGCGGCGGGTGGCGCCGGAGAGGCTGCGGACGCCTCGGGCGGCAAGGCTCGCGAGGCGGATCACCGCGGCGTCGATCGCCTGCGAGCGGGCGCGGGCGGCCCGGTAGTGGTAGTAGGCGGCCTGCGGGTTCGTGGGGTCCCAGAGAATCATGGCACGCTCTCCTTCGCACGAGAGGCCCTCATGCGACCGCCACTTTCATGGGCGGTGCGTCGGCCTCTGTTGCCCGACAATCTGTCGGTTGAAGGCGTGTCCGACAAACGATAGCTTCTACGGTGTCGAATTAATCCAACTAATGTGACTGCGCCCCGGCTCGCCCGGGTGCCCGAGGGAGAGCGCCGTCATGGCCCAGCGACTGCCCGCGCTCAACGCCCTGCGCGCCTTCGAGGCCGCGGCTCGTCACCTGTCCTTCGCCAAGGCCGCGGCCGAACTCCACGTCACGCCGGCGGCGATCAGCCACCAGGTCAAGGCGCTGGAGGAGGATCTGGGCGTGCCGCTGTTCCGCCGGTTCAACCGCCAGGTCCTGCTGACCGACGCGGGCCAGGCCCTGGCGCCCGGCGTGCGCGACGGCATCGACGCCATGCGCGCGGCGGTGGAGCAGGTCAACGCCATCTGCTGCCGCGGGCCGCTGACCGTCACCGTGCCGCCGAGCATGGCATCCAAGTGGCTGCTGCCCCGGCTGGAGCGGTTCCGGGCGCGCGAGCCGGAGGTCGATGTCCGGATCAGTGCCACCGACCGGATCGTCGACCTGATGCACGAGGACGTGGACCTGGCCGTGCGCTACGGCGCCGGCGACTATCCCGGCCTGGTGGTCGAGAAGCTGCTGGACGAGAAGGTCTTCCCGGTCTGCGCGCCGGCGTTGCTGGAGGGCCCGGACCCGCTGCGCACGCCCGACGACCTGGCGCGCCACACTCTGCTGCACGACTTCACCCATGGCGGCTCGGCCGGCTACCCGACCTGGCGCATGTGGCTGACGGCGGCGGGCGTGGTCGACGCGGTCGACCCGGACCGCGGGCCGGCCTACGACCCGTCGAGCATGGTCGTCCAGGCGGCGGTGGAGGGCGAGGGCGTGGCGCTCGGGCGCAGCGTGCTGGTCGCCGCCGACCTCGCCGCCGGCCGCCTGGTCAAACCCTTCGAGGGCGAGATCGAGGTCGCCTTCGCCTACTGGGTCGTCATGCCCCCCAACCGCGAGGGCCTGCCCCGCGTCGCCGCCTTCAAGGACTGGCTGATGACCGAGGCGGCCCGCGCGGTCGAGGGCGAGGTCGCGGCGTAGGGTGGCCTGCCGCCCGCCGCCTACTCCACCCAGCGCGCGCCGGTGACGTCGTTGGCCTGGATCGGCTGGTTCTCCCACATGCCCTCGACATTCGCCGAGCGCACACCGGTCTTGGCGAGCTGGAACAGGAAGATAGCCGCCAGGTCCTCGCCCAGGGTCGTCTGCGCCTGCTCGTAGAGGGCGTCGCGCGCGCCCGGGTCCGTGGTCGCGTCGAGCTCGGCGATCACCGCGTCGAAGGCCTCGCTGTCGTAGCCGAAGTAGTAGTCGTCCGGCCCCCGGGCGTAGATGCCGATGTCCAGCGGCTCGGTGTGCGAGACGATGGTCAGGTCGTAGTCGTAGGCCTGGAAGGCCTGCTCCAGCCACTGCGCCCATTCCACCGGCACCAGCTCCACCTCGATGCCGACCTCGGCGAGCTGGGCCTGGATGATCTCCCCGCCGCGCCGGGCGTAGGAGGGCGGCGGCAGCAGCATCTCCGCCTCGAACCCGTCGGCCAGCCCGGCCTCGGCCAGCAGCGCGCGGGCCCGCTCCGGGTCGTGGGGGTAGAGGTCGGTCAGGTCGACATAGGCCGGGTTGTGCGGGGCGAAATGGCTGCCGATCGGCGTGCCGTAGCCGAACATCGCGCCATCGACGATCGCCTGGCGGTCGACGGCGTGCATGATCGCCTGTCGCACCCGCGGGTCGTCGAACGGCTCGCGGCGCCAGTTGGCCGACATCACCGTTTCGCCCTCGGTCGTGCCGATCATCAGGGCGAAGCGGTCGTCGGCCTCGAACCGGGCGAGCGACTCCGGCGCGCCGATATTGGCGACGACGTCGATGTCGCCGGCCAGCAGCCCGGCCACCTGGGCCGCCGGGTCGGGCACGAAGCGGAAGATCACCCGCTCGAAGTAGACGTCGTCGGGGCCGGTGTAGTCCGGATCGCGCACCAGCGCGATCCGATCGCCCTCGACCCGGTCGGCGAAGCGGTAGGGGCCGGTGCCGACCGGCTCGGTCGTGTTGGTCGCCGCGCTCTCCGGCGCCACGATCGCCGCGTCGCCGGAGCCCATGTTGAACAGGAACAGACCGTCCGGCCGGCTCAGCCGCACCTCGACCGTCCGGTCGTCGACCACGGTCACCGTGTCGATGGCGGCGAAGTAGCCCTTCTGCGCGTTGGTCGACTCCTCCGCCCGCGCGCGGTCGAGGGCGAATTTCACGTCGTCCGCGGCGAAGGCCGTGCCGTCGTGATAGGTCACGCCCTCGCGCAGATGGAAGGTGTAGACCAGCCCGTCCTCGGAGACGTCCCAGCTCTCCGCCAGCCCGGGATTGACCGCGCCGGTCTCGTCGATCCGGGTCAGGCTCTCGAACAGGTTGGCGTAGACCACCTCGTCGATCGCCGCCGCGGCGCCGGCGGTCGGGTCCAGATGCGGCGGCTCCAGCGGCATGCCGATGACGAGCGTGTCCTTCGCCGCGGCCTGCCCGGCGGCGGCGAGCAGGCCGGCGGCCAGCGCGCCCGTGGCGAGTGCGCCCGTGCGGCGGGCGGTGGCGGGGCGCGATCCGGTGGGGCGGTCGGTCATGACGAGGAGCCTCCCTGGTTGGCCGGCGCGCAGCGGCGAGCCGGCGGCAGCGATCATCGCTGGCCCGGACGCCCATGTTCAAGCCCCGGTTGACGGCCGCGTTACCGGCGGCGGCGGCGATCACGATAGGCCGGCGCGTCCGGCCGCCCCGTGGCCTCGACGATGCCCCGGCCGATGGCGCGGGCGAGGCAGCGCGCGGCGAGCGCGCCCAGCCGGGCCAGATGGGCGGGGCGTGGCTCGGGCAGGGCCCGCCGCCCGGTGGAAAGCGCGAAGACCGTGTCGCCGTCGAACGGCGTGTGGGCCGGGTGGATCGCCATGGCGAGCCCGTCCTGCGCCATGATCGCCAGGCGCAGCGCCTCGACCCGGCTCAGCACGGCGTCGGTCGCGACGACGGCCAGCGTGGTGTTGGCGCCCTCCGTCTCACCCGCTCCGGCCAGCCGGTCGCGCAGCGCCGGGTCGGCTGCGGGCAGGGGCAACGGATCGGCGTCCGGCGCCATGGGGCCGGCGGGCACGGGCTGGCCGCCGAACTCCCCGTCGACCTCGAGGGCCCAGGCCCACAGGGTGTCGGTGCCCGGGATCACGGTGCCGCCGCGCGGGTTGGCGGCGACCAGCGCGCCGACGGTGAGGCCCGAGACGGGATCGACCGCTGAGGCGGAGCCCAGGCCGCCCGCCAGCGGCCCGGCCGTCGCGCCGGCGCCCGCGCCGACGGAGCCGAGCGCGAAGTCCATCCCCGCCGCCGCCCCCGCCGCC
>JAVJUS010000126.1:0-100680 GCA_040220455.1 Azospirillaceae bacterium
GCGCGGGCCTGCGGGGCGGCCGGCGCCGCGCCGCCCCCCTCCCCGGTCCCGCCGGTCGCGTCGGCGCCCCCGGCGGTGGCGTTGCCGTTGCCTCGGCCGCCCCGGAACGCGCGCAGGGAGTTCAGATCCGGCGCCATCGGCTCACTTCTTCCACTTCAGGAATTTCGCCAGCCCGCCCGCCTTCTTCTCCTCCGGGCCCGCCACGGCCCTGACCAGGCCGGCCAGCGCGTCGGCGGCCTTGCTGCCGCCGCCGGACGTCAGGGGCTTGCCGTTGAGGGCCGCCTTGCCCGCCTTGGGATCCTCGGGAAGGACGCAGTCGATGGTCGCGCCGAGGCTCTTCTCGAACTCCGCCTTGCTCAGCTCGACGCCTTTGGCGTGGCCGACGCGGTTGGCGACGACCTTGAGCGGCACCTGCGGCGCCATGCGCTGCAGGCTGGTCTTCAGCCGCATCGCGTCGCGCAGGCCCGACAGCGACAGGTCGGTGACCAGGATCATGGTCTTGGCCACGGCCAGGACGTCGGCCGCCGACGGCACCAGATGGCGCGGGATGTCGCAGATCACGAAGTCGGAGATGTCGCAGACCTCGTCGACCAGGCGGCGCAGGCCCTCCGGCTTCAGGTCGATCGGCTCGTCGAGCGGCTCCTCCCCGCCCAGCACCGACAGCCGGTCGGAATAGGCGACCATGGCGCTGGCGATGAACAGGGAGTCGATGCGGTCGGGATGCTCCAGCGCGTTGCGCATTCCGCTGCCGGGCTCGAGATCGAGGCTGAGCGCGGCGGTGCCGAAATGCAGGTCGAAGTCGATCAGCGCGGCCTGCTTGCCGTAGCTGTCGGCGATCGACCAGGCCGCGCCGATGGCCACGCTCGTCGAGCCGACGCCGCCGCGCGCGCCGACCACGGCGATCACCTCGCCCCGGCGCGCCGGCTCGTTCTGCTTCTCCTCGCTGTGGGCGGCGAGGATGGCGCGGCGCAGCTCCTGGGTGTCGAGCGGCTTGATCAGGTAGTCGCTGGCGCCCGCCCCGATCAGCCCGCGATAGAGGCCGATGTCGTTGTCGGTGCCGACGACGATGATCGCGGTCATCGGCCCGCACACGGCGGTGAGGCCGGCGACGTCCTCGACCGGGGCCGTGGCGCCGCTGATGTCGACGATCACCACGGCCGGCTGGACGCCCTCGCCCAGCGCGGCCATGGCCTCCCGGGGCCCGCCCTCGTAGATGTCGGCGCCGCGGCGGCCGCCGGGCACGATGCGCCCGATCTGGTCGATGGTCTCGGCATCCGACGCGAATGCGAGGATCGGCGCCTGCTGGCCGCCGGTTTCCTCGATCTTCATGGCTGCGGTCATTGCTCACTCGCCTTGTCGACGTCGAGGGGCTTGATGTCGTTCGCGCGGTAGCGCTCGAGCGCGAGGATCGACGGCCCGGCCTCGGCCGGGCCCAGATCGCGCCCGCGCACCAGGTCGCGCCGATCCTCGACCATGCGCGCCAGGTTCAGGTCGTTGGCGCAGCCATGCGGCAGCAGATGGGTGCCGGCCGGCACGCCGATCGTCCCGAGCCGGGTGCACGAGTTCGGCACGTAGGCCAGCCGCTCGACCGTGACCTGCACGCCCGGACCGGCGCGACCGCCGGGCACGAGCTCGACATTGGTCAGGCCGTAGGCGGCGAGCTCCTCGGCGACGAGGCGCTGGCGCGCGGCGGAGAGCGGACCGGCGCCCGACACCACGACCCGGTCGCCCGGAGCCGCGCCGACGGAGCGCACGAAGTCGGCCAGCGCGCGGGTCTCGGACGGGGCGAGGCGCACCTCCTCCGGGGCGAAGCGGACCTCGTGGGTCAGCCGCGTCGTCTCGACCTGGAAGGCGTTGGGCGCGCGGGTGGTCTGGCTGCTGTTCTCGGACACGCAGGCGCCGAGCGACAGGGCGGCGGCGGCGAGCGCCAGGCCCAGGACCGGGCCGCGGGCGCCGGCGCCGCGGCGCCGGGATTCGGGACGGGTCATCGCGATCGTCCTCATTTCAGGATGAAGCCACCGGTCGCCCCGGCCGAACGCGCGTTGTCGGCAAAGGCGGTGATCGCGGCCGAGCCGGGCTCGCGGTCGGAGATCTTGTCGGTCGGCAGCGACAGGGAGTCGTCGGAGACGGGGCGCACCATGTAGGGCGTCACGATGATGACGAGCTCGGTCTCCTGGCGCTGGAACCGGCGCGAGCGGAACAGCGGGCCCAGCACGGGCAGGTTCTTCATCACCGGGATGGAGTCGTCGCCCTGGGAGATGTTCGACTGGAACAGCCCCGCGATGGCGAAGCTCTGCCCGCTCGCCAGGTCGACCGTGGTCTCCGCCCGCCGGGTGGTCAGGGCCGGGATCGTGATGCCGTTGAGCTCGATCGCGCCGTCGGTCGAGAGCTGGCTGACCTCCGGGCGGACGCGCATGTTGATCCGGCCGTCGTTGACCACCGTCGGCGTGAAGGCGAGCGACACGCCGAACTCCTTGAACTCGATGGTGAGCGAGTCGTTGTCCTGGGCCACCGGCACCGGGAACTCGCCGCCGGCCAGGAAGCTCGCCGTCTCGCCCGACAGGGCGGTCAGGTTCGGCTCGGCCAGGATGGCGACGAAGCCCTCCTCCTCCAGCGCGTCGAGCAGCACGTTGATGTCGACGTTGCCGTTGGCGAAGCCGCCCGCCAGCGTGTTGCCCGCGCCGCCCGAGGAGATGAAGTTGCCGCCCAGCGCCACCGGATTGAGCGCCGTGGCGAGGCCGAAGGTGAAGTTGCCCGGGCTGGCGACGGCATCCCAGTTGATGCCGAGCTGGCGGACCAGCGTGCGCTGCACCTCGGCGATGCGCACCCGCAGGTTCACCTGACCGGTCTCTGCGACCTGGAGGCGGTTCTCGACCTGCTCCGGCGAGGCGACCGCGGCCCGCGCCCGGTTCAGCGCATCCGACGCGGTCCGGGCGTCGGGCACCGTGCCGCTGACGACCACCCGGTTGCCGACCGATTCCGCCGAGACGTCGGTGCCGGCGGCCAGCCCGTCGTCGACATCCGCGCCGACGCTGATCTGCAGGCTCGCCACCACCTGGTCGTCGTCGCCGACGGCGAACAGGTTGGTCACGCCCGCCTGCCGGCCGAAGACGTAGATGAGCTGGGGCGACATGGCCTCGACATCGGCCACGGCCGGATCGGCGATGAAGACGGAGCCCGCGGGCTGGTCGAGCCGGACCAGGCGGCCCTGGCTGACCTCGAGCGGGACCGTCCGGGTCGGCGCGCCGGGGAATTCCAGCGCCGGGGCCGGAGCCGCGGCGAGCGGCACCAGCACAAGGGCGACGGCGGCCGCCACGAACAGCGTGCGAAGGGCGGAGAACATTTGAGGCATCCTCGTCACTGGGCGCCGGAGCGATAGCTGCTGCCGCGCACGACGGTCACCTCCGGGGAGTCGAGCCCCGTCCCGGAGCGCGAGCTGCCTTCGAAGAGCATCGACACGTCGCTATCGAGGGTGAAGGTCTGGGCCTCGTCGGCCAGGTCGGCCATCGGCATGTCGGCGCCGTCGGCCTCCCCGATCCCGGTCTCGGCGGCCTCGGCCGTCTCGTCGCCCGGCAGGTCGCCGGCCTGGACGAGCGCGGCCTTGGCCGGCGGCAGGCCGGACAGGAGCGCCATGCGCGGCGGCACCTCGTCGCCACCGGCCACCTCGGCGAGGCTGCGCAGGCTGAGCGACAAGGCGCCGAGCTCCATGACCACATTGATCCGCTCGGCCTGGGCGGGCTCGACCTCGAGGGTGACCGTGTCGATCACCTTCGGGGCCTGGTCCTGGTTGTCCAGGCGCTGGTCGATCGCGAGCACTCGGACATTGCGCAGGACCGTCTCGCTCGCCCGGACCGGCCGGTCGACCGAGCCGCCGAGGTCGGGACGAACGGTGTGGGTCAGGATGACGTCCACCTTGTCGCCCGGGAAAACCAGCCCGGCGACGCCGGAGGTCTTGTTGACCGGTACGGAAACCGCGCGTATGCCGGGCGTCAGGACGGCGGCCAGGAAGCCGCGGTCACCCGGCATGACGATGCGCTCGCCGTTGATCGGCTCGCCCTCGCCCAGCCGGCTGCGCACGACGGCGCCGGCGAAGTCCTCGGGCGTGCCATCGCCCTTGACGACGTAGCTGGCGGCAAGCGTCTCGTCCGGCCAGGCCTGCCAGCGCAGGTCGGCGGCGGTGACGAACTGGCCGGCGGACAGCCCGCGATCGGCGACCAGGACGAACTGCACCTCCGGCTTGGCCGGGGCCGAGGTCTCGGCGACCTCCACCGGGGCGCGCTGGCTCTCGAGCCAGCCGCGCGCGAACTGGAGCGTGCCGAAGCCCACGCCGGCGGCCATGATCAGAAGAATGAGAATGCGCGCGCGCATGGACGACCTCCGCTGACGCTAGACGGCCGCCAAGCGGGCGAGCACGACGAGCCCACCCGCCGCGATGGCGATACCGTAGGGAATCGGGCGCCGCCGGGGCGGCTTGCCGGCCTCGATCTCGAGACCGTCGACGGCGGCCGTGCGCCGCCGGATCATGCGGGCCGTGCCCAGCGCCACGGCGAGAAGCCCGCCGGCAGCCGAGGTCACGACCAGGAACTCGAAAATCATCCAGGGCCCGGCCCACAGGGCAAGCGCCGTGAGCAGCTTGACGTCGCCGCCGCCCGCGAAGCCGGCGGCGAACATGGCGAAGCCGATCGCCAGCACCAGGGCGGCGATGGCCACGGCCCAGACCGGGCCGAGGGCGGGAAGCATGGCCGTGCCGGCCGGGCCGCCGAGCCAGGCGCCGCCGAGCCACAGGCCGAGCAGCCAGACGGGGTACGCCGCGACGATTCCGACCGATGCCGTGTTCGGGATCGTCATGGTGCGCGCGTCGCTCACGGCGGCCCAGAGGGCCAGGCCGGCGACGGCGGCGAGAGCGGCGAGGCTGATCAGGGTGGCGATCACGGGTGTCATGTCCCGTCGGTTGCGTCGTGCGAGAGAGCGGTCGAGGGAGCGGTAAGGGGCGGGCGGACCGAACGCCGCCCACCCCTTTCCGGTGACGTCGCGACGATCAGCTGCCGCCGGCGCCGGCCAGCGCGCTCTCGACCGTCCCGAAGGTGGTGTTGAGCTGCGTCGACAGGGCCTGGAGGCCGCCGATGATGGCGATCGCGATCAGCGCCGCGATGAGCGCGTACTCGATCGCAGTGGCGCCGGACTCGTCCTTCAGGAAGCGCTTGAAAGTGGACAGCATGATTTGCTCCTCCGTGCTTGGCTCGCATGCGAGTGGGGCGGGTTCGGATGGCCAGACGCCCCGTTTCACATTGCCGAAGCTGAATAAAAATGATGAACAAATTAATAATGGATCGACCCTACCGGCCACACTTCCTCTTCATTTACCGTTTACCATACAGTCGATCTCTCCAATTACATATTCATATCTGCCATAAGTGTCATCGAAAACCGCTTGCTATCTTTATATAATGAAAACCGTTACCGATCGGTATATTTTCTATTTCGCGTCGATTTGAAATTCATTTCCGCCCTAAAGTCACTTTGAATTCGATTGAATTTTGTTCGAAATCGACGACGTAAGTTGATGCGAAATGAATGTAAACAAAAAATAAAGACTTCTTTGGTGATTCCTCGGAGAATGTAGTAACGTGAACAGTAAAGTCCGTTCTCGAATGCTGGACGGTAGACAAGTGCGGGACCTGGCCATGACCGACACGACCCCGAACCGCCGCCTTCGGCGCCACCTGACGCGCCGCCTGGGCGCCCTCGCCGGCGATCGCCGCGGCGCGCTCAGCGCCATCGTCGCCGCCGCCCTGGTTCCGATGATCGGGATGATCGGCCTCGCGACGGATTCCGCGCGCGGCTACATGATCCGCCACAAGCTGAACGAGGCGCTCGACGCCGCCGCGCTCGCCGCCGCCCAGAAGGTCGAGTTCGAGGACATGCAGACCGAATTCGACATGTTCTTCGACGCGAACTTCCCCGACGGCTTCATGGGCGCCAATATCGACGGGCCCTACCTGACCTGGAACGAGACGACGCGCCGGCTGACCGCGACCGCCGATGCCCGGGTCGACACGACCTTCATGCGCGTGCTCGGCCACGACTACATGGACGTCGCCGCGCGCACGGTGATCCAGAGCGAGAACACCGGCATGGAGCTGGTGCTCGTCATGGACAACACGGGCTCCATGCGCGGCGGCGGCAAGATCGACGCGATGAAGAACGCCGCGGCGGACCTGATCGACATCCTCTATGGCGATTCCGACTACATCGAGAACTTCTGGGTCGGCCTGGTCCCCTACACGGCCACGGTCAATGTCGGCGCGGGCCGGACCGGCTGGCTGCGCCTGGACCAGGACCTGACGATCTGGGACGGCACGGGCACGAGCTGGAAGGGCTGCGTCGAGGCGCGCTGGGACACCGGCCGCGACATGACCGACGACCCGCCGAGCGTCGAACGCTGGCCGATGTATTACTGGGAGAGCTCCGACGGCAACGACGACGACAACGAATGGCCGGACATCAAGGAGGAGAACTTCTGGCAGAACGACGGGCGCGGCCCCAATCTCGGCTGCGGCCCCGAAATAACGCCGCTGACCTCCGACCGGACGGTGATCGACGCGGGCATCGACGAGATGCTGCCCTGGCACCGCGGCGGCACCATGGGCAATCTGGGCCTGTCCTGGGGCTGGCGGACGATCTCGCCGCGCTGGCAGGGCCTGTGGGGCGGCGACACGCCGGCCTCCTTGCCACTGGACTACGACGAGGATCTGGTGACCAAGGCGGTCATCATGCTGACCGACGGCGTCAACCAGTACTACGACCACGACAACAGTGACTCTTTCGGCTCGGACTACTCCGCCTACGACCGGGTCGACGAGGGCCGGCTCGACGGCGAGACGACGGTCGGCGGTGCCGTGGACGTGGTCGACGACAAGATGGCGAACACCTGCGAGTTGATGAAGGCGGAAGGCATCATTCTCTATACGATCACCTTCCAGGTGAACAACGCCTCGACCCAGAACCTGTTCCGCAACTGCGCAACCAGCGCGTCGCACTACTTCAACTCCCCGACCAACGAGGAGCTGGCGAACGTCTTCAAGGTGATCGCCAACGAACTGAGCAACCTGCGCATCGCGGAGTGAGGGCTCGGTTCGCACCTTGATGCCGTAACCGGCGCGACAGGCGGTGAACGATCGAAGCACCCTGCGCTCTGACGGGCGCAGGGTGCTCTACGTTATTCAAGACGGGACATTTTTCGGAACTGACGATCCGATTAGTTCGGAGTTCGCCCCGGGCCCCGGCAAGATCCGGGGCCTTGCCATGTCGGCGTTCGAAGGACGCCCGTCTCGCGTCGGGGGATCGCCGCACCGGATCGGGATGTCCGGCGCTCCCGCCCGATCGGACGGATCGATCGTGCGTCAGGCGGCCGTGGCGGCGGACGGCGCTGTGGCGCGCGTCCCGGGACGGTCGCCGACCAGCCGGCCGGCCAGCCACCAGATCCCGAGAGCGCACAGGACCGAGACGTAGCCGTCGACGGCGTAGTGCCAGCCCAGATGGATCGAGCCGATCTGGATGACGACGGCATAGGCCGTCAGCGCGATGCCGAGCCGGCGATCGACCCGCCAGCCCCACAGCGCCTGAATCGTGGCCACGGCGACGTGCAGGCTGGGCATGGCGGAGATCCCGCCGCCGGCCGCCGCCTCCCCGCCCTGGTAGACGGTCCAGAGATAGAGCTGCGCCTCGCGCGCCAGCAAGCCGAAATCGGCATGCAGGCGGTCGAGATAAGCCACCAGCGGCGCGTAGGGATCGGCCCCGCCGACCACGTCGCCGTAGTAGATCGGCCCGGCCGAGGAGAGCAGCACCGCCAGCCCGTTGCCCAGCACCGTCCAGGCCAGGAGGAAGGCGACCAGGTAGCGCAGGCGCAGCGCCTGGTCGCGCATGGCGAAGAGCTGCCAGTACACGATCAGGTACATGATCAGGAACCACATGTTGTAGAGGTGGCTCACGACCATGGTCACGGCCGGATGGCCCAGCACGGGCTGCAGGATCTCCCAGGGGTGATGGCCGAAATGCAGCCAACGGTCGAGGCGCATGAAGGCCTCGTCCAGATGGAACGGGACGAAGGCCGGGATCGCCGTCTTGAAGGCGGTGAACAGGGTGGCGAAGAGCGGCAGGACGACGACCGGCACCGCGACCTGCGCCAACCGCGAGGGGGCCAGCAGGCCTTTGCCGAGCGCCGCCGGGATGGCGCGGAGCCGGAACGGCCGGACATGAAGGGCCTGGTGCGCCGCCTCGCCGATGAGCGTGACGACGGCGATGAAGACCGGCGGCATCAGGGCGACGATCACGTACTCGCCCAGGACCAGCGGAACCGTCCGGCCGTTCCAGGCCAACAGCCCGATCACCAGCACCGCATGGAGGGCGCAGATCGCCAGGGCCACGCGATAGCGCAGGATCTCGCGCCGGACGCCGGCGAGGACGGTCGAGGCCGCGCCGGCCAGGGGCGCGGCAATCGTGCCGGACCGGGTGGTGTCCATGGACGGGCTCCTCCGATGGTCGCCGGCGCTTCCGGAATCGAGCGGCCTGCTAGCGCCCGGCGACCGTCATCGGCTACCCCGTCAGCGTGAAAAAGTCATTAAATCCGAAGATCAAGTCCGGTCATCGGGCATTTCGCGAAACTTCGAGTGAAAAATCGACACGAACGGATCGGCAACCTCCTGAGTATCCGGACAACGCTGGTGCCGGCCGAATTAATCGTTCCTTCAAGACTTGTGGCCAAAGTGGGACAAACGGACCCACCAAGGCGGGAGGACCGGAGCGTTGGCCTGCATTCGTCAATTCCTGGATGATCGTCGCGGCGCGACGTCGATCGAATACGCGCTGATCGCCGCGCTGATCGCCATCACCATCATCGGCTCCGTCGTCGCCTTGGGGACGGAACTCAACGGCATGTTCAGCACCGTCGCCGGATCCTTCCCGGAATCGAGCTGACCGCGGCGGGCGCCGTCAGGGCGCCCCTCGGCCGTTTCCCGAGCCCTGCCCGCCTTCGCGCCGGCGGGGCGACGCCGCGTCGTCCGATGGCTCGGCATTCGCGGCCCGATCCTCCGCCCCGTCCTCGTCGTCGTCGAACAGGATCCGGTGGGCCGCGCCCTCCAGATCGTCGAACTGGCCCGTGCGCATCGACCAGAGGAACGCGGCGAGGCCCAAGAGGCCGAGGAACAGCGCCACCGGGATGAGCCAGACGAGAACCGTCACGCCCGCCCCCGCCGTCCGAGCCTGAGCGCGTTGGCGACCACCAGGACGGACGAGCCCGACATGCACACCGCGGCGATGAGCGGCGTGACCAGCCCGGCCAGCGCCACCGGCACTGCCACTAGGTTGTAGACGAAGGCGAGCGCGAAGTTCTGCCGGACCAGCCGGTCGGCCCGGCGCGCCACGTCCAGCGCCTCGATCACCGGGGCCAGCGCGTCGCCCTGGAAGACGGCGTCGGCCGCGGTCTGGCTGATATCCGCCGCGCTCGACGGCGACAGGGAAACCGCGGCGGCGGCCAGCGCCGGCGCGTCGTTCAGCCCGTCGCCGACCATCAGCACCGTGCGCCCCTGCCGGCCGAGATCGGCCAGTGCCTCGGCCTTGTCGGCCGGGGTCATCCGCGCGCGCCGGTCGGCGATGCCAAGCCGCCCGGCGACCGCCTCGACCGGGCCGGCCCGGTCGCCCGAGAAGAGCGAGACCGGAAGCCCCCGCGCCGTCAACGCGGCGACCACCTCGGCCGCGTCGGCCCGCGGCGCGTCGAGGAAGGCGAAGCGCACCGGCGCGGCGCCGGGACGGGCGAGCCACAGCTCCGGCCCCCCTTCGGCTGCGTCCTCGCCGGGGGGCGGGACGACGCCGCAGAACGTCGCGCTGCCGAGCCGCACCTCGCCGTCGTCGGTATCGAGAGCGAGGCCCGAGCCCGGCACCTCCCGCACGCCGTCGGCGACGGCGACGCCCGGCACGGCGCGCGCCAGCGCACGGGCGAGCGGATGGCGGCTGGCCCCGGCCAGCGACGCGGCCAGGCGGACTGCCGCCGGGTCGTCCGGGCGTTCCACCAGGTCGGGCCGGCCGAGCGTCAGCGTGCCGGTCTTGTCGAAGACCACGTGGTCGACGGCCGCCAGGCGCTCCAGCGCCGTGCCGGTCTTGAGCAGCACGCCCCTGCGCATCAGCCGGCCGCTGGCGATCACCTGGACCGCCGGCACGGCGAGGCCGAGCGCGCAGGGACAGGTGATGATCAGCACGGCGACCGCGATCATCAGCGCCGGCTGCCAGGCGAGCCCGCCGATCAGCGTCCAGCCGAGAAAGGCGGCGAGCGCCAGGCCGTGGACGGCCGGGGCGTAGCCCCGCGCCACCCGGTCGGCGATGCCGACGAAGCGGGCCTTGCGCTGCTCGGCCGATTCCATCAGCCGGACGATCTCGCCCAACAGGGTATCGGCGCCGGCCGCCGAGACTTCGAGCTTGAGCGGCGCCGTCCTGTTGATCGCGCCGGCGAAGACCCGGTCGCCGGGTCCGATCGCGACCGGCACGGATTCCCCGGTGATGAGCCCGGCATCCATGTCCGAGGCGCCGTCGAGCACCCAGCCGTCGATGCCGATGCGCTCGCCCGCCGCGACCAGGACCGTGGCGCCGGGGCTCACCTGCTCGGCCGGCACGGCGCGGCGCCGGCCGTCGGCGTCGAGCACTGTCACCGCGCCGGCGCCCAGGAGCAGCAGCCGCTCTGCGGCCGAGCGGGCCCGGCCGCGCGCCCGGCGGTCCAGGTAGCGCCCGACCAGCAGGAAGAACAGCAGCGTCACCGCGCTGTCGAAATAGGCGTGCGGACCGGAGGTGACGGTCTCCGCCAGGCTCATCCCCGCGGCCAGGACGACGCCGAGGGAGATCGGCACGTCCATGTTGGTCCGCCCGCGCTTCAGCGCCGACAGGGCGCTGGCGAAGAACGGCCGGCCCGCATAGGCGATCGCCGGCAACGCCACCAGGGCGGAGAACCAGTGCAGCAGGTCGCGGGTCGCCGCGTCCATGCCCTGCGCGTGGCCCGCCCAGACCGAGACCGAAAGCAGCATCACGTTGGCGGCGGCGAAGCCCGCGACGGCGAGCGCGCGCAGCAGCGCCTTGTCCTCGTCCCGGTCGCCGGCGGCGAGCCGGCCCGGATCATAGGGCACGGCCCGGTATTCCCGGGCGTCGATCGCGGCGACGAAGTCGGCCGCGCGCTCCGCCGCGCCGTCCCAGGTCAGGGCCAAGCGCCGGGTCGTCAGGTTGAGCCGGGACTGCCGGACCTCCGGAAAGCGGCGCAGCGCGCCCTCCACCTTGGCGATGCAGGCGCCGCAATGCACGCCCTCCACCATCAGGTCGAGCGCGTGCCCGCCATCGGCCGACCCGCGCACATAGGCGGCGACGTCGAGGGGCGAGCCGGTCTCCCCGTCCGCCGGCGCGGCCGCATCGTCGTCCGCCGTCGGCGTGGCCCAGGCGAGCGCGGCGCCGGCCGTCGGGCAGCACGCGCCGGCGCCGGGCGGCGGCGCCTCCGGTCCAAGAGCGTCCGGGGCTCGAAGGCCGTCGGGGGCGATGTCGAGGCTGTGGCTGTCGGGCACGGCGGTCGGGGTCCGGGAGTAAGGCGCGCGGGGGCCGGTCAGGGCGCCAGGAAGCGCGCGCCGGTCTCCACCGTCCCGCCCCGGGCGACGACGGTGGCGCGCACCTCCCACTGGCCGGGCAGCGGCAGCTCGACATCGGCGGCGTAGCGCCCCGGCGCGGCCTGGGGCAGCGCGAGCGTCTCGTCGTGGCCGTAGACCGTCGGGCGTACCAGCTTGGCCGTCACGGTCGCGTCCTCGATCGGGCGTCCCTCGGCGTCGAAGGCCTCCACGACCACGCGGCCGGCGTGGCGGCCGGAGCCCGGATCGGCGACCGGCTCGAAGGCGACGCCCGTCTCCCAGCCCAGCGCCTCGCCCTCGGCCAGGCGGGCGAGCGTGTCGTTGTAGACCAGCCCGCGCTCGTAGGCGTTCTCGGTCGACAGGCCCGTCCAGGTGGTGAGCGCCACCGACAGCATGGTGCCGTTGGCGACCAGGACCACGCCGAAGAAGGCGACGAAGGCCCAGGGGATCCAGCGGCCGCGCCGCGGGTCGTGGTCGATCTCGGACGGTCTCATTGCTCGGGTCCCCGGAAGACGGACTCGCGCCGGGCGATCTCCCCGGTCACGGTATTCTCGACGACGAAATCGATGCCGGTGGCCTCGTCGCCGAGGCTGTCGCGCGGCGCCTGGACGAAGACCCGGTAGCTCGCCACGCTGTCGCCCGGCGCGGTGACCAGGGCGGAGGCCGTCCCCTCGGCCGCGCCCTCGAGCCCGACGACGTCGAGACGCGCGCCCTCCAGCCCCTCGACGCGCAGCGCGAACTCGGTCTCCTCCCGGTTCTTGTTCAGGAGCTTGACCTCGTAGCCGTCGCGGATGCTGCCGTCGGACAGGGTGACGAACAAGGGGTTGCGGTCGTGCAGGACGTTGAGCTCGATCGTCCCACGCGTCGTCAGGCCGTAGAGCATGCCCAGCCCGACCGCCGCGACGAGCGCGGCGTAGATGATCGTGCGCGCCCGGATCAGGCGCAGCACCGGCGACTCGCCGCGGGCCTCGCGCTCCAGGTTGCGCTCGCTGTCCCAGGCGATCAGGCCGCGCGGCCGGCCGACCTTGTCCATGACGGTGTCGCAGGCGTCCATGCACAGCCCGCAGCCGATGCATTCGAGCTGAATGCCGTCGCGGATGTCGATGCCGGTCGGGCAGACCGCGACGCATTGCCGGCAGTCGACGCAGTCGCCGCGGCCCTCCCAGCTTTCGCCCTTCTTGTGCTTGCCGCGCGGCTCGCCGCGCCAGGACCGGTAGGTGACGACCAGGCTGTCCTCGTCGAGCAGGGCGGCCTGGATGCGCGGCCACGGGCACATGTATGTGCAGACCTGCTCGCGCGCCCAGCCGGCCAGCAGATAGGTCGTCGCCGTGAACAGGCCGACGAAGAAGTAGAGCGCCAGGCTCGCCTGCCCGGTGAAGAAGCGGGCGACCATCTCGGGCGCGTCGTTGAAGTACATCGCCCAGGCGCCACCGGTCAGCAGCGCGATGACCAGCCAGACCGCGTGCTTGGAGACCTTGCGGGCGAGCTTGTCGGCCGACCAGGGTCGGGAATCGAGCCGGATGCGGGCGTTGCGGTCGCCCTCGATGCGGCGCTCGACCCACATGAAGAGGTCGGTCCACACCGTCTGCGGGCAGGCGTAGCCGCACCAGACCCGGCCGAACAGGCTGGTCGCCAGGAACAGGCCGAAGGCGGCGAGCATCAGCAGGAAGGTCAGGTAGTAGACCTCCTGCGGCCAGATCTCGATGAAGAAGAAGTAGGCCCGGCGCGCCGGCATGTCGATCAGGACCGCCTGGTCGGGCAGGTTCGGCCCCCGGTCCCAGCGCAGCCACGGCACCAGGTAGTAGAGGCCGAGCAGCCCGAGCAGCGCGCCCCACTTGATCCGCCGCATGCGGCCGTCGACGGCCTTGGGATAGACCTTGACCCGGTTGGCGTAGAGCGGGCCGTCGTCATGCGGCGCCTGCTTCTGCTCCTGGCGGGAGCGGACATCCTCGGTGGCGACGACGGCCTCGCCCTGGGGCGTCTCGACGGCCGGGGCCGGGGCGGCGGCGGGCGCCGCGCTCTCGCCGGCCACGCGGGCGACCGTCTCCTCGAGCGCGGAGCCCGCGCCCGGCGCCGGGGACGGTTCGGGGGCCGGCGCCGGCGAGCCGGAGGCTCTGGGGGTGGAGCTGGTCACGACTGCAAAGGCCTCGCGAAGACGAAACGAACCGCCGGGCGACACGACCCCGCCCCGCCCGACGCTCCCCCGAATACGCCCCACCCCGCGCGCCGGCATTGCGGTGGATCAAACCCGGCGCGGCGGACACGACGCGGCCCCGCGGCGGGACGTCGCGGGGCCGAGCTCGGTCGCGAGATGGCCGTCCAGGTCGTCTCGATAAGGCCCTACTCCCCCCCGCCGAGCTGGTGGACGTAGACGGTGAGCATCTTGATCGTCTCGTCGTCGAGGCGGCCTTGCCAGGCGGGCATCATGCCGTGCTGCGGCTCGGTGATCTGGGCCATGACGGCCTCGTGGGTGCCGCCGTAGAGCCAGACCTGGTCGTTGAGCCGGGGCGCGCCCAGGGCGGAGTTGCCGGCACCGTCGGCGCCGTGGCAGGCGACGCAGTTGGCCTCGTAGACCGTGCGGCCCTCCTCCGGCACCTCGGCCGGGTCGACCTTGCCGGACAGGGAGAGCACGTGGCTCGCCACCGCGTCGATCTGCTCGCGGTTCAGGATGTTCATGGCACCGTAGGCCGGCATCATCGACGATCGGGTGTCCGGGTTGTCCGCCCGGATGCCGTGGAGCAGCGTGGTCTGGATGGCCTCCATCGTGCCGCCCCAGATCCAGGCGTCGTCGGCCAGCACCGGGTAGTTGGCCTGGCCCGCGCCGCCCAGCCCGTGGCACGGCGCGCAGTTGTCGGCATAGGCCGCCTCGCCGCCCGCGAAGGCGAAGGTGGCGAGGTTCGGGTCGGCGGCGATCTCCGCCGGGCTGCGCGCGGCCACCGCCTCGTAGAGGTCGGCCTGCGCCGCCCGCGCCGCGTCCATCTTGCTCTCCAGCGCGCTGCGCTGGTCGGCCCCCAGGACGCCGCCGAAATAGCCGGTGATGCCCGGGATGGAGGGGTAGAGCACCCAGTAGACCAGCGACCAGGCGATGGTGACGTAGAAGACGTAGAGCCACCACTTCGGCAGCGGGTTGTTGAGCTCGCGGATACCGTCCCACTCGTGGCCCGTGGTCTCGGTGCCGGTCAGGGAGTCCTTCTCGACTTTGGTGGGCATGACCTTCAGGTATCCTTCTCGTCGTCGTCCTTCAGCGGGATCCGGCCGTGCTCCTCGAGCTGGCGCTTGCGTCCGGGCCAGAAGGCCCAGGCGACGATCGCCACGAAGATCAGCAGCAGCCAGACCACCCAGAAGGTGCGGATGAATTCGTAAAGTCCCTGCATGTCCGGGCGTCCTCGCCTACTGCAGCAGATCTTGGGTGGTGTAGTTCTCGAACTCGACCATCCGACCCAGGATCTGCAGATAGGCGATCATGGCGTCCATCTCGGTCAGCCGCTCCGGATCGCCGTCGAAGTCGCCGACGGCGGCCTTCGGGTACCGCTCCAGCAGGCCGTCATGGTCCGCCCCCGGGGTCGCCTGGGCGCGCATGTCGGCGGCGGCGTTCTCGATCATCGCCTCGTCGTAGGGCACGCCGACCGCGACGTTGGTGCGCAGATGCGCCGCCGCCTCGGACGGGTCGAGCGTCGCGTCGAGCAGGAAGCCATAGGGCGGCATGATCGATTCCGGCACGACCGAGCGCGGATCGACCATGTGCGCCACGTGCCAGTCGTTCGAATACTTGCCCCCGACGCGCGCCAGGTCCGGGCCGGAGCGCTTGGAGCCCCACTGAAAGGGATGGTCGTAGATGCTCTCCGCCGCCAGGCTGTAGTGGCCGTAGCGCTCCACCTCGTCGCGGAACGGACGGATCTGCTGGCTGTGGCAGACGTAGCAGCCCTCGCGGACGTAGATGTTGCGCCCCTCGAGCTCCAGCGGGGTGTAGGGGCGCACGCCCTCGACCGGCTCGATCGTGCTCTTGATCGTGTAGAGGGGCACGATCTCGACGATGCCGCCGATCGACACGGTGATCAGCACGAGCACCAGCATCAGGACGACGTTCTTCTCGATACGGGAATGCCAATTCATGGCCGTCAACTCTCCTGGATCACGCGACCGTTCGACGGGGCCGGACAGGCCGGGCGGGGCCGGGCCGCCGCCGGCGCCGGTCGGACCGGGCGCCGGCGGGGCCGAGGCTCACTCGGCCGGCTGGGTGGCCGGACGGCCGGTGGTCAGCGGGTGCTGGGCTTCTTCACGCACGTCGCCGCGGATCGTGCGCCACAGGTTGTAGACCATGATCAGCGCGCCGATCAGGAAGAGCACCCCGCCCGCCGCGCGGATCACGTAGAAGGGATGCATCGCCTGCACGGTCTCGACGAAGGAGTACTGCAGGAAGCCCAGTTCGTCGTAGGACCGCCACATCAGCCCCTGCATGATCCCGGAGATCCACATCGCCGTGATGTAGAAGACGATGCCGATCGTCGCGATCCAGAAGTGAAGGCTGACCAGCTTGAGCGAGTAGAGCTGCGGGCGCTTCCAGAGCAGCGGGACCAGGGTGTAGACCGCGCCGAAGGAGATGAAGGCGACCCAGCCCAGCGCGCCGGAATGCACGTGGCCGATGGTCCAGTCGGTGTAGTGCGACAGGCCGTTGACCGGGCGCACCGACATCAGCGGACCCTCGAAGGTCGACATGCCGTAGAATGCGACCGAGACGACCAGCATGCGCAGGACCGGGTCGGTGCGCAGCTTGTCCCAGGCGCCCGAGAGCGTCATGACGCCGTTGATCATCCCGCCCCAGGACGGCATCCACAGCATGACGGAGAAGGTCATGCCCAGGGTCTGCGCCCAGTCCGGCAGCGCCGTGTAGTGCAGGTGATGGGGCCCGGCCCAGATGTACAGGAAGATCAGCGACCAGAAGTGGATGATCGACAGCCGGTAGGAATAGACTGGCCGGTTCGCCCGCTTCGGCACGAAGTAGTACCTCATGCCCAGGCCCCCGGCGGTCAGGAAGCCGCCGACCGCGTTGTGGCCGGACCACCACTGGGTCAGCGCATCCTGGACGCCGGAGAACAGCGAGTAGCTCTTCACCCCGAAGAACGACACCGGCACCGCCAGGTTGTTGACGACGTGCAGCATCGCGATCGTCACGATGAAGGCCAGGTAGAACCAGTTGGCGACGTAGATGTGCGGCTCGCGCCGGCGCATGATCGTGCCGACGAAGACGACCAGGTAGGCGACCCAGACGATGGTCAGCCACAGGTCGACGTACCATTCCGGCTCGGCGTATTCCCGCCCCTGGCTGACGCCCAGCAGGTAGCCGGTCGCCGCCAGCACGATGAAGAGCTGGTAGCCCCAGAACAGGAACATGCCGGCCAGTTCGCCGCCGAACAGGCTCGCCCGGCAGGTTCTCTGAACGACGTAGAGCGAGGTGGCGAACAGCGCGTTGCCGCCGAAGGCGAAGATCGCGGCGGAGGTATGGACCGGTCGCAGCCGGCCGAAGTTCAGCCAGGGCGGCAGGTTGAGCACGGGATAGGCGAGCTGGAAGGCGATGATGACGCCCACCAGGAACGCCGCCACGCCCCAGAACATCGTGGCGATCGTGAAGTAGCGCACGACCTGTTCGTGATAGGTGACCCGCTCGCCCGAGTCCGCCGCCGGCGCCGCCGGTGTCGGCGCGGCCGCTGTCGTTGCCGTTGCCATCCTCGTCCCCTGATCCGGACGCGCCGGACGGGGGCGCGCCACTCGACAATCCGCAGCCGGGCCGCCGACCCGGGCCCGACCGCGCGCGGCCGGAGGGCGCCTGCCCTCGCGCGGGCCGGAGCGCGGGCCCGTGGGGGTAAGGACGCCCTCCGGCCTTGCAGCACCGGCGGACGCCGCGGATCATCCGGTTTCGCCGCGTCGCGGCATTGATGTGCATCAACTCCCGCGGGACCCGGGCCGGCCAACCGGCGGTTGACATGGGTCAAAGGCGGGTCCCGGCGCCGGTGATAGGGTCGGCGTGCGTCGTCGGGTCGCGACCCGACCGTGCGAGCGCTGTCAGACGAGGCAGATGTCAGACGAGGCAAGGGCCCCAATGAGCGACGTTACCGACCCGTCGACCTCCGGCACGCCGGATATCGAGGACGTCTTCGTCCCGCCGCGCCCGGCGATTCGCCGGCTGGAGATGGAACATCCCTGGGGCTGGCTGGCCGCGGGCTGGCGCGACCTGCGCGCCGCACCGGGGGCGAGCCTGCCCTACGGCCTCGTCTTCGCCGTGCTGGGCTGGATCCTGCTGCTCGCGGTCGCGCGGTGGCAGGCCTTCTACGTCATCCTGCCGGTGGCCGGCGGGTTCATGCTGATCGGGCCGGTCGCCGCCGTCGGGCTCTACGAGATCAGCCGCCGCCTGGGCGACGGCCACACGCCGCGACTCGGCGAGACGCTCGGCGCCTGGAGGCCCAACGCCAGCCAGATCGCCTTCGTGGGCGTGATCCTTCTGGTCATCCACATCGCCTGGATGCGGCTCGCCTTCCTCATCTTCATGCTGTTCTTCTCCGGCCAGCCGCCGCGCCCGGAGACGACGGCGCTGATCGACGTCTTCTTCTCGCCCTCCAGCGTCCCGTTCCTCGCCGTCGGCACGGCGGTGGGCGCGGTCCTGGCGGTTATCGTCTTCTCGATCACGGCGGTGTCGATCCCGATGCTGCTCGACCGGCCGTCGACCAACGTCATCACCGCGATGGCGACGAGCGTCGAGGTCGTGCGCCAGAACCCCGGCCCGATGCTGCTCTGGGCCTGGCTGATCGTGCTGTTCATCGGGGCGGGCATGGCGCTCGGCTTCGTCGGGCTGATCGTCACCCTGCCGCTGATCGGCCATGCCACCTGGGCCGCCTATCGCGCGACGGTGACCTGGCCCGAGGACGAGACGAAGGGCGACGGGGAAACGGCGCGCTGAGCCGTGCCCTCTCCCGGCCGGCCCTTCTACACGCACACCTCTCACTCTCCTCCATCCCCCTCACTTCACGAAGAATCCACGATGACCCTCGGATCCTGGCTCACCGGCATCGTCATGGCGCTGATCGCGCTGGCCGGCCTGTTCATGGCCGCTCGGGCGGAGGACGCCGTCTTCCAGTTCGGCGGCTTCCTGTTCTTCCTGTTCGGCGTGCTGTTCGAATTTGTCCTGATCGCCCGCAACACCGGCCACCGCGCGAGCTGAATCGCGCGGGACGGGCGGCGGCGGATCAATCCCCGCGCGGGCGGCACCCGGTCTCGCGCACCGCCAGGGCCCCGACGACCCCGGCCACGCCCATGGCGAGAAGCGGCCACAGGGCGGTATCGAACATGGCGCGGGTGTAAGCCGGGGCGCCGTCGCGCATGCCGCCGTCCCAGGCCCGGTCGAGCAGCCAGCCCGTCAGCGGCTGGAACAGCGCGCCCGAGGTCATCACGGCCATATTGACGATCCCGATGGTCGAGCCCGCGGCCCAGCGCGGCGCGTGCTCCCGCGCGGCGGCGAATCCCACCACCATTGTGCCCGAGGCAAGGCCGTTGACCACCAGCAGCGGCGCGACGGCGGCGAGCCCCAGCCCGGGCGCGTAGAACGCCGCCGTCAGCGAGGCGAGCGCCACGCTCGCAGCGACCACCATGGGCAGGCGCCGCCGGCCGAGCCGGTCCGACAGCCAGCCGCCGGCCGGCGCGCCGACCGCCCAGCCCGCCAGCATGGCCGAGGCGACCAGCGCCGCGGTCGGCCGGTCGATCTCGAAGCGCGCGACCAGGTAGGGCACGCCCCACAGGGCGGCGAAGGTCAGCATGGGCGCGCTCATCGCCGCGCCGAACAGGGCGATCGGGTAGACCTGTGCCGTCGCCAGCGCCGCGCGCAGGCCGGCGACGAGGCCGCGCGGCGGGGCGGAACCGGCGGGCGCCGCCGAGGCGGCCGCGTCGTCGGCCCCGGTCCCACCTGCAAAGGGCGTCTCCGGCCGGTCGCGCACCATGATCGCGATCAGGACGGCGAGGCCGAGGGAGAAAACCGCGCCGCCGGCCAGCGTCGCGCGCCAACCAACCGCATCGATCAGGACGGCCAGCGGCGCCTGGCCGCCGATCCCGCCGGCCATCCCGAAGGCCAGTGTCAGGCCGCTGACCAGGGCGAAGCGCCGGGCCGGAAACCAGGCGGCCGCCAGCGACAGGGTGGCGACCCAGCCGAAGGCGGCGCCGGCGCCGATCAAAGCGCGGCCGGCATAGGCCGCCTCCAGCCCGTCGGCCGCGGCGAACAGCGCGCTGCCGGCCCCGCCGACGAGCGCTGCGACGCTCAGCACCCGGCGCGGCCCGAACCGGTCGACGAGCAGCCCGACCGGAATCTGGAGGCCGGCGTAAGCGTAGAAATAGAGGCTCGACAGCGTGCCGGCGATCGCCGCGCCCACGGCGAAGTCGCGCATCAGCGAATCGACCATCACGCTGGGCGCCACGCGCTGGAAGAAGCCGTAGCAGTAGAACACCGCGCCCAGCGACCACAGCAGCCAGGCCCGCGCGAGAGGCGGCCTCGCGGCCGCGGGGGCGCCGGCGTCGGATCGAGCGGTGGAGGTCACGGGCGGAGTCGTCCGTCGGCATCGGGCGGGAGCGCACACGCAACGCTAGCACCCGACACACGGACGGCGCCATGCCGTCCCGCCCCACCCGACCGGCCGGGTTGCGCCCCGACCCCGGCCAGCGCAGCATGGCGCTCCTTCCCGCCACGGCCCGCCACCCACCGCCAGAGACGAGACCGACGGCCATGCCCGCCCCTGCCCCCGCGACCGCCTTCGCGATGCCCGACGCCGCCGAGCTGGGCCGCGAGGCCCTCGATCGGCTCGACCGCCTGGCCGCGATCAGCGAGCAGGCGGACGGGCTGACGCGGCGCTTCGGCACGCCGGAGCACGCGCGCGCGCTCGACCTGATCGAGGGCTGGATGCAGCAGGCCGGCATGGCGACCCGGCGCGACGCGGCGGCCAACCTGATCGGCCGGTACGAGGCGGAGGAGCCCGGCGCCCGCGCGGTGCTCATGGGCTCGCACCAGGACACGGTGCGCGATGCCGGCCGGTTCGACGGGATGCTGGGCATCGTGCTGCCCATCCTGGCGGTCGAGGCGCTGCACCGGGCCGGCCGCCGCCTGCCTGTCGCGGTCGAGGTCATCGCCTTCTGCGACGAGGAAGGCGTGCGTTTCCGCACGACGCTGCTCGGCAGCAAGGCGGTGACCGGCGCGCTCGGACCGGCGGAGCTGGGGGCGCGCGATCCCGACGGGCGGACGGTCGCGGAGGTCTTGCGCGATTTCGGCGGCGACCCCGATGCGCTCGCCGCCGCCGCGCGCCGGCCCGACGAGATCGCGGCCTATATCGAGACGCATATCGAGCAGGGGCCGGTGCTGGAGGCGGCGGGCCTGCCGGTCGGCATCGTCACGGCCATCGTCGGCGGCAATCGCCTTCAGGTGACCTTCGAGGGCGAGGCCGGCCATGCCGGCACCGTGCCCATGGGCCGCCGGCGCGACGCCCTGGCCGCGGCGGCGGAGGCGGTGTTGGAGACCGAGGCCCTGGCCACGGCGGCGGGCGACGGCGCGGTGGCGACGGTCGGCCGGATCGAAGCGGAGCCCGGCGCGATCAACGTCATCCCGGGTCTCGCCCGCTTCACCGTCGACCTGCGCCTGCCCGACGACGACGCCCGGCGGGCCGCGGCGGCCGATCTGGAGCGCCGGATCGAGGCGATCGCCGCGCGGCGGGGCTGCCGGGTGACGATCGAGCGGCTCTACGAGTCCGATGGTGCGAGCTGCGCGCCCTGGCTGATGGACGCGCTCGGCGTCGCGATCGCCGGGGAGGGCGTCGAGGTGCGCAGGCTGCCGAGCGGCGCCGGCCACGACGCCATGGCAATGGCGGCGATCAGCGACATCGCCATGCTGTTCGTGCGCTGCAAGGCCGGGATCAGCCACAATCCGTCCGAGAGCGCGAGCGTCGAGGACATGGGCGTGGCCGGCCGCGTGCTGCTCCGCCTGCTCGACGATTTCGCGATGCCCGAGCCCGATGCCTGATCGAAAGCGCTCAGGCCCTCCCCTCTCGTGGAACCGCGCCGACCTTCGGCGCATTTGAACGGGTCCCGGCCTCTGGTACACTTTCGTGCCGAGCCGGACGGGGCGATATCTCTTTCGGACCCGCCGGCCCCGACGACATCCGGAAGACCGCGCCGCGGCGGGTCGGCCGGCCCCTGCGTCGAGCGCGCAACGGTTGCCCGGTGGCCGGCCCGAGGGGGGACGGCCCGGGCTCGACAACGAGGAGGAGACCGACATGACGCGCAAGATCACGACCCTGATCGCCGCCGGCCTTCTGGTCACGGGCCTGTCTGCCTGCGCCCAGCTTTCCGGCGAGGACCAGGCCCGCCTGGACGAGGCGGTGACCCGCTCCCAGAACGCCGAATCGGCCGCCCAGCGCGCCGAGGAGGCCGCCAGCCGCGCCGAGCAGGCCGCCCAGGAGGCGCAGGCCGCCGCCGAGCGGGCCGCGCGGATGTTCAACCAGGGTCTGGCGAAGTAAGGCCTCTTCCGGCCCGGACCGATGGCGGCGGCCGGCGGCTCCCCACGGAGTCGCCGGCCGTTCGCGTTCGCGGGGGATATCGGGCGCTTTCGTAGGTCGGGCCTCTCGTAGGTCGGCCGAGCGAAGCGAGCCCGACGGACTCCGGACGGGACCGAACGTCCGGTGGGCCAGTGACGCTTGGGCCCGGCCGACCTACTTGGTCACGCGGATCGGGTAGCCGCGGCGTTCGATCGCGGCCTGCAGCAAGGTCGGGAAATCGAGCCGGCCGGCCTGGTCGCCGGCGACCTCGTGGGCGCGCTCCAGCACCTGCTCGGGCCACTGCGCCGGGGCGTCGCCACTCTCCATCACCTCGTCGGCGACCTCGGGGTCGGGGTGGGCTTCCATGTAGAGCTCCCCGTCGACCCAGGCGAACTTGATCGGCTGGCTGACGACCGTCACCGGCGTGCCGACCGGCACGGTCTCGTAGAGGTGCTCGATGTCCTCGGGATACATGCGCAGGCAGCCACTGGAGACCCGGCGGCCGACGCCGTAGGGCTTGTTCGTCCCGTGAATCAGATAGGCCGGCCAGCCGAGATAGAGCGCGTGGTCGCCCAGCGGGTTGTCCGGGCCGGGCGGAACCATGTCCGGCAGATCGGGCTGGCGCGCCTTGATCGACTCCGGCGGGTACCAGGCCGGGCTTTCCTGCTTGCGCACGATGGAGGTGCCGCCGAGCGGCGTGGTCACCCCCTCCCGGCCGATGCCGAGCGGAAAAGTCTCGATCCCGTCATCGGTGAAGTAGAAGAGCCGCATCTCCGCCAGGTTGACGACGATCCCGCGACGCGGGGCGTCGGGCAGCAGGTGCGCGCCCGGCAGGATCAGGCGCGTGCCCTCGCCCGGCGTGAAGGGGTCGACATCGGGATTGGCCGCGCGCAGCTCGGTGAAGCCGAGGTCGAAGCGCCGCGCGACGTCGTGCAGCGTGTCATCGTAGGTGGTCGTGTACCGGTCGAGCCGGCCGACGAAGGGCGTGTCGGGCGTCGCCGCCGTCGCGGGCCCGGCGAGCGCCGCGGCGACCGACAGCAGCGCGGCGGCGATCCTGCGATACGAACCGGTCATGATGCGGATCGCCCCCTCGACACACCTTCGCAATCCCGGCCCGCGCCCGATAGAGCCGGCCGGCATTCGAGGCATTTAGCCGCCGCACGCACGCCGCGCAAGCGATACGTCCCCTCTTTCGGGTCGCGGCGGCGGCGAGTGCGTCCTCGACCTAGGGCAATTTCCGAACTGATGGAATCATCAGTTCGGAAATTGCCCTATCTTCAACAACCTGGAGCATCTCATCTGCGCCCGTTCGGGCGCAGGATGCTCTAGATCGGCGCGGTCGGTGCCGCTGGCGCGCGCCACTCCACGACCGTCTGCCTGGCCAGCACGGCACGGATCGCCTCCGCGACATCGTCGATATCGGCGAAGACCTTGCCATCCAGTGCCGAAAGCCGGGAATCGGTGGTGTAGAAAACGAACTCGTCGCCAAGGGACACAAGGTCTCCGAAGCGTTCACCCTCGAGGGTAACCGGTACATGCACGATCGACACGACATGCCTCCCCGTGTGCCGGTTCCATCGGCCTCGCCCTCCCCGGCCGAGGCCGACCGACATATGGCGATGGGGGTACATGAGCGCAAGACGGATCGGCATTCCCCTACATGTCGTGGGATGACGCGGGTTGTCGCACACTCCGGTCCCCGGTCACGGGAAGCCGACATTCGTCAGGTTGGTGATCGTGTCCCGGTCGTTATCGATCGAGATCGACCCGCCGGCGACTCCGGCAGCGGCGCTGACGAACCCGAGCCCCGCCGCTCCGAGCATCGTGTAACCGCTGTCTGTCGCCATGCCCACGCCGAAGGCGATGGCCGAGACGCCGCCCGCGACATTGGATGTCCAGGTGAGCGCTCCCGTCGTCTTGCCGGACGGCTCATCGAGCGCGTTGGCGGTAATCATGAGAACCAGGCCGAAGGCACCGAGCAGGCCGACCAGCGGGCCTTCGCGGTGCTGGAGCGCCTCGTTCAGGTCGTATTGGGGCAGGTCGCCGCCGACCGGACGCACCGCCAGGCTGTCGAGCGTGTAGAAGGTGCCGCTTATGGCGCAGCCGCTCATATAGGCGAGGAACCGCAAGCCCCAGGCGCGCATCGCGCCGGCATCCGACAACGGTCCGGAAGGCATGGGAAACGTCAGCGCCTTGCGCACGGCATCGACCGCGTAGACCCATAGATCCACCTTGCCCTTCAGGATCAGACCGCCGACGCGGGCCATCATCAGGACGCCGAGCGTCGACGCCAGAAGCCCGCCGATCTGGCTGTAGGCGACGGTGTTCGAGGCGGAGCCGCCGGCTCGGGCAGCGAGCGCGACCGGCGCGGTCGCCATCGACGCCGGCCTGCCACCCGTCTCTTCGAACGCGGCCGCCGCGGTACCGATCGCCGCGCGCAGGTCGGGCACCGTCCGTCGCAGGAAATCTTCGTCGAAGCCGAACCGGCTCTCGGCGAAGGGCGCCTTGCCGGCGGCCATGCGATAGACGTAGGTCGCCGGGATCGCGGCCAGCAGGGCCGCGCCGTCCATGATCGAAAACCGCGCCGAGGTACCGAGCAGCTTGGCGACCCAGTCGACGAGCTCGGTCAGCACGGGGATGTAGGTCTCCCCTTTCAGGCTCTCGCCCAAGGCGCGGATCGCCTCGACAACGGTGTCGAACAAGGCCTCGATGGCCGCCTTGGCGCCTTCGATCACGTCGTCGAGAACCTGCAGCAACACGTCGTAGGCATCCTTCACCGTCTGCCCCGGGGCGCGGAATGGGGCCTCGAAATCGGTTGCGAGCGCCTCGATCCGCGCCATGGCGTCGATCACGGCCTGCGGCACCGAGAACAGATCCGGCCCGGCCCCGTCGCCAAAGCCGACGGAGAGGTCCGTGAAGTCGCCCAGATACCGTGCCCAGTTCCCCCCCGGGGAATTGAACCAGTCGGTCGTCGAATCGGCGCCGGCCTGCCTCGCGGTCTCCTGCAGGACGATCCCGCCGCCGTTGTCGTCCGACAACGAAAGGGACCGGAACCGCGCGGCCACACCGTCGAGGAGGTCGCCGATCTCGGCCTTGACCGTATCGGCCAGATCGGCCAGGGCGTCGCCGCCCCAGTCGAGCGTGTCGCTGGCGAGCTCGGAGAGGACCTGCGCCGTTTCCCAGATGTCGATCCAGGGAAACACGAAGCCGAGCCAGGCGAGCAACGTCTCCAGCACGATCTCCAGGATCTCGAGCACCTTGCCCAGCACCTGCATCACGACGGGCACGGAGTCGAGAACGACGCTGTAGACCTCCTCGGCCGCGGTCTTGATGACGAAGCGCACGCCCTCCTCGGCCGCCTGGAACAGGAAGACCGTGCCGTCGGCGGTGAGCGCCAGGCCGTGATCGAGATACTGGATGACGTCGCCGGCGGCATTCGTCGCCTGCCGCGCCGCGTCGCCGATGGCGTCGATGGCGCCGTCCACGTCGTCGACGACACTGGCCACGCCATTCGACACGCTGATGCCGAAACCCGAAAGGCCACCGCCCAGGCTCGCCATCGCGACGCTCGCGGAAGCCGGCGCGGGCGCCGCCGCCTCGGGCGGGGTCACCACGATCCCGACGGCGTCGCCTGTGCCCATCTTCGACGCGCTGTATGCGCTCAGGAACGCGACGTTGCCGGCCACGCTGTCGGCCGTCGTCGCGTCGGTGTCGGCGGCCACGACCGGGTCGCCGTATCGGGTCTCGGCGCCGGTGATGTCCTTGCCCGAGGAAATGCCCTGGAGCTGGCCGTTGAGGCGGGCGGCCGGGTAGACCGTGATCGTCTCGGCGAAGTCGTCCGACGCGATCTCGTAGGTCGGGGCCGCCAGGTCGCCGGTCAGGGCGATCAGCGTGAGCGTGCCTCCGGCATCCGTCTCGACCTCGGCCCAGACGTCCCGGTCGAGGCCGTAGGTCACGCCGTTGATCAGGACATGAACCCAGTCGCCGGCCCGGACCTTCACCGTCCGGCCGCCGAGCGCGTAGCGGTTCTCGTCGACCAAATTGACATGGGTCGTGAACGATTTGGCATCGACGACGTATTCGGAGGAGGCGGGCAGTACCAGGTCGCGGCGGCGCCAGGCGCCGTTGCCGGCGTCGCGCGTGACATGGGTGACGATGTCGCCCTGGCGCACAAGGAAGGCCTCGTCCGCCGCGCGCCCGCGCGAGCGCAGGGGCGCGATGTGCACCGTGTCCGTGCTCATGACGACCGGCTTGTCCCAGGCGAGCCCGTCGCCCCGCCGGCCGCGCACGTAGTGGACCGTCGCCGGCGCCGCCATGGCCCAGAGCGAGACGCCGTCCCCGTCCTCGGTCGCGCGGATCTCGTGGACATCCTTCGCCGCGGTCGCCACCGGCGCCAGGGCGCCGGCGCGGGCGCCGGGGATGACGAAGATCCCCTCCGCCGCTCCGATATAGATGTCAGAACACAGCGACGGCCCCGTCATCGTCGCGGCGGCCGGGGTCGGCGTGGCGATGCAGGTGTAGGTCAGGTCCGACAGGGCCTCGGGAAAGCTGGCATTGCCGGGGCTGTAGTCGTAGGTCATCGACCCGAGCCGGTCGTCGGCGAGCGTCGTGCATTCGAGGGTGACCGAATCCCCGATCCGGTAGAGGAACCAGATCCCCCGCTGGCCGAAGGCGTAGCCGAGGGAGATGTCGAGCAGGCTGTCGCCCCCCGGGTCGACGTCCTCCGGGAAGGCCAGCCTTTCGGCCTCGGCGCCGCCGCGCAGCAGGTACCAGTCCTTTCCCGCCCCCTTGGCGCCGGCGACGACCACCAGCGGGGCGGCGCCGTCCTCCGAGGAGCCGACGCGCAGGCGCTCGGCGGCGAAACCGTCGGCGAGGCCGGTCACGGGCCGCGCCACTTCGGCGAGCGCGGTCCAGTCGGTCTGCCCCTCGCCGTCGCCCAGCAGATAGGCGACGAAGACGGCCGTACCCGCCCCGTCGCCTTCGGCCCGCGCGAAGGCGACGGCGAGGCTGATCCGGCCGGCCGAATCCTGCGACACGTCGAAGGCCACCGCCGCGTCGACCGCCTTGCCGAAGCCCGCCTGAAGGTCGGTGACGCGCCAGCCCGTCTCCGTGTCGCCGGTGAAACGGGTGAGATAGAACCGGCCGTCATTGCCGATCGAGAAGATCATGGCGCGCCCGGCCGCATCCTCGACCACCGCGCTCGCGCCCGTCGGGTCGATCGGCGCCAGTCGCTGCTGGTTGTTCATCAGCGCGCTGTCGATCGTCAGCGTGACGGTCGCGGTCTCGTCGGCGGCCGGATCGGTCGCGGCGAGAGTGACGACGTCGCCGCCCGCGGCGCTGCGCGAGACGGTTGCGGCGGACCGGGTGTCGGCCATGGGCCGGCTCCTGTGACGATGCGGATCCGAGGGCTCGGGCGCGCGGCGCGGTCGAGAACGGAGAAAGAAGAGGCCGCTCAGGTCGCGGACTTGTAGGTGAGCAGCAGCGTCAACGTGCCGTCGGCATCGAGCCGGGGCGCCTTGAAGAAGTAGGTCCCGCCGCCGGGCAGGATGATCGAGGTCGCGACGGTCCGGTTCAGGCCGGAGACCATCGCGCCGAGCGAGCCGATCTGCGGATAGGCGACGCCGATCGCCTGGTCGAGCAGGGCCCCGACATCGATATCCAGGCCGATTTGGCTGGCGATGTCCGTGAACATCCCGGTCATGTCACCGACGAAATCGGCGATGGCGTCCAGGCTCTTGGCGCAGTCGTTCTTGTTCGTATGTTGATCATCCGAGTATTCGAAATCCTCGCTTATCTCGATTATCGGAACACCGTCCTTCTTGGAGGCGGAAAGCGCAACCGTTCCGCTCCATTTCATCTTATATGTACAGTCGACCTTCGCGTCCTCTACGCCAAAGCACGCATTCTTTTTTACTTTTTTCTTGAAGACCTTGATATATCCGTCTCGGAAAACAATCTTGGCCGTGTCTCCCTCGTTCTTGAAGTCGACATAGAACTCGTTGACATATTCGTTCTTGCCGCTTTTGTCATCGCTAATGACGAAATGGAAGCCGGAGCCGGTGGTTTTCTTGGCAGCGTCGTAGTCATTACCGCGCGACGTGTTCACCTCGTGCTTGATGGCGTCGTAGACAGCGCGGATCTGATCGAAGATCGGCTCGACGATCAGGCGCTCGACCAGGATCTCCGGGCGGAAGATCATCTGGGCGTCGCAGCCGTCGCTGGCCGAGACCCACTTGCTCGGCACCCGCGGCGGCGCCCCCGACGGCAGCTTTCCGTAGCCGTGGCGGGTCACCAGAAGATAGTCCAGCGTGGCGAGATCCGGATCGGCCTTGTCGGCCTTGCAGTCGAAGGTCGTCGCGCAGGGCTCGAGCGACAGGGGCACCGTGATGCCTTCGGGGTACGCGCTGTCGTCGCTCGCCGTGACCGAATAGCCCAGAATGTAGGGATGCGCGGCCGGGTCGGCCGTGACGAAGGTCAGATAGCCCTTCATCATGGCCGCGAAGACGTCGAGCGCGGCCGACCCCGCCTCGCCCACCGCCGTGCCGTCGGGGACGTAGTCGAGCAGGTCGGTCGAGGTGAAATCGAGCATCAGCTTGCCGACCCGGAAATCGGCGTCCGTGAAGTCGGTGAGCTGCTGCCTGACCGCGTCGCTCGTCGCCTCGCTGTCCGGATCGGCGACCGTGGCGATGTCCATGTTGACGGTCAGCGCATAGGTCCAGCCGGCCATGTCGGCATCGGCCCAGACGATCTCCGGCGGCTCGCCGGTGACGTAGTAGTAGTGCAGCGTGCCGCGCGTGAAGCGCAGGACGAAACGGAGCGTCGTGCCGTCCTCGACGATGTCGATGCCCGGATAGGCCACGGCATCGATACGAGCCACGTCGTCCGGCCGATCCGCCGCGGATTCCGCGACGACATAAGTGTCGTCGCCATCGGCATCGGTCGTGCGGTAGAGCAGGATCCGCGACGGGATCGCGCCGATATCGGTCAGATGGACGAGTTCGCGGTCGATCACGCCCCGGGTCATCGGCAGCACGATGTCGTAGCGCTCGAAGATGTTCTTGTTGGACGTGGCGGCGTTGGACGTGGCGGCAGTCGAGGTCGCGGTCGACGTCACGCGGCGCTCCCTTCCGTTCCGGCATCGGCGGCGCGCCCGACCGACGCGCCTGTACACGGTAATATGGAGCGAAGGGATTTTTATCCCGTTAAGATTGAAGTGGAGCGTGTCAACGACGCTGTCGATGCGAGTACGATCGAGTTGTCCGGATCGGTCCGCATGACGACCGCTGCCTCGACGGTCGCGGGCGGAGGTGGGTCCGCGGCGGAATCTCGGGAGGGGGAGAAAGGGCCGCGCCGGCCCCGGGCTTCAGGCGCCGGGGCCGGCCGCGGCCGAAGAAGAGCCCCTGACGGCCGGGCTGCGGGATCCGACCGTCAGGGGCGCGTGCGCGCCGAGTGTTCCCCCCGGCACTCGACGGCACGTTCATGGACGCCGAAGCGCTGTTCGGCGTCGAGAGCGGGATCGTCGGCGTCGATGCGCGGATCGACGCCGAAGAACCGGGTCACGTCCTCGAAGCGGGCGCTCGTCACCAGCACGCGGCCATCGGCCGCATGCACGCGGTAGCGCCCCTGCCCGTCCTTGGCGACGGCGTAGACGGGCTGCCCGATCTCCCGCGAGGTCAGGCACAGCATGGCGCCGTCGGGGCCGCGGCGAGCGCGCAGCGGGAAGCCCATTCGCCGCGACAGCGCGGCGATCGCCGCGCGCTCGTCGGTCGAGAAGGTCGGGTGCCGTCGCGCCCCTTCCGCATCGCGGGGGCGACCTTCGGGATCGCGCGGCAGAGAATGCGGCAGAGGATCGGGAACGGACATGAAGACACCGGGAGCCGGAGGGACCGAAGCGATCGGAGGCACGGTCGCGGTCAGGCGCTCAGCCTGTCCGTCGGGACCGCCGCGATGCCGCGCCCCGGCGCCCGATTGCGCTCGGCCAGCGCGCGGCCGATCACGCCGCGCGCTTCGGCCGGCGTGTCGAAGCGCGCGCCATCCAGGAGCAGCAGGTCCCTGTGCGTCGTGTAGAAGAGGTAGTGCCCGCCCAGCGAAATCAGGTCGCCACATCGCTCGCCGCTCATCCGGATGGTGACATTCGTCACAGCCATCGGGCCTTCCTCCTCATAGCCTGCGGACCACCAGGTACGAAGGACCCGCGCCGCGCGTGGCCGTCGCGAGCTCCCCTCCGTTCGCGGTTCGTGGATCGCATCTGCGCCGGGGTTCATCCGGTCGCCAAGCAAACCGCGATCTGCCGGGGGAGTTGATCGACGGCCGAGCGCCTTGCTTCAAACCAAGCTAAGAGGGCTCGGAAGACAGGTAAATACGCATCACTACGTACCGGGTCCGGGCGACCGGACCGCTCCTGACGCCGCCGCGCGCCCCTTGAAACGTTGCAAGTTTGTTCCTAAATCTTTGCTATCCCGACACCGGACGCGACCGCCCCCGAGAAGGTGTCCCCGCTCGTCGCCGAGGGGGAACCCTGGGGGTCCTTGTCCCGTTGATGTTGTCGAGATCGCCGCGCTCGATCCGCGAGGCGGCGACGGATCGCGCCGATCGGGACGATAGGAGGAACGATGAGCCCCAATCCGGCCCTGTATCATTCGGCGGACGACCTGACGCGGTATTTGGAGGAGACCAAGCGGTTCCCCATGCTGAGCGTCGAGGAAGAGCAGCGCCTCGCCCGGCTCTGGCGCGACCACGGCGACCGGGAGGCGGCCGAGCAGCTCGCGGGCAGCCATCTGCGCCTGGTGGTGAAGATAGCGCGCGGCTTCTCCGGCTACGGCCTGCCCCTGCGCGACCTGATCGCGGAGGGCAATGTCGGCCTCTCGCAGGCGCTCGAGAAATTCGATCCGGACCGCGGCTTCCGCTTCGCGACCTACGCGATGTGGTGGATCCGCGCCGCGATCCAGGAACACATCCTGCACAGCTGGTCGCTGGTAAAGACCGGCACCACCGCGTCGCAGAAGAAGCTGTTCTTCAACCTGCGCACGCTCAAGAACCGCCTGCGCGCGCTCGAGGAAGGCTCGCTGACGCCGGAGATGGTGACCACCATCGCCGAGCGGCTGGGCGTGCCCGAGCACGACGTCATCATCATGAACGAGCGGATGAGCGCGAGCGACCAGTCGCTCAACGCCCCGCTGCGGGTCGACGGCGACGGCGAATGGCAGGACTGGCTGGTCGACGAGCGTCCCAACCAGGAGGTTCTCGTCTCCGATCTCGAGGAGATGAGCCACCGGCGGGAGCTGCTGGCCGAGGCGATGCACGCCCTCAACGAGCGCGAGCGGCACATTCTCTCCGAGCGGCGGCTCGCCGAAGAGCCGCAGACGTTGGAGGCGCTGAGCCAGCACTACGGCGTAAGCCGGGAGCGGGTGCGCCAGATCGAGGTCCGCGCTTTCGAGAAGCTGCAGAAGGCCGTCAAGGGCCTGACCCGTGCGGCCTCGATGCCGCCGCCCGGCGCCAAGGGCGCAAACGATGCCGGCCTGCACCAAGCGGCCTGACGGCCGGCCGCGACGCGATGCTCCGAGGACGCCCGCCCCCCGATCCCGGGGGCGGGCTTTTTTCATCCGACCCGCGGAGTAGGTTGCCCAGAGATGAAGGGCGCAGCGCAACGGTTCCGTCCGTGCCGTCGCGCACGGCCTTCGACCGTGAGCGACCTACGTGGGGCTTTGGCGTTTACGCTTGCTTTGCCGGTGCCGGGCCATCCTGACGCCCGGACTCCGCCCTGGCTCGAAAGGCGCTCCCGGCATGCGACGCCTCGTCCCCCTGCTCGCCCTCGCCGCCCTGATCGGGCCAGCCCTCGCCGACCCCGCCGCCGGGCAGACCGGCAGCGAGCCCCCCTATGCCTGCCGGGAGGACCGGGCGGGCGTCGTCCAGTGCATCGCGGGCAAACTTTGCGAATGCCGATTCGAGCGGGGCGGGTCGCTGTCCGCCTCGCCCTCCTCCGGCTGGCGCTGGGATTGCGGCATCCTGCGCCCCTCCTGCGGGCCCGACGACGAGGTTCCGGCGACACTGCGCGGCGACAACAGCCTGTCGGCGGAGGACGTGATCCCCGACTCCCTCATCCTGGACCTGCGCCGCGATGACGATCCCGAGGCCGAGGAAGCTGAGGAGGAGGACGCCGGGGACGCGGGCGGTGACAGCACACCCTGACCCTGGCCTTCCGCGCCTTTCCCTCGCCGGCCGCCTCCGGCACTCTCCCGCCGAAGGCCATACGGCGGCAGGAACGGAGCGCGGCGGCGATGAAGCACCTGACTTTTCCGACATTCTCGCTGGCCGGGCGCACGGCCCTGGTGACCGGCGCCAGCCGGGGCATCGGCCGCGCGCTGGCGGTCGGGCTCGCCCATGCGGGCGCGGATCTGTGGCTTGCCGCACGCTCGGCCGGGGATCTGGCGGAGACCGCGGCGGCCGTCGAGGCCCAGGGCCGGTCCGCCCGCACGCTGGCGCTCGACGTCACCGACCTCGCCGCCATCGAGGCCGCCTTCGCCGAGATCCGGGCTCGCGACGGCGGCCTGGACATCCTCGTCAACAACGCGGGCGTCGAGCAGGTCAGCCCGTCCGTCGACGTCGACGAGGCGCTGTGGGACCGCATCCTCGACACCAACCTCAAGGGCGCCTTCTTCTGCGCCCGGGCGGCCCATCCGCTGATGGTCGCGCGCGACGGTGGTGCGGTGATCAACCTCGGATCGCTGACCTCCGGGGCCGGCGTGCCGACGGCCGTGCCCTACGGCTCCTCGAAGACCGGGATCGTCGGCATGACCCGGGCGCTCGCGGCCGAATGGGCGGGCGACGGCATCCGGGTGAACGCCCTCGGGCCCGGTTATTTCCGGACCGCGCTGACGGAGACCTTCTACCGCGACGAAGCGTGGCAGACGACCATGCTGGCCAAGATTCCCCAGCGCCGCTTCGGCCGGCTCGACGATCTGATCGGGGCGACGGTCTTTCTCGCCAGCGACGCCTCGGCCTATGTCACCGGCCAGATCCTCTATATCGACGGCGGCACGATGGCGGCGCTCTGAGAGGCCGGGAACGCCCCGTCAGGGGGACAGCACGGCCTTGAGGTAGCCCGCCCGGCCACCGATCAGTTCGGCATAGAGGTCCGGGACCGCCTCGATGCCGTGACCGGTCGACAGCGCCGGCGCCAGCCGGTCGGCCAGGTCCGGCAGCAGATCGAGGGCACGCGCCTGCTCGTCGGTATAGACGCTGGCGCCGGTCAGGGTCAGTTCCCGTTCGACGACCCGGTTGAGGTCGACCGCCTGGGTGCCGTGGAACAGGCCGACAAGCGCCATGCGCCCGCCCGCCGCCATGACGCCGGCCAACGCCTCGACCACCGCGCCGCTGCCCGTCGCCTCGATCGCCAGGGCCGGGCCGCCCGGGATCGCTTCTGCCACCGCCTCGGCCTCGAGAGCGAGCGGCGTCGCGCCCGAGAGCCGGCAGACGAGGTCGCGCCTCTCCCCGTTGCGGTCGACGACGAAGAGCGGGCCGTAGCCCTGCCCCGCCGCCGCGATGGCGCAGAGCCCGCCGATCGGCCCGGCGCCGGCGATCAGGATCGGCCGGTCGCGCTCGGGGCCGAGCCGGGCCAGCGTGTGCAGAGCGACGCCCAGCGGCTCCGACAGCGCCGCGATCTCCGGCGCCAGCGCGCCCTCGACCTTCAGGACGGCGCTCGCCGGCAGCACGGCCAGCGGGGCGAAGCCGCCGTCGCAGACCTCGCCGACGAAGCCGATCGCGGCGCAGGCGTTGGGCCGGCCATCCCGACAGGCCTGGCAGACGCCGCAGGAGACGCGGGAGTCGGCGACGACCCGGTCGCCCTCCCGCAGCCCCGCGACGCCAGGGCCCACCGCCGCGACGCGCCCGGCGAACTCGTGCCCCGGCGTCACCGGCAGATGCGCGAACCACTGCCCCGTGCGGTAGTTGTGCAGGTCCGAGCCGCAGATCCCCGCCGCCTCGACGGCGATTGCCACCTGGCCCGGCCCGGGCGGCGGCGGCGCGGGCACGTCCTCGACCCGGATGTCCTCGATGCCGTGAAGCCGTGCCGCGCGCATGATCCGTCTCCCCCTCAGCCGGCGCTCACCGGGCGGCCGATCTTGCCGGCCTTGGCGCGCTCGCGCGTCTCCGACAGGGCGTTGGCGTGGCCGTCGAAGCCTTCGTAGAGCGCCAGCGTGCGCGCGTGGGGTGCCAGCAGGCGGTAGCCCTCCGCCGTGACGTAGCCGATGCCGATGCGCTTGAGGCAGTCGAACACCGACAGTGGCGAATAGGTCCGCGCGTTGCCGCCGGTCGGCAGGACAGCGTTGGGGCCGAGCACGAAGTTGCCGAGCGTGATCGGCGTGTTCTCGCCCAGCAGCACCTCGCCCGCGTGCTCGATCTTGCCCAGATGGGCGAAGGGCTCGGCGCCCAGGATCTCCAGATGCTCGGGCGCGTAGTCGTTGACGAAGGCGACCGCGGCCGCGAAGTCCGGCGCCAGCACGATGCCGCCGCGCTCCCCGCCCAGCACCGCCTTGGAGAAGCCGACCCGCTGCTCGCCCATCTGGGCCCAGTATTCGGGGATCGCCGCGCGCGCGGCCTCGGCCACCTCGCGGCTGTCGGTGACCAGATAGGCCGAGCTGTCGGGCCCGTGCTCGGACTCGATGATCAGGTCGAGCGCGGCGATCGCCGGGTTGGCCGTCGCGTCGGCCAGCACGATCGACTCGCTCGGTCCCGCCGGGGTGCCGGTGTCGATGCGGTGGGCGAGCTGCGCCTTGGCGGCCAGCACCCAGGGGCTGCCCGGCCCGACGATCTTGCGGCAGCGCGGCACCGTCTCGGTGCCGTAGGCGACGGCGGCCACGCCCTGGGCGCCGCCGCACTTGTAGACATTGGTGACGCCGGCGAGCTTGGCGGCGACCAGCGTCGCGTCGTCGACCTCGCCGTCCGGGCCCGGCGGGGTGATGACGGCGATGTCCGGCACGCCGGCGACGACGGCCGGGATCGTGGTCATCATGACGACCGACGGGAAGGAGCCCTTGCCGCGCGGGACATAGCACGCGACCGAGGGGATCGGCGACCAGCGTTCCCCGGCATAGGCGCCGGGCTGCGTCTCCTCCAGCCACATCCGCTCGGGCATCTGGTCTTCGTGGAAGGCGCGGATGTTGCCGACCGCGAACTCGATCGCGGCGACGACCTCCGGCTCCAGGCTGTCGAAGGCGCGCTCGAAATCCGCCTCGGTCGCCGCGATGGCGTCGGCATCGACCGGCGACTTGTCGAACTCCCGCGCGAAGCGGGCGAGCGCGGCGTCGCCCTCGGTGCGGACCGCCTCGATGATCCGGGCGACGGGATCGGCGTATTTCGACAGGTCGGCCTCGGTGCGGACCATCAGCCGCGCCCGGTCGTCGGGAGAGAGGGCGTCGAGGACGTGAAGATTGATCTCCGAGCTCATGGCACGGGCTCCGGGTAACGGGTCAGCGCGACTTCAGGAAGATCTCGAGGCCGACCAGCCGGTCGAGCACCCGGATCGCGATGAAGGCCACGAGGATATAGACCACCGAGACGGCGGCAAGGTCGGGCGTGATCACCGATCGGATGGAGTTGTAGATCAGCACGGGCAGCGTGACGATCCGGGCGTCGACCAGCATCAGGCTGACGATGAACTCGTTGAACGCCAGGATGAACATCAGCAGCGCCCCGGTGATCACCCCGGGCGCCACCGCCGGCAGGGTCACCGTAGCGAAGGTCAGCAGCGGCGGCGCGCCGCAATTCGCCGCGGCGTGCTCCAGATCCGGGTCGAGCGCGTTCACGCTGGAGCCGACGGACCAGATCATGAACGGGATGTTGATCGCGCAGGTGGCAACGCCGACCGGCCAGAGGTTTCCCAGCACCCGGGCCTCGCCGAACACCAGCATGAGGCCGAGGCCCGAGACGATCAGCGGGATCGTGAACGGCAGCAGCAGGTAGATCTGGATGGTCGTCGCGAAGGCCAGGCGGTAGCGCGCCAGGGCGATCGCGGCCAGCGTGCCGATCGGCACGGCGAGCGCGGTGCAGATCACCGAGACCACGAAGCTGCGCCAGAACGCCTCGCGGAAGCCGCCCTCGACCAGGATCGATTCGTACCAGCGAAGCGACAGCCCCTCGGGCGGGAAGCGAATGATCTCGGACGCCGTGAACGACGCGATCAGGATGATCACCGTCGGCACCGCCAGGAAGATCAGGTCGAACCAGACCAGCGCCCAGACCGTCAGCTTGAGGGAGCGCGACCCGCTCATGCCGCCCTCCTCTGCCGGTAGCCCAACGTGCCGACGCCGACGAGCGAGAAGATGACGCCGACCAGCAGGCTCGCCAGCATCACCAGGATAACGGCGAGCGCCGAGCCGAGTCCGGCATCGGCCACGGCGAAGAAGCCGTCGTAGATCGCCGAGGCGATGAAGTCGTTGCTGCCGCCGCCCATGATCTCCGGCATCGCGAAATCGGTGATGGTCAGGGTGAAGACCACGACGCCGGCCGCCACCAGCCCGGGCTTGGCCATGGGCAGGATGACGTGGCGCAGGGTTGACGGCCAGCGCGCGCCGAGGCTCTGGGAGGCGAGCTCGACCTCGCGCGGGATCGCCGTGACCGCGGGGGCCAGCATCAGGACCGCGAAGGGCAGCATGTACTGGACCAGGCCGATCAGCACGGCCGGATAGGTGTAGATGATTTTGACCGGCTCGATCCCGACCGCGCCCAGAGTGGCGTTCACCAGCCCCTGGTTGCCGAGCACGATCAGCCAGCCATAGGCGCGCACGACCTGACCGATGAAGAAGGGCAGGAACAGCCCGATCAGCAGCGCCTTGCGCACCCGCGCGCTGTCGGTGCGCACCATGGCGTAGGCATAGGGCAGCGCCAGGACCAGCGCGCCGGCGGTGACGACCACGGCGGCCAGCACCGTGCGGCCGATGATCTTCCAGTAGACCAGGCGGTCGAGAATCGTGGCGTAGTTGCCCAGCGACCATTCCTCGGCCAGGCGGAAGGTCGCCCGGTCGAGCTCGCGGAAGCTCTGGTCGACCATGTAGGCCATGCCGGCGACCAGCAGCCCGATCAGCAGCGCGGCCGGCAGGAGAAAGACATACGGCGTGAGAGACTTCGGCATTCGCCCGAACACGGCCGCCCGTCCCGCCTCCAGCGCGAAGAGCAGGCGCAGGCCCGGCGATCGGTCCGGCGCGGGACGGGGCGCGGGGGCGGCCTCGGCGGTCATCGGGTCTCCCGAGGAAGAGGAACGTTCGTCACCCGTAGGTCGTCCACGGCCGAAGACCGTGCGCGACCGCGCGAGCGATGCCGTTGCGCACCGCTGCGCGGTGGGCAACCTACAGGAATGTTTCGCGGCCGGGGATATCCGGCCGGCCCCGGGACGAGCGCCCCGGGACCGGCCGCATCGATCAGCCCTGCATGATCTCGTTGAAGCGCGTGAACCAGTCGCTCTCGTGCTCCACGAGGATCGGCGTCGGCACCGAGATCAGGCGCTCGAAATCCTCCGCCGTCGTCGGGTAGGCCGGATCGCCGACCAGGTCCTCCGGCGGCTCCAGACCGGGCCGGGTCGGCGGCAGGCCGAGGCCGTTGCACCAGGTCTGCATCGCTCCCGCCGAGATGGCGAAGTCGATGTACTGCTTGGCCCAGTAAAGCTCGTTTTCCGGCAGGCCCTTCGGGATCCACATCCCGTCGGTGTCGACCTTCGCGCCCTCCTCCGGCACGGTCCAGGCGACCGGGATGCCGTTCATCTTCGCCTCGCGGGCGTTGGAGATGATGGTGCAGGCGACGTCGATCTCGCCGTTCTGGAACCAGTTGGTGAAGTCCGGATCCTCGCCCAGCAGCGGGTCCTGCTCGGCCAGCCTCGAAAGCCACTCCCAGGCCGGCTCCATGTTGTCCGGGATGTCGGCGACCGAGCCGCCGCCCAGCACCTGGCAGACCGGATGGAAACCGATGCCGTCGTCGTAGAGCGCGACACGGCCCTTGAACCGGGGCTCGAGCATCACGTTCCACGAGGTCGGCGGGCCGTCCGGGAAGGCCTCTTCCCTGTACGCCATGACGTACACGTATGAGTACGTGTTGACGATCGGCCAGCCGTCGAAGCCCGCGGGCTTGGCCACATCGAGCAGCGCGTCGAGGTTGGAGAGGTCCGACAGGTCCTCCGTCACGCCGCGCAGGGCGGACTTCGTCGCGTTGGTCGTGGTGTCCCAGTTGATGTGGATCGGCGGCACGCGGCCCTGGTCGACCGCCGCCCAGATACGCGGCCGGATCTCGTTGTCCTCGGTCAGGTCGTGGCGCACGCGGATGCCGGTCGCCTCGGTGAAGGGGTTCGACACGCCCTCTTCCAGCGAGGCCACCCAGACGCCGCCCCAGGCGCGCACGATGATCTCCTCGGGCTTCTCCACATCCTGCGCCGCGGCGATCCGGGAGAGCGCGGCCGGGCCGAGCAGGCCCCCGGCGCCCAGCGCCAGCGCCGCCTTGCCGCCGCCGGACAGTACCTGCCGCCGGCGCGCCGGCCGGCCCAGAATCGGGATATGCTTGATCGTCATCCTTGCCTCCTGCCCCTCGATGATTCGGGAGTTCGTGGTATCCGCCCCGGCGGGACGGCTTGCGGCGGCACCCGCGGGCGCCGGCCGATCAGGCGGGGAAGATGGTCAGGTCCTCCGCGCGCCAGCCGATGCGCACCCGCTCGCCCGGCGCGCGCGCCGGATGATGCAGCGGATCGGGATCGAAGATGCGGATCTCCGCCCCGTCGAGCGCGTCGCAGCGCAGCGTGTAGACCACCCGTTCCCCCTCGAAGACGATGTCGGCGACCTCCGCCTCGACGACGGTGTCGGCCGCCGACAGTCCGGCCGCCGTTCCCTCCAGGCGGACCTGCTCGGCGCGCAGCGCCGCCTCCGCGGCCGCGCCGTCGCTAGCGGCCTCCGCCTCCGGGGCCGGCCGGCCGGCGAGCGTCTCGCCGCCCACGCGGATCGCGGGCCGCCCGTCGGCTCCGCGCACCAGGGTGCCGCGCAGGAAGGTCGTCACGCCGATGAAGCCGGCGACGAAGCGGTTGGCGGGCGTGCGATAGGCCTCGACCGGCGAGGCGGCCTGCTGGATGCGCCCGCCATCCATGACGATCACCCGGTCGGACATGACGAGCGCCTCGCGCTGGTCGTGGGTGACGTTGATGGTGGTCACGCCCAGCTCGCGCTGGATGCGCCGGAATTCGAGCTGCATGTCCTCGCGCAGCTTGCGGTCGAGTGCGGCCAGCGGCTCGTCGAGCAGCAGCAGATCCGGCTCGAAGACCAGCGCGCGGGCGATCGCGACGCGCTGCTGCTGGCCGCCGGAGAGCTCGTGTATGCGCCGGCCGCCCAGCCCGCCGAGCTGGACCAGGTCCAGGAACCGCTCGACCCGGTCCGCGATCCCGCGCCGGGCGAAGCCGCGCATACGCAGGGGATAGGCCACGTTCTCCGCCGCCGTCATGTGCGGAAAGAGCGCCAGGCGCTGGAACACCATGCCGATCGAGCGGGCATGCGGTGGCACCGCGTTGACCGGCCGGCCGTGGATCGTGATCTCGCCGCCGGAGGGCTCGATGAAGCCGGCGATCATGCGCAGCAGCGTCGTCTTGCCGGAGCCCGAGGGGCCCAGAATCGTCAGGAACGCGCCGCGCGCCAGCTCGAACGAGGCATCCTCCACCGCCACCACGCCGTCGAAGCTCTTGGACACGCCGGCGAGCGTGACCATCGGCGCCGTCCCGGACCCGGCCCCGGGAACCGCCGGCGCCCCCGAGCCCGACGCCGCAATTGAACCGTTTCGCCCGCCCGACAAGCCCGCTTTTCTCCCTGCTGACGATCCCTTAGGTACGAATGTGTTGCAGTGCAGCCCAGCCCCGGACCCCTGTCAAGCGTGCGGGGGGATACGCCGAACTGCAGCAGTAGCGTGGCCGCTCGCTGGACCAATTGACTTCCAGGCGTTGAGCATCTTAAAAATAGAAAACTTGATCGCTTTAAATCTCACTATTAGTATGCAAAATGAGTCGAGCATGACGCGACGCGGTAAGATCTCTATTGATCTCTCGACAATACACAGTGCAACGCAAAACAAGACACTCGATGACGGCCCGCCGGAGAGTTGGATCCCTATCGCATTGGGATCAGCTCTTGCGCTTCTCGCCCTAGGAATTATCGAGCCGATACTGACGGTTGAGAAATTTTTTATTTTTACCGATAGAATCTCAATTTACGAAGGAATGACCATGCTGGCCGACGATGGCGAATGGCTGGTCGCCGGCATCGTCTTCGCCTTCTCCGTCCTGTTCCCGGCAGGCAAGATCCTGGCGGCGCTCGTCGCCTGGCGGCGGCTGCGCCGGGGCGGCCGGCCGCCGGCCTGGATCGTCGAAGGCCTGCCGGCGCTCGGCCGGTGGTCGATGCTCGACGTCTTCGTGGTCGCCCTGATCGTCTTCTCGGTCAAGGCCAGCGCGCTGGGCGAGGCGAGCGTCGAGTTCGCCATCGTGCCCTTCATCGCCGCCATCGCGCTGACCGCGCTCGCCACCCGGCGCATCGACCGGATCGCCCGCCGCCGGCGGGCCTGACCGGATCGGCCCCCGGAAGGCGGCCACGGGAGCCGGCCCGCCGGGCCTCAGGCCCGCGGCCGGCCGCCGTCGCCCACCGCGAGGCGGACGAGCTGGGGCAGGTTGCGCGCCTTGAGCTTGCGCATCAGGTTGGCCCGGTGGATCTCCACCGTGCGGTGGCTGATGCCCAGGCGCCGGGCGATGGCCTTGTTGGTGCCGCCGTTGATCAGGTGGCGCATGACCTCGCGCTCGCGGGTGGTCAGCGTCGACAGGCGCTGGCGGATCACCGGCTCGGGCGGCGGAAACGTCTCGTGCCCGTCCTGCGCCAGGGCCTCGCGCACGGCGGTAGCGATGCGCTCGCCGGTGAAGGGCTTCTCGATGAAGTCGCGCGCCCCGTTCTTCATCGCCTCCACCGCCATGGGCACGTCGCCATGGCCGGTGATGACGAGCAGGGGTACGGCGAGGCCGCGCTCCTGCAGATGCTCGTTGAGCGCCAGGCCGTCCATGCCCGGCAGCCGGACATCGACCAGCAGGCAGGCGGCCCGGTCGACCGCGCGCGAGGCGAGCAGCGCCTCCGCGCTCTCGAAGGCCAGCACCCGCCACCCCTCCCCCGCCAGCAGGGCCGAGAGGGAATCGCGCACGCCCGTGTCGTCGTCGACGACGGCGATCAGCGGGGGCGCGTCGGATTGAGGACTCATCGAGCCGTCTCCGCGGCGGCGGGAAGATGAACGGAAAACCGCGCCCCGCCACCCGGCGCCGGCCCGGCGACGATCGTCCCGCGGTGATCCTCGACGATCCGGCGGGCCAGAGCGAGCCCCAGGCCCAGGCCTTTGGCCTTGGTGGTGAAAAACGGCCGGAACAAGGCATCCCGGTCGCCCTCCGGCAAGCCCGGGCCGTTGTCGATCACGGTGATCACCACGCCGTCGGCACCCTCGACCGGGACCGCGCGCACCGTGACGCGCCCCGCCTCGCCGACCGGCGTCGCGGCCGCCGCCTCCATGGCGTTGCGGACCAGGTTGACGATCACCTGCTGGATCTGGACCCGGTCGACATGCAACTCGGGCAGCGGGTCGGGGATCTCGATCTCGACGGGAGCGACGGTGGCGGGCGCGCCGATCGAGGCGAGCGCCACGGCGTCGGAGATCATCGAGGCCGGCTCCAGGTCCTCCGGCTCTGACGGGCGCGGCGCGACGAAGCGGCGCTGCTCGCGGATCAGCCGGCCGGCCCGGTCGATCTGCTCGGCGGCGCTGGCCAGGTAGTCGACCGCCGGCCCCTGCTCGATCCCGGCGGCGCGGAGCTGGCCGCGCGCGGCGTGGATGTAGCCCGCCGCCGCCGTCAGCGGCTGGTTGATCTCGTGGGCGAGTTCCGTCGCCATCTGGCCCACCGTGCTGAGCCGCGCCGCGTGGGCGAGCTCCGCCTGCAGGTCCTGGACGCGGAGCTGGGCGCTGCGTCGCGCGGTGACGTCGAAATGCATGACCACCAGGCCGTCGAGCGCATCGCCGCCCAGGCCGCCGGCCACGGCCAGATACCACTCCATCCCCTGGGGCGTGCGGCACGGGTACTCGAAGCGAAGCTCTTCGGCGTCGCCCGCCAGGATGCGGCGGAGGCCGTCGGCCATTCGGCGCGCGTCCTCCGCCCCGGCCCGGGCCGCGGCGTCGCAGACCTCCAGGTAATTGCTGCCCACTCCGAGGGTCGGGTCGCGACTGGCATGGCGAATCCCGAAGTCACGCCAGCGGCGATTGACCGCGACGATCTCGCCTGTCGCGTCGAGCACGGCGACATTCGCCGGCAGCCTGTCCAGCAGATCCGGTCGATGGCGGTCGATCCGGTTCACGCTCGGCCTCCCCCACGAGGATACGCACGCCGTGCGCCGCGTCCCCGCCGCGGCGCCCGGTTGCCGGTCGTCGCCGCCAATCTAGCAGGCCTCGCCGCCCCGGTCAGCCGGCACCGCGTCGACACCCGGCCGGCGGGCCTTGCATCGCGGCCCCGGCCCGGACTATCCGAAGGGATGACCCTCGACAGCCCTCTCCGGCCGGAGACCGCGGCCACCCCCGCCACCATCGCCAATGCCCGGATCGTGACCGGCGACTCGGTGATCCGGGGCGGGCTCGGATTCGCCGAGGGACGCATCTCGGCGCTCGGGCCGGCGGCGGAGCAGGCGGCCGGCGCCGATGCCGCGGACTGGGAGGGCGACCTGGCGATCGCCGGGCTGATCGACCTGCACACCGACCATCTGGAACGGCATTTCAATCCCCGCCCCGGCGTCTGGTGGGATCCGGTGGCGGCGGCCGTTTCCTATGACGTCCAGGTCGCGGGCTCGGGCATCACGACCGTCTTCGACGCGGTCTCCATGGTAGGCGGCGGCGCGCGGGACAAGGACCGTCAGCGCGCCCGCATGCTCGCCCCGATGATCGACGGCGTGCGCCGCGCCCAGGCGGCCGGCATGCTGCGCGCCGAGCACTTCCTGCACCTGCGCTGCGAGATCACCGATCCCGACGTCATGGCGCTGGTCGACCCGTTCCTGGGCGACCCCATGGTCCGGTTCCTGTCGCTGATGGACCATTCGCCGGGCCAGCGCCAGTTCGCCGATCTCGACGCCTATCGCCGCCTCTACACCGAGATGATGGGGCTGAGCGAGGACGAGTTCGCGACTTTCGTCGCCGAGCAGCAGGAGATCGCGCGCACGCTCGGCCCCCGGCACCGCCGCGCGCTGACCGAGCTGGGCCACGCCCATGGCCTCGCCATGGCGAGCCACGACGACCAGACCGAGGATCACGTGCGCGAGGCGCGCGACGACGGTTTCATGGTCGCGGAGTTCCCGACCACCCGGGCGGCGGCGGCGGCCGCGCGCCATCACGGCATGTCGGTGCTGATGGGCGCGCCGAACCTGATCCGCGGCGGCTCGCACAGCGGCAACGTCGCCTGCGCCGAGCTGGCGCGGGAGGGGCTGCTCGACATCCTGGCGTCGGACTACGTACCGGGCAGCCTGCTGCCGGCCGCCTTTCGACTGACGGGAGAGGATATCGGCTGGTCCCTGCCCGAGGCCGTGGCGACGGTGACCGCCAATCCGGCCCGCGTCGCGGGGCTGGAGGACCGCGGCACGCTCGACCCCGGCCGGCGCGCGGACGTCATCCGTGTCCGGCCGGTCGACGGCGTGCCGGTGATCCGCGAGGTCTGGCGCGAGGGCCGGCGCGTCGCCTGAGCCGCGGGCGCCGCCCTGGCCCTCAGCCCTTCGGCTCGCCCTTGGGCTCGATCGACTCGAACCCGCAATAGGGCCGCAGTGCCTCCGGCACGTCGATGCCGCCATCGGCCCGCTGGTAGTTTTCCAACAGCGCGATCAGCGCCCGGCTTGTCGCCACGGCCGTGCCGTTGAGCGTATGGGCGAGACCCGCGACCTTGCCGTCCGGCCCGCGATAGCGGATGCCCAGCCGGCGCGCCTGGTAGTCGGTGCAGTTGCTGGTCGAGGTGATCTCGCCGAAGGAGCCGCCGTCGCCGCGCCCCGGCATCCAGGCCTCCAGGTCGTACTTCCGGTAGGCCGAGGCGCCCAGGTCGCCGGTCGCGGTGTCGACGATCCGGTAGGGGATGCCGAGGCCGTCGAAGATCGCCTTCTCCAGGTCGAGCAGGCGCTGGTGCAGGCCGTCGCTCTCCTCCGGCCGGCAGACGACGAACATCTCCACCTTGGTGAACTGGTGGACGCGATAGAGCCCGCGCGTCGCCCGGCCGTGGGCGCCCGCCTCGGTGCGGAAGCAGTGGCTCATCCCCGCGACCAGCGCCGGCAGGTCGCCGCCGTCGAGGATGCGGTCGGCGAACAGCCCGGCCAGCGTGATCTCCGACGTCGCGATCAGGCCCAGGTCTGTGTCCTCGATCGTGTAGATCTGTGTCTCCGGCCCGCGCGGCACGAAGCCGGTGCCGGCCAGCACCTCCGCGCGCGCCAGGTCGGGCGTGGTGTAGGGCGTGAAGCCGTCGCCGATCAGCAGGCGCAGGGCGTAGCTCTGCAGCGCCATGTCCAGCAGGACGGCTTGGTTCTTGAGGAAATAGAAGCCGTGGCCGGCGGTCCGGCTGCCCGCCTCCATGTCGACCAGGTCCAGCGCTTCTGCGAGGTCGAGGTGATCCTTGGGCGGAAAGCCGAAGTCGCGGATCGGCGTCGCGCCCCGGGCGACCTCCAGGTTCTCCTCGTCGGTCTCGCCCACCGGCGCGTCGGGATGGGCCATGTTCGGGATCGCCGAGCGGATCTCGTCGACCTCCGCGCGCACGGTCTCCAGGCGCTCCTCCAGCTTGCCGCGCTCGGTGCGCAGGGCCTTGCCCTTGGCGATCAGCTCCTGTTTGGTGTCGGCGTCCGGGGCCTTGGGAATCTCCTTGGCGACCCGGTTCGCCTCCGCGTTCGCCTCGCCCAGGGCGTGCTCCAGCTTGCGGCGCTCGGCGTCGAGCGCGGCGAAGCGGTCCAGGTCGACGGCCACGCCGCGATTGGCGCAGTTGGTGCGGACGGCGTCGAGATTGTCGATGATGAAGCTGGCGGCCAGCACGGTCCTGTTCCCGGTGTGAAGGAATGCCGATCAGCGCGCCCGGCGCGCCGGCGTCAGACGCCACGCCGGGTCCCGCCCTGTCAATAGGTGCTGCGCCCCGTGACCGGCGCCATGCGCCCGGAAACGACGAGATATCGAGAAGAGGACACGGTCATGGCCCCGTTCGACGACCTGAAAGACGCCCGCGTTCTGGTCACCGGCGGGGCGACCGGCATCGGCGGCGCGGTCAGCCGGGCCTTCGCCGACGCGGGCGCGCGGGTCTACGTCCATTACCACGGCGGGGCCGAAGCGGCCGAGGCGCTGGTGACGGCGATTCGCGCCGACGGCGGCACGGTGGAGGCCGGCTCCGGCGACCTGACGAAGCGCGGCGCGGCGGCGGCGGTGGTCGACGCCGCCGCCTCGGCGCTGGGCGGGCTCGACGTCCTGGTCAACAACGCCGGCAGCATGGTCGCCCGCCGCCCCTTCGAGGAGTGCGACGACGACCTGCTCGACCGGGTCTTCGACCTGAACTGCCGCCAGGTGGTGGAGGCGAGCCGCGCCGCCCTGCCCCATCTGCGCGCGGCCGGCGGCGGCTCCATCGTCACGACCACCTCGATCGCCGCGCGCAACGGCGGCAGCCCGGGCTCGGCCTTCTACGCCTCGGCCAAGGGCTTCGTGTCGACCCTGACCCGGTCGCTGGCGCGCGAGCTGGCAGGCGACAACATCCGGGTCAACGCGGTCTCGCCCGGCACGATCCACACCAATTTTCACGAGGTCTTCTCGACGCCGGAGAAGTTGGAGGCGACCGCCCGCGCCATCCCCATGGGCCGCCTCGGCCTCGCCGAGGACTGCGCGGGCACCTATCTCTACCTCGCCTCACCGTCGCTGTCCGGCTACGTCACCGGCCAGGTCGTCGAGGTCAATGGCGGACAGTTGATCGCGTGAGGCCGCCGGCGCCGGGGCCCCGCGATCACGCCTCGCCCAGGATCTGCCGCGCGATGATCAGGCGCTGGATATCCGACGTGCCCTCGTAGATCTGGCAGACGCGGACGTCGCGATAGATCCGCTCGACCGGGTAGTCCTCCAGGTAGCCGTAGCCGCCGTGGATCTGGATCGCGTCGGTGCACACGGCCTCGGCCATCTCGCTGGCCTGGAGCTTGGCCATCGCCGCCTCCTTCAGGCAGGGCCGACCGGCGTCGCGCAAGGCCGCGGCGTGGAGCACCATCTGGCGCGCGCTCTCGATCCGGGTCGCCATGTCGGCGAGACGGAAGGCGACCGCCTGGTGCTCGGCGATCGGCTTGCCCATCGCCGTGCGCTCCAGCGCGTAGGCCCGCGCCTCCTCGTAGGCCGAGCGCGCCATGCCGACCGCCTGGGCGGCGATGCCGATGCGCCCGCCCTCCAGGTTCGAAAGCGCGATGCGATAGCCCTGGCCTTCCTCGCCCAGCATGTGGTCGGCCGGCACGCGGCAGTCCTCCAGGACGATCTGGGCGGTGTCGGAGCAGCGCTGGCCCAGCTTCTTCTCCACCCGGCCGACGGTATAGCCGGGCGTGTCCGTCGGCACCAGGAAGGCGCTGATGCCCTTCTTTCCGGCCTCCGGGTCGGTCACGGCGAAGACGACGGCCAGGTGGCCGTTCCTGCCGTTGGTGATGAATTGCTTGGTCCCGGAAAGCACCCAATGGTTGCCGTCGCGCCGGGCCCGGGTCTTCAGCGCCGCGGCGTCGGAGCCGGCCTGCGGCTCGGTCAGGCAGAAGGCGCCCAGCGCCTCCCCGCGCGCCATGGGCGCGAGCCAGCGTTCCTTCTGCTCGGGCGAGCCGAAGGCGAGGATCGGCGCGCAGCCGACGGAGTTGTGCACCGACATGATGGTCGAGCAGGCCCCGTCGCCCGCCGCCACCTCCTCGATGGCGAGCGCGTAGGCGATCGCGTCGGCGCCGGCGCCGCCCCATTCCTCCGGCACGACCATGCCGAGGAAGCCGAGCCGCCCCATCTCCGCCACCTCCTCGGCCGGAAACGCCGAGGTCCGGTCCCGCTCGGCCGCGCCGGGCCACAGCCGCTCGCGCGCGAACTGGCGGGCGGTGTCGCGGATCAGGGTCTGGTCTTCGGTCAGCAGCACGGTCGGCCTCCGGTGTCCCGATCGCGAAGTGCGCGACAGCGCACGAAGCGTGAATCGGGACACCAACTCTATTAATCGCATTAGCCCGCGAAGGTGGTCCGGGACCCCTGTTCTACCAGGGGAAGTCGGTGCCGTCGCGGTCGATGAAACGGCCGTTGTCGGCCGGGCCCAGGCCGTCGAGCACCCGTTTCATCTGCCCGACGCTCTCCTCCGGCGACAGGCGGGCCGAGGCGCCGCCCATGTCGGTGCGCACCCAGCCCGGCACCAGCAGGACGACGGTGAAGCCCTCGCCAGCCAGGTCCATGGCGACGGTGCGCATGGCCATGTTCACCGCCGCCTTGGAGGTCCGGTAGGCGAGCGCGCGGCCGCCGGTGTTGTCGCCGATCGAGGCGAGGCCGGAGGAGATCGTCGCGATCTTGCGCCCGCTGCCGGCGCGCAGATGTCCGAGGAAACCCTCCGTCACCCGCATGGCGCCGTAGAGGTTGGTGTCCATGACGTGCTGCCAGGCGGCGAAGTCGGTGTCGCCGATCGGGTCGTAGGGCCCGCCGACGCCCGCATTATTGATCAGGAGGTCGATGCCGACGCCGCGCAGCCGCTCCGCCAGGATACCGACCGAGGCCGCGTCGGCGACGTCGAGCGGCGCGACCGCCACGTCGCCGTCGATCGCGGCCAGATCGCCGGCCTTGTCCGGGTCGCGCACGCCGGCGATGACGGTCCACTCCGCCTCGGCGTACTGCCGCGCGAATTCCAGGCCGAGGCCCCGGTTGGCGCCGGTGATCAGGCAGGTCGGCACGGTCGTGTCTCCTCGATGGTCGCGCGGGGGATCGTCGTGCGGGGGTCGATGGTCGTGCGGGGGGTGGTCGTGCGGGGGATGGTCGCGCCGGTCGGGGGTGGCGGCGTGGGACCGCGCGCGGCATTCTCGGCGACTGCAATCATCCTGCCGCGATATCGTCGGATTCCGGTGCGATGCAACCGCGTCGCCCGTCATCCCGTTGCTGCGCGGGAACCCGACGGCGCGCGACCGCCGAACAAGAGCCCGGGAGATCACCCATGGCCGCCCCGACCGCCTTCGCCTCCCCCGTCCCGCCCCCCATCGCGACCCTTGCCGCCGCCGCCGCAATCGCCCTCGGTGGCCTGCTGGCGAGCGCCGATCCGGCCGCCGCCCAGCGCCAGGACGGCTCCTATGACTATGTCGGGGAATCCTGGCAGGGCACGATGCTGGTCGAGACCGACAGCGACGGCTACACCTACTTCGACATCTACAACCGCAACCCGCCCCTGACCTGCGGCGCCTTCGGCCGGGCGGAGGCCCGCGACGACCGTCTGACCTGGACCGACCCGACCAATGGCGCGCGCCTCGTCATCCGCTTCTTCGAGGACAACGCCGAAGTCGAGGCGACGGACGGCCTGCCGCGCGGCTGCGGCCTGCGCGGCCAGATCGCGGGGATCTATCTGGCGACCGAGGAGGCCCCGGACCTCGACCGCGACCAGGTCCGGCGCCTGCAGTCGAGCCTGGACAAGCTGGGCTTCGATCCCGGCCCGGTCGACGGCGTGATGGGCCCGCAGACACGCGACGCGCTCAACGACTTCCAGGCCGATGCCGGCCGGCGCGAGACCCGGGCGCCGGCGCTGGCCGATCTCTGGGCGGCGGAGCGCGCGCTGGCCGCCGCGACCGCCGGGGTCGCCGGGACCACCGGCGGCGCGGATCAGACGGGCGCCCCGCCGAAGCCGGGCGAGAAGCCCGTACCGCCGGCCGCGCAGACCGTGGAGCCTGCCTGGACGACCGATATCCCGCAGGCCTTCCACGGCTGGCTCGACCGCATCTACGGCGAGCAGGTGGCGCCCGCCAATATCGACTTCGCCAACCCGCCCTTCGAGGTGGCGCTGGTCGACCTGGACGGCCGGCCGGGCAGCGGACCGAACCAGACCGAGGTGCTGGTGCTCTGGAACGATCGGGCCTTCTGCGGCGAGTCGGGCTGCGCCTTCGACGTCCTGCGCTACGACGGCAACGCCTACGAGCCGGTGCTGGAATCCACGGCCGAGCGCGTGGCGCTGGGCGCCGGCTACACCAACGGTCTGCGCAACCTGGTCGTCGACGGCCGGGTCCTCACCTGGGACGGCGAAACCTACGAGGCCCCCCTCTATGAGCCCGAGCCCGTGCGGTAAGGTCGTCGGACAGAGGTCCGGTAGGTTGCCCGGCGCCGCAAGGCGATGCGCAACGGCAATGACGGTGCCGTCGCCCACGGCCTTCGGCCGTGGACGACCTACGCTCTCCTCACGCCGGCGCTTCCGCCGCTTCGGCCGGTGACGCGATGTCGGGCTTGCGGGCCTCGGCGCGGGCGAAGGCCGGGCGTTCCAGCAGGCGGCGGGCATAGGCGTCGACGGCGGCGCTGGGGATCTCGACCCCGCTGCCGATCGCCCAGGACAGCGTGTGGGCGGCGAGGATATCGGGCACCGTCAGACGATCACCCAGCAGGAAATCGCCCCCGCCCAGCCCGGCCTCCAGCACCGGCACGGCGCGTGCGAACTCCCACGCCGCTGTCTCCATGATCGCCGGCACGCGCTTGTCCTCCGGCAGGACGAAGCGATGCTTGGCCATCGTCCAGAGCGGCTGCTCCAGCTCCGTCGCCACGAAGTAGCACCACTGGTCGAAGCGCGCGCGCCCGGCCGTCCGCGGCTCCGGCGCCAGGCCGGTGGCCGGGTGTCGGTCCGCGATATAGGTGCAGATGGCCGCGGATTCGGTGAGCACCAGGTCGCCGTCGACCAGCGTGGGTACCTTGCTCAAAGGGTTGAGGCCGAGATACGGCTGTGTCTTGTGCTGGTCGGTGAAGAAATCGACCCGCACGAACGCGTAATCGGCCTCCACCTCCTCGAGCGTCCAGAGGGCACGCAAGGTGCGGGTGCGCGGAAAGCCGTAAAGGCGGAGCATCGGCAGCGGTCTCCGGTATCGGGTGGTCTGTCGGCTGGTGTCGCTCGGTTCGGCGCTCGGGCGGCGCGCGATACCGGCCCTCAGCCGGCGCGGAAGATCAGGCAGGTCGAGGTGCCGTGGGCCACCAACCGGCCGGCGCCGTCGCGCAGATGCGCCTCCGCCGTGCCGGCGCGCCGACCGACAGAGAGCGTGCGCGCTTCGGCCGTCAACGGCCCGCTGTCCGGCGCCAGGCCGCGCAGGTAGGAGATCTTGATCTCGAGCGTCGTGTAGGCGGTTCCGGCCGGCAGGTGGGAATGCACGGCGCAGGCCATGGCGCCGTCCAGCACCGTCGCCGCGAAGCCGCCGTGGATCGTCCCGATCGGGTTGAGATGGCGGGCCTCCGGCCGGGCCTCGAAGACCACCCGCCCCTCCTCCACCGCGACCAGGCGCATGGGCATCGTCTCGGTGATCGGCGGCAGGGGATAGGTCCCGGCCATGGCGCCGCGCAGGAATTCGAGCCCCGAGAGCGCCGCCAGGTCCTCGGCCGGCAGCACGCCAACCCCGGCCCCGGCCCTGTTGTCGCCCTCCGCGTCGTTGCCGGTCACGGCCTCAGAACCCGATCTCGAAGCCGGCGGTGACGCGGCTGGCGTCGCGGAACTCCCCGAACAGCCCGTCGCGGCCGCCATAGAACAGGTCGGCCCCGGCGCTCAGCCGGACATTGCTGCGCAGGGAATAATCGAGATCGAGCTGAACGACTCCGTCGGCGTCGTTGAGAGAATGGATGAGGAGGCCGCCCAAAGTCAGCGTATCGTTGAAGAAATTCTGCTCCACCTTGAGCGTGACCTGCGTCTCCAGGCGATCGCGCACGATGGCCTCGTCATACGCGACGAGCGCGCTCTGGAAGACCTGGCCGCTGATCAGCGTGTCGCTCACGCCGGTGTAATCGAGCCCGACCACGTAACCGAGCTCGGTCCCGGTCGCCACGCCGTCCTCGGCCGCCGGCTCGGTCGCCTGGAAATGGCGGTTCGTCGAGACCGCGATCTCGCTGCGCAGGGTCACGTCACCGAAGGCGTTGGAGGCGCTGCCGCCGACCAGGTGGGAGCGCTCGTAGCGCGGCTCGATGCGCACGCCGCCGGGCGTCAGGCGCCGGGTATAGACCGCTTGGTCGTAGTGATGGAACAGGTAGTTGGCGCTAAGATCCCATCCGTCGACGAAGGCCGTGACCCGCGCGCCGACATCGCCGTCGAGCAGCAGGTCGTCCGGCCGGTCGGGCTCGGCGATGGTGAACGGCACACCCGGGCGGGGCTGCGGCGAAACCAGCGGCGAGGTGAAGGCGAACGGCGCGCCCGGTGCCGGCACGTCGTCATAGGTCCGGTCCGGGATCCACAGGACCTGGAGCAGCGCGTCGCCGACCGGGATCTCCGCGTTGGCGGTCCACAGCGGGATCCGCCGGTCCTCGAACTCCGGCAGCACGAACTCCCGGAAGTCGAAGGGATTGACCTGGTCAAGCACGCGCAGCCCGTCGGCCTGGCCCCAGACCACCTGCTGCTTGCCCAGCCGCAGGAACGTGTCGCCGACGAAGCCGTCGACATAGAGCTCGCGAAGCTCGGCGTCGAGATAGTCGCCCACCTGCAACCGCCGGCTCCACGGCGCGCGGAATTCCTGGGACGGCCGGCCGGGGGCGAGCCGGTCGACCCCCTCGAAGCGCAGCCGGCCGATGCCGGTCAGCCGCCAGCCGTCCGGCAGGTCGGCCGAGACCTCGGGGCTGACCGAGGTCTCGAACTTCTGCGCCTCGCCGTCGGTCTCGACCGCGATCTCGTTGGTCCACAGCCCCCGGATGTCGAGGTTCAGCGCCTCCAGCGGGCCGGGGCCCGCTCCCTCCCCCTCGGCGCCCTGCGCGGCGGCGGGCGTGGGCAAGAAAGCGGTCGCGGCGACGCCCAGGGCGACGGCGAAGGCCAGCGGCAGGGCCGCGGCGGGGCGATCCGAATCCATGGATCAAAGGCCCCGGCGCAGCATCTGCTGCTCGAACATGCGGTCGGGGACGCTCTCCTCGTAATCGACATTGGCGTTGGTGAAGACGGTCGAGTGGCCGGTCTTGTGGTTCTCCGCCCGGATCACCATCGACGTCCAGATGCCGTCGATCTCCTCGATCCGTTCGTTGGTGATCGTCTTGAGGGGATTGCCGTTGACGTCCCAGTAGTCGCTGACGAGCGACATGTCGATCTCCGGATCAATGCGCCAGACCACGCGGCCGTAACCGATCTCCTCCGCGATTGCGTCGCTGACCGGCGTGCCCTCGACCACGTAGGTCTCGACACCGTTCACGGTCTCGGTACCGGTCGTGGCGAAGGTGTAGTCCGACAGCTCCACCTTGTTCTGCTTCTTGATCTCCTCGTAGGTGAAGTCGGTGCCGAGGAAGTAGTCGCCCCGGTCCGACGCCGCGATGCGCCGGACCTTGCGCAGCGCCGGCAGGTAGAGCCACTGGTCGTCGTCGACCGACGGATCGGGGTAGTCGTAGGTCAGGAAGGCCGTCCCGCGCACGTTCGTCGGCTCTTCGTAGAACAGGACCGTGCGCTTCTCCTCCCCGAAGTATTTCCGGAACGACCGGATCTCCTGGACCCGGGACGTGCCGCTGCGGTCGGTGAGCTCGAGCGTGATGTCCGCCGTCGCGTGCTCGCCCTCCTCGCGGGCATCGACCTCCGCCATCAGGGCGTCGCCAGAGGGCATCTCCTGGGCCCGCGTCGTGTCGCCCGCGCCGAGGGCGAGACCGCCGGCGACGCCGAGAGCCAGCGCCGCCTTGCCGGCCGTCGCGGCGACTCCGCCGCCGGTCGAGGCCCCGGCGCCGCCGGTCAGGAAGCGCGGACGCAGGACGAGCGCCAGCGCCGGCAGCAGCGTCAGGCTCGCCAGGAAGGCGGTCGAGACGGCGACCGCGACGAGCGCGCCGAACTTGACCAGCGGCGGCACGTCGCTCGTCACGAGGACGCCGAAGCCCAACACCAGGGCGGCGAAGTTGAAGAACAGGGCCCGGCCGGTCGTCGGGTAGAGCCGGGCGAGAGCGTCGCGCATGGAGCCCCCCTCCTCGAGTTGGCGATGCAGGCGGTCGAGGGCGTGGATCGCGAAGTCCACGCCCAGACCGATGGCGATGGCGGCGAACATGGAGGTACCCACGCCGAGCCAGATCCCGGCGAAGCCCATTACCGCGTAGATCAGCAGGATCGAGACGACGACCGGCGCGCCGGCGAGCAGCCCGGCCACCGCGGAGCGGAACAGCAGCCCGGCCATGGCCATCACGGCGGCGGCCGAGACGACGACGCTCGCCGCGTGGTCCTCGTCGACGCCGTTGATCCAATGGTAGTCGACATTGACCCGCCCGGTCGGCGTCGCCGTCACGCCCGGCAGGTCGAAGTTCTCGTCCAGCCACTGCTCGACCGCCGGGACCACCACCGCGTTGTTGGTGTACTCCCCGGTGTCGAGATAGGCGCGCACCAGCGCCCGGCGCCGCTCGTAGTCGACCTCCTCCTCCAGGTCGGTCGGATCGCCCGAAACCTCGTAGAGCAGGAAGAGCTGGGCGATCAGATTCGGGTCGTCGGGGATCGCGTAGGCGGCGTCGCGGTTCTCGTTCACCGCCTTGTTCATCTGCTTGATGTAGTCGACGATCGAGGTCGTGCCGTTGACATGCGGCAGCGTCTCCAGGAAGGCCTGGAGATCCTCGATCCCGCGCAGCACCGCCGGATCGAACAGGCCTTCCCGGCCCTCGGTCTCGATGACCACGTCCAGGTTGTAGGTGCCGTCCATGACCGCGTTGATCCGCTTGTCGGCGCGGTATAGCGGCTCGCTCGGCTCGAAGTTGTTGATCCGGGAATCGTTGACGACGACCTGGGAGGCGCCGGCGACGCCGGCCACGACGACGACCGCCCAGAACCCGATGACGAGGCCCGGCCGCGCCAGGACCGCGCCGCCCAGCGCGCCCATGGCGCGGGCCGGCACGCCCTGGCGTCCCGCCGCGCCGTCGCCGCGGAAGGCCCGGCTCGGCCGCGCCGGCAGCATGGCGAGGATCGCCGGCAGCACGGTCAGCGAATAGACCCAGGCGATCGCCACGCCGACCGCGCCATACAGGCCGAAATACCGGATCGGCGGCATGTCGTTGGTCGGCCAGAAGGCCAGGAAGCCCGCGATCGTCGTCAGCGAGGTGAAGGTGATCGGGCGCCACTTCTCCCGCATCACCTCGGCGACGATCGCCTTGCGGTCGCGATCAGGGTCCCGGGCGATGGATTCGTAGTACTCGCTGAAGACATGGACCGAGTCGGCCACCGCGATGCCGATCAGGCAGACGATCAGCCCGTTGGTGATGACGTAGAAGGCCACGCCCGAGGCCGCCATGAGGCCGAGGGTCAGCGCGACCGTCGCCAGCACGATCAGGTTGGGCACCAGGGCGCCGCGGATCGTCAGGAAGGCGGCGAACAGCACCGCGGTGATGATCAGCCCGGCCAGCGGGTTCAGCTTCGCCGCGTCCCGGTCGATATAGGTCGACAGGAACCCGGCGATCGCCCCCTCGCCCGCAACGTGCAGCGTGACGCCCGGCGGCGTCTCGGCCGAGGCGGTGACGTCGCGGATGGCGTCATAGGTGGCTTGCGCCGCGTCCTCGTCGATCAGCTCGGCGACGATCACCGTCGCCCGGCCGTCGCGGGCGACCAGGTTGCCGTGGTAGAGCGGGAAGGCCTCGGCCGCGGCGCGCACCGACGCCGCGCCGACCTCGTCCTGCGGCACGGGGTCGAAGAAGTCCGGGACTTCCATCCCGATATCGGTCCCGACCACGGTCGATTCCGTCGCCAGGCTGACCACCCGGTCCGGATCGACGTTGTCGAGGCCCAGCAGGCGGTCCGTCAGCCGGTCGACGAGCTGCAGCGTCTCCGGCGTATAGACGCCGCCCGCGCCGCCGCCCTCCGGCGCCGCCTCGTCGGCGACCACGGCGACGACGATCGGGTCGCGCAGTCCGAAGATCTCCTCCACCCGGTCGCGGTAGACCAGAGCCGGGTTCTCCGGATCGATGAAGGCGCCGGCCGAGGTGTCCTTCTCCAACCGCGGGATCTGGGAGATCCCGGCGGCGATCACCATCAGGCCCAGGATCAGCACGGGCCAGCGCCAGGCCACGATGCGGCCGAAGAAGCCGCCGGGCGTCCTGGCGGACGGATCGGCCTGAGACGACGAGGGGGAGGTGGCCACGGCGGGGGTTCCTTCGTCTTCGGCGGCGCGGCGCCCGCCCGGTACGGGCCGGTGCCTCGGCGTTCGGCGCGCTGCCTTTATATCGTGTATCTACACTATAAGGGTCCGAAAAAAGATCAAGCGCCGTCGAGCAAGGCCTCGATCCCGCGGCCGGCGGCCTGCCACTCGGCCTCGCCCAGATTGGCGCGCAGGCTCTCCTGGGCCTTGCGCCAGTAGGGCAGCGCGCCGTCGAGCGCGCGGCGTCCGTCGGCCGTCAGCGCCAGCTTGCGCGCCCGCCGCGCCCCCTCCGGCCCGACCGCGATGAGGCCGCGCCGCTCCAGGAGTTGAATGTTGCGGGTCAGCGTCGTGCGCTCCATGGCGAGGAAGTCGGCGAGCCGCGTGATCGACGACGCCGATCCCTGGGCCACGGCGACCAGCAGCGTGAACTGGGTCGCCTTCAGGCCGGTCGGGCGCAGCGCCTCGTCGTAGCTGCGTGTGACCTTGCGCGCCGCCATGCGGGCCCGACGACACGCGCATTCCCGCGCGACGGTGTCGAGATCGGGCGGCGAAATGTCGCCGGCGTCGGGGGTGTCGCGCGCATCGGGAGCCATCTTCGACCCCGTCGCATGCTCCGCCCCCGGCGTCAAGGCCGACGCCCGCCGGACGGGCGGACGCCGGGCCATGACGGCGTTCACGCGACCCGGCCCTCGGCTCCCGCCTCGACCCCCGGCTCGGCCACGGCCGGCGCGGGTTCGGCGGCGGTCTCGTCGCGCGCTCCGGCCACGAAGGCCACCAGGTCGTCGAGCACGCCACGGTCGAACAGGATCTGGCGATGCCCGAGGCCCGAGCTCTCGCGCAGGCGCGTGTTCTTCAGCGCCGCGTGGATCTTGTCGGCCTCCTCGATCCGGACGAGCAGGTCGTCGTTGTCGTGGACGAGCAGCACCGGAATGTCGAGGTCCTTGCCCAGCTCGGCGATGTTCCAGTGATCCACCGGCACGCCGTTGCGCGACCAGAGCTGCTCGCGCATGACCTGGAAGACGGGCTTGGAAATGTGCAGGTAGCCGGCCCATGCCTCCATCACGCGGGGCAGCGTGCAGGGCGCGGAGACCAGCGCCACGCGCTTCGGGCCGCGGCCCTCGCGGCGCGCGGTGGCGGAGATCGTGGCGATCGAGCCGAGCGAATGGGCGATGACGGCCTCGATGTCGCCCAGGCTGTTCATCACGCCCAGGACCGCATTGGAGAAATCGGTCATGGTCGTGTGGTCGCCGGTGGAAACGCCGTGTCCCGGCGCGTCGAAGGCGACCACGCGGTAGCCCGCCTCGACCAGCGGCTTGGCCATGCCGAACATGCTGGAGCTGTCCGCGCCCCAGCCATGGACCAGCAGGACGATCGGATTGCCCTTCTCGCCCCAGACATAGCCGCGCTCGATCGGCGCGTTCTTGAATTTGATGCGCTTGGCGCCCAACGGCATCGTGTCGTCGGTCTTGCCGCCCATCGGGCGGGTGCCGAGGAAATGATCCGTCGCCTTCTTGCCGCAGTAGCCCGGCGCGACGGCGCCCAGCGTGCGATAGCCGAGACGGATCGCGCGCAGCTTGAGCGGCACGGCCTCCGGCGCGGCGGCGGGCGCCGGGCGGGCCGGCGTCGTCTCGGTGTCGGTGACTGCCATGTCTCCACCTTCCCTGTCAGGACCGTGCGGGGCCGGTCGCGGCCCGGCGGCCGGCCCCGGCGGGGTGGCGGGCCGGTCGAACCGGGACCGCCGCGCCCGCCCGGGGCCGCCGTCGGGGCGTCAGGCCGCGGCCTTCTTCGTCGGCGAGCGCCCGTGGTCGCGGGCCATGGCCTCGAAGAAGGACTCGTAGTAGCCGGTCTGCGGGTCGTAGAGGTGGCACTTGGCCACGACGCGCCACAGGGTCGACCACTTGAACTTCCGCTCGGTGACGTAGCCGGGGAAGTCCTTCTTGATGAGCGAGGTCGCCTCCTGAAGGTTGTAGCTCGGGATGCCCGGCGCGACGTGGTGCGCCGTGTGGACCGAGATGTTGTGCGTCAGGAAGTGCAGCCACTGCGGGTAGTGGTAGTCGATCGTCATCAGCCGGCTGCCCTTGCGCCGCCAGGTCGCCCGGGTCAGGAACGGCAGGTCCTCGGCTGTGTGGTGCATCAGCGTCGTGATCGAGAACCACACGTGGATCGCCAGGAACGGCGCGACGAAGTAGATCAGCAGCCCGACGATGCCGGTGAACCAGGCCAGCGCCGCCAGGTAGGCGCCACACACGGCCAGGGTGAAGGCGATCGAGCGGCGGACCTCGGCGCGCTGCTTCTTCTGCGGGAAGAAGCCCGGCTTGAAGCCCGACTCCAGCCAGTACTGACCGGTGCCGAACCAGAACAGCACGGTCCGGTTGGTCGCGTACTTGGCCTTGTCCTTCAGCGGCATGCGCTTGAAGGTCTCCCAGTCGATCGGGCGCCAGTCGGTGTCCGTCTCGATGTTGTTCGTCGCGGCGTGATGCATGTTGTGGACATGCTTCCACGCGTTGAACGGATAGATCATCGGCAGCAGCGAAAGGTGGCCGACCCAGTTGTTCAGGGTCTTGGACCGCGAGAACGAGCCGTGGCCGCAGTCATGGGCGATGCAGTGCAGGCCCCAGCCGCCCAGGCCGGCGGCGATCCACAGCGGGATCCAGAGGCCCCAGTGCGGCGAGACCGACACGAGGAAGACGGAGCCGGCGTAGAGCGCGTAGCTGGCGAGGAAGCCGATCATGCTGCGCACCACACGCGGCTCGTACATCGACTTCGGAATGGACTGTGCGAGCTTCTGATGCTCCACGTCCTGGATCATCTGGACGACGCGCTGGAAGCCGGCGTCCTGGTTCGGGGGAGCGGACAACAACGACATGACGAAGTCTCCTTTGGGTTCCGGTGACGTCTCGGATCCCGGGTGGCGAGTCGGCTCAGTCCTCGGCCGATTCCTCGGCGTTGGACGCTTCCTCGGCCAGGTACTTGGCGAGCGCGTCGATATTCGGGTTCTCGAACAGCAGGGCCGGCGACAGGCGCCGCTCCACGACCTTCTCCAGCTCGCCCGCGACGCGGACGGCCATGCGCGAGTCCAGGCCGTAGGACTCGAACGACTTCGCGGGGTCGATCTCGGAGGGGTCGACCTTCATGTGCTGGGCGAGCCGGTCGACCAGCCACTTCTTGATGTAGGCCTCGCTCAGCGTGTCGGACTCGGCCTGCGCGGCGCCGCCGCCACCGAGGCCGAGACGCTTGGCGAAACCGGAGAGAACGCCTGCTTGAGCCATGATCTGTGTCTCCTTGCTTCGAAAAAGGGCCGGGAACGGCACCCCGCCGGTCCCGACTGCGCCCCTCGGGGCGGGTCAGGATGACGGCGCGGCGGCGCCGGGAATCTTGCGGCGTACGCGGGCGATCTTGGTCGGGCTCGGATCGCGCAGACCCCAGACGATGCCCAGCTTGCCCATGCCGGTGAGCAGCCAGCCGCTCAGGTCCGGCTCGAACCACTTGACGCCGTGGCGGTGCCACCAGGGAAAGGCATGGTGGTTGTTCTGCAGGCCCTCGCCGAAGGTGAAGACCGCGACCCACCAGCTGTTGGTGCTCTCGTCGCGGTTGTCGAAAGGACGGCCGCCGAACATGTGGCAGACCGAGCCGACGCACCAGGCGAACTGGTTGGCGACGAACATCCGGGCCAGGCCGCCGAAGATGAAGCCCTGCCAGACCCCGGCCCAGGAGCCCAGGACCAGGCCGCCCACCGCGGCGGGAACCGCCAGCCCGGCGAACAGCCAGACGAAATAGGTGCGGTGGACGAAGAACGCCGTCCGGTCGCCCATGATGTCCTTGGCCCAGCGGCCCCAGGAGGAGGTCTCCTCCGACAGCATCCAGGGCATGTGCGACCACCACAGGCCGCGCAGCTTGGCCATCGGGCCGTCCTTGAGGTGCGGCGAGTGCGGGTCGCCCTCGCGGTCGCTGAAGGCGTGATGGCGCCGGTGGGTGGCCACCCAGTAGAGCAGTGGGCCCTGGGCTGCGGTCGACCCCGCGATCAGCATCGCGAGCTTGGTCGCCCGGCCGGCCTTGAAGGCCAGGTGCGCCGCCATGCGATGGAAGCCCATGCTGACGCCGGCCATGTGGATGAAGTACATGACCGCGAACAGCACCCAGGCCGTCATCGTGACCTGGCCGACCAGCGTCAGCCGCACGGCTTCCACGAAGCCCGCGAACGGCACCAGCATCACCGAGAGGGCCACGAGGCGGATCGCGAACGCGCCCTGCTGGTTGACCTTGACGATGCCGGCAGCCGGGGAGCGCGCTCGCGCCCTGTCCGCCGGGCGGGGCGCCGCGGCGCCCGCTCTCGTTTCGTCGATCGTCGTGTCGGACGGCATTATCGCCCTCCTCGGTTCTTCGTCTCGGGGGCCGGACGGCTGGGCCGGCGGCCCCCGGCGATGGTGCAGTCGGGAAACGTTCCGGCCGGCGGCGCGCCTATCCCGCGGCGCCTCGCCGCGCCTTGGGCCGGCGGACATCGCTGACCAGACCCAGCGCGGCCAGGAGCTCGATCGACCAGCCGCCCGGGTCGAGCTGCCAGAGGCTCTGCGAGGTCCGCGCCAGCGCCGGATAGGCGTGATGGTTGTTGTGCCAGCCGCCGCCGATCGTCGGCAGCGACAGCCAGGCGAGGTTGCGGCTGTTGCTGCGGGTGTTGTGGGGCTGGCGGCCGAACAGATGGGCGAAGGAGTTCACCGACCAGGTGAACTGGTCGACCAGGAAGATGCGCACGAAGCCGCCCCACAGGAGGCCGAGGCCCGCGCCCGCCCAGGACCCGGCGATCAGCCCGCCCAGCGCCGCCGGCAGGGCCAGCCCGGCCAGGACGAACACCGCATAGAGCTGGTTGAGCTGGAAAATCAGACGGTCCCTGAACAGATCGGGGACGTATTTCGACCAGTCGGTGTCGTCGACCACGAACAGCCAGCCGACATGGGCGTGCCACCAGCCGCGCAGGCCGTTGATCAGGCCGCTGCCGTGCAGCTTGGGCGAATGGGGATCGCCCGGCCGGTCGGTGAAGGCATGGTGCTTGCGGTGCACCGCCGCCCAGAACAGCACGGGACCCTGCGCCCCCATCGAGCCCAGAGCGCCGATGATCGTCGTCATCACCGGTCCCGCCTTGAAGGCATGGTGGGAGAAGAAGCGGTGCATGCCGACCTCGACGCCGAACGACGTCAGGACGTACATGAACGCGAGGAGGCCGATCTCCAGCCAGCCGATGCCGTAGACGGCGGCGATCGCCACGGCGGCCACGGTCCCCACCATTGGCAGGCCGACGGTCACCAGGGCGACCCGCCGCTGCAGGCGGGCCTTGGCCTCGAGCGGGTCGGAAGCGGCCGCCGACGAGGCGGAAGCGGCTTCACGGTCTTCGATTGCGGTGGATGTCATCGGGCCTTCCGTCGTGCGTTGCGGCATCGCCACGGCGCCTCGGCTCGCCTGCCGACCGGGCCCTATCCTTCGTGCGCGAACCGTTCGCGGCGATGGAGGGACCCGCAAGTCACGAACCGTCGGCCGTCATGCGCGGGTGGCGAATACTCGTATAACGAGCATCACTAATTTTGTCTCTACTTTATACCTTGCTGCGTTGCACCATTCAAGCAGTAAAAGAGTGAGTACACTAAGATGCACGACTTAAAAACGATACATGCGTAACAATCGGTCGCGCCGGGGAGCACCCCTCAGCCCTTGTCAGCCGCCAAACGCCGCAGATTCCCTTGCAGATAGCCCTGGCGGCAGGCACGGCGCTGAACCTTCCCGCTGGTGGTGAGAGGCACCGTTCCGACAGGCCCGAGGTGCACGGCCTCCGGCGCTATGCCGTGGGCGGCCGTAACGGCACCGACGATCGCCTCGCGAATCCGCGCCGGATCCGAATCCGTGCCCGGCTTGGCCCGGCGCACTTCGGCCACGATCACGAGTCGGTCCTCGCTGCCCTCGCCCTCAGCGGGCTCGACCGAGAAGGCGGCGACGCCGTTGGGCCGGATCGCCTCGTGCGCCGACTGGGCGGACAGCTCGATGTCCTGGGGATAGTGGTTGCGCCCGGCGATGATGATGACGTCCTTGATCCGGCCGGTGACGTAGAGTTCGCCATCGGCGAGGAACCCCAGATCCCCCGTGCGCATCCAGGACCGCCGATCGCCCTGGATCCGGCCGTCGAAGGTCTCCCGCGTCTCCTCCTCCTTCTGCCAGTAGCCGAGCGCCACGTGCCCGCCGGCGACCCAGATCTCGCCGACCTCGTCGGCGCCGAGCGAGAGGCGGTCGTCGGGATCGACGATCCGCACGTCGACGCCCGCGGCCACCGCGCCGCAGCTCATCACGGCCCGGGCACCGGGCGCCCCGGGATCGACATCGACCACGCGGTTGGACTCGAGCGCCGCAGAGTCGATGAAGCGGTGGCGCGGCGCCGTTCCGCGCGCCTTGCCGGAGACGATCAGCGTCGCCTCGGCCATGCCGTAGCAGGGGTTGAGCGCGGCATACCGGAAGCCGTGCGCGGCGAAGCGCTCGGCGAAGCGGTCCATGGTCTGCTTGCGCACGGGCTCGGCGCCGCAGAAGGCGACCTCGAGGCTCGAGAGGTCCAGGCCCTCCATCTCGTCCTCCTCGACCTGGTCGACGCACAGGTCGAAGGCGAAGTTCGGCGCGCCCGTCGCCGTCGCCCGCCGATCGGAAATGGCGCGCAGCCAGCGCGACGGCCGCTGCAGGAAATGCATCGGCGCCATGAGCGTGACCGGGAAGCCGTCGAAGATCGGCTGAAGCACGCAACCCATGAGCCCCATGTCGTGATAGGGCGGCAGCCAGCTCACGCCGATGCGCTCGGGATCGACCCCCAGCCATTCGCGCGCCGCCATGCCGTTGCTCATCAGATTGGCGTGGCTGACCATGACGCCCTTGGGCTGGCCCGTGGAGCCGGAGGTGTACTGGAGCATGGCGAGGCTCTGATCGCCCACCACCGGCACGGCGTCCGGATCGTCGGGCATCTCCAGCTCGTCCGTCGCCAGCCAGTCCACGCCGGTCGCCCCCCAGGGCTCGGCGCGCAGGCGCAGCTCGGTGTCCCGAATCGCCGCCGTCGTCAGGATCACTTCCGGCCGGCAGTCCTCGACGATCGCGAAGACCCGGTTGGTCGCCCGGCTGCCGCTCGGCGGGTAGGAGGTCACGGCGACCACGCCGGCCTGCAGCGCGCCGAAGAAGGCCGCGACATACTCCGCCCCCGGCTCGTAGAGCAGCACCGCCCGGCCGCCCGCCAGGCCGCGCGCCGAAAGCGCCGCGGCGATCCGCGCCGCATGGGCGGCGAGATCCCGGTAGCGCCAGAGCACGCCCTTGCCCTCGCCGTCCTCCAGGAATTCGAGGGCCGGCCGGTCGCCCTCGTGGGCGGCGCGGTAGCGCAGGATGTCGACGAAGCTCTCGCACGCCTCGCGCCGCGCCGGCGGCGCCTTGGGGCTCGCGGTGACAGGATCCATCGCGCGAGACGGCATGATCCGCTCCTCCGTACGGTCGGGGTCGCGGCGTCCGGAACACGCACCGGCGCCACAACGATCAACCTTAAGCCGAGAAGCGAAACGCTACACTATTATAGAGAACGAGGAAAAGAGGCCGGCCCCGGTCGGAAGGGTGCTGTCCGCCGATCCAGCGGGTCCGGAAACGACCTTTTCGACCGGGCTGGCCGCGAAACCGCCCCGCCGATCCGGCCGGCGGCCCGGCTCAGGCCTCCGGCCAGGCGATGTCCTCGACCGGGACCAGGCGCCCGAAAGCCGGGCGGGCGAACAGGAACCCCTGGATCAGGTGGACACCCAGATCCTCGAGCGCGGCCAGCTCGCCGGGGGTCTCCACCCCCTCGGCGATGACGGTGATGCCGAACTCCTCGGCCACCGCGAGGGTGCTGCGCACGATGGCGCGGCGGACCCGGTCGCCGTCCAGGTTCCGGGTCAGCTTCATGTCGAGCTTGATGATGTCCGGCTGCAGATCGGCCAGGAGATTGAGGCCGGCATGCCCGTCGCCGAAATCGTCGATGGCCGTCTGCAGGCCGTGGCGCCGGTACTCCTCGACGATGCGAGAGAGATGGGCGCGATCCTCGATGCGCTCGCCCTCGGTGATCTCGAAGATGATCCGGTCGAGCGGCAGGCCGCAGCGCCGCGCGGCGGTCATCGTCGTGCGGATGCAGTTGGCGGGCTCGTAGACCGCGTTGGGCAGGAAGTTGATCGACACCCGCTCGGCCAGCCCGAGGCCGGTCGAGGTCTCGATCGCGCGGACCCGGCAGAGCTGGTCGAAGGCGTAGCGATTGCCGTCGTCGACGCGAGAGAGGATGCTGCCCGCCGGCTCCCCATTGACGCCGCGGACAAGGGCCTCGTGGGCGAAGATCGAGCGGTCGCGCAGATCCACGATCGGCTGGAAGGCCATCGCGAAATCAAAATCGAGCTTACGTTTCCCGTTTTCCGCGCATCTCTCGCAGCCCACCTTCTCGTCTTCCGTGCCCGCCTCCGGAGCCTCGTTCTCGGCCGTCATCCGTCACAGTCCCGAATTCCGCGTGTCTTCATCCCCTCCGTTCAAGCATGCGCGAGGCTAACGAGGTGTAAACGCCCGTGATCGATCGGGCCGCTCGGCCCCCGGCGGCCGCCCCCGACGCTATGCGCGCCTAGTCTTTCAGGCGTACCCAGGCGGCATCCTTCGAGGCCGAGTCCACGACCGCCGAGATGAAGCGCACGCCGTCGAGACCGTCGCGCACCCCGGGCAGCAGACCCGTCGCCGGATCCGGGTCGCGGCCCTCGAGCCGGGCGGTGATCGCCTCCGCCGCGTCGGTGTAGATCTGGGCGAAGCCTTCCAGATAGCCCTCGGGATGGCCCGGCGGGACACGGCTCGCCCGCCCCGCCTCGGGCCCGGCGCCCGGCCCGCCCCGGGTGATCCGGCGCGGCGGCTCGCCATGCGGCGAGAAGACCAGCGTGTTCGGCTCCTCCTGGAACCATTCGAGCCCGCCGGTCTCGCCGTAGATGCGCAGGCGCAGGCCGTTCTCGTTGCCGGGCGCGACCTGGCTCGCCCACAGCATGCCCTTGGCCCCGCCGGCGTAGCGCAGCAGGACGTGCGCGTTGTCGTCGAGCCGCCGGCCGGGCACGAAGGCGTCGATATCCGCGGCCAGGCTCTCGAGCTTGAGCCCGGTCACGAAGGCCGCCAGATTGTGGGCGTGGGTGCCGATGTCGCCGGTCGACCCGGCCGGGCCCGAGCGCGCCGGGTCGGTCCGCCATTCGGCCTGCTTCAGGCCGGAATGCTCCAGCGCCGTGGTCAGCCAGTCCTGCGGATACTCGACCTGGACGACCCGGATCCGGCCGATCTCCCCCGCCGCGACCATCGCCCGGGCTTGGCGCACCATCGGATAGCCGGTGTAGTTGTGGGTCAGCACGAACACGCGGCCCGACTCGTCGACCCGTCGGACCAGGTCCTCCGCGTCCTCGACCGAGGTGGTCATCGGCTTGTCGCAGATGACGTGGATGCCGGCATCCAGGAACGCCGCCGCCACCTTGTGATGGACGTGGTTCGGCGTGACGACGGCGACGGCGTCGATGCCGTCCTCGCGCGCCGCCTCGGCCCGCGCCATCTCCAGGAAGTCGCCATAGGCCCGCTCGGCCGGGATGTGGCACTCCCGCGCCGAGGCCGCCGCCCGCTCCGCGTCGGAGGACAGGGCGCCGGCAACAAGCTCCCACCGGTCGTCGAGCCGGGCGGCGATGCGGTGCACGGCGCCGATGAAGGCGCCCTGCCCACCGCCGACCATGCCGAGCCTCAGCCGCCGGGAAACGGGCGCGCCCTTGCTGCCTTCGATGGCCATTGTCGCGTTCTCCTCTCGATCCTCAGCGGTCCAGGCCCAGCATGCGGCGGTTGGCCGCCTCGTCCGTGCCGGCGCCGGCGAAGTCGTCGAAGGCCTGCTCGGTGACGCGGATCAGGTGGGCGTCGATGAACAGCGCGCCTTCCCGCGCACCGTCCTCGGGATGCTTGAGGCAGCACTCCCACTCCATCACCGCCCAGCCGTCGAAGTCGTAGGCCGTCAGCTTGGAGAAGATCGAGCCGAAATCGACCTGGCCGTCGCCCAGCGAGCGGAACCGCCCGGCCCGGTCGACCCAGGACTGGAAGCCGCCATAGACCCCCTGCCTGCCGGTCGGATTGAACTCCGCGTCCTTGACGTGGAACATCCGGATCCGGTCGTGGTAGTGGTCGATATAGGCGAGATAGTCGAGCTGCTGCAGTACGAAGTGGCTCGGATCGTAGAGGATGTTGCAGCGCGAGTGCCCGTCCAGGCGCTCCAGGAACATCTCGAAGGTCACGCCGTCGTGCACGTCCTCGCCCGGATGGACCTCGTAGCAGAGGTCGACGCCGGCGCTGTCGAAGGCGTCGAGGATCGGGCGCCAGCGCCGCGCCAGCTCGTCGAACGCGGTATCGATCAAGCCCGGCGGGCGCTGCGGCCAGGGATACATGTACGGCCAGGCGAGCGCGCCGGTGAAGGCGGCGCAGGCGCTCAGCCCCAGGTTCTTCGAGGCCTTGGCCGCCTTCATCAGCTGGTCGACCGCCCATTCCTGGCGCGCCTTCGGGTCGCCGTGCACGGACGCGGGCGCGAAACCGTCGAAGGCCACGTCGTAGGCCGGGTGAACCGCGACGAGCTGGCCCTGGAGATGGCACGACAGCTCGGTCAGCGCGACGCCCTTGTCGGCCAGCCGGCCCTTGACCTCGTCGCAGTAGTCCTTGCTGTCCGCCGCCTTGGCGAGATCGAACAGCCGGCCGTCCCAGGACGGGATCTGCACGCCCTTGAAGCCGAGCCCCGCGGCCCATTCCGCGATCGAATCGAGGCTGTTGAACGGCGGCTCGTCGCCCGCGAATTGCGCGAGAAAGATCGCCGGGCCCTTCATGGTCCGCATCGTGGTCGCCCCCTCCCCCGGGAATTCGGTTGATCGCCGGTCTCGACGCGTGGCCGGCTTCGTGACGGCGAACCGTACGACGAACCGGCGCCCGCCGAAAAGCACGCGATGGCGCGTCGGGCGGCGTGCCGGTCGTTGCCCGGCGCGGCTCCTTGCGTTTAGTTTAGTTGAGCAAAGACGGGCCGGCGGCCCGGCCGCTCGCGGGCGGCGCGGTCGACCGGGGCTCGCGAACCGGGAGGAACGGCATGAAGAAGTTCGTCAACGACGTCGACGCGATCCTGGGCGAGAGCCTGCGCGGCTTCGGCCGGGCGCACGCCGACCTGGTCACGGTCAACGCGGAGCCGGCCTTCGTCGCCCGCCGCGACGCGCCGGTCTCGGGCAAGGTCGCGCTGATCTCCGGCGGCGGCAGCGGGCACGAGCCGCTGCACGCGGGCTTCGTCGGCCCCGGCATGCTGGACGCCGCCTGCCCCGGCCAGGTCTTCACCTCGCCGACGCCCGACCAGATGATGGCCGCTGCCGAGGCCGTCGGGACGGACAAGGGCGTCCTCTTCATCGTCAAGAACTACTCCGGCGACGTCATGAACTTCGAGATGGCGGCCGACATGGTCGACGGCGCCGCCTCGATCCTGATGACCGACGACGTGGCGGTGGAGGAGAGCACCTTCTCCGCCGGGCGGCGCGGCGTCGCTGGCACGCTGGTGGCGGAAAAGGTGGTCGGCGCGGCGGCCGAGGCCGGCGCCGATCTCGAGACCTGCCGCGCGCTGGGCGAGCGGATCGCCGCGGCGACCGGCTCCATGGGCGTCGCGCTGACGAGCTGCACAGTCCCCGCCGCCGGCAAGCCGACCTTCTCGCTGGGCGAGGACGAGATGGAGATGGGCGTCGGCATCCATGGCGAGCCCGGGCGCCGCCGGGTCAAGCTGGCCGGAGCCGACGCCATCGCGGCGGAGATGATCGACGCCATCCTCGACGACCGGAAGTTCGACGCCGGCTCGGAGCTCCTGCTCTTCGTCAATGGCTTCGGCGCGACGCCGGCGATGGAGCTCTACCTGATGTACGACGCCGCCGCGCGCATCCTCGACGGCAAGGGCCTCCGCATCGGCCGATCGCTGGTCGGCAACTACGTCACCTCCCTCGACATGGCCGGCTGCTCGATCACTCTGACCAAGCTCGACCAAGAGATCGCCCGCCACTGGGACGCCCCGGTCCACACCGCCGCCCTGCGCTGGGGCCGGTAGGCCGCCGACTGCAATCCCTCTCCCCGAGGGAGAGGGAGGGGCCCGCGGCCGTCTGGCCGGGGGGGGGGGAGGGGTTGCAGCCGGCAGGGCCGTGGTCCGCCGTCGGCAACCCCTCACCCTGGCCCTTTCCCACCGGGAGAGGGGAAGCTGGTGGTCACGATCGAGCCTCCGATGTCCAAAGTCGAGACGTTTTCGGGGCCTCTCCTTTTGCAGCAACCGCCCCGCCCCTACCGCTTGGCCATCACGCGCGCGAGGCCGGTGACGAAGCGGCGCAGGGTGTCCTCGAACTCGGCCTGCAGGGTCGCGTCGCCCAGGTCGGGTATGTCGATCTCGATCCGGCGGGTCGGGCGCGCCGGCCGGTCCGGCGGGGCGATGCGTCGCGCGGTATCCGGATGCGCCCGGGCATAGGCGGCCAGGAACTGCTCCCGCTCCTCGGGCGAGAAGTGGCAGATGTCGAAGATCGTCTCCAGGTGGCGGGCGGGCAGCGGCACCGCGTAGGCCGGGTTGGTGATCTGGGAGACGAAGCTCTTGTGCTTGCCCAGCGCCTGGGCGATGCGCACCCGCATGCCGGAGGGTCGACTGTCGATGATCCGGCGCAGCAGGCGCTTGTAGTCGCCGACCGGATCCTCCGTCGCGGGACCCGGCGGATCGGCCGGATCGCCCGGCCCGCTCACCCCGTGCCCCCGCCATGGGCGGCGATCGCCGCCTTGGTGCGGGCGAGCGCCGACGGCGCGACCGAGACGGTGCGCAGCCCGGCGTCGAGCAACAGGCCCAGAAGCTCGGGGTCGCCCGCCATGTCGCCGCACAGGCTGACCTCGACGCCGGCCACCCGGCCATGGGAGGCGACGCGCGCGATCAGCTCCAACACCGCCGGATGGCGCGGGTCGTAGACCCGGGCGACATGCCGGTTTCCGCGGCCGGCCGCGGTGACGTACTGGACCAGGTCGTTGGAGCCGATGGAGAAGAACGCCGCATCGAACCGGTCGACGGACAGCGCGGCGGCGGGCACCTCGACCATCATGCCGAGCTCCGGCCGGCGGGCGGCTACGCCCTCGGCCTCCAGCTCGCTCACGGCGGCGTCGAGCAGAGCCGCGGCCTCCGCCATCTCCTCCGGCGCGGTGACCATCGGCACCATGATCTTGAGCGGGCCCTCGACCGCCGCCCGCGCCAGGGCTCGGAGCTGGACCTTGAAGACGTCGGGCCGGGCGAGCGACAGGCGCAGGCCGCGCAGGCCCAGGAACGGATCGGCCTCGTCCTCGGCGGTCAGGCCCGGCAGCGGCTTGTCGCCGCCGGCATCGAGCGTTCGCACCGTCACCGGCCGTCCCTCGGCCCAGGCGACGAGCCGGGCATAGGCGCGGTACTGGGTCTCCTCGTCCGGCAGGCCGTCGACGCCGCCCCGGCCGTCCCGGTCCCGCCCGTCCCGGTCCCGCCCGTCACGCTCCCGGCCGTCCCGATCGTAGAACAGGAACTCCGTCCGGGTCAGGCCGATGCCGTCGCAATGGCCCGGGTCGACCGCGTCGAGCAGGGCCGGGTCGTCGACATTGATGAGCACCGCCACCGCCTCGCCGGCCGCGGTCGCCGCCGGGCGGTCGAGATAGGCGGCCTGTTCCGCGCGCGCGGCCTCGTCGGCGGCGAGCCGACCGGCGAAGGCGTGCTCGCTCTCCGCCTCCGGATCGACGGTCAGCGTGCCGTCGACGGCGTCGAGCAGGGCCGGCGCGCCCGTCTCCAGACCGGCGATGTCGCCGTCGAGCCCGACGACCAGCGGCACGCCGCGCGCCCGGGCCAGCATGGCGACATGGCTCGACGCGCTGCCCGACGCGACGGCGGCGCCGAGGCACCGGATCCAGTCGATCTCCAGGAAGCGCGACGGCGTCAGATCGGCGGCGACCAGGATGGAGTCGGGCCCCGGCACTCTATCGCCGTCCTCCGCGTCGGCGAGCCTCGCCAGCACGCGGTCCTTCAGGTCGCGCAGGTCGTCGGCGCGGGCGCGGAAGTAGTCGTCCCCCGCCGCCTCGTAGTCATCGATCTGGGCATCGATCGCCGAGGCCCAGGCGTCGGGCGCCGGCGCGCCGTCGTCGATCATGGTGTAGGCCGGGTCGCTCAGCGCCGAGTCCTCGAGCAGGGCGAGCTGGAACTCCAGGATCTCGCCGCCCATGGCGTCGGCATCCCCGGCGAGGTCGGCGATTCGCTCCGACGCCGCGGCGAGCGCGGCATCGAGCGCCGCACGCTCCTCCGCGGGCGTCCCGGCCACGCGCTCGGCCAGCGCCGCGCGCCGGTCGACCACGAGCCGGCCGGCCGCCAGCCCCGGCGAGGCGGACTGCCCCGTCAGGCGGCGTTCAGGACGCGGCCGCCTCTGTTCCGCCGTCACCGGAGCCCTCCTCGAAATCGGCTTCGACCAGCCTGACCAGCCGCTCGACGGCGGTATCGGCGTCCGCCCCGGCGGCCCGGAACTCCAGCTCGGTACCCTGGGGCACCTTCAAGGCCATTACCTTGACGATGCTCTTGGCATCGGTCCAGGCCTCCGCGTCCGCGGCGCGAACCTCGACCTTGGCGGCGAAGGTCTTGGCGAGCTTGGTCAACTTCACCGAGGGCCGGGCGTGCAGGCCGACTTCGTGGGTGAGCAGCACCCGCCCCTCGGCCGTTTCCTCTTCGCTCATCTCGATCCTGTCGTCCCGTGTTCCGGCGCCCCGCGCGCTTGGTCGGGGTCGGGAGCCGCGCCGCGAGCGGCGCGACAGCTCAGGGGGAGAGTTCCTCGGCGGTCGCGCGGACCTGCTGGAGCGTGGCCCCACCCGCCGCCTCGGTCGCCGCCATCACGGCGCCCTCGACCAGCGGGGCATTGCAGATGGCCACGGTGTCGCGCTTGTCGTCGCCCAGCATCTCGATCGCCATCTCGCTGTTGGTCTCCGCGCCGCCGAGATCGACGAGCACGGCGACGCCCTTCGGCGTCCAGACCTCCTCGATCGCCGCCACGATGCGGGCGACGTCGGTGCCGAGCCCGCCGTCGGCATTGCCGCCCGTCGCCGCGATGGCGACCTCGTCGCCGACCATCTGGCGGACCATGTCGACCGTGCCGCGCGCGATCTCCGGCGAATGGGAGACGATCACGAGGCCGACGCGCCCCTCGCCCTGCCCGGCCATCACGAGCCCTCCCCGGCCGGGCCGGCGAGCACGTCGCAGGCGGCGTGGACGATCAGGCAGCTCGACTTCGCGCCCGGGTCGAGATGGCCGATGCTGCGCTCGCCCAGGAACGAGGCCCGGCCCTTGCTGGCGCGCATCGGCTCGGTCGCGGCGAGTCCGTCGTCGGCGGCCCTGCGCGCCCGGGCGGCGGCTTCGACGCCGTCGACGCCCTCCGCCGCGGCGGCTACCAGCACGTCGGCGACGGGGATCAGGACGTCGAGCATGGTCTTCTCCCCCGCCTTCGACTTGCCGCGGCTCGCCACCGCCTCGACGCCGGCGCGCACCAGGGCCGCGAACTGGGCCAGGTCGGCCGGCGGCCGCGGCCCCGCGGCCTTGCCCATGCCCATGAGAAAGGAGCCGTAGAGCGGGCCGGAGGCGCCGCCGACCTTCATGACCAGCGCCATGCCGGCCTGCTGCAGCGCCTTGGCCGGCGGCTCGGCGGCGATGGCGTCGCGCTGCTCGCGCATGGCCTGGAAGCCGCGCTTCATGTTGTGGCCGTGGTCGCCATCGCCGATCGCCGAGTCGAGCTCGGTGAGCCGATCGGCGTGCGCGATCACCACCTCCGCGGCGGCGTCGATCAGGCGGGCGGCCAGCGCCGCCGGGTCGGCGGCGGCGGGTCGGGCGGTCTCGGCGGTCATGGCCCCCGGTTTCCTCCTCGGTTCTCGACGGCTCAGGCGCCGGCGGCCGCGTCGACCGGGGCGCTCGACCCCGCGACGCGCGCCCCGGCGCCGTCGAAATACAGCACCCGGTCGACCAGCGCGCCGACTGACACCGTGTCGCCGGGCCGGTGGTCGTCGTGGGCGCCGGCCAGCGCGTGGACCTGGCGGCCCTCGACTTCGACCAGGATCACCGTCTCCGCGCCCAGATGCTCGACCGTGAGCACCCGGCCCTCCGGCCCCGCGCGGCCCAGCACCACGTCCTCCGGGCGCACCCCGATCGTGGCCGTGGCCGCCGGTCCGTCGGCAATGCCCAGGCTGCCGGCCGGCAGCAGGTTGACCGGCGGCGAGCCCAGCCGCTTGGCCACGTAGGTCGTCGCCGGGCGCTCGTAGACGGTGCGCGGGTCGGCGATCTGGACCAGCCGCCCCTCCTCCAGGACGCCGATCCGGTCGGCCAGGGTCAAGGCCTCGGTCTGGTCGTGGGTGACATAGAGGATCGTGGACCCCAGGTCGATCTGGATGCGCTTGAGCTCGACCCGCAGGCTCTCGCGCAGCTTGGCGTCGAGCGAGGACAGCGGCTCGTCCATCAGGTAGACCGCCGGCGTGCGCACCAGCGCCCGGCCGATCGCCACGCGCTGCATCTCGCCGCCGGACAGCCGGGTCGCCTTGTTGCCCAGCTTGGAGTCGATGCGCAGGAGCGCCGCGACCTCGCGCACCTTGGCGTCGATCGCCTCCCGGCTCAGCTTGCGGCCGGGCGCGCGCAGCGGAAAGGCCAGGTTGTCGTAGACCGTGTAGTGCGGATAGAGCGAGTACTGCTGGAAGACGAAGGCCGTGTTGCGCGCATTCGGCGGCGCGTGGGTCACGTCGCGCCCGTCGATCGACAGCCGCCCCGCGTCGGGCGCGACCAGGCCCGCGATCAGGCGCAGCGTCGTCGTCTTGCCGGCGCCCGTGGGCCCGAGCAGGACGACGAACTCCCCGTCCGCCACGGTCAGGTCGAGGGATTCGACCGCGACCGTCTCGCCATAGGTCTTGGTGACGTGGTCGAGCCGGATCTCAGACATGGACGCCTCCCGCCGCCTCGCCCGGCCCGTCCGGCCCCTGGCCGAGCGCCAGGCCGCTGCGCCCGTCGAACAGGATCAGCGCGTCGCGCCGGAAGGTCAGCCCGACCGTCTCGCCGATCGACACTCGGGCGTCGTTGGGCGCGCGCACGCGCAGGCGACCGGCGCTCGTGTCGACGGTGAGGATCTGGCGCGTGCCCATGTACTCGACCCCGAAGACCGAGCCGCGCAGCGGGCCGGCGTCGTCGAGATAGACATGCTCCGGCCGGACGCCGAGCTGCCCGTCGTCGTGGTCGAGCCCCTCGCCCAGCGACGGCAGCGGCACATGCGCTCCGTCGACCGCCACCGTTTCCGCGCCCGGAGCCACCGGCCCGCGCGCCGCCAGGAAGTTCATCGCCGGGCTGCCGACGAAGCCGGCGACATACATGCTGCGCGGCCGGTTGTAGATCTCCGCCGGCGTGCCGACCTGCTCCATCACCCCGGCGCGCATGACGGCGATCCGGTCGGCCATGGACAGGGCCTCGATCTGGTCGTGGGTGACGTAGACCGAGGTCGCCCCGACCCGGTCGTGGAGCTGGCGCAACTCCTCGCGCATCAGCTCGCGGAACTCGGCGTCGAGGGTGCCCAGCGGCTCGTCCATCAGGAAGGCCCGCGGCCGGCGCACCAGCGCGCGGCCCAGGGCGACGCGCTGGCGGTCGCCGCCGGGCAGCGAGGAGACGCGCCGGTCGAGCAGATGCTCGATGCGCAGCAGACGGGCCGTCTCCTCGACCCGCTGGCGCGTCTCGGCCCGACCGGCGCCCTGGGAGCGCAGCGGATAACCGATATTGGCGCGCACGTTCATGTGCGGGTAGAGCGCGAACATCTGGAAGACGAAGGCGATGTCGCGCTCGCCGGCGCGCAGGCCGGTCACGTCCTCGCCGTCGAGCAGGATGCGCCCGCTGGTCGGATGCTCGAGCCCGGCGATGATGCGCAAGGTCGTCGTCTTGCCGCAGCCCGATGGCCCGAGCATGCAGAAGAACTCCCCGTCCTCGATGGTGAAGGTCGACTCCACCACCGCGACGAAGTCGCCGAAGGCCTTGTGCAGCCGGTCGATGCGGATTTCGGCCATGGCGCCCTCAATCCGGGAAATGGCTGACGATCAGGAAGCCGACCGTCCCGGCCAGGATGACCAGGAAGGACCAACCGAAGAGCGGGAGCGCCAGCGGCTGGGTCAGCATCAGCGTCCCGAGCAGGATCAGGACGGTGCAGAGATTCTCCAGCGGCCCGCGGCGCAGCCAGCGCGGCCAGCGCGCACGCCGGCGCGCGGCCGCCGCCGCCAGGGCGGCGCCCGTGCCCTGTCCCCCGGTGCCGCCCGGCGCCGCGCCGTCCCGCCCCGCCCCGTCGCGGGTGGCGGCCTCCGGCGCGCTCATGACCGCACCGCGCCGAAGGTGATGCCGCGCAGCAGGTGCTTGCGCAGGACCACGGTGAAGATCACCACCGGCAGCATGAACAGCGTCGCGGCGGCGGCCACGGCCGGCCAGTCGAGCCCGCCCTCGCCGATGATCTGCGGGATAAAGGGCGGCGCGGTCTGGGCCGTGCCGCTCGTCAGCAGGATGGCGAAGTTGTACTCGTTCCAGGAGAAGATCAGGCAGAAGATGGCCGTCGCCGCGATGCCGGTCGCCGCCTGCGGCACCACCACCTTGAAGAAGGCCTGCAGGCGCGTGTAGCCGTCGACCATCGCCGCCTCCTCGTACTCGCGCGGGATCTCGTCGATGAAGCCCTTCAGCAGCCAGACCGACAGGCTGAGATTGACCGCCGTGTAGAGCAGGATCATGCCGAGATGGGTGTCGCTCAGCCCCAGCTCCCGGTACATCAGGAAGACCGGGATGGCGACGGCGACCGGCGGGAACATGCGCGTCGACAGGATGAAGAACATCAGGTCGTCCTTCAGCGGCACGCGGAACCGCGAGAAGGCGTAGGCCGCCAGCGTCCCGAGGAAGACCGACAGGAAGGTCGCGCCGAAGCCGATGATGATCGAGTTGAGATACCGGTCCGCGAAGCGCGACGGCCCGGTGATGACCATGTTGCGCTCGCGCACGAGCTCGTCGTACCAGGTCTCCGGCGGCGGCAGGTTCGCCATGTACTCGTCGGACTGGCGCGTGCGCGAGGTGAAGACGTTGACGTAGCCCTCCAGCGTCGGGTCGAAGGCGACCTTGGGCGGATAGGCGATGGCGTCGGACGGCGACTTGAAGCTCGTCAGCCCGATCCAGACCATCGGCACCAGCGCGACCAGCGCGTAGGTGATGATCAGCACCGCGGCCAGGCGCTTGGAAAAGGGCCCGGGCTCGACGACCGAACGGGCATTGTCGTCACGGGTGGCGTGGGGGGCGCTCATCGCTCCTTCACCTTGTTCCAGACCTTGACGTAGATGTTGGCCGCGCCGAACACCGTGACGAAGAGGATGACCGCGAAGGCGGCGCTGTAGCCCGTGCGCCACTTCTCGAACGCCTCGCGCTTGAGGTTGATCGAGGCGAGCTCCGTGGTCGAGCCGGGCCCGCCCGAGGTCAGCTCGACCACCATGTCGAACATCTTGAAGTTCTCGATCGAGCGGAACAGCACCGCGAGCATCAGGAACGGCAGGACCATCGGCACCGTGATGGTCCAGAACTGCCGCCAGGCGCTGGCGCCGTCGACCTCCGCCGCCTCGTAAATGTATTCGGGGATCGACCTGAGGCCCGCCAGGCAGATCAGCATGATGAACGGCGTCCACATCCAGGTGTCGACGATGATGATCGCGATCGGCGCCAGGGTGACGCTGCCGATCATCGAGAAGTCGCCGGCGCCGACGAAGAAGTTGACGATGTAGTTGAAGATACCGGCCTGCGGCTGGAACAGGTAGGTCCAGAACAGCCCGACCACGGCCGGCGACAGCATCATCGGCAACACGATGACCGTCGTCCAGAAGCCGTGGCCCTTGAACTGCCGGTTCAGCAGCCAGGCGAGGCCGAAGCCGAGCACGACCTGGATCGCCATGGTCCAGCCCACGAAATGGGCCGTGTGCTGCATGTTGATCCAGATGTCCTCGCTGCCGAGCAGGCGCTCGTAGTTGGCGAGCCCCATCCAGCGGATCTCTTCGCCCGGCCGGTTGGCGCGGTAGTTCGTGAAGCTGAGATAGATGTTCCAGAGCAGCGGGAAGATGTTGATCGCGAGCAGGAGCGCGACCGTCGGCCCGACGAAGAGCCAGACGAGCACCCGGTCGGACAGGCCCCGGCTCGCCCCGCCGGCACCCTCGACGACCCGGGCCGCCGCCGCGCGGCCGGCCGCGCCCGACGACTGGCCCGCGGTCTCGCCGCGCGCCGTTCCCGGCATGGTATCGGTCATGAGAGGATCGCCCCCGCCGCCTAGGGCGATTTCCGAACTGATTGAATCATGAGTTCGGAAAAACTGCCCTATCTTCAACAACCTGGAGCATCTTATCTGCGCCCGTTCGGGCGCCGGATGCTCTAAGAGGGCGGGCCGCGCGTGACGGCCCTGTCCGTCCGCGCCGGCCGGGGCCCCGGCGACACCCGCCGCCGGAGCCCCGGACCCGCACCTGGCCCGCTTACAGCTTGCCCACGGACTCGAAGGTGAACTGCCAGTCGTCCATCAGGTCGTCGAGCGCCTCCTGCGCCGTGCCCTGATCGGCGACCACGTAGTCATGGACGCGCTTCTGCATTGCCTGGAGCAGTTCGGCGTAGGTCGGCTCCTGCCAGAAGTCGCGGACGTTGCTCATCGCCTCCAGGAAGTCCGCGGCGAAGGGTGCGCTGTCAGGGAAGCCCGGATCCTGGAGCACCGCGTTGTGGCAGGAGTAGCCGCCCAGCGACCACCACTTCTGCTGGGTCTCCTCCCGCGCGAACCACTTGATGTATTCGAGCGCCAGGTCCTGCTTGTCGGAATAGGACACGACCGAGATGCCCTGACCGCCGAGCACCGACGCCTCCTGGTTGGCGCGCGGGTTGACGAAGAAGCCCGAGGTATCGCCACCGACCGCCTCGTCCTTGGCAATGCCGGGGAAGAAGGCGAACCAGTTCATCTGCATCGCCACCTGGCCGGATTTGTAGGCGTCCAGGTTGGCGACCATGTAGGCGTCGGAGTGACCCGGGGGCGTGCAGCACTCGTAGAGTTCCTTGTAGAACTCCAGCGCCTCGACCGCTTCCGGCGAGTTGACGAAGCCGTCCATATGATAGGGGTTCTCGGGGTCGTCGTACTCGAAGCCCCACGGATAGAGCGCGGTGGTCACCCCCATGGTGATGCCTTCCGAGCCGCGCTCGGTGTACATCGCCAGGCCGTAGCGGGTCTGGCCGTCGATCTCCCGCCCGGTGAAGAACTTGGCGACGTCCATGAGCTGGTCCATCGTCTCGGGCGGTCCGAGCGCGTAACCGTGCTCGGCCTCGAAGGCCTCCTGCAGCTCCGGCCGCTCGAACCAGTCGCGACGGTAGACCCAGGCGAGCGCGTCGCCCATCGCCGGCAGGGCCCAGTACTCGGGCTCGCCCTTGGGCCATGTCGAGTAGTTGTAGACAGTGGCCGGCAGGAAGTCATCCATCGAGATGCCTTCCTGATCGAAGAAGTCGTTGAGCTTGACGTAGTGGCCGTACTCCGCGCCCGAGCCCAGCCACTGGCTGTCGCCGATCATCAGGTCGCAGAGATCGCCGCCCGAGTTGAGCTCGTTCAAGAACCGGTCGGCGAAGCTCGTCCAGGGGACGAACTCGAACGTCATCTCGATACCGGTCTCGGCCGTGAAGTCCTTGGACAGCTCGGCCAGGGCGTTGGCCGGATCCCAGGCCGCCCAGCACAGGGTCAGCTCCTGGTCCTGGGCCTGCGCGCCACTCGCAAAGGCCGTGCCCGTTGCGGCCACGGCCGCGGCGGCGAGTAACTTTCCCGCTGCTCTCATCGTTCCCTCCCTCACCCGGCCCGATCGGAGCCGGGACCCCGCCGGGCGTTTCGCGGGCGGGCCGCCCGGTGACGACGGCCCCGCCTCGGACCCGACGCCGCCGCCGGCGCGAAGACCGGCCGGTCGGGTCGAGTTGAGTGATCGGGCCACTAAACTAAACCGGCTGTCAAGAGGTCAGCGAACGGAAAATTCGCATCTCGCATCTGCGAACACAGTTTATTGCGATGCAGCGCCGATGTCGGGATCGTTCGGAATAGTGCGGTCAAGGAGGCGGAGGCTGAACTGAACCCAATGCACAGCCCCGCGATGTCGGGTTTTGCTTCGCTCTTCCCGACCTACCGACAGCCTCGCCGGCCGGGGCAACCCGCGGTAGGTCGGCTAGAGGCGAAGCCGAAAGCCGACATCGACTACGCCTCGCCCGCCCTACCGGTCCGGCAGGGGGATGAACTCGGTCTCGTCGGGGACGGGGGCGAAGCGGCCGGCGCGCCAGTCGGCCTTGGCGGCCTCGATCCGGTCCTTGTCGCTGCTGACGAAGTTCCACCAGAGATAACGCGGCCCGTCGAGCACGGCGCCGCCCAGCACCAGCAGCCGCGCCCCCTCCGACGCCGCGAGGGTCGCCGGCTCGCCCGGATGGAAGACGACCAGGCGCCCGGCCTCGTGCCGGTCGCCGGCGATCTCGACCGCGCCGTCGAGGACATAGACCGCGCGGTCCTCGGTCTCCGCGTCGAGTGGCAGCCGCGCGCCCGGCGCCAGCGTGGCGTCCACGTAGAGCGTGTCCCAGGCCGTCTCCACGGGGGAGACCGCGCCGGCGAAGCGACCGACGACGACACGCGCCGACGCGCCGGCGTCCTCGATCGACGGGATCGAGTCCTCGGGATGATGGGCGAAGGCCGGCGTCGTTTCCTCGGCCGATTTCGGCAGGGCAAGCCAGGCTTGCAGGCCGAACAGGCGGTGGGCGTCCCGGCGCTGGTCGGCCGACGTGCGCTCGGAATGGGCGATGCCGCGCCCCGCGGTCATCAGGTTGACCGCCCCCGGCCGGATCGCCTGGACCGTGCCCAGGCTGTCGCGGTGCAGGATCTCCCCCTCGATCAGATAGGTCAGGGTGGCGAGACCGATATGCGGGTGCGGCCGCACGTCGATGCCGGTGCCGGTCAGGAATTCCGCCGGCCCCATCTGGTCGAAGAAGACGAAGGGGCCGACCGTCCGCCGACTCGCCGCCGGCAAGGCGCGGCGGACCTCGAAGCCACCGATGTCCCGTGCCCGGGGCACGATCACCGTCTCGATCGGATCGGCCCGCTCGGTGCCCGAGCAGGCGGCGTCCTCGGCCGGCTGCCAGCTCATGATCCGTTCTCCCGACGGGGAAAGCCGCGGTCATCAGCGGCCCATCACTCCCCCTCGACGGTCATAGCATCACCGCCGCGGCGCAACCAGCCGGTGCGGCGCGGCGCGGCCCGTGTGTCGGACGGATTTCGGGGTCAGGACAGCCGGCTGCCCCGAGCGAAGCGCAGGCGCAGGCCCGCCACCGCCGTCTGGCAAAGCCAGGCCACGATGGCGATGGCGGCGCGCGGATAGAGCAGGAGATAGCGCCGCCACAGGCGCCGCGGCTCGACCGCCAGGCGGAACAGCCACTCCATGCCCAGGCTCTGGATCCAGCCCGGCGCGCGGGGCACCAGGCCGCAGAGCATGTCGAACGAGCCGCCGACGCCGATGATGACCGCGCCGGGAAGCTGCTCGCGCAGCCGCAGCGCCAGGGTGTCCTGCTTGGGCACGCCGAGGCCGATGAGCACCACCTGGCATTCCGCCGAACGCAACTCGCCGACGATGCCGGCGAGCTGGGCCGGGTCGTCGGGGTCGACGCGGCCGGCCTCGACATGGGCGATGCGCTCGCGCGCGCCGGGGACCACGTCCTTGAGCCGGGCCGGATCCCGGCCGCCGATCAGCCCGACCTTGAGCGCCGGATCGCCGGACAGGAGCGCACGCACCAGATCGACCCCGGTCACCCGGCCGAGCCGGGCATGGGGGCGCATCTTGCCGAGCCAGACCAGCGGCATGCCGTCCGCCACGAAGAGGTCGGCGCGCCGCAACAGGGCCGCGTAGCCATCGTCGATCCGGGCCTCGGCGATCATCTGCAGATTGATCGTCACGACCCACAGCCCGTGGCCCATCCGGGCCCGGGCCGTCAGGGAGCGCGCCGCGTCGCCCAGTCGGCCGTCGAACACGTGGAACCCGCAAATTTCCACGTCGCCGACCGCCGGCAACACGCCCGCTCCGTCCTCATGGACCATTTTCGATCCGTTGTTCATGCCGCCATGACGCCCGTTTTGGGGGAGCAACGAGTCTGTTTTCGTCAAATGATCGCAAAGAGTCTTTCCGATCACCGGGCAATGATCGCCATTCCCGGATTTGGTTCAATCACTCTACTCGGCTGATCCGGAGCAATTGCGGGAACTCTTCGGCGAACAAGGGCCGGCCCCTCTATGCCGGATACCTTTTTCGTTCCTCCGGTTCGCGCGCAATGGTATTGCCCCGCAGAGGGCACCGACACGGCCGGGGGAGGGACCGCTCTTCCCTTCGCGCAAGGCGGCGCGCCGAAAGATCGGTGGCGCGATCCATGGATCGAGCGAGAGGAGCCGGCCGCGCCCGCCGCGATGCCAGGCGATCGGCCTACACCTATGCGCCGAGGCGTTCGCCTAGAGCATGATTGTGACTCGCGCGCCGGCGGGTCACCTTGGAGACTGCGAGAGCCGGGCCGCCGCCCGCCCTCCGGCCTTCCCCCTGGCCCGAACCCGGATACCGCCCGTGACAGGACCCACGCCCGACGCGGCCGCGCCCCCCGAGCGCCCGGAGCCGACGGACCCGACCATCGACACGTCATCCGGCGCCAGGGGCGCCAAGGCCCAGTCGCCGATGGGCGGGCTGGTCTGGTCGATTTTCGGGACCTGGGGCCAGAAGGTCGTCGTCTTCGTGATGTTCATCGTCCTGGCCAACCTGCTCGACCCGCGGGATTTCGGGCTGGTGGCGCTCGGCGTGGCCATGGTCGGGATGTCGCAGGCGATCTTCATGTCGAGCTTCGGCGGCGTGATCGTCCAGCGCGCCGATCTGGACGACCGGTATTGCGACACGGTCTTCTGGATGGTCATCGGCACGGCCGTGCTGATGACGGCCGGGATCTGGATCGCCGCCGGCGTGATGGCGACGGCGGCCGGCGAGGCCGCGATGACCCCGGTGCTCCGGGTGATGGGCCTGGTCCTCGTCGTCTACGCCATGGGCACGGTGCAGCAGGCCTGGCTGTCCCGGCGCATGGCCTTCCGTTCGGTGGCGATCCGCAACCTGATCTCGGTCCTGGTCGGCGGCGCGGCGGGCGTCGCGGCGGCGCTCGCCGGTTGGGCGTGGTGGTCGCTCGTCCTGCAGCAGGCGGTCACCGCCGGCGTCGCCACCGTGATCCTGTGGGTGGCGAGCGGCTGGCGCCCCCATTTCGCCTTCGATCGCGCCCGCGCCCGCGACAGCCTCGACTTCATCGGCTGGATGGTCGGCTGGGGCCTTCTCGTCATGGTCGAGCGGTACAGCGACCTCGCCGTCGTGACCCTGCTGCTCGGCGCGACTGCGGCCGGGCTCTACAGCACCGCCCAGCGCATCGCCCACCTGCTGGTCGATCTCCTCAGCGGGGCGGTGGGGCAGGTCTTCCTGTCCGTGTTCTCGCGCCTGCAGGAGGACAAGGAGGCGCTCGCCGACTTTTTCTACCTGGGCGTCCGGGTGGTCGCGCTGGTCGCCCTGCCCGCCTTCTGCGGCCTGGCGGCCGTCGCCGATCTCGCCATTCTGGTCCTGGTCGGCGAACGCTGGATCGAGGCGGCTCCGCTCCTGGCGGCGCTGTCGATCGGCGCCGCGGTCACGACGCTGACCCATCCGAACTTCACGCTGATGACCGGCGCCGGCAAGACGCGCTGGGTCTTCTTCTGGGCCCTGACCATGGCCGCCTCCAACCTGGCGGCCGTGCTGGTCGCGTCGAGCTTCGGCGCGCTGGCCGTGGCCATCGCGATCGCGCTGCGCAGCATCCTGCTGATGCCGCTGACGATCTTCAGCGTCGCGCGGCTGATGCCGGTGAGCGCCGGTCGCTACCTCGGGGCCTTGCTGCCCGCCGCCGTCGCCACGGCGGCCATGGCGGCCACGGTGCTGGCGCTGCGCCCGGCGATTCCGGCCGACCTGGCGCCGTCGATACGCCTGGCCGCCCTCGTCGCGGCAGGCGGCGCGGTCTACTGCGCGGTGATCCTGGCGGCGTTCCGGCGTTCGACCCTGGACGCGCTCGGCCGGCTGAGGACGCTGAAGCTGGGCCAGGACTGAGGCCCGTCGGTCCGGCGCCGGGTCAGGGCGACACCATCAGCAGGCGGGCGTCGGCAGGCGCCATCGCGGCGATCGTCTCCTGCGCCCCGCGCAGCGCATCGCGCGAGGTGCGGTGGCGGTCGACGCGCAGCAGCACCGTGTCGACATGAGGCACCGCGGCCGACGTCTCCGCCGCTTCCGTGACCGGCGGCGCGATGACGATGACCACGTCGAACATCGAGGCGAAACGGGTCAGCGCGAACTGCAGCGCCCGCGCGGTCGCCGCCGGGTCGGCGTTGCCGGCCCGCTTGCCGGCCGGCAGGACATGCAGCGACGTCTTCTTGTCGGTGATCAGGGCGCTCTCCAGCGCGCTCGCCCCGTCGACCACGGCGGCGAGCCCGCCGCGCCCGGCGTCGCCGGTCTCCCGCGCGATGACGCGGCTGTCCACAAGGGAGATCAGCAGGGTCCGGTGACCCGCCTGGGCGGAGGTCCGCGCCAGAGCCAGCGCCACGTCGGGCGAGCCTCGCTCGGCCTTGCAGTCCGTGATCATCACCGTGCACGCGCCCTGGCCGTGCCCGGCGCCGCGCAGCAGCCGGCCCAGCAGGCCTTGGAGCGCCTGAGCCCGGCGCGAGCGCGGTCGTTCGACCACCTCGCGCGCCATGTCCTTGCCCATGCCCAGAAGGCGCCTGGGCCGCTTCAGGCTCGCCACCGTCGGCAGCGAGCCGATCGCCTGGGCCTGGGACGGCGAGCGGATCGGCCCGCCCAGCACCTCGCGCAGGGTCACCGCCCCGGCGCCGAGCATGCCGGCCAGCATCACGCCGGCGATCACGATCAGCTTGCGGTCCGGGAAGCTCGCCTGGGTCGGCACCTCGGCCGGCGACAGGACGCGGGCATTGGGCTGTTCCAGGTTTTCCTGGATGCGCAGCTCGGTCGACCGGTCGAGCAGGCGCTGGTAGGCGTTGCGCGAGGCGGTCAGCTCGGCGTCGAGGCGCGCCAGCTCGATCTCCTGGCGGCGGGCCATGATGGCGCGCTCGCTGAGGTCGGCCAGCTCGCCCTCCAGGCTCTGGACCACGGCCCGGCGCTGCTCTTCCTGGGTGACAAGGCTGTTGGCGACGTTGCTGGTGGCGACGTTGAGGTCGCCCTGGAGCTCCGCGATCGCCGAGTTGGCGTTCTGCACCGCCGCGTGGCGTTCGCCGTATTCCGCCAGCGCCGTGGCGCGCTGCTGGCGCAGGGTGGCCACGCCTTCCTGCAGGTTCTGGATGAAAGGCGAGTTGATCACCTCCGGCACGGTGCCGAGCCGGCCGGAGTCGCGTGCACGCTCCATCTGCTCGCGCTTGGCGATGGCCTCGTTGAGGTCCGCCCGGGCGACGATCATGCGATCGGTCAGCCGGGTGATCTGCTCCTCGTAGATATTGGCGTTCTCGCCGCGGACCAGCCCGGTCTCGGTCTGGAAATCGACCATTTCCTGCTGCTTGTCCGCGATCTCGGTGCGCGTCGCCTCGAGCTGGTTCTGGAGCTCCCTCTGGGCGGTCCGGATGAACTCGAGCTCGCTGGAGAACTGGTTCTCGAGGAAGACCTGGAATGCCGTGTTGACCGCCGCGGCGGCCAGCGTCGGGTCCTCGGCCTCGAAGCTCGCCGTCACGGCGCTGGAATTGCCCACCGGCTCGACCGTGTAGTGCTGGTAGAAGGCGCCGACCAGCAGCACCATCGGGTCGGTGCCGGTCTCGTCCTCGGCCAGCATTTCCGCGAATTCGGGATGCGTGGCGAGGTCGAGCGCGCGCACCGCTCCCTCGACCGTGGTGCGCGAGCGCATCGCCTCGACGCGGGATTCGTAGACGGTCCGGTCGAGCGGCCGGCCGGAATCGAGCGGCCCGCCGCCGAGAACGTCGCTGCCGCCGCCCTCCAGCAGGAGGACTCCGTTGGCCTGGTATCGGTCGGGCAGGCCGATGGCGTAGTAGGCCGCCAGTCCGCCGATCGCCGCGACCAGCAGGGCCAGGACATAGCGCGCGCGCCAAAGCGCGACGAACAGCGTCGAGATGTCGATCTCGGGCGCGCTCGACGGTCCGGCGTCGAACGCCGTCTCGCGATAGGCACCGGTGGGGGAGCCGGACAGCCGGCCGGCGGCTTCATCGGGCATGGGGCGGACTCGGACCTCGGGTGAGGGAAACGGTGTTCAAGTCGTCATCACAATCGGCACCGCCCCGCACACCGGCAAGCGTGCACAAGGGGGCGTCGAGTCTCATTCGGTACCTGTCGCGTGCGCGCCGTCCGAAGGACGACCGCCGATCGAAAGGCGCGCATGCCCCGGATGGGGGCGCCGGAGGGACGGCGCCTCCGGGCGGGTGGCCGCGGCTCATTCGGCCCCGCTGGTCCGCGCCGGTTCGACCGGCGGCGGGGTAACGGCGGCGCCGTACATCGGCCGGCGGAAGCGCTCGAGCCAGATCAGCTTGCCCAGACCGCCCCGGGCGCGGATGCCGAACCGCGCCGATCGCCGGGCGTCGACGGGCCGCGCGAGCAGCGCCAGCGCGCCCCAGAGGCCGAGCTGGATCGCCCCGACCGCCATCCAGCGCAGGATCTCGGCCCGCCGCGGCGGCTCCAGCCGGGCCAGCACCTGGCAGCGGATCTGGCCGTTGCGCAGGCGCCGGCGGCCGAGATAGGCGACGGTCGCCCGATCGGCCGGCACGGTCTCGTCCACCACGGCGTCGGCGGCCCAGGCGAAGCGCGCCCCGCCCAGGACCAGGCGCTTGATCAGCAGGGAATCCTCGCCCCCGGTCGTGCCGAGCTCGGGATCGAACGGCACGGGGCGGGCGAAGGCCGGCGCGCGGCGGAAGAGGGAATTCTGCGTGCCCAGGAAGGCATGGCTCGCCGTCACGTCGGCATCCCGCGCCGCGTCCAGCCGGCGGGAGAAGACCGCCTCGGCCTCGCGCGGCTCCGCGTCGCCGCCGGGCGCCACGTCGGCGACGACGGGCCCGAAGGCCGCGTCGGCGCCGGTGCGCTCCAGGCAGGCGTCGAGGGCCGCGAGCCAGCCGGGTCGGGCGCGCTGGTCGTCGTCGAGAAAGGCGATCCGGTCGGCCCGGGCCTCCGCCACGCCCCGGTTGCGGGCCTGGGATATCCCGGGCCGGGGCTCGTGGACATAGCGCAGGGTCACGCCCTCGGCGCGCGGCGCGGCGGCGACCACCGGCTCGGCTTCCGGCTCGGGCGCGTTGTCGACGACCAGGATCTCGACCGGACCGCCGATTCCGGCGGCCCCGGACTCGCAGCTCGCCAGCGCGGCGGCCAGCAGGTCCGGACGGCGGTAGGTGGGTATGACGACGCTGATGCGCGGCGCCGTCTCGGGCTCGGACACGCTCACCCGGCCACGCCTCCGGCGCGCACGCTGGCGGGTATCGCCGCGGTCGGTTCGCCATCGCCCGCGGCCTCGGCCAGCAGCCGGTCGAGCGCGTCGTCGCGCTCGCTCGACGGCGACAGGGCGCTCATCGCCTCGACATTGGCGGCGATGCGCTCGCGATTGGTGGTCGAGAACAGCACGACGCCGCCCGGGTTGCGCCGCATCGCCCGGTCGATCAGCAGCCCGGCGAGCGTCGCCCCGTCCAGCGAAGCGCAGCCCAGGCGCCGCGCCCACGCGGCCTCGGCGTCGGTCCGGCGCAGATGGCCGGCGACGAGGCGCAGCCGCTCGGCCAGGATCGAGTGGGTGATCGTCGCCGGCGGGGCGCCGGGATTGCCGACGAGCGCGGCGATCGCCGGGTCGTCGTGGGCGGCGGCGACCTGGACGACCTGAGCGATCTCCGGATGGCTCCGGCGCAGACTCGCCGCCGCCGCGAGGTCGGTCGCCACGCCGAGCGCGCGGACGCGCCCCGCCTCTTTCAGGCCGAGAAGATAGTCCGTCAGTGCCGCATCCTCGAGATCCGGCGGCTGGCAGTCGTGCAGGAACAGGATGTCGACGTAATCCGTGTCGAGCGCGGCCAGGCTGCGCTCGAAGGCGGCACGGGCCGACTCCGGCGTGAAGCTGCGCTCGACCATGCCGCGGGTGCCGCGGCCGAGCCGCGCCCGCAGCCCCGGGGCCCAGCGCTCGACGATCCGGCGCGTCACGGCCTTGGCGCGCAACAGCCCGCCGGGCACGACGGGCGGGTTGAGACCGAGCTTGGTGGCGACCGTCACCCGGTCGCGCCGGCCCTTCATGAAGGCGCCAAGGGCCTGCTCCGCGCCGCCATAGCCGTAGAGCCGCGCCGTGTCGAAATGCCGTATGCCCGAATCGTAGGCAGCCTCGAGCAGGCGCAGGGAGTCGTCCCACTCGACCGTGCCCATCAGCAACGCCGTGCCGAAGCCCAGCCGGGTGGTCTCGATCCCGGTGCCGGGCAGAAGAATGGTCTCGCCTTCGCTCATGCGCCCCGCCGTTCGATCGTCGCCGCCGGGCCTTCGCGCGGGGCCGCCCGCACGGCGGTCCCGCCCCCGGCGGCCGGCGACCATCATAGGAACCATGGCGCCGGCCCGCGCCGACGAGATCGAGGGACTTTCCTTTGTGTCATGCGCCCGCTCCCCCGAAAGCCCGCGCAGCGCCGCGCGACCGGGCCGCGGGGCCGAGACGGCGGGTTCGATCGTCCGCCGCAGCCGCCGCCCTCGCCGGCCTGGATCCCCGATCGGCGCAGGCGGCGACGCCAAAGGAACCGTCCGACGAATACGGGATGTGCCGAAGGTCCGAACCGGGCAGTCGCTTTCGCCCCGTTGCGTCCGGGTCGGCAATACGGCTTGCTGGCGGCGTCGCGCCGCGGGCCGAGCCCGCCTCGCCGGGCGTCCGCGCGCCGGAGTTCCGATTGCCAGGTCCATGACAGGTATCGCCCTGCCCTCGCCCCTGCGCCGCCACCGGCGCGCCCGCCGCGACGTCGCGCGCCCCGCCGACGTAACGCACCCTTTCGGCCTGCCGGACGCGCTTCTGGTCGTCTTCCTGCTGCGGACCCTCTTCTCCAAGGATACCCTGGGGGGTTTCTATCCGCTGGTCGACGCGATCGGCGACATGGGCCTGCCGCTGATCGCCCTCGTCCTGATCGCGCTGAGGCCCCGTGCCGCGGTCACATTCGCCCTGGCCTGGTGGCCGATGATCATGTTGATGGGCTGGTTCCTGGCGACCGCGGTCTTGAGCTGGATGCCCGCCCTCGGGTTCGAGCGCTGGGCCTTCTTCGTGGCCAATCTGTTGGTCGCCGTGGCCTGCGCCATCTCGATCGACTCCCCGGGCCGGGCGCACCGCAACTTCGCCATCGCCTTCGCCATCCTGGCGGTCATCAACCTGCTCTTCTGGCTGTCGAACCCGCTCTACGGCACCGACGCGCGCGGCGGGTTCGGCGGCACCGTCGAGGAGAAGAACACCGCCGGGCAGATGTTCCTGGTCGGCGCCATCGTCCTGGGCACCTATGCCGCGCGGACCAGCCGCTCCTTCCTGCGCCTGGCGCTGCTGGGGCTGTCGGCGCTGTCGGCCTTCCTGCTGGTCATGACGATCTCCAAGACCAGCATCGGCCTCGGCGCCATCGGCATCGTCTACTCGCTGCTGATCGCCAAGTTCGTACGCCAGTCGATGGCCGCGGCGCTGCCGTTGAAAGTCGTCGCGATCACGGCCGTCGGCCTGTCCGCCCTGTCGCTCTACCTCGCCATCGGCCTGACGCCGCTGCGCGCCGACGACGAGGCCCTGTCGCTGACCAACCGAACGACGATCTGGAACGCGGTGCTCCACAAGATCTCCCTGGAGCCGGTCTTCGGCCACGGCTTCGGCACCTTCTGGATCAACGGGCGGGAGACCAACGGCTTCGGCGAGACGATGTATCTCTCGTGGCAGGACGAGTGGATCGACGAGGCCGAAGTCATCAACCAGGGCCACAACGGCTATCTCGACATCATGCTGAGCACCGGCATTCCCGGGCTCGTGCTGGCACTCTTCGTCGTCGGCCGGAGCATGCGGCGGGTCGAGCGGCTGATGTCCTCGGGCCGCCTGTCCCGGGCCGACCGCTCGGCCTTCCTGATGTTCCACGCGCTTCTGGTCGCGGTAATGCTGAACAACCTGCTCGAGACGTCGCTGTTCTACGCCCCGCCCCTGATCATGGGACTCTTCGCCTACGCCAGCATGGCCCAGATCGACCGTTGGTGGGTCGCGCGGCCGGCGGATCTCCGCTGACCGCCCGCCGCGACGCACGAGCGCCCGGGGAAACGACGATGCGCACGCTCTACATCACCATCGAGCCGCCGGCTCCCGCCTCGAGCGGCCACCGCCTGCGCGTCCGGCAGCTACACCGCGCCTTCGCTTCGGCGGGCGAGGTCCGGTTGGTCGTCCTGTGCCAGCGCCCGCGCGCCGACGACCGGCGCGCCATGGCGCAAGCCGGCATCGCCGCCGAATACCTGCCGCCACGGCGGGAGTCGGGCTTGCCCGCGGTCCTGCGCCAGGCGCGCGCCGTGCTGGCGGGCCAGTCGCGCTGGAGCGCCAAGTCGCTGTCGGCCCGACGCCGGGCCCGGCTGCGCCGACTGGTCGAGACCTGGCGTCCGGACCTGGTCGTCCTGGGCGCGACCGCCCTCTCTCCCCTGATCGAGGATGTGCGGACGACCGGCGCGCGGATCGTCGTCGACAACCACAATGTGGAGACGCGCCTGGCGCGGCGCATGCTCGCCGGCGCCCGGGGCAAGGAGCGGCTGCGCTTCCTCGTCGACTACGTCAACATGACGTCGCTCGAACGCCGCATGCGGGCCGCCGACGCGGTCTGGGCCTGTTCGGGCGAGGATGCCGACGCCCTGGCCCGGATCTGTCCCGGCGTGCGTTCGGTCAGCGTGCCCAACGTCGTCGACGACGCGCTGCTCGACCGCGCCGTCGCCCCGGCGGGCGACGACCGGACGCTGGTCTTCGTCGGCGGCCTGTCCTACTGGCCGAACCTGGAAGCGGCATGGCGCCTGATCGCGCTGTCCGAGCGCCTCGCGGCGCGGGGTGTCGACCATCGCGTCCGTATCTGCGGTCGGCACGCCCCGCGGGACCTGGTGGAAGCGGCGCGCCACGCCCCGGCGGTCGAGATCGCCGGCTGGGTTCCCGACATCGCGGCGGAAATCGCGGATGCCGCCCTGCTCGCCGCGCCGCTCCTTTCCGGCTCGGGCACGAAGTTCAAGGTGATCGAGGCCATGGCCCTGGCCCGCCCGGTGGTCACCACCACGGTCGGGGCCGAGGGGCTCGACGTCCGTCCCGGCCACGAGCTGGCGGTGGCGGAGACGAACGAGGCCCTGGTCGATGCCATCGCCAGCCTGCTCGCCGACCGCCCGGCGCGCGAGGCCATGGGCCGGGCGGCGCGCGAATTCGTCCGCCGGCACTTCAGTCAGGCGGTGCTCGACGCGGCGATCCGCGACGCCGACGGATCCGGGGCGGGCCGGGAGGTCGAGGCGGCCACCACGCCGCCGGCGCGGCGACACGCCGCCAGCGCCTCCTGACGCCGCAACCGCGCGGCCGCAGTCTAAGTCAAAGTCTCAAGTCTCAGGCGCCAGAGGCCGGGCGGCGGCCGCTTTCCGCGACACGGGCCGTCGGGACCGCCTGCTCCTCGACCCGCCACCACAGGCCGGGCGATCCGGCCCAGGCTAGCTTGCCGAGCGACTGCGCGATGCCGACCCGCCGTTCGAAGGCGAGCGGCCGCCCGCGCACGATGTCCACCGCCGCGCCGATGGCGCACAGGCCGACCCGCACCGCCGCGCGCATCGAGATGTCGGCGATCGCCAGAACCCGCGAGCGCCGGTTCTTGAGCAAGACGCGAGCATAGTTGCGCCCGCCCTGGTACTCCCGCTTCAGGAAAGCCTCGCGCGTCGCCTTGCCGGCCGGCACGAGTTCATGGGCGACGGCCTCCGCGCAGCGCACCACCCTTGGCCCGATCCCGCTGATCCGCATGAAATAGTCGATATCCTCGCCGCCGCTCAGCCCGAAGACCGGGTCGAACGGCTCCGGCCCGACGGCGAGGGCGACGTCCCGGCGCAGCAGGACGTTGCAGGTCCGAAAGCCGGGGATGTAGCCGTCGCGCCGCGGCGTCACGAGGCCGTCCGGGCCGGCGGCGACGTCGCGCGTGAACCACACGGCCAGCGCCGGATCTCCCGGCGGCTCGATCTCGGGGACGATGGGCGCCAGCACCACGCCTGCGCCTCGCCCCCTGGCGGCGGCCACGATGGTCCGCGCCCAGTCGACCGGTACCCGGTTGTCGTCGTCGATGAAGGCGATGTAGTCGCCCTTGGCGGCGGCAAGCCCGGCATTGCGGGCATGCGCCACATTGGTCCGCGGCTCGTGGACGGGGACGAGCATGATGGCGGGATTCGGCAGGTTCACCGAGGCTATGACCGGCTGGGCCGACCGCGCCGGGCAGTTGTCGACCAGCACGATCTCGATGCCGCGCAGGCCATCGATCTCCTGGACCGCCAGCCCTTCGAGGCAGTCGACGAGCAAGCGCTGGCGCCGGTAGGTGCAGATGACGACGCTCAGAAGCGGAAGGTCTTGCGGCATCGCTCGCTCGGTTGGTGCGGAATCGGAGTCAGCGGGCGCCGACCCGCGACGGTATCGGCTTCCCCCGGACCCGGCGAGTGCGCTTAGGCGGCATATCCGCGATCGATCGGTGCGACAGGAGCCTCCCCGCCCTCCAGGGAGTACGCATCGGAGAGCCGGCGCGACCGCCGCTCAGGCGTCCGAGGAGAGCAGCGCCGCCGCCGCCTCCCGGCCGACGAGCGGATCGACGGCGCCGCGGCCCGTGGTCGACAGCGCCGCGGCCGCGTTGGCGAGCCGCGCGGCGTCCAGCGGCGTGGCACCGGCGTCGAGCTCGGCCAGGAAGGCGCCGTCGAAGGCGTCGCCCGCCCCGGTCGCGTCGACGAAGTCGACCGCGTGGCCGGGCAGGCGCCAGCGCTCCCCCCGGGTCGCCAGGGCCAGGCCGTCGCCACCCAGAGACAGGGCGACCAGGCGCGGCCCGAGGGCGAGGAAGGCGTCGAGGATCGCGTCGACCTCCTCCAGCCCGGTGAGCTGGCGCGCGTCGTCCAGGCCGGGCAGCAGGATGTCCGCCCGCGCCGCCGTCGCGCGGATGATCGCGCGGGCGCGGTCGAGCGGCCAGAGCCCCAGACGCAGGTTGGTGTCGTAGGCCACCGTGACGCCGGCGCCGTGGGCGATGTCGATCGCGTGAAAGACGGCGTCGCACGGCCCCTCCCCGATCGCCTGGCTGATCGCCGAGACGTGCAGGATCGACGCGCCGCCGATCAGGGCGTGGGGCACGTGCGCCGGGCGCAGCCGGCTGGCGGCGGAGCCGGCCCGGCGATAGGTGAAGCGATGGCCGTCCGGGCCGAGCGAGACGAAGTAGATCCCGGTCGGCGCGTCGGCGTCCCGGCGCACGCCGGTGACGTCGACGCCCTCCCGTCGCCACAGCGCCATCAGGTCGTCGCCGAAGGAATCCGTGCCGACGGCGGTCACGTAGCCGACACGCGCGCCGAAGCGGGCCGCCGCGATGGCGCAATTCGAGGTGTCCCCGCCGAAGCCGCGCCGGAAAAGCCCGGCGCCCGCGCCGTCGGGCAGGTCCTCGGCGCGCAGCTCGTTGAATTCGACCAGCGGCTCGCCCAGGCAGACGATCCGCGGCGGCGTGTCGGTCATGGGCCCGTCGCTCCCCTCGCGGCTCCGGTGCCGGCGACCCATCGTAGACCCGCCGTCAGGCTCGCGAACAGGGGCGCGCGGCGCCATGCGGACCTTCAATTCTTCGCGAGGGCCCTGTGCGGTGCGGCATCCTGTCATCCTCCGCCGGGCGCGGACAGCCGCGGGCCCGCGCATGCCGGGCCGGGCGCGGCGCTCACAGCGGGCCCTGGCGATGGGCGCACGCGGCGGTTCGCGGGCGGGTCGGCCCTGGCAAATTCCGGTGCGACGCCCCACCCTTGAGCCTGCGAAGGAAACCGGCAGCCGTTGGGGGAACGCCGATGCACGTCGACCGTTGGGGGCAGGAGGCGACGACGGATCGTCCGGATGCCGTCCTTGCCCTCGAGGCCGCGACCCTCGCCTTCCTCGCCCATGATCGGTCGACCCCCGACCACATGGCCGCCTGTTTCGCCGCGGACCCGGATCTGCCGCTCGCCCACGCCGCCAAGGGGCTGATGTGCAAGCTACAGGCGCTGGGCTGTCACGAGACCAACGCCGCGGCCGCGCTCGCCGCCGCTCGAGCCGGCATCGAGGCGCGCGGCGCCACGGCGCGCGAGCGCGGCTATGTCGAGGCGCTGGCGGCCTGGTGCGCCGGCGACTGGTGGCGCGCGATCGACCATCTGGACCGCGTGCTGGTCGGCGCGCCGGGCGATCCGATGGCGATCAAGACCGCCCAGATCGCCCGCTTCATGCTGGGCGACCTGGACGGCATGCGACGCTCCGTCGAATCCGTCCTGCCCGCCTGGGACGAGGAGCGTGACGGCTACGGCTATCTGCTGGGCTGCCAGGCCTTCACCCTGGAGGAGACGGGCGAGACCCGGGCGGCGGAGGCGACCGGCCGCCACGCGGTGGCGCTGGAGCCGCGCGACGCCTGGGGCCTGCACGCCGTCGCCCATGTCATGGAGACAGAGGGCCGACCCGAGGACGGCATCGCGTGGCTGTCGTCCAAGCAGGCCGCCTGGGCGCACTGCAACAATTTCGGCTTCCATGTCTGGTGGCACTGGGCGCTGTTCATGATCGACGCCGGGGAGCCGGACGGCGTCCTGGAGCTCTACGACACGCGCATCCGGCCGAACCCGACCGACGACTACCGCGACATCGCCAACGGCGCCTCGATCCTCTGGCGGCTGGAGGCGCTGGGCCTGCCCGTCGGCGAGCGGTGGGCGGAGCTGGCAGACCTCGCCGAGCGGCACGGCGACGAGCACCTGCTCGTCTTCGCCGACGCCCACTATCTGACCGCGCTCGTCGGCGCCGGCCGGCTGGCCGCGGCCGATGCCTTCGTGGCCTCGGCACGCGCCGCGGCCCGGCGGGGCGAGACGACGCAGATCCGGCTGGCCGGCGATCTCGGCCTCGCGCTCCTTCAGGTGATCCGGGAGGCCGGACAGGCCGGCGCCGGCGCGACGATCGACCGGCTCGCCCCGCTCCTGCCGGCGCTGCACCGGATCGGCGGCAGCCATGCCCAGCGCGACGTGTTCGTCCAGCTCTTCGTCGACGCCGCGCTGACCGCCGGCCGGCCGGAGGCGGCGCGCGCCGCGCTCGCCGCCCGCCACGCCCATCGCGGCGCGCCCGGCCTGTGGGGTGCCGACCGCCAGCGCCGGGCCGACGCCCTGGCCGGCTCCGACGCCCTCGACATCACCTGAGCCGGGTCGCCCGGCCAGGTCGCGACGACCAAGGGAGAGCCCTCATGCGCACGACCACTGCCGCAAGCACGGTGCTCGCGCTGTCGGCACTCGCGCTCGCCGCCGCCCCGGGCGCGACACTGGCGCAGGACGCGTCCCCCTACCCCTATGACGGCATGGTCGAGATCGACACGCCGCACGATTTCGACACGCTCTGGGACCGGCTGAGCGCGGCGGTGCAGGATCACGAGATGTTCCTGGTGGGCCGCGCCAGCGCCAGCCGGGCGGCCGAGGGCCGGGGCATCGACATCCCGGGCAACGGCGTCGTCGAGGTCTATCGCAACGACTTCGCGGTCCGGATGCTGGAGGCGAGCGTGCCGGCCGGCATCGAGGCGCCGATCCGCTACTACCTGACCGAGGATGCGGACGGCACGACGACGCTGACCTACCGCCTGCCCACGGCGATCTTCGCGCCCTACGACAGCGACGACCTCGACGCCATGGCGGCGGAGCTCGACGTGATCTTCGCCGCCATCGCCAAGCAGGCGGCGGCGGAGTAGCGCGCTCCCCTACTCCCTGCCCGGCGCCGCGTCGGGTCCGTCGGCCAGCGCGCGGCCGAGGAAGGCGAGCGCGGCCGGCAGTTCCGCGCGCCAGAGCGGCCAGACATGATCGCCGTCGGTCACGCGGATCTCCGCCGGCAGGCCCGCCGCCTCCAGCGTCAGATAGAGCCGCATCGCCCCTTTCTCGAAGCCGAAATAGTCGTCGTCGCCGGTGGTCAGATAGAGCGCCGGCACCGGCTCGCCCGCCGCCCGGCGCGCGGCCAGCGCGTCGATCGCGGCAAACGGGCTCGCCCGGCGCAGGCGCGTCCGGTCGAAGGGCGTGCCGAAGGCGCCGCGGAACAGGCGCGGTGGCATGTCCGCCGTCGCCGCGTCCTCATACGTGCCCGGCGGGAACAGGGCGCCCGACAGGCTCGCCGCCGCCACGTAGCGCTCCGGGTGATGCATGGCGAGGCGCAGCGCGCCGAACCCGCCCATGGAGAGCCCGGCGATCGCCCGGCCCGCGCGGTCGGTCCGCGCCGCCAGGGTCGCCTCCACATGCGCCGGCAGGTCGACCAGGACCGCGCGCTCGTAGCGCCCGGCGCCGTCCGGCGCGTCGACATACCAGCCGTCGTCGCCGTCGGGCATGACGACGATCGCCGGCGGCAGCGCGCCCTCGGCGATCAGGCGGTCGGCGGTGGCGCGAAGGCCCCCGGCGTCGAGCCAGTCGGTCTCTCCGCCGCCCAGGCCGTGGAGCAGGTAGATCACCGACAAGGGCGGGCCGGCGGGATCGTAGCCGTCGGGCAGATAGAGCGAATAGGCCATTGGCCGGCCGAGCGACGGGCTGTCGAAGGCGAGCGAGCGGCGGACCGCCGACCGGGCCCGGGCGAGGCCGGGCAGCCCCGCGATCGCGGCCGGCAGGGCGGCGGCGAGCGCCAGGGCGCGCCGCCGCCTCATTCCCCAGCGGGCACGGTGCGGGCGGCCACGCGCGGGACCGAGGGCCCGGACGCCGCCGGCCGCTCGGCCTCCCGTCCGTCGCGCGGTGCCGCGGCCTCGGCTGGGCGGCGCTTCCAGGGCGTGGCCTTGTACCACGCGACGGTGTAGGCGACCGCGATCAGCCAGGCGAAACCGACCAGGTTGACCGCCGGCGTGGTCACGAAACTTCGCCCCACCTGGTCGAGAAAGATGCCCGCGCACCAGGAGAAGACCATGCCGGCCATGAAGGTGGCCAGCGCCTGCTGGCCGACCTTGAGGATCGGCGCGAAGACCGGCGCCAGCAGCGCCTGCTCCCGCCCCTTCAGCAGAACCACGGCCAGATAGGCGAGCGCCAGGAAGTGCAGGTAGCGCAGCCAGTGAAAATTCGTCTTCATCCGCTCCGCGCCGACCAGGGCGTAGATCGCCTGGAGCGTCTCGCTGTCCCGCCAGATCGGGCCCCAGTGCAGCGGGATCATGAGGACGACCCAGGCGACCGCCGCGATCGTCAGCCAGCGGTTGGCCGGCGGCGCCTTGATCCAGCCGGCGCTCAGCGCGAAGCCGGTGAAGAACAGGAGCTGCCAGGCGAAGGGATTGAAGAACCAGGGCCGGTCCGACCACCACTCCGCCGGCAGGGCGATGCCCTGTAACCAGACGGCGAGGTAGAGCCCGACGGAGAAGGCGATCGCCGCGCCGATGTGCAGCCGCTTCAGCGCGATCAGGATCGGCGTCATCAGCAGCACGACGAAATACATCGGCAGGATGTCGAAATAGTTGGGCACGTAGGTCAGCGTGAACAGCCCCACGAGCCCGCGCCCCGGATCCTCGAAGAACCGGGTGAGGTTGAGCTTGCGGACGTAGTCCGGCTCGACGAAAGCCTGCGTGGCGACGAAGCAGATCGTCGCGATGACGAAGAAGACGCCGATATGGGCCCAGTAGATCTGCCAGCAGCGATAGACGATGCGCAGGCAGCCCACCAGAAAGCCGGCGCGCACGAAGGTCCCGCCGAAGGCGATGGCGGCCGCGAAGCCGGAGCAGAAGACGAACATCTCCGTCGCGTCGGACGGCCCGAAGCGCGCGGGAATGAAACGACCCCAGTAGTTCCCGGGCACGTGCGCGATCAGGATGATGAACATCGCGATGCCGCGGAAGAAGTCGAGCCGCGGATCGCGCCCGGTCGGGCCGCGCGCCATCGTCAGAACGCCCCGTCATAGGCCCGGCGGTCGACCGGGCAGGAGATGACCGTGAAGGTGTCCCGGCGCCAGGCCCGGGCAAGCGCGTCGCCCAGGGCGTCGGCGTCGAGGATTTCCGCCCCCGCCCCGCCCATCGCCGTGGCGACGGCGGCGAAATCCGTCGCCCCGAAATCGACGCCGCGATTGGCGAGCTGGCGCTGGCGCTGCTTGAGCTCGATCAGCGCCAGAGACCGGTCGGCAATGACGACCACCACCACGGGCAGCCCCAGGTCGCGCGCCGTGGCGAGCTCGCCCAGCCCCATCTCCAACCCCGCGTCGCCGACCACCGCGACGACGGGCGTCTCCGGGCTCGCCAGCTTGGCGCCGATGGCCAGCGGCACGGCGCTGCCCATGGTGCACAGGCCGGAGGACTGGAGCATCGTGCGCGGCGCCGGGCAGGCCCATTGCTGGGAGAGCAGGATGCGGTGGGCGCCGCTGTCGACCGTGACCACGGTCTCCGGCGGCGTCGCGGCGCGCAGGGCGGCGAAGACCGCCGCCGGCCCCCAGTCCTGGCCGGGCGCGAAATCGGATCGCAGCGCGCGCCGGGTCGCGGCCGGCTCGCCCTCCGGCCACATTTGCTCGAGGCGCGGCGCCACCCCCTTGGTCAACGCGGCGAGGCCGGCGCCGACATCGCCGATGAAGGCGATCGCGGCCTGGTGCATGAAGTGGGTGTTGGCGACGGCGGAGAGCTCGACGACCCGCTTGCCCGGCCCCCAGGGATCGCGCCAGCCGACCCGCATCTCGATCGGGTCGTAGCCGGCGAGCAGCACCAGGTCCGCCCGCTCGACCAGAGGCAGCAGGCGCTTGTCCGCCTTGGGCGACAGACCCGCCCCGCCCAGCGCCAGCGGCCCGTCTTCGGGCAGCACGCCCTTGGCCTTGTAGGTCGTGACCAGCGGAATGCCGAAGGCCCGCGCCGTCTCCGCCACGCGCGCCTCCGCGCCCTGGGTCAGCACGTCGACGCCGGCGATCAGTAGCGGCCGCTCGGCCTCGGCCAGCCAGGCGCGGGCGCGGTCGAGATCCGGCCCCGGCGCGGGCGCCATCGGCGCGGGGCGGACAGGACGCGGTACCTCGCCCGCCGGCTCCTCGGCATCGGCCAGCCCGATCGGCAGGTCGACATGGACCGGTCCCGGCCGGCCGTCGAGCGCGACCGCCAGCGCCTTGTCGATCACCGTCGCGACCCCGCCCGGGCAGGCGGTCAGGCTCGCCTTGGTGATCGGCGCCATCAGCGCCGCGTGGTCGAAGACCTGGTGGGTGTAGGTCAGCGCCTCGGCCGGATCGACACGGCCGGTCAGAACGATCATCGGCACCCGGTCCTGATGGGCGTTGGCGATGACGTTGACCGCGTTGGCGAGGCCGGGGCCGAGCGTGGCGACCAGCACCGCCGGCGCGCCGTTGCGGTGCCACACCCCCTCCCCCATGAAGCCGGCCGCGTTCTCGTGCTTGGTCAGCACGAAGTCGATCCCCGCCGCGCCCAGGGCGTCGACCAGGCTCAGCACCTCGCCGCCCGGAATGCCGAAGGCGTGGCGGCAGCCGGCCTCGGCCAGCCGCCGGGCGATGATCGTCGCGCCGGTGGCCGTCACGGGCGGGTGGCTGTCGGGGGCCATGTCAGATCACTCCGTCGCGGCGCAGCCGGTCGCGCTCGCCGGCATCGAGGCCGAGACGTTCGGCCAGCACCTCGTCGGTGTGCTGGCCCAGCGTCGGCGGCGCATGGCGGTAGGCGACCGGCGTCGCCGACATCCGGACCGGATTGCCGATCAGGGAAACGGTGCCGTCGCCGCCGGCCAGGGGGTGGTCCATCTCGATCTTCATGCCGCGATGGACGGCCTGGGGATCGGCGAAGACCCGGTCGAGGGTGTTGATCGGCCCGCAGGGCACGCCCAGGGCCTCCAGCCCCGCCACCCAGTGGTCGATCGGCTGTCGCCGCGTGATCGCTTCCAGTTCCGGGACCAGGATCGCCCGGTTGCGTACCCGGTCGGCGTTGGTGGCGAAGCGCGGGTCGTCGGCCAGGTGCCCGACGCCGGCGAAGTCGCAGAACCGCCGGTACTGGGAGTCGTTGCCGACCGCCAGCACGAACCAGCCGTCGGCGGCCGGCATCGCCTGGTAGGGCACGATGTTCGGATGGCCGTTGCCCAGCCGCGCAGGCACGTCGCTGGAGGTCAGGTAGTTGAGCCCCGCGTTGATCAGCCAGGAGATCTGGCTGTCGAACAGGGAGAGGTCGATGTGCTGGCCCTGGCCGGTGGCGTCGCGATGGCGCAGGGCCGCCAGTATCGACACGGCGGCGTACATGCCGCACATGACGTCGGCGATGCCGACCCCGACCTTCATCGGCCGGCCGTCGGCCTCCCCGGTCACGCTCATGATCCCGCCCATGGCCTGGATCAGGAAGTCGTAGCCGGCCCGGTCCTTGTACGGCCCCGTCCGGCCGAAGCCGCTGATCGAGCAATAGACGAGGCCCGGATGGCTCCGGGCGAAATCGCCCGGGCCGAGGCCGTAGCGGTCGAGCGCCCCGGTCTTGAAGTTCTCGATCAGGACGTCGCTGTCCTCGGCCAGCCGGCGGATCAGGGCCTGGCCTTCCGGCTTGGCGATGTCGAGCGTGACCGAGCGCTTGTTGCGGTTGGCGCAGAGATAGTAGGCGCTCTCCGTCGTGTCGGCGCCGTCCGCGTCGCGGACATAGGGCGGGCCCCAGCGGCGCGTGTCGTCGCCCTGGCCCGGCCGCTCGACCTTGATCACGTCCGCGCCCAGGTCGCCCAGCAACTGGGTGCAGGTCGGCCCCGCCAGGATGCGGGTCAGGTCGAGGATCCGGAGCCCCTGGAGCGGGCCGCCAGGCTCGGTCATGCATGTCCTCCGTCCGGCCGCGCCCCGCGACCCTCGTCGCCACCCTGGCCCGCCGCGTCGCGCCGAAGCACGCTGCACCGCGGCATCGCCGGCGCCAGACAACCCCGGACGCGGCGCGAGGTCAATTTCTCTCGCACCTTCGCGCTCTTCGCCCCGGTTCTTCGAGCCCGGTTCCACGACAAGGTGGCGGATCCCCCGGCGAGCGCAAGCCCACGCCCGGCCACAAGGCCGTGAGCGGCGGTGCGAAGGGGCTACCTTCCCGATCGGGTAGCGGGGTATCCAGGGCTCATGGGCGCCGTTACGTCCCTTTTCGTGCGCAAGTCGATCGCGGCGGCCGGACCGGCCGTCGACCGCGACGCGCTGCTGCGCTCGGTCGGCCTGGAGCCGAAGGGGGAGAGCGATGTCGGCCGGATGGTCGACGCCGCCGCCTACTACGCCCTGCTGGAGCGCATCGCCCACGCCCTGGGCGATGCCACCGATCTGCCCCTGCGCGTCGGTGCCAGCATGGACTGCGACGACTACGGCGCCTTCGGCCTCGCCTGGAAGACCGCGCCGACCTTGCGCGGCTCCTTCGCCCGGGCCGAGCGGTACTGGCGACTGCTGACCAGCGTCGCCGAGTACGAGGTGCGCGCCGAGGGCGAGGATGCCTGGTTCGTGCTGCACCGCGCGGGCCCCCGGCGGCTCGGACTGCGGCTGTCCAACGAGGCCACGCTGGCGAGCGTGGTGGGGATCATCCGCCAGGTCGTCCCGGGCGGCTTCGCGCCGCTGGAGGTCCATCTGACGCACCGCGCCCCCGCCTCGATCGCCGCCCACGGAGCCTATTTCCGCTGCCCGGTGATCTTCGGCTCGGAGCTCGACGCCCTGCTGGTGCCGGCCGAGGCGCTGGCCCGTCCGAACCGGCTGGGCGACGAGGCGGTGACCCGGTTCCTGCTCGCCCATCTGGACCGGGAGCTGGCTGCGCTGGAGACCGACCGGTCGCTCGACCGGACGGTCCGCGACGCGGTGGCCCGGCGCCTGAGCGCCGGCGTGCCGAGGATGGAAACCGTCGCCCGCGGCCTGGGGATGAGCGAGCGTACGCTGCAGCGGCGCCTCGGCGAGGCCGATCTGACCTACCAGGCGATCGTCGAAGCGGCCCGGCGCGAGCTGGCCGAGGGGCTGCTGGCCGGCAGCGGCTACGCGCTGGCCGAGATCGCCTTCCTGACCGGCTTCTCCGAGCAGAGCGCCTTCACCCGCGCCTTCAAGCGCTGGACCGGCCGAACCCCGGCCGCCTACCGCGAACAGCCGTCGCCCGCCCGTAGGTTGCCCACCGCGTAGCGGTGCGCAACGGCTCGGTCGGCGCCGTCGCGCACGGCCTGGCGGCCGTGGGCGACCTACGAATCCCCGACCTCGCGGTCCCGTAGGTTGCCCACCGCGCAGCGGTGGGCAACGTTCGGCCCGGCGCCGGCGGTCAACGGCTTGGCGCCGGCGGTCAATCCGATGGGGACGGACCCGGCGAAGATGGCGACATCACCCCACTCCGACGGAGACCCGCCATGTCCCCCCGACCCGTTCTCGTCATCGGCGCCACCGGCAAGACCGGCTCGCGCGTCGCCGCCCGCCTCGCCGCCCGGGGCCATGCCGTCCGCCCCGGCTCGCGCGGGGCCGCCATTCCCTTCGACTGGGAGGACCCGGCGACCTGGGCCCCGGCCCTCGACGGCGCTCGGGCGGCCTATGTGTCCTATTTCCCGGATCTCGCCTTCCCCGGCGCGGTCGACAAGGTGGCCGCGCTGGCCGAGGCCGCCCGGGCGACCGGGCTCGAGCGGCTGGTCCTGCTCTCCGGCCGGGGCGAGCAACATGCCCGCCTTGGCGAGGAGGCCGTGCGCGCCTCGGGCCTGGATTTCACCCTCGTCCGCGCCGCCTGGTTCGCCCAGAACTTCAGCGAGGGCTATCTGCGCGATCCCGTGCTCGGCGGCGTGATCGCCATGCCCGGCGGCGACGTGCGCGAGCCGATCGTCGATGTCGACGACATCGCCGACGTCGCGGTGGCGGCGCTGACCGAGGACGGCCATTCGGGTCGGCTCTACGAGCTC
>JAVJUS010000127.1:0-7523 GCA_040220455.1 Azospirillaceae bacterium
GCCGCCGCTGGCCGCGGCCGGCGCGCCCTCGCCACCGGTCGCGATCGCGGTGACCGCCGGGGCCGGCAGGCCGAGATCGAGGCCGGGCAGGCCGCCCGACGCCGTGTCGATGTCGAGCGCACCATCGGCCGCCGGGTCGGCCACCCCCACCGCGCCCAAGCCGTCGAGATCGGCCGGGGCCGCCGCGTCGCCCGCGCCCTCCGCCAGATCGGCGAAGCGGGCGCCCGTGGCGCCGTCGAAGATGTCCACGAAGTTGGGTTCGATCGCCGACGCCGCGGCTTCGCCCGCCTGCCCGCCGGCCGGATCGCCGAAGAGGAAGGTATCGACCGGCGCCGACCCCAGGTCGGCGAGGATCGTGCCGGCCGCGTCGAACCCCTCGGGCAGCCCGGTCGCCGCCGACGACCCGGGCAGATCGAACAGCGGATCGGCTTGCCAGAGCGAGTCTGTCGCGTCAGTCTCGCGCATGTATGCCTCCTGAACGTGCATGAACTATGGTCAGAATGAATTTAAGGTCGTAAATACTCTCTTAACGTGTACTACTGCACATCAATTTATACAAAAAAGACGCATCTCTGAAGCAACCATTACTAGAATTGCGTCGTCAAGGCGACCACCAGCATGAATGCGAAAAGCGCCATGACCACGAGCCCCGCCGTGGTCTTGAGGAATCGGCGCACGGGCCGGAACAGGACGGCGGCGAGTCCCACGACGAGCAGGATCTGGAAGAGCATGGCCGGGCCCGGGGCGGTTGCGACCGCGTGACCGTCGACGACCCCGCTCGCCCGGTCAAGGGGAATGGCGGGGGACGTTCGGCCGGCTCGCCCCACCCCCTCACATCGGCTCGAAGGCGAGCGCGGTGACGCCGCGCCGGGTCTCGTCGACGCTCATGCGGTGGTTGAGCGGCGGGAAGGCGCGGTGGGCGCAGTCCAGCCGCTCGCACAGGCGGCAGTGCAGGCCGATCGGCACGACCGAGGAATCGCCGGTGAGATCGAGGCCGTCGGCGTAGACGAGCTGGGCGGCGTAGCCGATCTCGCAGCCCAGCGCGACGGCGTAGATCTGGCCCGGATGGTGGAAGCCGGCGCCGGCCTTGCGCACCGTCTTGGCGATCGAGAACCAGCGCTCCCCGTCCGGCAGCTCGGAGACCTGGCCCATGATCCGGCCGGGCGAGCGGAAGGCGTCGTGCACGTTCCAGCGCGGGCAGGCGCCGCCCAGCCGGGCGAAGGCGGCGCGCGTGCCGGTGAAGCGCTTGGCGATGTTGCCCGCCTTGTCGACCCGGATCAGGAAGAACGGCACGCCCTTCGCGCCCGGGCGCTGGAGCGTGGTCAGCCGGTGGCAGACCTGCTCGAACGAGGCGTCGAAGCGGTGCTGGAGGATGTCGATGTCGTAGCGCACCGCCTGGGCCGCCCGCCAGAACGGCTCGTAGGGCAGGACGACGGCGCCGGCCAGGTAGTTGGCAAGGCCCAGGCGAACCAGCCGCGCCGTCTCCGGATGGGTGAACTCCGCCTCCCCCGACAGCGTGTCGAGCAGCTGGCGATAGCGGATCAGGCCGATCTGGTGGGCGAGCTGGAAGGTCCGGCTCGGCTCCGGCAGCATCTCCGAGAGCAGGACCCGCCGCCCGTGCCGGTCATAGCGCCGCCACGCGCCGCCCATGACGTCGACCGGCATCACCTTGACCCGGACCGTGAGCTCCTGGTCCAGGTAGCGCACCAGCCCCGCCTGCACCGCGCCGGCCTCGATCTCCGCGGTGCGCCGGACCTCGTCGGCCGCCTCTTCCAGGTCGGCGAAGTAGTTGTTGTGGTGGTGGAACCAGTCCCGCGCCTCGTCGAGCGCGCCGCCCGGGTCCGGCGGGGCGCCGCCGGCCTCGCCCGCCGCCTCTGCACCGCCCGCCTGCTCGGTCATCAGGCGCAGGTCGTCGCGGGCGTGGACATAGGCCTGGTAGAGCTGGATCACCGCCTCCGCCGCCGAGGGCGAGGCCTGGGCGAGATCGACGACATCCTGGCGCTTGAGGCCCGCGCCGTCGAACAGCGGGTCGCCGAAGGCCTCCTGCAGGCCGGACAGGACCCGCGCGCCGTCGTCCTCGGCAAAGCTCGTCAGGTCCAGGTCGTAGACTTGGCCCAGCTTGAGCAGCAGCTCCACCGTCACCGGGCGCTGGTTGTTCTCGATCAGGTTCAGATAGCTGGGCGAGATGCCCAGCCGCTCCGCCATCGCGGCCTGGGTCTGCGAATGATCCCGGCGCAGGCGCCGGACCTTGTGGCCCAGCATCGCCTTCTTCGCCATGGCACGTGCCCTCCCCGTCTCCGGCCCGCCTCCAGCGGCCGCCCGCGCCCGACCTGCGAGCCGGGGCGGCACGAACGGCACCGTCCCGCGCGAAGGGCGGATCCTCGCCTATGCCCTCTGGCCCGGGCGGACAACCGTTTCGTATATCACAGCATTACAAAACTGACCATTACAAGCCTTACAACAAGACCATATTACATTCAAGCACTTATTGACGGTTGAGCGGTATCGGCGAATTGTAAAGGCAGTCGCCGCGCCGCAGCGTTACAAACACGACGGCCGGCGGGATGGACCGAAGAGGCAGAGGCGCTCCCATGGCACCGCTCGACAACGTTCCCGGCTACCTCACCCCGCGCGAAGACCAGGCGCCCGACTGGGCGGCCCGGCGCTTCGCCGGCATTCGCCGTCCCTACAGCCCCGCGGACGTGGAGCGGCTGCGCGGCTCGGTGCGCATCGAGCACACGCTGGCCCGCCGCGGCGCGGAGCGGCTGTGGGAGCTGATGCACAAGCGCGACTTCGTCAACGCGCTTGGGGCGACCAACGGCAATCAGGCCATGCAGATGGTCCGCGCCGGGCTGGAGGCGATCTACCTCTCCGGCTGGCAGGTCGCCGCCGACATGAACACGGCCGGCCAGATGTACCCGGACCAGAGCCTGTACCCGGCCAACTCGGTGCCGGAGGCGGTGCGCCGGATCAACCGCACCCTGCAGCGCGCCGACCAGATCGAGCACATGGAGGGCGGCGCCACGCGCGACTGGTTCGCCCCGATCGTGGCCGATGCCGAGGCCGGCTTCGGCGGCTCGCTCAACGCCTTCGAGCTGATGAAGGCGATGATCGAGGCGGGCGCGGCGGGCGTCCATTTCGAGGACCAGCTGGCCTCCGAGAAGAAGTGCGGGCATCTGGGCGGCAAGGTGCTCGTCCCGATGAAGACCTTCGAGAAGACGCTGTCGGCCGCGCGACTGGCCGCCGACGTGATGGACGTGCCGACGGTCGTGATCGGCCGGATCGACGCGGAGAGCGCCAAGCTCATCACCTCGGACGTCGACGAGCGCGACCATCCGTTCATCGACCGCGAGGCCCGCACCGACGAGGGCTTCCACCCGATCCGGCCGGAAAACCGGCTGGAATACTGCATCGAGCGCGGCATCGCCTTCGGCCACTACGCCGACCTGCTGTGGATGGAGACCTCGACGCCGGACCTCGCGACCGCCAAGGCGTTCATCGAGGGCGTGCGCAAGGTCCACCCGGACAAGATGTGCGCCTACAACTGCTCGCCCAGCTTCAACTGGAAGAAGCACCTGGACGACGCGACGATCGCGAAGTTCCAGCGCGAGCTGGGGGCCATGGGCTTCAAGTTCCAGTTCATCACGCTGGCCGGCTTCCACAGCCTGAACTACGCCACCTTCCGGCTGGCCCAGGGCTATGCCCGCGAGCAGATGAAAGCCTATGCCGAGCTGCAGCAGGCGGAGTTCGCCGCCGAGGCGGAGGGCTACACCGCCACCCGCCACCAGCGCGAGGTCGGCACCGGCTATTTCGACGCCGTGTCGATGGCGATCAGCGAGGGCCGGTCCTCGACCACGGCGATGGCCGATTCGACCGAGACCGCCCAGTTCTGACACCCGACGATGCGGCCGGCGGTGCCCGCCCGGGCCCGCCGGCCGGCCGAGAAACGTCGCGAAGCCCGAGGAGACCCCGAGATGCCCGACAGCCTGCCGATGACCGATCTGCCCGACGAGACGACCCCGAGCGACGAACTGCCCGACGCCATCACGGTCCTGGCCGACGAGTTCACGCCCGCCGCCATGGAGTACCACCGGCGCGAGATGGGCAAGCGCGGCTACCAGCTCGCCGGCCCGATCCTGCCCCGGGTGTTCTATCACCTCGACGGTCCGGGCGCGCCGGACGCGCTGTTCGAGGGCAAGGCCAAGTACGCGGCGACCTTCGTGCGCACCGGCAAGAAGCCGGGCTGAGGCGCGCGATCGGCGGCGGGCGGCCGCTCCCGTCGTCCGCCGCCCCGGGCCCGGCCCACCGGGCCCCGCTCCACCTTCGATCCCGTGATCGACCCTCCGCCCCGACCGCCCGCCGGCGGCCGGGGCGCTTTTTTGCGCGGCGGCGCGGTGGGGGTGGACAGGGCCGGGGTGCCCGGCTGTGCCCCCTACCCCGCGACGGGCAGGCTCTCGAGGGTGGCCGGGGCGCGGTGGGGAGGCTGGCTGCCGCGGCGCTGGCGGGCGGCTCGAGCGAAGGCCCCGTAGAGGGCGCGGGAGAGCGGGTCGGTGTCGTGGGCCCATTCGGGATGCCACTGGACCGCCATGGCGAAGCACGGCGCATCGGTGATCGACACCGCCTCGATCACGCCGTCGGGGGCCCGGGCCTCGACCGTCAGGTCGGGGGCCAGGCGGTCGATGCCGCGGCCGTGCAGCGAGTTGACCCGCGGCCGGCGGCCCACCCCGGCCTCGGCCAGGATCTCGTCCAGCACCGGCCCCTCGACCCGGATCTCGTGCACCGGGGCGTACCACGTATCCACCGAGCCGGACCGGTCGACGCGGTGGTCGAGCAGCCCCGGCGTGCCGTGCAGGGCGGGGTTGAGCGTGCCGTCGAAGGCGACGTTGAGCTCCTGCAGCCCGCTGCAGATCCCCAGGAACGGGATGGCCGAGGACAAGGCGGTCTGGATCATCTGCACCGCCGCCGCCGAGCGCGCGGCATCGGCGCCGTTGCGCGGCACACGCCCGGCCGGCGCGTAGGGCGCCGGCGGCAGGTCCGTCTCCGCCCCCGTCAGGATCAGCCCGTCGAGGCGCATGATCAGGGATGTGAGCGACGCCGGCCCCAGCCCGTTGGGCAGCAGGACCGGGATGCCGCCGACGGTGCGCTCGACCGCCTCGGAATGCCGGCGCACCTGGCCGTCGAACGGCGCGGCGCCCTGGCCGCTGTCGCAGGCGATGCCGATCAGCGGCGCGCCGCAGGCCGCCGCCATGTCGGCGCCGCCGGGGCTCGGGACGACGACGGGCCCCGGCGATCCGGCGCGCGATCGGTCGAACCACGTCCCCGTGCCTGCCCCGTCGCCCGTTCCGGCCCCGGCATCGCCGCCGTCGTGGTCCATCCGATGGGTCACGGCTGCCTCACTCCCTGTTCCGCGCCGGACACGCCCGACGCGACCGGCCCCGCGGCTCGCGCCCCGTCCGGCGCCGACGTCCGGCGCCGACGTCCGGCCCGGTCGCCTGCGCCGACCCCTTAAGGGACTCCGCGATTGCGGGTAAAACGGTATCATAGCCACTATCTAAAATAAATCGCACCCTGACCGTCAAGCCGATGAGAGCGCCTTTCCCCCAGGAAAGCGTGCAATGCCGTATAGTTTTAAGAGTTCGTTCAGCAACGAAAGAGCCCGCCGGTGGTTTCCGGCGGGCCCCTCGACGTCTTCGTGAATGATCGCCGGCGCCTGCCGCGCCGCCCGCTCGCCTCAGTTCTTGGCCTTGTCGACGAGGCGGTTCTCGGCGATCCAGGGCATCATGGCGCGCAGCTTCTCGCCGACCTGCTCGATCGGCTCCTCCGCGGCGCGCCGGCGCATCGCCTTGAACGAGGTCTGGCGCACCCGGTTCTCCAGCATCCAGTCCCGCGTGAACTCGCCCTTCTGGATCTCCGACAGGATGCGCCGCATCTCCGCCTTGGTCTCGTCGGTGATGATCCGCGGGCCGCGCGTGTAGTCGCCGTATTCCGCCGTGTTCGAGATCGAGTAGCGCATGTTCGCGATGCCGCCCTCGTAGATCAGGTCGACGATCAGCTTGACCTCGTGCAGGCACTCGAAATACGCCATCTCCGGCGCGTAGCCCGCCTCGACCAGCGTCTCGTAGCCCGCCTGGATCAGCGCCGTCAGGCCGCCGCACAGCACCACCTGCTCGCCGAACAGGTCGGTCTCGCACTCCTCGCGGAAACTCGTCTCGATGATCCCGGCCCGGCCGCCGCCGATCGCCGCGGCGTAGGACAGCCCGATATCGAACGCCGCCCCGGTCGCGTTGCGATCCACCGCCAGCAGGCACGGCACGCCGGCCCCGCGCTGGTACTCCGAGCGAACCGTGTGCCCCGGCCCCTTCGGCGCCACCATGAAGACGTCCAGGTCGGGCCGCGGCTCGATCAGGTTGAAGTGGACGTTGAGGCCATGGGCGAAGGCGATCGCCGCGCCTTCCTTCAGATTGTCGTGCAGGTTGTCGGCATAGATGTCGGCCTGCAGCTCGTCCGGGGTCGCCATCATGACGACGTCCGCCCACTCCGCCGCGTCGGCCGGCGAGAAGACCCGGAAGCCCGCGGCCTCGGCCTTCTTCACGGTGGCGGAGCCCGGGCGGAGCGCGATCGCGACCTCCTTGACGCCGCTGTCGCGCAGATTGGCGGCATGGGCGTGGCCCTGGCTGCCGTAGCCGATGACCGCGACCTTCTTGGTCTTGATCAGGTTCACGTCGGCGTCGCGATCGTAGTAAACGCGCATCTCCGGTGGCTCCGCTTCTTCTGTGTCTTCGATCGGGATCGGGATCGGGTTTCTGGGGAACGCCTGTCGGCGGGGGATGTCGGACTCCGGGGACCTGGCGACCGCCGTGCTCAGCCGCCGGAGGAGCCGGTCGCGCGCGCCGCCGCCCGGCCCTCGGGCGAGCGGGTCAGCGCCTCCAGGCTCTCCTCGTCGATGGTGCCGTCCTCGCCGGTCAGCAGGCCCTCGCGCCCGCGTGCGATGGCGACGACGCCGGTGCGCGCCACGTCGACCAGACCCAGCGGCGTCATCAGGTCGATGAAGGCGTTGAGCTTGTCGGGCGAGCCCGTGACCTCGAAGACGAAGCTGTTGAGCGTCGAGTCGACCGCGCGCGCCCGGAAGATGTCGGCGATGCGCAGCGCCTCGATCCGCTTCTCCCCGGCGCTGGCGACCTTGACCAGGGCCAGCTCGCGCTCGACATGCGGGCCCTCCTCGGTCAGGTCGGAGACCGAGTGGACCGGCACCAGGCGGTCGAGCTGGGCCTTGATCTGCTCGATGATCATCGGCGTGCCCGTGGTCACCAGCGTGATCCGGGAGCGATGGCCGAAGGCGTCGACCTCGGCGACCGTCAGGCTCTCGATATTGTAGCCGCGGCCGGAGAACAGCCCGATAACCCGCGCCAGGACCCCCGGCTCGTTGTCGACCAGGACGGCGATGGTATGGCGCTCGATGATCTCGTCGCGGGGTGTCATGGCGTGGGGAACCGATAAGGAAACCGTGGAAACCGGGCGGCGGG
>JAVJUS010000128.1:0-9234 GCA_040220455.1 Azospirillaceae bacterium
AGAGGGGGTGCGGGCGCCGACCGCCGTGCGCGGGGACCGGTGCGCACCGGTCCCCGCGCAATCTCGCTTGCACCACAACTCGACGCCTTTCGCTAGATACAAGGGGTTACGAACTTCAGGCCATGATCCCGAGGTTCGCAACCCCACACCCACCCACGGCCAGACGGCCGCGGGTCCCACCCTCTCCCGCGGGGAGAGGGGTCTTCCGGCCGTCCACCACCGTCCCTTCAATCGCCGGTCGCCGCGTCGGCCGGGGTCTCGGCCGACTCGCCCGCGGCGTCGGCCGCGGCTTCCTGCTGGCGCTGCCACAGGGCGGCGTAGGCCCCGCCGGCGGCGAGCAGGTCGGCGTGGCGGCCGCGTTCGACGACCCGGCCGTCGTCGAGGACGATGATCTCGTCGGCATCGATCACGGTCGAGAGGCGGTGGGCGATGACCAGGGTCGTGCGCCCGCGGCTGACCTCGCGCAGATTGCGCTGGATCTCCCGCTCGGTATGGGTGTCGAGCGCCGAGGTCGCCTCGTCGAACAGCAGGATCGCCGGGTCCTTGAGGATCGTTCGGGCGATCGCCACGCGTTGCTTCTCGCCGCCGGAAAGCTTCAATCCGCGCTCGCCGACCCGGGTCGCGTAGCCGTCGGGCAGGGCGGTGACGAAGTCGTGGATGCGGGCCATGCGCGCGGCGTGCTCGATCGCCTCGCGCGGCGCCCCCGGGCGACCGTAGGCGACATTGTACTCGATCGAATCGTTGAACAGCACCGTGTCCTGCGGAACGATGCCGATCGCGCGGCGCAGGCTGGTCTGCGTGACGTCGCGGATGTCCTGGCCGTCGATCGTCACCGCGCCGCCGCCGACGTCGTAGAAGCGGTAGAGCAGCCGGGCGATGGTCGACTTGCCCGCCCCGGTCGCGCCGACGATGGCGGTGGTCCGCCCCGGCTCGACCGTGAAGCCGACGCCCTTGAGGATCGGCCGGCGCGGGTCGTAGCCGAAGGCGACCTCGTCGAAGACGACCCGGCCGCCGCCCACGGCCAGGTCCGGCGCGCCCGGCTTGTCGACGACCTCCGCCGGCTCGTCGAGCAGGTCGAACATGTGCTCCATGTCGACCAGGGACTGCTTGATCTCGCGATAGACGAAGCCGAAGAAGTTGAGCGGCTGGTAGAGCTGGATCAGGTAGGTGTTGACCGCCACGAAGTCGCCGACGGTCATGGTCCCGGCGACGATGCCGCTCGCGGCCATGTACATCACCACCGTCAGCCCGATCGAGATGATCGCCGCCTGGCCGATGTTGAGCGCGGAGAGCGAGGCGCGCGAGCGCACGGCCGCGTCCTCGTAGGTGCGTTGGGCGGTGTCGTAGCGCCGGGCCTCGTGCGCCTCGTTGCCGAAGTACTTGACCGTCTCGAAGTTGAGCAGGCTGTCGATCGCCTTGGTATTGGCCTCCTGGTCGGAGCTGTTCATCTGCCGGCGGAATTTCAGCCGCCATTCGGTGACCGTCATGGTGTAGGCGATATAGCCGCCGACCGTCACCAGCGTGACGATCGCGAACCAGATGTTGAACATCCCCCACAGGATGGCGGCGACCAGCAGGATCTCCAGCAGCGTCGGCAGGATGTTGAACAGCGTGAAGCTCAGCAGCGTCTGGATCGCGGCCGTGCCGCGCTCGATCACCCGCGACAGGCCGCCGGTCTGGCGTTCCAGGTGGAAGCGCAGCGACAGGGCGTGCAGGTGGCGGAAGACGGTCAGCGCGACCTTGCGGATGGCGCGCTGGGCGACCCGGGCGAAGACGGCGTCGCGGATCTCCGCGAAGGCGAGCGAGGCGACGCGCGCGCCGCCATAGGCCAGGATCGCCGCGAGCGGCAGGACGATCGCCAGTTCGCCCGCGCTCGCGCCCCCGTTGGAACCCCCGCCGCCCTCCCCGGTCAGGGCGTCGACGGCGTCCTTGTAGAACAGCGGGATGTAGACCGTGGCGAACTTGGCGACGCCAAGGCTGGCGAGCGCCAGGACGACGCGCGCCCGGATGCCGGGTTCGCCTGGCGGCCAGAGATAGGGCAGCAGCGAGCGCACCACGCCCAGATTGGCCCGCACGCTGCCCTGCTCGGGCCCGCCGCCTTGGCCGCCCGTGTCCTCCCGCCGCCGTCGTCCATGCGCCATGGCGGGAAAGTAGAGTCGTGAGGGGCCTTAGGGAAGTCGCCGGGTTGCGCCGCGCGTCGCTGCCGGCCTTGTCGGCCTAGCCCGCCCGACGCCGCCGCGCGTCGCGGGCGCTGTCGTGCAGGCGGGTGGTGAGGCGTGTGGCCAGGTCGCCGTCGACGATCAGCGCGTCGACGATGCCGCCTTCCAGCAGCGCCAGCGTCGCCGCCTCCTTCTCGACGCCGGCGGCGAGCAGGACCAGCGGCCGGTCGCGCAGGACGGCAAGGTCGACGGCCAGCGTCCGACGGGCGACCGGATGGTCGACGATGCGGCCCGCGGCGTCGAAGAACAGCCCGATCGAATCGCCGACCGCGCCCGCCGTGCGCAGGTCCGCCAGGTCGTCCGCCGAGATCAGGCCCTGGTCGTGCAGGAAGGAGGAGCGGGTCAGCTCGCCCAGGCTGACCAGCAGGAAATCCGCCTCGGCGGCCACGTCCATGACTTCGCGCACGGTGCGCTGGGCGGCCAGGACCTCGCGGTCCGCCTCGCTGTCGGCGATGAACGGGACCGGCAGGAAGAAACCCTGGCCGCCGGTGCGCGCGGCCAGGGTGTGCACCACCTCGAACGGGTTGGAGGCGGAGTTCCGCGTCAGCGAGCCCATCAGGGCGACGAAGCGGGCGCGCGGATCCGCCACGCCCGAGAGATGCATGGTGAGCTGCTCCAGCGTCCGGCCCCAGCCGACGCCGACCGTGACGGGCTTGTCGCCGCCCAGCCGCGAGGCGAGGAAGCGCGCCCCCGCGACGGCGACCGCCCGGCGTGCCAGCGCGGCCTGGGCGCGCCGGCCCTCGGCCGTGTCGGCCAGCCGGTTCATCCGGCCGAGCGGTGGCGTGGCCAGGCAGAAATCGAGGCCGTAGACCGTCGACAGCGTGCGCTCGATCTCCAGCATCGCGGTCAGCGAATGCTCGATGGAGATCGAGACCAGGCCGCTGTCGCGCGCCCCGGCGAGCAGCCGGTTGACCCGCGCCCGGGTCAGGCCCAGCAGGCGGGCCGTCGATTCCTGGTTGTTGGCGCAGACGTAGTAGAGCCAGGCGGCGCGGACCATCAGGTCGCGCTCGCTTTCCTGCGACAGGTCCGGCGTCAGCGGGGCGGCGCTGTCGGCCAAGGGCGGCGGGTCCTCTCCGGCGCGGCGTTCCGGTTCCGCGCGGGTGTCTCGGGCTTCTACAACCGTACCACGCTCGTGGCCGGGCCGGAGACGAAGATCTTTGTAATTCAGGATGACAAATGTAATGTGACCGGATCTGACCACCGGGACGTCTCGCCATGACCGACGGTTCCGCCTCGCCCGACGACCCGCGACCGGCCGACCCCGCGGCCGAGCGGCCGAACAGTCGGCTCGCCGCGCTCTATCGCACGATGCGCCGCATCCGCACCTTCGAGGAGCGGGTCGGCGAGCTGTTCGTGCGCGGGGAGAGCGCGGGCTCCATGCTCCATCTCTCGATCGGGGAGGAAGGCGCGGCCGCCGGCATCGGCGCGGCGATGCGCGACGGCGACACCTTCACCACCCATCATCGCGGCCACGGCATCTTCCTCGCCCGCGGCGCCCAGCCCGACCGCATGATGGCGGAGATCGCGGGGCGCGAAGCCGGGTACTGCCGGGGCAAGGGCGGCTCGATGCACATCGCCGACCGGGGCCTCGGCCACCTGGGCGCCAACGCCATCGTCGGCGGCGGCATCCCGGCGGTGGTCGGCGCGGGCCTGAGCGCGCGCCACCACGACACCGGCGCGGTCTCGGTCGCCTTCTTCGGCGACGGCGCGATGCAGCAGGGCATCCTCTACGAGAGCTTCAACATGGCGGCGCTCTGGTCGCTGCCGGTGATGTTCGTGTGCGTCAACAACCAGTACGGCATGGGCACGCGCGTCGACCGGGCGGCCAAGTCCACCGCCTTCGACCGCCGGGCCGAGGCCTTCGGCCTGGAGGCGGAGACGGTCGGCGGCGAGGACGTGGAGGCCGTCCACGCGACGGCCGAGCGGCTGATCGCCGGCGCGCGGCAGGGCCGACCCGCCTTCCTGTCGGTGGAGTGCTACCGCTTCTACGGCCACGCCCGGATGGACAAGAGCCCCTACCGCACGGCGGAGGAGGAGGAGGCCGGGCGCCGGCGCGACCCGGTCGCCCATGCCCGCGCCCGCCTGATCGAGCGCGGCGAGGCGGGCGAGGCCGATCTCGACGCGCTCGACAAGGCTGTCGCGGAGGAGATGGACGGCGCCCTCGAATTCGCCGCCGAGGCGCCGCCGCCGGCGCTGGAAGCGATGTTCGAGGACGTCTACGCCCCCGGTGAGCCGGCGCCCGTGCCGCTGGCCGAGCATGTCCGTCGCATGTTGGAGGACTGACGCCCGTGGCCGCCGAGGAGATCACCTATCGCGAGGCCCTGCGCCGCGCGCTCGCCGACGCCATGACCGCCGACCGCGACATCGTCGTCATCGGCGAGGAGGTCGGGGTCTATGGCGGCGCCTACGGCGTCACCAAGGGATTGATCGACGATTTCGGGCCGGACCGCCTGATCGACACGCCGATCTCCGAGGCCGGCATCGTCGGCGCGGCGGTCGGCGCGGCGATGACCGGGCTCCGCCCCGTCGCCGAGCTCATGTATGTCGATTTCCTGGGCCTGGCGATGGACCAGCTCGCCAACCAGGCGGCCAAGATCCGCTACATGTTCGGCGGGCGGATCGGCGTGCCGATGGTCCTGCGCACCCAGGGCGGTACCGGCCGCTCGGCGGGCGCCCAGCACTCCCAGAGCCTGGAGGGGCTGGTGCTGGCGACGCCCGGCCTGCGCCTCGCCATGCCGGCGACGGCGGCCGACGCCTACCACCTGCTGCGCCACGCGCTGACGCTGCCCGACCCGGTCGTCTTCCTGGAGCACAAGGGCCTCTACACGAGGAAGGAGACCGTCGACCTCACGGCGCCGGTCGCGCCCTGGGGCAAGGCCGAGATCCGCCGGCCCGGCGACCGGGTGACGCTGGTCGCCTATTCGCGCATGGTCGTCACCGCGCTGGCGGCCGCCGAGCGCCTGGCCGCCGACGGCATCGAGGCGGAGGTCGTCGACCTGCGCACGCTCAACCCGCTCGACATGGACACGGTCGCGGAGTCGGTGGTCAAGACCGGCCGCGCGGCCGTGCTCAGCGAGGCCTGCCTGACCGGCGGCCCGGCGGCGGAGATCGCCTGCCGGATCCAGGAGACATGCTTCGACTTCCTGGAGGAGCCGGTGCTGCGCATCGCCGGCGAGGACATCCCGATCCCGGTCGCGGGCGAGCTCGAGGCCGCCTCGGTGCCGACGGCGGAGACCGTCGACCGTCTGGTGCGGATGATCGCCTGATGGGCCGGCGCACGCTCACCCTGCCACGCCTCGGCGAGACGATGGAGGAGGGCCGGGTCTCCGCCTGGACGGTCGAGATCGGGGCCGATTTCGCGCGCGGCGACACGCTGCTGGAGGTCGAGACCGACAAGACGGTGGTCGAGGTCCCGGCGCTGGCCGCCGGCCGGCTGCTGGAGCGCCTGGCCGGGCCCGGCGACACCGTGGCCGTGGGTGCCCCGATCGCCGTGGTCGAGGCCGAGGGCGCCAGTGAGAGCCCTGGCGAGAGCCCCGAGGCGGCCTCTGCCCCGGCGTCCGCGCCGGCCGGCAACGCGAAAGGGTCGGCGCCGCCAGAGGCTCCGGGTCCAGCTCCAGCTCCCACCCCCGCTCCCGCGGCGCGACCGACCCGGGCGGCGGCCGCCCCAGGCACCGTTCGGGGCAAGGTCCGAGCCTCGCCGGCGGCGCGCCGGGCGGCGCGGGAGGCGGGCATCGATCTCGCGACCCTGGCCGGCCGGGGACGGCGCGGGCGGATCATGCGGGCCGATGTGGAGGTGGCGCGCGCGGGCGCCGGCCGCCCTGCGACGCCGGCGGCCGCGGGCGCGCCGACGGCCGGAGCGCTGCTGGAGCCGGGCGAGCGGGTCGTCGAGGTCGACGGCCTGCCGGTGCATTGCCGGGCCTGGCGCAAGACCGAGGCACCGGTCCGCACGGCCCTGCTGATCCACGGATTCGGCGCCGATGGCGGGGCCTGGGAGGCGCTGGCCCGGGCCCTGGCCCGCGCCGGCTGGCAGCTCCTCGCCCCCGACCTGCCCGGACACGGCGCGACGCCGGGCGAGCCCGCGCACATGGCGCCGGAGGCGATGACCGCGCTGCTGGCCGGGCTGGCCGACCGGCTGGGGCTGGAGGAGGGCGAGGTCGTCGGGCATTCCCTGGGCGCCGTCCTCGCCACGGGCCTCGCGGCCGCCGCGCCGGCGCGGATCGCGCGGGTCACGCTGATCGCGCCGGCCGGGCTCGGCGCCAAGGCCGATCCGGACTTCTTCGACGGCCTGCTGGCCGCGCGCACCCGGGCCGGGCTGCTGCACCAGCTCCGCCGGACGACGGCGCGGCGTATCGCCTATTCCCCGGCCGTGCTGGACGCGACACTGGAGATGCTGCGCGCCAATGCCGAGGGGCTTCGCGGGCTGGCCGGGCAGATCGCGGTAGACGGCCACCAGCAGGTCTCGATCGTGGAGGACCTGGAGCGGCTCACCGTACCCACGCGCCTGATCCTCGGCGCCGAGGACGCGATCCTGCCCTGGTCCGGCTTCCCCGACGTCCCGCCCCGCGTCGCGATCCACCGCGTCCCCGCCGCCGGCCACGTCGTCCACTGGGACGATCCGGCGGCCGTCGAGGCGATCCTGACCGGCGGCGGAACGTAGGTCGCCCACGGCCGCAGGCCGTGCGCGACGGTGATGGCGGTGTCGCGTTGCGCAGCGCCTCTCGGCGCTGGGCAACCTACGAAGGGGGAGCGTAGGTCGCCCACGGCCGCAGGCCGTGCGCGACGGTGATGGCGGTGCCGCGTTGCGGTTCGGGCTACGAGGGCCGTACCTGGGGGGATTGGCGAGTCCCCCCTTGATCGACGGGGTGCCGTCCGCGTCCCGGACCGATCAGAAGCCGAACAACTCGGAGAAGACCTTGCCCGCTACATAGGTGGGGCCGGAATCGACATTCGGCTTCAGCCGCCATCTCTCGGCGAGCCATTCGAAGTTGTGAAAAATATTGTCGTTCTCGGTGAGCCGGCGAGCCTCTGTAACAATCTCCTTGGCATCGTCCCAATAGTCGATCACCGAGCGCCGCTGGTACAGCTTCATTATATTCTCGTCCACGATATTTTCGCGGATCGAGATTGCGACCAGCTCATAATGGTTCAGGAGTTCCTGTACACTACGGCGCCTCGAGAAATCTTCGGCGCTGCGCGGGTTCAGAAGATTCAGCAGAACCCCGTTGGCGAGAACGTCCTTGAAAACCGCTCTCGATTCTTGGAACGCCCCCGATTCCGACCTCACGATGAGATCGATCGCCGCTCGCCGCTTTGTCGCGACCCGACTCGCCGCGACCGAGAAGAGCGCCACGACGGCCGAAAGCAGGATGGCCCAGAACGTCCACCCGGGGCCCGTACCGCCGCAGACGAGCACCTCCGTCCCGTCGGGGAGGGCCGTGACCGCGCAGGCCACCTGTCAGTCTCGCCAGATCTCACGCTTCATCATCGACATAGCCATCACTCCTGACCGTCTTGATCGCAAGGATAGTGACCCAGTGCCATATCGGCAAATCCGTCCTGCGGGCGCTTGGTTCAGAGGTCATCTCGGGTAGAACGACAGCATGAAAACTCATACCTGAGTAGTCTCTCTGGCTCAAGCCCGAGATGGCGATGCGGCTGCGCAGCGCCTTTCGGCGCTGGGCAACCTGCGACCGAGGCGCGTAGGTCGCCCACGGCCGCAGGCCGTGCGCGACGGTGATGGCGGTGCCGCGTTGCGCAGCGCCTCTCGGCGCTGGGCAACCTACGAGGGCGGCGCCTACCTCGCCCACGGCCGCGACGATCACCCGGCGAGGTCGGCCGCGATCACCCCCGCGATGCGGTCGGCGAGGCGGCGGACGGCGGGGCGGTGGCGTTCCTCGTGATGGACGACCAGCCACTGGTCGTGGCCGAGGGCGTCGATCTCCGGGCCGGCTCGGACGAGCCCCTGTTCCGCGTCGCCGACGAAGCAGGGCAACACCGCCGTGCCCGCCCCGGCCAGCGCGAGGTCGAGCAGGGTGCGCGGGTCGCTGACGGCGACCGCCAGGTCGCGGCCGTGGTGCTCGGCGACCCAGCGGGCCGAGGGCGTGGCGGCGACCTCCGGCTCCAGGCCGATCCAGCGCTCGCCGCTCGCCCCGTCCTCCGTCGCCGCCGCGCGGTAGGGCGCGAAGGCGATGACCGCCACCTTGCGCCCGGCGAGCCAGGCTTCCTCCGGCCGGCGGTTGCGCAGGCCGATCGCCGCATGGCGGTGGGCGATGTCCGCCCGGGCGTTGTCGCTCGCCAGCAGCGGCCGGAAGCCGTCGCCGGGTCGGGCGATGGCGGCGATGCGGGAGGCCAGGAATCGGGTCATCCAGGTGCCGGCGGTGATCCGCACCGTCTCCCGGGCCGAGCGGCCCTCGCGCCAGCGCGCCGCGTCGGCCCGCGCGGCCTCCAGCCCGCGGGCGTGGACCAGCAGTTCGCGCCCCGCCTCGGTCAGGGCATAGCCGGTCGCCCAGCGCACGAAGAGCGGGCAGCCCGCCCAGTGCTCCAGCCGCGCCATGCGCCGGCCGAGCGTCGCCGGGCTCGACCCCGTCTCGCGCGCCGCCGGGCTCAGCCCTCCGCCCCGCGCCACGGCGAGGAAGAGGAGCAGGTCTTCCGAGGGTAGAGACTCTTTCATTTGTGAAAAGGACCTTGCGATACCGCCTGTACTGAAGCGAGTGACGGCTCGGTAGCTTGCCTGCATCCGACATCGATGAAAAGGAATCGAGCATGCAGGACATCACGTTTCCGGCTGCCGCGACGATCCTGCGTCATTGCCTCGGCCGGCGCGAAACCCGTTGCGGCCGGGCGGTGCGCGTGCCCGGGGCGCTCGCCTTCAGCCCGGTGGCCGACACGGTGAGGGCGGAGATCGACGCCGGCATCGAGCGCGCGCGGGAGGGCGCCGACCGGGAGGGGAAGCGGTAGGCCGGGCGGGGCCCCGCGCGCCGCCCCGCCGGGCGGATCGCTGTTTGCATCGGCGCCC
>JAVJUS010000129.1:0-74934 GCA_040220455.1 Azospirillaceae bacterium
CCACGGCCGCGACGGCGAGGACGGCGCGCGGCGCCCGCACGGGCAGGGCGGCCAGTGCCCGCCCGCCGGGCAGCGGGATGGCCGTGCCCCGGCCCCGCGCCGCCCGCCCGACGCGGCCAGGCCAGAGCGACAGGATCGCCGGCAGAACGGTCAGGGCGGCGAACAGCGCCACAAGCATGCCGGCGCCGGCGATGATCCCGAGCTCGGCGAGACCGCGATAGTCGGTCGGCACGAAGGCGAGGAAGCCGATCGTGGCGCAGACCGCGGCCAGCGCGAGCGACGGCCCCACGCCGCGCGCCGCGCGGTCGAGCGACTCGGGCACGGCTCGGCCCTCGCGCCGGTGCTCGGCGGCGCGCAGCGCGAAGTGAATGCCGAAATCCACCGACAGGCCGACGAAAGGCACGGCGAAGGCGACCGAAATCAGGTTGAGATGCCCGATCGAGAGCGCCGCGAAGCCGCCGGTCCAGATCAGCCCGCAGACCAGGGCGACCAGCACCCCGGCGACCGCGCGGGCCGAGCGCAGCCCGACGACCAGGATCGCCGCGACCAGCAGGACGGAGAGCATGCCCGCCGTGCCGGCGCCGCGCGCCACGGTGCGCAGCTCCGCCTGCTCCAGCACCGGCTCCCCGGTCAGGCGGATCGTGACGCCGGCGCCGTCCTCCTCGACCGAAGCGGCGGCCGTCTGGACCGCCGCGATCGCAGCCTTGCCCGGGACCACGGCGCCGGAGGCCAGGTCGGGCTCGACGACGACGATCCGGCGCGGCCCGCCGGGCCCGTCCGTTCCGGCCGCCGTGCCGCCGATCAGGGCGCGCCAGTCGACCCGCGCCGCCTCGCCGCCCGCCCGCGCCCCGATCACCGCCGCCAGCCGGTCGAGCACCGCGACCAGCGTGTCGGCGTCGCCCGGCAGGGCGTCCGGATCCCGGGCGCGGGCCTCGGCCAAAGTGGTCAGGAGGTCGAACAGCCCGCGCAGGCTCTCGTCCTGCGCCAGCGGCCCGAGGAACGGCTGCGCGGTCGCCAGCGTGTCGACGAGCCCGGCCAGCGCGTCCTCGTCCAGATAAAGCAGGCCGTTGCGCGCGAAGAACGGGCCGGAGAAGGGCACGTAGACGTCGCGTACCGCCTCGGCGTCGGCGAGACGCGCGGCGAGGGCGTCGGCGGCCCGCCCGGCCGCCGGGCCGTCCCCGGCGTCGACCACCGCGACGATCGTCTCGTCCAGGCGCGGGAAGGCTTGGTCGAAGGCGACGGCGTTGCGCCGGAACGGTACGTCGCCGTCGATCATGTCCGTAGTCGAGGTGCGGATCTCCAGCGTCGCCGCCGCATGCAGGACGGCCGCCGCGGTCAGCGCGAGGGCGAGGGCGAGCGTGACCAGCGGCCGGGCGCGGGCGAGGCCGACCAGCCGGGCGGCGGCGCGCGCGACCGGGCCATCGGGCCGGGTATCCGCGGTCGGGGACGAGGCGGGGTCGGGTGCGGGCATGCGGCTCCGGTCGGCCGGCTCTGTCGCGGGCGGCCCCTCGGGCGGGGCGGGGATGACGGGCGTGACGGGCGTGATTTACCAGACCCGCGCCCCCATGTCAGAACCACCGTGGGCGGGGCGTCCGTCGGGATGTCCCGCCGCCCGCTCGTCACCGAGGAGCTTCGAGAGGTGCCCGTCGTTCCCCGCCGCGCCCTGATCGCCGCCGCCGTCGCCGGCCTCCTCGTCGCCGGGTTCGCCGCCGGTCCCCTGTTCCTCGCCCGGGCCCAGGAGTCCGGTGGTGACGGAGCCGGCGAGGCGGCCCCGCCCGAGGAGCCGCCGACGGCCGTCATCGACCGGCTCCACGACGCCCTGCTCGGCGTCATGCGGGAAGCGGATACGCTCGGCTTCGAGGGTCGGTTCGAGCGGCTGCGTCCCGTGCTGGCGGCGGTCTTCGATTTCGAATCGATGGCCCGCTTTACGATCGGCCGGGCGAATTTCGAGGCCCTGGGCGCCGAGGAGCAGGCGCGGCTGGTCGATCGCTTCGCGGCGATGAGCACGGCGAACTACGCCCGCGGCTTCGACGGCTATTCGGGCCAGAGCTTCGTCACCGAAGGGGCGAGCGACGGGCCGCGCGGCGTGACGATCGTGCGATCGAGGCTGGAGCGCCCGGCGGACGACGCAGTGCGGCTCAACTATGTCCTGCGGCCGATCGACGGGCAGTGGCGCGTGATCGACGTGCTGCTCGACGGCTCGATCAGCGAGCTCGCCCGGCGCCGCTCCGAGATTTCCTCGATCTATGCCGCCCAGGGCTATGACGGCGTGATCGAGAGCCTGGAGGAGGCCGCGGGGGGCTGAGCCCGCGCCCTGGGCCGTCGGAGCTTCACGCAATCGTCATCCAGGCGTAACCGATCCGTCCCGGAGCCCTGCTAATCGGCGTCCTCCGACTTGACCGGCGACCGCCGGCGCTCAGCCGCCGCGGGCCGGTCCGAACAGGGGGACATGGAAACAATGACGTCCAGCAAGCGGCGGGCGCGCCTGCTCGCCACCACGGCGACGGTGTTCGGGGTGGCGACGGCGGGGGCGGCGGACAGTGCCTCGGCGCAGACCTTCTTCGAGCGGGTCGCGACATATCCGGTCTACGAGAACCTGGGCGAGGGCGCCGACCCGGCCACGGAGACGGTGGCCGAGATCGTCTCGGCCAGCGACGACGGCATGACGCTCGCCTACACCGACAGCCCGGGCAACGCGATCGGCTTCGTCGACCTGACCGATCCGGCCGCGCCGACGGGCGCCGGGCGGGTGGCGCTGGGCGGTGAGCCGACCTCGGTCGTGGTCGGGGGCGGGGTGGTCTATGCCGGCGTCAACACGGCCGAAAGCTTCGTCGAGCCGTCGGGCCACCTGGCCGTGCTCGGCCTCGACAGCCGGGAGACGCTGGCGACCTGCGACGCCGGCGGCCAGCCCGACTCGGTCGCGGTGAGCCCGGACGGGACCTTCGTCGCGGTCGTCGTCGAGAACGAGCGCGACGAGGATCTGGACGACGGTGTGATCCCGCAGCTTCCGCCCGGCCATCTGGCGATCTTCGACATCGGCGCCGACGGGCTGCCGACCAACTGCGACGACGCCCGCATCGCCGACCTGACCGGCCTCGCCGAGGTCGCGCCGAGCGATCCGGAGCCGGAATACGTCGACATCAATGCCGACAACGTCGCGGTCGTCACCCTGCAGGAGAACAACCACCTGGCCCTCGTCGACCTGGCGAGCGGCGAGGTGACGGGGCATTTCCCGGCCGGTACGGTCGACCTCGACGCCATCGACACCGAGGATGACGGCATCGTTCAGGGCAATTCGAGCCTGTCGGCGGTGCCGCGGGAGCCCGACGCCGTCGCCTGGATCGACTCGGGGCGCTTCGTGACCGCCGACGAGGGCGACTACGAGGGCGGCTCGCGCGGCTTCACGGTCTTCTCGACCGACGGCGAGGCGCTCTACGGCCCGGGCAACGGCTTCGAGCACCTGGGCATGAGCCTGGGCCACTACCCCGACGGCCGCGCCGACAACAAGGGCATGGAGCCGGAAGGCACCGAAGTCGGCGTGTTCGGCGAGGGCACGCTGATCTTCGTCAATTCCGAGCGCGGCAACATCGTCACCGTCTACCGCGACACCGGCGGCGAGCCAGAGTTCCTGCAGGTCCTGCCGACCTATATCGCGCCCGAAGGCCTGCTGGCGATCCCGGGCCGCGACCTGTTCGTGGTGGCGACCGAGGAAGACAGCGCCGAGGACGGCATCCGAGCCACGATCTCGGTCTATACCCGCACGGCCGACGCCGCGCCCTATCCGCACATCGTCTCCGAGGTGGATCCGGCGACCGGCGCGCCGATCGGCTGGGGCGCCCTGTCCGGCATGGTCGCCGATGGCGAGGACGCCTCGACGGTCTACGCGGTCAGCGACTCCTTCTATGCGCAGTCGATGATCTTCACGATCGATGCCGGGTCCGATCCGGCGCGGATCGTCTCGAAGACCGGGCTGACCGAGGCCGGCCAGCCGGCGGCCTTCGACCTGGAGGGCATCGCCCTGCGCGCGGGCGGCGGTTTCTGGGTCGCGTCGGAGGGACGGCCGGGCGACGGCCAGCCGAACCTGATCCTGGGCGTCGCCGCCGACGGCACGGTCGAGGAGCGCATCGGCCTGCCCGAGGCGGTCGAGGCCGGGGCGACCAACAACGGCTTCGAGGGCGTCGCGGTCGGCACCGTCGGCGGCGAGACGCGGATCGTCGCCGCCATCCAGCGCGAGTGGGAGGGCGACCCGGCGCAGCACGTCAAGCTGGGCGTCTACGACATCGAGACCGCCGAGTGGGGCTTCGTCCACTACCCGATCGAGGCGCCGTCGTCGCCGGCCGGCGGCTGGGTCGGCCTGTCGGAAATCACCCATCTCGGCGACGGCCGCTATGCGGTCATCGAGCGGGACAACCAGCCGGGCGCCTATTCCACCCACAAGGTGCTGACGGTGATCGATCTCTCCGACGTCACGCCGGCCCCGGCGGGGGAGACGCCGCCGGTGGTCGACAAGACCGTGGCGATCGACCTGCTGCCCGCGATGCGGGCGACAAACGGCTGGATCTCCGACAAGCCGGAGGGTCTCGCCGTGACCGCCGACGGCACGGTCTGGCTGGTCACCGACAACGACGGCGTCGACGACGCCCCGGGCGAGACCCAGTTCCTGCGCCTCGGCACGCTCGCCGACCTGGGGAGCTGAGGCCGCCGGCAATCGCCGCCGTCGGGCGGACGGAGAAGGGCCCCTTGCTGGGGCCCTTTTTCGTGGGCGGTTGTCGGGAAACCGGGAACCACGAAGGCACCATGGCACGACGGGAGGCACGAAGACGCCCCATCAAAAGGCCCCTCTCCCGGCGGAAGAGGGAGGGACCCGCGGCCGTCAGGTCGTGGGAGGGTGAGGGCGTGCCGACGGCGGGGCGAGGCGCGATGTCCCTCGGTCCGCACGCCCTCACCCTGTCCCTCTCCCCCGGTAGAGGGGACGCGGATGGCGACGTTGACACCTCGATCTCCGCCGCCGGAGATCGCCCACGATCGGCCCGGGCCGTAGGTCGCCCACCGCGAAGCGGTGCGCGACGGCACGGACGGCGGGGCGGATCTCGTGGCCGGGGCCGTTGCGCAGCACCTTCGGCGCTGGGCAACCTACGGTAACGGGGCTATCGCGGATCGTCTCCGCGTCCCGCCGTCACGCCGCGCGGACGGTCGCCAGGAAGGCGTCGACGCGGGTGCGCAGGGCCTCCGACTGGCGTGTCAGGTCGGCCGAGGCCTGGAGCACCTGGGAGGCGGCGGTGCCGGTCTCCGCCGTGGCGCCGTTGACCTCCGCCATCGTCCGGTTGACCTCCGCCGTGCCCGAGGCCGCCTCGTTGACGTTGCGGGCGATCTCGCTGGTCGCGGCGTTCTGTTCCTCGATGGCCGAGGCGATCGAGGTCGTGACCTCCTCCAGCCGCCCGATCGCGCCGCCGATCCCGCGCATCGCCTCGGCGGCACTGCCGCTGACCTCGCGCACCGACTGGATCTGTTCGGCGATGTCCTGGGTCGCCTTGGCGGTCTGGCTGGCCAGCCCCTTGACCTCCTGGGCCACCACGGCGAAGCCCTTGCCGGCCTCCCCGGCGCGCGCCGCCTCGATCGTGGCGTTGAGCGCCAGCAGGTTGGTCTGCTCGGCGATCGAGGTGATCAGCCCGACCACCTCGCCGATGCGGTCGGCCGCGGTCACCAGGCTCTGTACGGTGGTGTCGCTCTCCCGGGCCTGGCCGGCGGCCTCCGAGGCGATCCGACGGCTCTCGCCGACCTGGCGGGAAATCTCCTGGACCGAGGTGGAGAGCTCCTCGGCCGCCGTCGCCACGGTGCGCACATTGGTCGAGGCCTGCTCTGACGCCGCGGCGGCGGAGGTCGCCTGCTCGGCCGTCCCGTCGGCGGTCGAGGTCAGGGTCCTGGCCGTTGCCTCCATCTCCTCGCCGGCGGCGGCGACGGTGCGCAGGATCTCACCGACCTCGCGCTCGAAGGCGGCGATGCCGGCATCCATCTCCTCGGCGCGCCGGGCCTTGGCCTCGGCGTCGGCGCGCTGGGCCTCTTCGAGGCGAGCCCGCTCGACCGCGTTGTCGCGGAAGACGGCGACCGCGGACGCCATCGCGCCGATCTCGTCGCGCCGGCCGGTCGCCGGAATCGTCAGGTCGGTCTCGCCCTCGGCCAGCCGGCCCATGGTGTCGGTCATCCGCCCGATCGGCGAGGTGATGCCACCGGCGAGCAGCCACCCGCCTGCCACGGCGATCAGCGCGGCGAGCGCGACACCGCCCGCGGCGGCGGCCTTCGCCGTCTCGCGCGAGGCGGCCATGGCCGCCCGGGTGTCGCCGCGCCGGGTCTCTGCCAGACTTTGGAGCGTCTCGCCATAGCGGGTGATGGCTTCGCGATCGGCCCGGCCGGAGCGGACATAGACATGGGCGCGCGCCTCCTCGACCCGCTCATCGGATCGCATCCGCTGGAGCTGCGGGTCGGCGTAGTCCTCGCGCCAGCGGCCGGCCGCGGCGTCGAGCTCGCCCAGGACCTCGGCCTCCGACGGGCTCAGCAGGGGGCGGAGCTCGTCGCGCGCCACCTCGTAGCGGGCGCGCGCGGCCTCGTAGCCCTCGACATAGTCCGGATTGCCCGAGACGACGAAGCCCAGGATCGCCGACTCCTCGGCCTCAAGGGCGCCCAGCATGCGCTCGACCCTGAGCGAGGCGCGATCGGCCCGGATCCCCTCCTCGGAAATCGCGTCGGTCCGCTCGACCGCCCACCAGATGACCGCGCCGGAGGCGGCGATGACGACAAGCAGGCCGGCGAAGACGACCGCCAGCTTGCGCGGGATCGTCAGGTTCGTGAATAAAGCCATTGTTCCGTCCCCCGAAGAGCCTCCCGCGCGCCGCGACGCGTGGGCAAGACGCTCGACCGTATTGACGCCGGGCTCACCGCTCGGCGAGCTCGTCCAGATCCACTTCGACGAAGATCGCGCCGATCGCCGCGCCCGTGCCGGGATCGGCCAGCGTCATCGAGACCTGGCGCACCCGCCGGCCGTCGTCGAGCGTGTCGATCTCGCCCAGATGGACGGCGTCGAGGCCCTTGGCGTAGGTCTGGAGGAACTTATCCTCGTCGCCCTGCCAGTAGTCCGTGGTCACCGCCGACTGGCCGACATTGAGGCCGTTGGCGTCCATCACCGCGATCTCGGTGTAGAGCCCCGCGGATTCGGCCATGACGCGGATCAGGTAGCTCGACAGCGGATTGCCCATGATGCGGGCGATCAGCGGCCGATCGTCCGACGCCGCCTCGGCGCGCCACTGCCGGTCGAGCTCCAGGATTCCGGCCTGGTCGATGCCGTCGTGGCGGCCATTCTGGCCCTCGATCATCAGCACCGCGACCGGCGCCGTGGCCCAGCTCCGGATGTCGTCGACGATGCTCTCGAAGCCCGCCGCGCGGCTCGGCGTCGTCGACGCGCCCGCGATCAGGAAGGCGGCGAACGCGCCCGTTGCCGCCGCGGTTCGGTTCCGCATGCGATTGCCCCCTAAGGATGTCGCGTGTCGCCCCTCCGGCCGCGCTGTCGGGCCGGGCGCCGCGTCCCCGACGCGGCCGCGCGATCACACCGGAGAGTTGACCGCGAATCCTTGAGGAAATCTGAACATCGAAAAAGGACTGAAATGAAAAGCAAGCGAAAATTTCGCTTTATGCTTGTGCTTCAGTCGGCCATCTCTCCAGCTCTCTTCCCCGCCGCAACCGGGGCGTAGGCGGCCGGGTCCAGGCGCTTCGGCCGACCCGGCAGCTCGAGCGTCGTCGCCCGCTCCGGCGTGCGCGCGACGACCCGGCCGTCGCGGACCACGGCGAGCCGCGGCGGCTTGAGGCGGATCGCCTCGATCGGGTCGGCGGCCTGGAGCAGGACCATGTCGGCCCGGCAGCCCGGCTCCAGCCCGTAGCTCTCCAGGCCCAGGATCGCGGCCGGCACGCTCGTCACGGCCTCGAAGCAGGCGCGCAGGCGCTCGCGCGCGGTCATCTGGCCGACATGCACGGCCATGTGCGCGACCTCCAGCATGTCGGCCGAGCCCAGCGAGTACCACGGGTCCATGACGCAGTCGTGGCCCAGGGCCACCGGGATGCCCTGGTCCATCATCTCCGGCACCCGGGTCATGCCGCGACGCTTGGGATAGGTGTCGTGGCGGCCCTGGATCGTGATGTTGATCAGCGGGTTGGCGATCGCCGACACGCCGGCCTCCGCGATCAGGGGCAGGAGCTTGGAGACGTAGTAGTTGTCCATGGAGTGCATGGAGGTCAGGTGCGAGCCCGCCACGCGGCCGGCGAGGCCGAGTCGATGGGTCTCCGCCGCCAGGGTCTCGATATGGCGCGACATCGGGTCGTCGGTCTCGTCGCAATGCATGTCGACGCGCAGGCCGCGCTCGGCGGCGATTTCGCACAGCCGGGCGACCGAGGCCGCGCCGTCGGCCATGGTCCGCTCGAAATGCGGGATGCCGCCGACCACGTCGACGCCACGGTCGAGCGCGCGCAGCAGGTTGGCCTCCGCGTTCGGCGAGCGGTAGAGCCCGTCCTGGGGAAAGGCGACGAGCTGGAGGTCGAGCCAGGGCCGGACCTTGTCGCGGACCTCCAGGAGCGCGTCGACCGCGAGCAGCCGGTCGTCGCAGATGTCGACATGGCTGCGCACGGCGAGCAGGCCCTGGCTGACCGCCAGATCGCAATAGGCCAGCGCCCGCTCGATCACCGCCTCGGCCGTCAGATGGGGCTTGAGCTCGCCCCACAGCGCGATGCCCTCGAGCAGCGTGCCGGACTCGTTGAGGCGCGGCCGGCCGAGCGAGAGCGTCGCGTCCATGTGGAAATGGGCGTCGACGAAGGGCGGCGAGACCAGCCGGCCGCCGGCGTCGAGCACGACGGCCGCATGGGCCTCGATGGCCGGGCGCACCTCGGCGATGCGTCCCGCCTCCACGGCGATGTCCTGGCCGGTCCGACCGTCGGGCAGGGTGGCGTCACGGATCAGCAGGTCGAGCATGGCGGGCGGGTCCTTCTCGGTCTCGATGCCTTGAAACGGTATCTTGCGAGTGACGAACGAGATCGGCCAGCATGCGGACGTACGGCCCTTGTTGCCATGGCCGCAGAACAAGGAGGCGCTATGTGACCAGCGAGCGCGGACGACGCCGAATGGGTAATTTGCTTGCCGGCGCGCGGATCAGTTCCGTTGCGGAGCGGCCGGAAAGCGTCAACGCCAGAGGTTCGCAGTCGCGTCTTGCTCGGGTCCTCGGCCGTCTCTCTCCAATAGACGTGTCGATAGGCGCAATCGATGACCCGCCTCCAGAACCTTTCGACCTCTTTGGCAAGTGGATCCGTCGGAACGACGACTGACCTGCCCGGTACCGTCACCGCTCCCCGCGGCGGTAGGGGCGCATCAGGGCGCGGGGGTAGGCGGCGCGGCGGGCCATGACGACCAGGGCCAGGATCGACAGCAGGTACGGCATCATCAGGAAGACCTGATAGGGGATGGCGTCGCTGACCACGTGCTGCAGGCGGAGCTGGTAGGCGTCGAACAGGCCGTAGAGCAGGGCGCCCAGCAGCGCCTTGCCCGGATGCCAGGAGGCGAAGACGACCAGCGCGATGCACACCCAGCCGCGCCCCTGGATCATCGTGAAGAAGAAGCTGTCGAAGGCGGCCAGCGTCAGGAACGCCCCGCCCAGCGCCATCATCGCGCTGCCCACCACCACCGCGCCGATGCGCAGGGCGAAGACGTCCAGGCCCTGGGCCTCCGCGCCGTGCGGGTTCTCCCCGACCATGCGCACGGCGAGGCCGAGCGGCGTGCGGTAGAGGATCCAGGCGACCGCCGGCACCATCGCCAGCGCCAGGTAGACCGGCGGCGTCTGGGTGAACACCGACGGCCCGACCAGCGGCAGGTCCGACAGAAAGCCGAGATCCACCGGCGTGAAGGGCTCGATCGAGGGCGGCGTCGTCTCTCCCGGCAGGATCAGGCGATAGGAATAGTAGGTCAGGCTCGACGCGAACAGCGTGATGCCCAGGCCCGAGACGTGCTGGGAGAGCCCCAGCGGCACCGTCAGCGCGGCGTGGAGCAGGCCGAACAGCCCGCCGCCGGCCGCCGCCGCCGCCAGCCCGAGGGCCAGGTCCCCGCCCTGGTAGACCGTCATCCAGCCGACCATGGCGCCGAAGGTCATGATGCCCTCTATGCCGAGGTTGAGGACGCCGGCGCGCTCGCAGATCAGCTCGCCCAGGGTGCCGAAGATCAGCGGCGTCGCGATGCGCAGGACGGCGGCCCAGAAGCTGGCCGTGGCGAAGATCTCGATCGCCTCCGTCATCGCCGGCGCACCCGGTAGCGCGCCAGGAACAGGGCGACCAGCATGCACAGCAGCGACACCGCGACGATCACGTCGGCGATGAAGCTCGGCACGCCCAGCGAGCGGCCCATGGAATCGGCGCCGACGAAGACCGTGGCGACGAAGATCGCCGCGGCGACGACGCCCAGCGGGTGGAGCTGGGCCAGCATGGCGACGATGATGCCGGCGTAGCCGTAGCCCGGCGACAGGTCGAGGGTCAGGTATTCCTTCAGCCCGATCACCTCTATCGCGCCGGCGAGCCCGGCGAGCCCGCCGGAGAAGACGGCGACGCGCAGAATCGTCCGGTCGACGGCGATGCCGGCGAAGCGCGCGGCCTCGGGATTGGCGCCGACGGCCCGGGATTCGTAGCCCTGGACCGTGCGGGAATCGATCAGCCAGAAGGCGACGGCCGCGGCGATCGCGATCAGGAAGCCGGCGTGGAGGCGGGTGCGCGCGATCAGGTCCGGCAGGATCGCGTGTTCGACCACCGGCGCCGACTGGGGCCAGCCGAAGGCCAGCGGGTCCTTCATCGGTCCCTCGATCATCATCGAGACGAACAGCAGGACGACGAAGTTGAGTAGCAGCGTCGTCACCACCTCGTCGACGCCCGCCTTGGTCTTGAGCAGCGTCGGCACGACCAGCAGCGCGGCGCCGCCGGCCGCCCCCAGGATCAGCAGCACCGAGATGAGGAGCCAGCCGGGCAGGGCGAGCGCGCCGGCCCCGGCGGCCGCGGCGACCAGGGCGCCGATGTAGAACTGCCCCTCGCCGCCGATGTTCCACAGCCGCGCGCGGAAGGCGACGGCGGCGGCGAGGCCGGTGAGCATCAGCGGCGTGGCGCGGGCGAGCGTCTCGGTCAGCGACAGCCGCGAGCCGAAGGCGCCGGTGACGAGCCGGCCATAGGCCTCGAGCACCGGCGCCCCGGCCCAGGCGATCAGCCCGGCGCACAGGATCAGCGCGGCCAGAACGGCGCCGATCGGCGCGGCGAGCGCCAGGGCGGCCGGCACGTGGTCCCGCCGCTCAAGCCGCATGGCCGGCCTCGCCCCAGTGCCCCGCCATCAGCAAGCCGAGCCGGCGGGTGTCGAGCTCGCCGGCGGGCTGCGGCGCGGTCAGCCGGCCGCCATGGATGACGGCGACGCGGTCGGCGAGCGCCAGCACCTCGTCCAGGTCCTCGGAGATCAGCAGCACCCCGGCGCCGCGCTCCCGCGCCGCGAGGAGCTGGCCGTGGACATACGCGATGGCGCCGACATCGAGCCCGCGCGTCGGCTGGTTGGCCAGGATGAAGCGCGGGTCGGCCGACAGGATGCGGCCGAGGATGAGCTTCTGCATGTTGCCGCCGGACAGAAGCGCGGTTCGCGCGCGCGGGCCGGGGCAGCGGATGTCGAAATCCGCGATCAGCCGGCGCGCGAAGGCCAGCGCGGCGCCCTGGCGCAGCCAGCCGTGCCGGGCGAAGGCCGGGTCCCGGGCGCGCTCCAGGATCGCGTTCTCCCACACCGCCATGTCGCCGACCACGCCCGAGCCGTGCCTATCCTCCGGGATGCGCCCGACGCCGGCGGCGACGAAGCGGGCGGGCGACGGGCGGCGCACCGGCTCGCCGAACAGGGCGAGGCGCCCGGCGCGCGGCGCGGCCAGGCCGCTGGCCAGCGCCGCCAGCCCCGCCTGGCCGTTGCCGGCGACGCCGACCACGCCGACGATCTCGCGCTCGCGCACGGTCAGGTCGACACCGGCGAGCGCGCTGCCGCCCGCCCGGGGCAGGTCGACCCCGTCCAGCGCGAAGACCGGCGCACCGGGGTCGAGCGGCTGGCGGCGCGGCTCGGTGAGGCGCTGGCCGACCATCAGCTCGGCCAGTTCGTGCCGGTCGGTGGCGGCCGTCTCGCGCTCGGCCACGGCGCGCCCGGCGCGCAGGACGACGATGCGCCGGCTGGCCGCCAGCACCTCGCCCAGCTTGTGGCTGATGAAGACGATCGACAGCCCCTCTGCGGCCATGCGGGCGAGCGTCGCGAACAGCCGCTCGGATTCCTGAGGTGTCAGAACGGCCGTCGGCTCGTCGAGGATCAGGATCCGGGCGTCGCGGTAGAGCGACTTCAGGATCTCCACCCGCTGGCGCTCGCCGACCGACAGGTCGCCGACCCGGGCGTCGGCATGGACCTCCAGGCCGAAGCGCGCGGCCAGGTCCTCCAGCCGGCGGCGCGCGGCGCGCCGGTCGGACCGAGGGCGCCACAGCGGCTCGGTGCCGAGCATGACGTTGTCGAGCACGGTCAGGTTGTCGGCCAGCGTGAAATGCTGGTGGACCATGCCGATCCCGGCCTCGATCGCCGCGCGCGGGCGGCCGGGCGGCAGGGGCCGGCCGAAGACCGCGATGGACCCCGCGTCGGCCGTGTAATGGCCGAACAGGATGGTCATCAGGGTCGTCTTGCCGGCCCCGTTCTCGCCGAGCAGGGCCAGGATCTCGCCGCGCGCGAGCTCGAGCGAGATCGCGTCGTTGGCCAGCGTGTCGCCGAACCGCTTGGTGATCCCGTCGAGGGCGAGGACCGTGTCCCGGGTGGCCTCGATCACGGCCGGCCGGGCGTCACGACGGCTCGCTGTCGTCGATCGGCACCTCGAAGGCGCCCGACATGATCTCCTCGCGCTTGGCCATGACCCGCTCGACCGCCTCGGCCGGCACCATCGACTCTGCGAAGACGATGTCGTTGCCGCCATGGGCCATGAAGCTGAACTCGCTGTAGTCCTTGCCCGTCGGGTTGCCGGCGGCGGCATCGGCGACCGCGGCGTCGACGATCGGCTTGAAGTTCCACACCGCGTTGGCGAAGACGGTCTCGGGATAGCGCGGGGTGTAGTCGATCAGCGAGCCGACGGCGTAAATCCCGCGCTCCTGCGCGGCGTCGGCGGTGCCGATGCGCTCGCCGAACAGCACGTCGGCGCCGGCGTCGATCTGGGCCAGGCCCGATTCCTTGGCCTTGGGCGGGTCGAACCAGGTGCCGATGAAGCCGACCAGGAATTCCGCGTCCGGCTTGACCTCCCTCACGCCCAGGCGGAACGCGTTGATCAGGCGGTTGACCTCCGGGATCGGATAGCCGCCGACCGAGCCGAAGACGTTCGACTGGCTCATATAGGCGGCCATGATGCCGCACAGATAGCCCGCCTCATGGTTCCAGGTGCCGAAGACGCCGAAATTGTCGCCCTGCGGCCCGCCGGAGGAGCCCATCAGGAAGGCGGTGTCCGGGTAGTCGCCGGCGACCTGCCGGGCCTCGCGCTCGACGGCGTAGGACTCGCCGACGATCAGCCCGGCGCCGTCCTCGGCGTATTCCCGCATGGCGCGGGCGTAGTCGGTGTTGGCGACCGACTCGGAGAAGACGTAGTCGAACTCCCCGCCCTCGTCGCCGGCCAGCATGGCCTCGTGCAGGCGGGAGTTCCAGGCGTTCTCCACCGGGACCGTGTGCAGCCCCGCGACGGTCATGGACTGGGCGCGCACCGGCCGCACAAGGCCGAAGGTGGCGGCCGCCGCCGCCGTGGAGGCCATCAGCGTGCGCCGCGTGAGCGCTGCTCTCACCGGATCGGTCATGTCCTGCTCTCCCCGTTTCTCGATGGTTCGGCCATGTCACGTCGAAAGGCCCGGTGGCGGCGTTTTCCCGCGTTTATTGTTGTCGCCCGGACAGCGGCACGGGCACGCGTGCCGACCGACGACAAGCGATTAGGCGGACGGCGTCATTTTCCTGTCAAGGGAAGCGCGGCCCCGGAGCCTGCGTCGGCCCGCGGGCGCGAACGCCGGCAGCGGCTACAGCGGCGCCGGCACCGAGTCGGCCAGGGCCTCGTCCCAGTAGCTCGCCTCGATCTTGTGGCCGTCCGGGTCGCGCACGAAGCAGCCGTAATAGGGCTCGCCGTAGAGCGGGCGGGGGCCGGGCGGGCCGTCGTCGGTCGCGCCGGCGGCCAGCGCCGCGGCGTGGAAGGCGTCGACCCCCTCGCGCGAGGGGGCGAGGAACCCGACATGCGTGCCATTGCCCGCGGCGGCGCGGACGCCGTCGATGGGCACCTGAACCCAGAACTCCGGATAGCGCTTGCCGTAGGCGGTCGCGCCCGGGTGCTCCATCAGCTTGCGGCAGCCCAGGATCGGCAGCACGGCGTCGTAGAACGCCACGGCGCGCGGATAGTCGTTCGTACCCAGCGAGACATGCGAAAGAATGCTGGGAATGTCGTCGATCATGGTTGTGGGTCCGATGTGGCGTAGAGGCGGGCGGCGCCTCAGCCGAGCAGGGTCAGGGTGTTGCCCGCCGGATCGCGGAAATGGGCGAGCGTGCCGCCCCAGGGCTGCTTCTCCGGCGGATCGGTGAAGACGACGCCCTTCGCGCTCAGGTCCCGATAGGTCGCCTCGATATCCCCGACCATCAGCGAGACGCCGGCGAACCGGCCGATCAGGCCGGCATAGGGGCCGTCGGGCGCCTCGCGCTCGACGATAATCACGCTCTCCCCGACGGCGTAGCCGACCGCGTCCATCTCCGCCATGTCCCAGGCGACGGGCAGGCCGAGTGTACCGCCGTAGAAGGTCCGCGCGGCCGCGATGTCGTCGACGAACAGGCGCACGCCGTAGAGCCGCATGGCACCCACCTCCCGTTCAGGGCCGCCCGCGACTAGGGGCGGGCGGACAACGGGCGTCAGGATATCATGTCGCGCGACGAGGCGAGCGCGCGAAACCGTATCGACCCGGCCCCGGCGACACGCTACGCTCCTTTCAGGCTTCAACAACGGAAAGGAGGTGATCCGATGATCAGTGAGACCAGGGACCACGGACCCGACCTCGGCATCGGTCACCTGCGGGGGAGCAGCCTTTCCCGCGCGTGACAGTGCCCCGGACAACGGATCCAGAGGTCGGGCCGAGGCCCGTCTCGCGGAAGGGCGGCCCCTGCGGGCCGCCCTTCTTCGTTCATGGCGAGCCGTCAGCGGCCGTTTCGGGGGGCGGAGACAATGCACCCTCTCCCTCGGGGAGAGGGAGGGACCCGCGGCCTTCAGGCCGTGGGAGGGTGAGGGGTGGCAGACGGCCGAGCGGTGTCCCGCCGTCTGCAACCCCTCACCTTGTCCATCTCCCGCTGGGAGAGGGGACGCGGACGGCGACGGTCGGCCACGACCCGCGCCTCCAGGACGTCGCCGAAGTCCCCGTCTCGCCCGCGAGCCCGGCCACCGGCGCCCCCCTGCGCCGAACGGCTGACGGGTCATGAGCATCCTCGAACGCCCCAAGCGCATCCGCCGCGGCGGCGACGACACGCCGGCGCGCTCGCTCGCCGGCTATGTCTGGCGAATGAGCGGGCGCCACCAGTTCGCGGTGTGCGCGCTCGCCCTCGTCGTCGCCGGTCTGACGGCCGTGCCGCTGGAACTCCAGCGCCGGCTGATCGACGACGCCATCGGCGGCCGCGACCGGGCGCTGCTGCTCTGGCTCGGCGGCGCCTATCTCGCCGTCGTCCTGCTGTCCGCCGCCTTCAAGTACGCGCTCAAGCTCTACCAGGGCTGGCTGAGCGAGAGCGCGATCCGCTACACCCGCGATCATCTGGCCCGGCTGACCCGCGACACGCCGCCGGAGGAGATGGGCGAGTCGGAGGACGGCCAGGCCGTCTCCGTCATCGGCCAGGAGGTCGAGAAGCTCGGCGGCTTCGTCGGCGAGGGCTGGTCGGAGCCCGCGGTCAACGGCGGCATGGTGGTCTGCCTGTTGGGCTACATGCTGGTCGTCCAGCCGATGATCGCGGCGGTCGCGCTCGCCTTCCTGCTGCCCCAGGTGATCCTCGCGCCGATCCTGCAGCGCCGGATCAACGCCCTGGTCGAGCGCCGGGTGACCCTGCTGCGCGAGCTGGGCGACGAGGTCGCGGCCGAGGTGCGCGAGGAAGGGGCGTCGCCGGCCGCTCAGCGCGATCCGACCCCCGATTCCGGCGACCCGGTCGCGCCGATGCTCCAGCGTCTGTTCGGCAACCGGATGCGGATCTATGCCTGGAAGTTCCTGCTCAAGGGCGCGGTCAATCTGACCAACGCCCTGGCACCGGTGACCGTGCTCGTGCTCGGCGGGCTGATGGCGCTCGAGGGGCAGACGACCGTCGGCGTCGTCGTCGCCTTCATCACCGGGTTCGAGCGGCTGGCCGATCCGATGCGCCGGCTGATCGACTACTACCGGGTCGCCGCCCGGACGGGCGTCCAGCACCGCATGATCGCGCGCTGGATGCCGCCCGGGCGGCAGTGACCGCAACGAGCGAGGGGCTCAGAGCTGAGGGTCGGTGCGCAACATCGAATCGCGCGCTGCGATGGCCTGCCACCAGTCCTTCAGGCCCGGATGCGGCGCCAGCAGGCCCTCGGCCTCGGGCGTCGCACTCAGATAGGCCATGATCGGCGCCAGATGCAGGTCGGCGAGGCTGATGTCGGGCCCGGCCAGCCACGCATCGTCGCCCTTGATGTCCGCGATGACGGACAGGGCCTTGCCGGCCATCGGCAGCCCCTCCTCGACGATTTTCGGATCACCCTCGCGGCCCAGCATGGGCTCGACCAGGCGCTGCCAGACGATCTTGCCCAGGATGGCCGGGTAGCCGTAGTTGTCGACGATGCCCATGACCATGTTCATCCGCGCCGCCCGGCGGGCGTCGGCCGGGGTCAAGCTCGCGCCGGGGAAGACCTGGTCGACGTAGCGCAGGATCGCCCCGCTCTCGAAGATCGTGAAGCCGTCATGCTCGAAGGCCGGCACCTTGGCGAAGGGGTGGCGGGAGGCATGGGGCTCCTCGGCGTGCTTGCCCTCGAGCATCCCGACATGCTCGAGCGTGTAGCCCACGGGCTTTTCCTCCAGCGCGAGCCGCGCGCTGCGGACATAGGTGCTGTAGGCAGGGCCGTAGACGATCGGATCGGACATGGCGGCGGTGTCCTTCTTCTGGGTGCGCGGTGTGCCGCGCCACGGGGAGGAAGACCGGCGATACCCGAGCGGCGGCGCGTTGTCGAGGGGCTGCTCGCGCGGGCGGCCGCGGGGCCCTTCGCGACCGCGCCGGGCGCACGAGACGGTTGACCCGGGCCCGCCGGGCGGCTCCATTCCCGACCCGCCGATACCCGAGAAAGGAAGCCTCATGAACGATATCCGTTCCGTCGCGAGCCTGACCGCAGAGGGCGCCCGCCGGGTCGCCGACGCCGCCCGCGCCTTCGCCGACGGCCTGGGCTGGCCGGCGACGATCTGCGTCGCCGACGCCGCCGGCGTGCCGCTGATGGTCACCCGCGCCGACGCCGGCTGGCCGGCGAGCGTCGAGATCGCGATCGGCAAGGCCGCCTCGACCATCCGCTTCGGCCGGCCGTCCGCGGCGCTGGAGGACATGATCAATGGCGGGCGCACCGCTTTCGTAGGCACGGCCGACGGCACGCCCCTGCGCGGCGGCCTGCCGATCGAGGCCGACGGCGCCGTCGTCGGCGCGATCGGCGTCAGCGGCCTGACGCCCGAGCGCGACGAGGAGGTCGCCAAGGCCGGGGCCGCGGCGGCGGGCTGATCCACGCGGACGACGCCCGGCGCCGCCGGCGCGGGCCTTGCCGGGGCGCGCGGCCGGACGACCTTCCTTGGTCCACCCGGTTGCCGGCCGCGCCCGTCCGGCGCGGCGCGGCCCGTCCCGCCCGATTTTTTCCCGGAGACCGGCATGCCCGGTTACCGCCCATCGCGGCGACCGTTTCCGCCGCCGCGCGCCCGCCTGTCCCGGCGCGCGGCCATCCGCAGGGCGGCCGGCTCCCTCGCGGCGCTGGCCGTGGCGCCCGTGTCGCTGACCGCCTGCGCGCCGGTCGCGCTGCTGGACGCCGTCGATCCGGCGAGCGGGCCGGTCGAGCGGGCCATCGCCTATGGCGACCATCCACGTCAGCGGCTCGATCTGCATCGCCCGGCCGAGGGTGGCGCGCCGCCGACGGCGGTCGCCGTCTGGTTCTACGGCGGCAGCTGGCGCAACGGCGAGCGCGGGCACTACGACTTCGCCGCCCGCCGGCTCGCCGACGCCGGCGCGGCGACCATCGTGCCGGACTACCGGCTCTATCCGGAGGTCACCTATCCGGCGTTCCTGGAGGACGGGGCGGCGGCCGTTGCCTGGGCGGTCGACCGGTTGGGCGCCGGCCGGCCGGGCGGGGCGCCGCTGATCCTGGCCGGGCATTCGGCCGGTGCCTACATCGCGGCGATGCTCGCCCTCGACCCGCGCTGGCTCGACGCCGCCGGGCCGGGCAGGGGCGTTGTCGACGGCTGGATCGGCCTGTCCGGACCTTATGACTTCTATCCGTTCGAAACGCGGATCACCCGCGCGGTCTTCGCCGGCCTCGAAGAGCCGCGCGAGAGCCAGCCGATCACCCATGCCGGGCCGGGCGCGCCGCCCTGCCTGCTGGTCACCGGCGAATCGGACGGCACCGTGCTGCCGCGCAACACCCGCCGCCTTGCCGAAGCCTTGCGGGCGGCGGGCGCGCCGGTCGAGGTGGTGACGGTGCCGGGCGGCCATGCCACGACGCTCAAGGCGCTCTCCCGGCCCTTTGCCGACGCGCGCGTGATCGACCCGGTGACCCGCTTCATCGCGGGGCGCGCCTCCGTGTAAGCTGCGGGGCGGCCGGCTGCGCGCCGCGACGCCGGAGGAGGATCCCGCCCATGTTCGCGCTCGACCCCCGGATCGAGGCCGACAGCCATCCTCTGGCCGACCTGACGCTGAGCGCGTTGCGCCTCAAGCGCGACGTCCGCGCGCCCTGGTGCCTGCTGATCCCGCGCCGGGCCGGGATCACCGAACTCCATCACCTGGAGCCCGCCGACCGCGCCGCGCTGATGGAGGAGATCGCGCGCGTCTCCACGGCGATCGAGACCGCCTTTGCGGTCGACAAGATCAATGTCGCTGCGCTGGGCAACGTGGTCGCCCAGCTTCACGTCCACGTCGTCGGGCGCCGGCGCGACGACTTCGCCTGGCCCGGCCCGACCATGGGGGTCGCGGGCGCCGTCGACTACGACGAAGAGGCGCTGGCCTCGGCGCGCTCGGCCCTGTCCGGCGCCCTCGGGCTCTGACAGGCGGCCGACGGCGCCATCAGGACGCCGCGTCGAAGACCTGCGGGTAGGGGTAGTCGACACCCAGCAGCCGGCGCAGAGTCGGTGTCGCGCGGGCGACCACGTCGGGCCCGACGCTGCGGAGCTGGTCTTCCATCGGCTTGACGAACTTGGGCAGGAACTGGCCCAGCAGGCCGACGCGTACGCCGTCGGTCTTGTTCTCGCCGGAGCCGTGCCAGAGCAGCCCTGTCATCAGCATCACCGATCCCGCCTTGCCCGTGGTCTGGACCTTGAGGCGGTCGAACTCGCCCGGATCGGGCCAGGCGCAGCGGCGCTGGGTGCCCGGCGCGACCCAGGTGGCGCCGTTCTCCGCGGTGAAGTCGTCGAGCATGACCGTCACCTGGCAGTTCATGAAGAAGCTGCCGTCGATGCCCATCGGGAAGGTCTCGGCCTCGTAGAGGTCCCAGTAGGGGTAGTCGAGATGCGGGATCTGCGCCTGGCCGCCCGGATAGAGCGGCCGCGCGGCGTAGGAGCCGAGCTTGAGGTCGGAGCCCAGGATGCGCGAGAAGATCGCCAGGATCGTCGGCTCCTGGACCATCTCCTCGAAGACGCGGCCCTTGGCGATCAGGTTCCAGACATGCTCCTGGCCGCTGAGCACCGTGTCGGCTTCCGATCGCGCCTTGGCGCCGCGGTCGATGCCCTCGCCCCCGATCCCCGCGAGCTCGGAGATCCGGGCGCGGGCGGCGGCGATCGTGGCGTCGTCGTACAGCCCCTCGATGACGATGAAGCCTTGACCGTCGGTCAGTTCGTGGACCGCCTTCTCGACGATGTCGGACATGGTCGGCATTTCCCCCTCTCGAGCGTCGTCGCGCGCCTTGCCTGCGTGCGTGTTCGGGCCCCAGAATGCCGCCCCCGGGCGCGGAAAGCGAGCCCCGGGCGCGCGGGCGGGCGCCCGCGGCGCGGAAATCCGCGGCCTCCGCGCAGTCGGTGCTTGACATTCGACGAGCGCGGGTGCATCTCCCCTCCAGTCTCTCGCGATCGCGCGCTGCGCCGCCGGCAAGCCGGAAGGCGCTCCGTCGTGGGGGCCTTTCCCAGAACAGCGACGCCACCCGACGCGCGTGGGTGGCTGCGATGCCCCGGTCGATGGTGCCGGCACGAACTGTGCCCTACCGTGGCCGGCGCTGAAGGATGTCTACTTCTTGACCGTTCCCTCCTTTGCGGATCTCGGCCTCGCCGAGCCGCTGTGCCGCGCCCTCACGGCGCTTTCCTACGAAACCCCGACCCCGATCCAGGCCCAGTCGGTCCCCGCGCTGCTCGAGGGCCGGGACATGCTCGGCATCGCGCAGACCGGCACCGGCAAGACCGGCGCCTTCGCGCTGCCGCTGCTCCAGCATCTCGCGGCCGAGCCCGGTCGCGCCGGGCCGAAGGGCTGCCGGGCGCTGATCCTGGCTCCGACGCGCGAGCTCGCCGTGCAGATCGCCGACAGCCTGACTGACTACGGCCGCCACCTGCGGCTGCGTCACGCGGTCATCCTGGGCGGTGTCAGCCAGGACCGACAGGTGCGCGCCGTGGCGCGCGGCGTCGACATCGTCGTCGCCACGCCCGGTCGCCTGCTCGACCTGGTCGGGCAGGGCCATATCCGGCTCGACTCCGCGACCCGGCTCATCCTCGACGAGGCGGATCGCATGCTCGACATGGGCTTCATCAAGGATGTCCGCCGGATCATCGATCGCATGACGGCGAGGCGCCAGTCGCTGCTGTTCTCCGCCACGATGCCCGAGGCCGTCGCTCATCTGGCCGCGGAGATCCTGAGCGAACCCGTGCGCGTCGAGGTGACGCCGAAGACCGTGGCGGTCGACCGGATCGACCAGCGCGTCTTCCACGTGCCGCAGACCAACAAGCGCGCGCTGCTCAACCGGCTGCTCGACGACCGGTCGCTGTCCCGCGTGATCGTCTTCACCCGGACCAAGCACCGCGCCAACGCGGTGGCCGAACAGCTCGCCAAGACCGGCGTTGCCGCCGAGGCGATCCACGGCAACAAGTCGCAGAACGCCCGGCAGAAGGCGCTGGACCGGTTCCGCCAGGGCCGGGCGCGGGTGCTCGTCGCCACCGACATCGCCGCACGCGGCATCGACGTCGATGGCGTCAGCCACGTCATCAACTTCGAGCTGCCGGTCGAGGCGGAGAGCTATGTCCACCGCATCGGCCGCACGGCGCGCGCCGGTGCGGACGGCATCGCCCTGTCGTTCTGCGATCCGGCCGAGCGCCCGCAGCTTCGCGGCATCGAGAAGCTGATCCGCCGCCGGCTCGACGAGGCCGACAGCGTCGACGGGTTGACCATCGCCGCGCCGGCCAACACCGACCAGGCCTCGGCCGGCGCCAAGCGTGGCGGCGGTTCCGGCGACGCGTCCCGACGCAACAATCGCCCGAAGCGCAACCGCGGGCCGCGCCGCCGCGCGGCCTGACGGGGCGGGGCGAGCGCGGTCCCGGCATCGTCGGAAGCGTTCGTCGACGACGCGACCCGGCGTCAATGAATCACGCTGGCGTCGAAATCGGTCAGGAGTTCGCCGAGCTCGTCGGCATGGACCATCGGCGGCTCCGGTCGATGGTACTTCCACTTCCAGAAGGCCGTGGTGTGGGCGAGTCCGGCGATGATCGCGCCCAGCTCGTTGAACTGCGCGCTCGCGCCCGCCAGGAAGCAGCGGAATTCCTGCGGCCTCCGCATCTTCACCAGCTCGTAGTGATAGGCCTTGTTGTAGGCGTCGAGCCGGCGGTCGATCGTCGTGCTGGCCGTCTCCAGGCCGTCGATCACGCGCCGCACCAGGCCGTTGAGGGCCTGCTTCTCCTCGAGGTCCCGATAGCCGAAGACCCGCACCTCCGACAGGCCGTCGCGCATCAGCCGGACGTCGCCGCGGATCGTCGTCGTCAGGTACTTGTAGTAGACGAAGCCCTTCCAGGCGAAGAGGGTGTCGGCGGCCTCCGACATGTCGATGTGCAGGGCGTCGATCAGCGGGCGGATGATCTCCGGATCACGGCCGTCCCACAGCCGGTCGATGATCGTGCGCGCCTTCGAGCTGCCGTTGGAGAAGCCGGAAAAGGCGAGTTCGGCGAGCGGCGTGAACTCCTCCATCACGAAGGCGCGGATGCGCTCCCACTCCCGCGGCGACAGGGAGAAATAGGCGTCGTCCGGCTCGTAGCCGAGGGTGCGCAGCCGCTCCTTGAGCAGGAACGGGTCGAGCGTCGGCAGCCAGTCGATGGCCTCCATGAGCTCGATGTCCCGGCGCGTGTTCTCGTCGATGTCGAAGATGTCGATGCCGAGGTGGTCCTTGAACACCTTCTCCAGGTGCTCTTGGCCCAGAAAGATCGACTTCCCGCCGTCCTTCAGCGACATCCGGTTGTAGGGAAAGATCACCTTCGTCGCGTGGAAGCGCTTGTCCTCGAACAGGTCGCTCTCGCTGCCCTGTAGCCGGGCCTTGGTGACCAGGCAGTAGTTCAGCTCTTCGTTGCGGAAGAAGGGCCGATAGGCGCGCTCTGCGTCGTCCTCCAGGATCCGGCGGGTCAAGAGATTGAGGTTGAGCACACGCGAGGAAGACGCGGTGCGCTCCAACGCCATGAGGCTGCGGTATTCGGCTGGCTTCTGCGACATCTGCCCCATCCCCCGACAAGACGATGGCCGCCGGGATAAACCGGGATTTCGTAAAATACGGTTTATTACCTAAGGGATTGGTCGAATTACTGGTCGATCGGCGGTCATGGCCGGGCGGTTCGGAGCCGTCAGGTGCGTCGATACGATGTCGATCGGGCTTTTTCCCTCACCCCGTTCGGCTGGGGCGGGGGCTTGGCAGGCCGGGTGTCGCGCGGCGATGATGCGCACCGCTCTTCGCCCGGGAGGCCCGCTCATGACCGTTTCGATCGCCCGCGTCCTCGCACGCCCGCGCATCGCCATCGCCGGCGTTCTGCTCGCCATCGCCGGATCGGGGCCCGCGGCCGGGCTCGTCGGGCCCGCCTCGGCGGCGGCGCAGGACGGGACGACCGTCGGCGCGCTGCTCGGTCAGTACGAACGGCTGCCGGAGGCGCATCCCGGGCGCGTCATCATCGAATCGGCCGTGGGCAACTACGCCCTCGGCATGGTCGACCACGCCCGCCGGCGCACCGCGGAGTGCGGCTACTACGCGGAGACGGTGCTCTCGGCCGACGGCCTCTTCCTCGCCTGGCGCGACCAGGTGATCGGCGATCCGGAGGCCGCCGGGCTGGAGACCGAGTGGCGCCGGGCCGTCAGGCATTGGGTCGACGGCCGCTGCGCGCAGTGAGCCGGGCGCTGCGCCCAGTGAGACGGGTGGCCGGCCGCGACAGGGCGTTCCGCTTGGCGGGGCCGGGCGGCGCTGGTAGGAGGAAACCGGTCGGCACGGGGCTCCGGAGGACCGGGGCGGCCGCGCCGCTCGATCGCCGCCAACTTCACCGATTCGGAAAGGCATGCCACCCATGGCCGGTTCCAGCGCCGATCTCCACGCCCCCCGCGAGCGTCTGTCCAAGAAGACCCTCGCCATGCACCAGGCCATCGTCTCCCTGATGGAGGAGCTCGAGGCCGTCGACTGGTACCGCCAGCGCGCCGACGACTGCGAGGACCCGGAGCTCGAGGCGATCCTGCTGCACAACATGCGCGAGGAGGTCGAGCACGCCATGATGACGCTGGAATGGCTGCGTCGGAATGACGAGACCTTCGCCGGGCACATGAAGGAATTCCTCTACACCGAGGGGCCGATCGCGGAGCACGAGTGAGGTCGCGGCCGACTTCGGGGCACCACGGCGCCGTTCATCCCCCGGGCGCGCCGGCCCCGTCCCCCGGGCGAATGGCCGAGCCGCGGGCGCGCGCCGGCGCTCCGCCGCGCCCTCGACGGCCGTCGGGCAGGGGCCGGAACGCGCAATGCGCGGCCACCCCGCCGGCCAGCGCCAGGGTGACCAGCTCGCCGCCCTCCTCGATCACCGCGCCCAGGCGGCGCAGGTCCATGGCGACCTTGAGCTGGACCATGTCGACCACGAAGGCGAAGAAGAAATAGGCCAGCGCGGGGATCAGCATGACCAGGCCGAGGCGGCGGTGCGGCGGGCTGCTCAGGCGCAGGGCGACCGCCAGCACGACCGACCAGACCGCCGCGTAGGCGAGCCATACGAGGTCCTTGCCCACCTGCTCGGGACGCAGGCGCCAGAAGCGCGGTGCGTCCACCATGGCGAAGAGGTGCAGCGCGATCCTGGTGTGGCCGCTGACGAGGCCGTCGACCAGTAGGAAGGCGAAGAGCAGGGCCCAGGCGGCGTGGATCGCCTCCCGGCTGCGCAGGGCGGCGACGGCGAGCAGCGTCGCGACCGTGGCGAATTCGAACTGCTTGAACCGGTGGGCGGGCTGTCCGGCGTGAATCAGCGACAGCGCCGAGTCGGCGTCCCAGCCAGGGGCGAGCAGGGCGTTGGCCAGCGTGTCGGCCAGGATGAAGGCGCCCGCGACGGCGAGCATCGCGCCGCCGACCACGAGCGCCGGACGATCGTGAAGCACGGCGGCGAGGGTGTCGCCGAGGCGCGTGCCGGCTCGTCGGGCCTGGTCCGGCCTGGGCTGGGGCGTTCGGGCGCGGGGCATCTCGGGCATGCGCGATCCGGCTTGTGCCGGCGCCGGTGGCGCAGGCGGACAGCGGTGCCGAGGCTGCCACCCGCGGGCCCGCCCGCCAATCGCGCCTCGGGGCTACGCCGGGGTGCCCGAGGGGGCAGGGCGCGGCGCAAAGGGGAACGCGCGGGCGGCCTCCCCCATTGTTCGACGGCGGCCGCCGATATGCCACGGTGCCGCGGAAAAACGCCCGAAAATCACGTCGAAGGGCGCATAGACCGTAGCGCAACGAATCGCCCGCATGGTATGCATCCCCCGAATGCGCGATTCGTTCGCGTACCGAAGGAACGCGATGCGGCCGTAAGGAATGTCCGTCGAAACGGATATCGTCGCGACAGAACGGGACCGGGAGCCGGCGAATGGCCGGAAATCTCGGTGCTGCCCCGTTTTTTTCATGGACGAGCCCTTGCCCCGCCGCATCATAGAAGTAAAGATCGGGCGCACGGGGCGGCGCGAAGACCGCCGCCGTCGCCCTTTTGTGCCCGGCCGCCCGGCCGCGCTTCCTGTTGCCGCGCCATCCGGACCGTGCCGGGTGTCGGGTACGGGGGCACGGACCCCGCCAGTCCCATCCCGGGGTTGAGCGCGGGCGGACCACCTGCCCGGTCGTCTTGGAGGAGTGATAACAATGAAGTCCAGTCTTTTTGCCACCGTCGGCCTCGCCGTCGGTCTCATGGCGGCGCCTGCGGCGTTCGCCCAGGATGAGATGATGCAGGAAGAAGTCTGCAACCCGGTGATCGACAGCACGACCGACACGGTCGTCAGCTCGAACGGCGAGGCCGTGGTCACCGGCAGCAGCTTCCCCTGCCCCGAGCCGGAGCCGATGGCCGAGGAAGAGCCGGAGATGCCGGACACGATCGTCATCGCGGGTGACGTTGCGTTCGACTTCGACGAGGCCACCATCAAGCCCGAGTTCTACCCGACCCTCGACGAGATCGTCGCCGAGCTGTCGCAGTTCCCGGAAGCCACGGTCGAGATCGTCGGTCACACCGACAGCGTCGGCTCCGATGCCTACAACCAGGGTCTCTCGGAGCGTCGCGCGCAGGCCGTCGCCCAGTACTTGGAGAATGGCGGCATTTCGCGCAGCAACATGATCGTCGAGGGCATGGGCGAGTCCCAGCCGATCGCCACGAACGACACGCGGGAGGGCCGTGCCCAGAACCGCCGCGTGGAAATCACGGCGAGCTGACGCCGGTCGGGGCCGCGGCGCCCTTCGGGCGGGCCGCGGCGCCACCCGGCTTCCGCGATCTGGCGGAGGCACTCACGACAACGGCCCCCGGGCGCCATGCCCGAGGGCCGTTGTTCGTTTCGGAGAGGGCGCGGCCATCGCCGGGCGGTCGGAGCCTTGTCGGATTTCGGCCTACGGCCTGTATCCGACATGCCGCGAACGGCGAGGCGGAGCGTAGCATCCATGATGCAGAGGTCGGCCGAGCGCAACGGGCGCGCCGGCTGCCGGTCGCACCACGAAGGCAGAGGCGACGCGAAGACGTCACGACGATGCAAGAAGAGCCCGCCCCTGGCAAACGCTTCAGCAAGTAGAACCCCTCTCCCCGAGGGAGAGGGAGGGACCCGCGGCCGCCAGGCCGTGGGAGGGTGAGGGGTTCCAGAAGGACGAGCATTGCCCCGCCGTCTGCAACCCCTCACCCTGTCCCTCTCCCGCCGGGAGAGGGGATGCGGCTGGCGACCGTCGCGCTTTTATGCCAGTCGCCGAAACCTCTTCGCGCCCTCATTGCGGAGGCGGTGAGGACACAAAGGCAAGGGCGACGGTAAGGGCGACGATTTCGCAGGTCGGGAAGAGCGAAGCGAAACCCGACACGGCGCGGCCATCGCCGGGCGGTCGGAGCCTTGTCGGATTTCGGCCTACGGCCTGTATCCGACCTACCGAACGGCGAGGTCGGGAAGGGCGTGAGCGAAACCCGACGCCCCTCGGCCTTTGCCAGGCGCTCGCCGCGCTGACGGAAGGGAAACCCGGCTTCAGCAGGGACCGAGTTCGACGGCGCGAGAGCGTTCCGCCTCGCCGTCGGTGCCGTCGAGTTCGGCGACCAGGCTCTCCGACGGCTCGAGAACCTCCTTGGCGAGGCTCAGCCGGGTCGCCATGCTGCGGCCGAGCAGCGCGGCGTCGTCGTCGCTGAAATGGCGCCGGGCCTCGGTGAAGACGGCAGTCTCCTCCTGGTCCATATGGGCGCGCACGGTGGCGTCGAGCTCGCCCAGATGGGCGAACCAGGCTTCGTTGCCGATCGGCTCGGCATCCATCGCCTCGAGCAGCCCGTTGGCCAGGTTGTGGACGTGGACCGCCTGCATGGCCTCGAGATCGATGCCGTCGCAGTGCGTGAGCGAGGCATAGAACACCGCCTCCTCGACCCGGTGCTGGATCCAGAGATGGCGCTTCAGCCGGCCGAAGCCGTCGGCGAGCGCGGCGGTGTCGGTCTTCGGGGTATTGACGACCATGTCCAGGAGGCCACGCGCCTCGTCGTGGTCCTGCCGAATGGTCTCGTAGATGTCCATCGTCTTCCTCGCGGCGGAGCTCTCGGTCTAGGCCGGCCCGGCGTCGCGTTTTTCGGCGACGGTAATCCGTCGCGTCGGTGCTTGCCCTCGTTCTCGTTGTCCGCGTCCAGCCACCATCTTGCGGGCGGTCTCGCGCGGTCGAGCCGACGTCCTGGTGACAGACGAGAACCTAACAGGTGGGCGCCGGCGAGGCAAATTCAACCGGAAGCGCCGGCGGGCGCCGCGGCCCGGTAACGCCCCCGAGAGGCGCTCCCGCCGGGGGTGGCGAGACGCCAGGGTGGACGCTAGGTTGCCGGGTATCCGCCATCCGGCAAGGGTCCGGCGGGCGTCCCGAAGCGACCTCCCGCGGAGCGAGACATGGCCGCCTACGACTTCGATCTCTTCGTCATCGGTGCCGGATCGGGCGGGGTGCGCGCGGCGCGAATCGCCGCCGGCCACGGCGCCCGCGTCGCCGTCGCCGAGGATCGCCATCTGGGCGGCACCTGCGTCAATGTCGGCTGCGTGCCCAAGAAGCTCCTGTCCTACGCCTCGCACTACGGCCACGACCTGGAGGACGCGGCGGGCTTCGGCTGGACGATCGAGGGGGCGCGGCACGACTGGTCGCGCCTGATCGCCAACAAGAACGACGAGATCGCGCGCCTCAACGGCATCTACCGGCGGCTGCTGGAAGGGGCGGGCTGCACCCTGATCGAGGCGCGGGCGCGTCTGCTCGACGCCCACACGATCGAGGTCGGCGGCCGTACCGTCACCGCCGAGCGCATCCTGATCGCCACCGGCGGCCGGCCGACCCGGCCGAGCGAGCCCGGCACGCGCGAGCACGGCATCACGTCCGATGAGGCGTTCTTCCTCGAGGAGATGCCGCGCCGCGTCGTCGTCGCCGGCGGCGGCTACATCGCCGTGGAGTTCGCCGGCATCTTCAACGGGCTGGGGGCGGAGGTCCACCAGCTCTACCGCGGCCATTCGATCCTGCGCGGCTTCGACGACGACGTGCGCGAGACCCTGGCGGAGGAGATCGTCAAGACCGGCATCGACCTGCGCTTCAACACCAAGGTCACGCGAATCGAGAAGACCGGGGACTGCTTGCTCGCCCATCTCTCGGACGGCTCGGTCATCGAGGCGGACTGCGTGCTCTACGCCATCGGGCGGGAGCCGAACACCGGCGATCTGGGCCTCGACGCCGCCGGGGTCGAGCGCGACGGGCGCGGCGCGGTCAAGGTCGACGATCGCTACACGACCTCGGTGCCGACGATCCACGCGATCGGCGACGTCACCGACCGGGTGGCCCTGACACCGGTCGCGATCGCCGAGGGGCACTGGCTCGCCGACACGCTCTACGGCCCGGGCCGGCCGCCGGTGAACTACCCGCTGATCCCCTCGGCGGTGTTCTCCAACCCGCCGGTGGCGACCTGCGGAATGACCGAGGCCGAGGCGCGCGCCGCGCTGGGCGCCGTCGACATCTACCGCTCGTCGTTCAAGCCGATGCGCCACACGCTCTCCGGCCGGGAGGAGCGCACGATGATGAAACTGGTGATCGAGCGCGACAGCCAGCGCGTCGTCGGCTGCCACATGGTCGGGGAGGACGCGCCGGAAATCGTCCAGGGCCTCGCGGTCGCCATGACCGCCGGCGCGACCAAGGCCGATTTCGACCGCACCATCGGCATCCACCCGACGGCGGCGGAGGAATTCGTCACCATGCGCGTCAAGGCCCCGGAGCCGGAAGACGAGGGCACGGGCGAGGGGCGCCGCGCGGCGGAGTGAGCGCCGCCGCCGACGGCCCCACTGCCGTGCGGCGTTCCCGGTCTCCCGGCCTCAGCCGCGCAGGGCGAAGCGGCGGATCGCCTCGTCGATGGCGATGCGGCCCGGCCCGACGATGAAGATCGCCAGCCCCACCAGCATCCAGGGGATCTGCTCGGCGGCGATGGCGATGCCGTTCTCCTGGCCCTGCGGCGTCTGGCCGACGACGAAGAAGATGGTCGCCGCCATCACCGCCAGCCCGAGGGCGGACAGCCGGCCCAGCACGCCCAGGACCAGCGCGACCGGCAGGACGAGTTCGGCCGCCGTCGTCACCAGCGCCGCGAGACCGGGCGACAGGAACGGCACCGGATGGATGTGCTCGAACAGGAAGGATTGGCTGCCCCAGCTCTGCGCCCGGGCGAGGCCGGCGCGGAAGAACGGCTCCGCCAGCCAGAACCGGGCCGCGAGCAGGACGGCCGACAGGATCCAGGCCGGCGCGGCCGGCACCCGGTCCACGAGCCCGGCGCCGAACAGCCAGGCCAGGGCGCCCGGCCGTCCGGCGGTTGCGCGACCGCGAGTGGCGTCGTCCGCACGGGTGGTCATCTGGGCATCTCCGGTTCGCGCGCGTCGGGCAGTCGCGCCTCGGCGAAGCTGCCGCGCGTCAGATGGGTGAAGAGCAGGCGTTGCAGGTCGACCTCCGGCGCCGCGGCGGCCGCCGCCTCCGCCGCGCCGGCGAGCGGCGCGCCGGCGCCCACGGCTGCCAGGAAGGCGGCGTCCGCGGGCTCCAGCGTCTCGACTGTCACGTGGTGGGCGGCCCGCAGGACCAGCACCGTCGACGCGGTGTCCGTTGGGTCCGGGGTGGGCTCGGGCATTGCCTCGGCCCGCCACAGCGCCTCGAGCGGCCAGGGTGAGGCGACGAGGCGGAGCGAGGGGTGGACGGTGAAGACGATCTCGCCGTAGCGCGCCTCGGGCAACGCCTGGAGGGTCTCGAGCGACAGCGGCGCGGCCTCGGCAGCGAACAGGGCGGTATGGCAGGCCCGCTCCAGCCGAGCCAGATCCGGCGCCCAGGCGGGCAGGTCGGCGGGCCCCGTGGCCTCCAGGTGCTCGGCGAAGCCGCCGCCGTAGGCCGAGAGCTGGGGAACGCGGGGCGGGTTCGTCTCGATGAAGCGCCGCGCCAGCGCCTTGAAGCGCTCGGCGCCGAGATGGCGGGCCAGGGCCGGGTAGGCGCGCTCGAGCGTCGTCGTCAGCGAGACCATCGTGTTGTTGCGGTGGATCGCCAGGCGCGCATATGGGGAGACCGCGCCGCCGAGGATCGGCGCCGCGGCGCCGCTGCGCGCCGGATGCACGCCCAGGATGCTCGCCGCCATGCGCCGCTGCAGGGTGGCGAGGTCGGGCGCCGCCGGGTCCGGCGCGGCCGGGCTGGCGGGGGCGTCGTCAGGCGACACGGCCGGCCTCCCCCGCGGGCGCGACGCGGTCCATGAGCGCCTGCGCGGTGCGGGCCTCCTCCAGCAGCCGGTCGAGCGGCGGCAGGTCGGTGTCCCACTCGACCAGCACCGGCACCGGGCCGGTGCGCGCCAGCGCGGCCTCCAGCAGGGCCCAGACCGGCTCCGCCACCGGGCCGCCATGGGTGTCGATCAGCAGCTCGGCGTCGCCCTCGAACCGGCGCAGCGCGTGGCCGGCGACATGGATCTCGGCCACCGCGTCGAGCGGTACGGCCTTCAGATAGGCCGCCGCGTCGAAGGCGTGGTTGAACGCGCTGACATGGATGTTGTTGACGTCGAGTAGCAGGCCGCAGCCGGTCCGCCGCACGATCTCGGCCATGAAGTCCCATTCCGGCATGGTGGAATGGGCGAAGGCGACATAGGTCGACGGGTTCTCGACCAGGATCGCCCGGCCCAGCCGGTCCTGCACCCGCGCCACGTTGCGCGCGACGACGGCCAGCGCCTCCTCGGTGTAGGGAAGGGGCAGCAGGTCGTCGAGATAGGCGCCGCCCGTGACGCTCCAGGAGACATGCTCTGAGACCAGCCCGGGGCGCACCCTGTCGACCAGCCGGGCGATGCGCTCCAGATGCGCGTCGTCGATCCCGTCGGCCGAGCCCAGCGACAGGCCGACGCCGTGGCAGGACAGCGGGTAGCGCCCGGCAATGGCGTCGAGCGCGCGGACGCGCGGCCCGCCGTCGTCCAGGTAGTTCTCGGGATGGATTTCCAGCCAGGCGGCCTCCGGCCGGCCCTCGACGAAGGCCGGCAGGTGATCGCCGCGCAGGCCGATCCCGGCTGTCGCCGGAATCGGCCCGGCCGCGACCGGCGCGGATGGGGTCGGCAGGGGCATCGTCGATCCCTCGTCCGGCGCCGGCTCGGGTCAGCTGTCCAGCATCGCCTGGTTGATGCCGTCCCAGGGCTCCAGTTTGCCGCCCTCCTCCTCGCACGCCGAGGCGGGCATCAGCACCCAGTCGCCGCCGTGATAGTCGACGGTCGACTGGCCCTGGCAGGAATGCTCGCCGGTGATCTCGTTGGCGCACATGTTCTCGCCGGCCGCGGCGACGCCGAAGCACTTGGCCTGGTCCTGGGCGACGCTGGTGGTCGGGACCACGGCGCCGGCCATGCCGATCGCGCCGGCAAGCGCGGCGGCGACGCTCAGGGAGGTCGGTTTGACGCTGCTCATCGTGAAGCTCCTCGGTTGACGTCCGCGCGCCACCCGCTGGATGTCGCGGGGCGCTGAGTCGAAAGCTAGGAGTCCGAGCGTCCTACGTGAAATAACGACCGCGGCACGGGCTTTCACATCGACGTGACGCCTCGGAGAGCGCGGATCGGCTTCCCCATGGTCGGCGCGTGCGTTGATCTCTTTAAGGTAGTTAAAATGTAATGAAACACGCGCCGGTTGACCCCGGCGGCGGCCGGCGCGACCATGCATGAGCGGCTCCGGGAAGTGGGGGTGGTGACGCGTCCGCATGCCGGACCCGGCGGGCAGCGTGCCCGGCCCGGGGTGGAAATCGTCCCGTGTTCGGCGTATAGGCTGGACACGGGCCGCCTTCGCGACGGCTCCAGGCGCGGCCGGGTCCGCGCGCACGAGGATTGCGAGGAAGACGATGGCAGACCGCTGGACGCTGGAGAGCTGGAAGACCAAGCCGGTGAGCCAGATGCCCGTGTATGCCGACCTGCCCAAGCTGGCGGAGGTCGAGAAGACATTGGCATCGTACCCGCCGCTGGTTTTCGCCGGCGAGGCGCGTTCGCTCAAGTCCCGGCTGGCCGATGTGGCCTCCGGGCGGGGTTTCCTGCTGCAGGGCGGCGATTGCGCGGAAAGCTTCTACGAGTTCGGGCCCGACAAGATCCGGGACACCTTCCGCGTGCTGCTGCAGATGGCCGTCGTCATGACCTATGGCGGCAACCAGCCGGTGGTGAAGGTCGGGCGCATGGCGGGCCAGTTCGCCAAGCCGCGCTCTTCGGAGAGCGAGACGGTCGACGGCGTGACGCTGCCCAGCTACCGCGGCGACATCGTCAACGGCTTCGAGTTCACGGACGAGGACCGCAAGCCCGATCCGGATCGGATGCTGCGCGCCTACAACCAGGCCGCCGCCACGCTCAACCTGCTGCGCGCCTTCGCCCAGGGCGGCTATGCCGACCTGCACAAGGTGCATCAATGGACGCTGGGCTTCGTCGGCCGCAGCCCGGCGGGGGAGAAGTACGAGGACTTCGCCGACCGGATCGACGAGACGCTGCAGTTCATGGCGGCCTGCGGCATCACGGCGGAGACCACGTCCCAGATCCGCGAGACGGAGTTCTACACCTCCCACGAGGCGCTGCTGCTGCCCTACGAGCAGTCGCTGACCCGCGTCGACTCCACCTCCGGCGACTGGTACGACGTCTCCGCCCACATGCTGTGGATCGGCGACCGGACCCGCGACCCGGACGGCGCGCATGTCGAATTCCTGCGCGGCGTGAAGAACCCGGTCGGCCTGAAATGCGGCCCCTCCCTGTCGGAGGACGACCTGATCCGGCTGATCGACATCCTGAATCCCGCCGACGAGCCGGGGCGCCTGACGCTGATCGCGCGCATGGGCGCCGACAAGGTGGGCGACCACCTGCCGGCGCTGATCCGCCGGGTCCAGCGGGAGGGGCGCACGGTCGTCTGGTCGAGCGACCCGATGCACGGCAACACGGTCAAGTCGGCGAGCGGCTTCAAGACCCGTCCATTCGAGCGGATCCTGGACGAGGTCCGGCAGTTCTTCGACATCCACCGGGCCGAGGGCACGCATGCGGGCGGCGTCCATTTCGAGCTCACCGGCCAGGACGTGACCGAGTGCACGGGCGGCGCCCAGGCGATCACCGATGACGGCCTGTCACTGCGTTATCACACGGCCTGTGACCCGCGGCTCAACGCCCAGCAGGCGCTGGAGCTCGCCTTCCTGATCGCCGCCAAGCTGAAGGAAGAGCGCACCGAGCGCGACCGTGCCCGGCGGATCGCGGCGGCGGAGTAGGTTCGGCAATCCGCGACAGGCGCGCGGGCCGCTCGGTCCGGTGTCAGCCCCGGCGACCGATCCCGGGAGAGGAACGATGGACCCGACGACGCCCGGCAAGCCCGGTCCCGGAGAGATCGCCGCCTGGACCGACAAGTATTTCGTCCGGACCAAGGAGACGGTGGGTCGCTTCGGCGACTGCACGGTGACCTATGCCGTCTTCATGCGCCGGCCCGTGGTCTCCGCGCCCCGCCTCGCGGTGGCGTGGCTGGACGAGGTCATGGCCGCGCGCGGGGTCGAGGTGACGATCGACCTGATCCACGCGGAAGGCAAATGGGTCGGCGCGGGCGAGCCGCTGATGTACATCACCGGCCCGCTCTATCACCTGGTCGATACCGAGACGATCCTGCTGCAGAAGATCGGGCCGACCTGCGTGGCCGCCTGGAACGCCTACGCCATGTGCGCCGAGCTGCCGCGCTCGGCCTTCCTGGCGATGGACGCGCGCCATTGCGCCGGGCTGGAGATGGCCGACCAGATGGCCTATGCCGCCTCGGTCGGCTCCGAGCGGGCGCGGCGCAAGCACGGCGCGGTCGGCTTCATCGGCAACGCGACCGACGCCACGGCGCATTACTTCGGCCAGCCTGCGGGCTTCGGTACCATGCCGCACGCGCTGATCGGCTACGCCAACTCCACCGTCCGCGCGGCGGAGATGTTCCACGAGGCGCATCCCGACCAGAACCTCACGGTGCTGGTCGACTATTTCGGCCGGGAGGTGACGGACTCCCTGGCGGTCTGCCGCCGGTTTCCGGAGCTGGCGGCCGAGGGCCGGCTGTCGGTGCGCATCGACACGCCCGGCGGGCGCTATCTGGAAGGCCTCGACCCGCCGACGAGCTACGCGGTCCTGGAAAAGCACGTGCCGGAGGCGATCCGCGGCTATCGCGACGAGACCGAGCTCAAGCACCTGATCGGCGCCGGCGTCTCGGCCGCCGCGATCCATCATCTGCGCGACCGGTTGGACGAAGCGGGCTTCCCGAAGGTGAAGATCGTGGCGTCCTCGGGCTTCAACCCGGTCAAGTGCCGGGTCATGGCGCTGGCGGCCGCGCCGCTCGACGTCATCGGATCGGGCAGCTACCTGCCGGAGAAGTGGTCGGAGACCTACGCCACGGCCGATATCGTCGAATATGACGGGGAGCCGCGGGTCAAGGTCGGCCGCGAATTCCTGCTCCGCCGCCGGACCGACGGCACGCCGGACGCCGAGGACACCAACCCCTCCCGCGCCAGCGACGCCCCCTACCGCGCCAGCGTGGCGGGGGAATAAAAGGGGGGGGGCTTCGCCGAGACGCTTGATCGATACGCGTCAGCCGTTCCGGAGACGTCCGGCAATGTGTCCGCCAGACATGGAGCCGGCCACGCTCAGCCGTCGCCCGCCATAGGGAAGTTCGAGTTCGTACGGGCGGCCAACCCCTCGCGCCTTGATGTCTTCTATCATCCGCTGATTCTTTTCAAGGACAGTCGGGTCGATCTGAGGATTCTTCTTGATAAGGTCTTGGACATCCGGTTTCTTCATCGACGACCCTCCGCAAGAGACCAATACCCTAAACGCGTATGGATCACTGCATTCTGGCTCATTTTGTTCATGTAGTCAAGCAAAATCTTATGATACTCGCGAATTTCAGTTCGAATTTCCGGGTAATCGTCAATATCATCAATTACGAGATTAAGTTCGTCGCGCAGAATTTTTATATTTATTCCAATTCCGTGAGAATTCCAGCGCTTCACGTCATTCAATTTCATCGCAATGTCGCGCGCGCGTTCTCGCTTCATTTTAGGTGTAACTACCTCATCATTCGTCCTTGTTCGTTTCCAATTCTTGAACTTATAAGATACCAGCCACTCCTCGAGCAATGAAACCGAAAGATCTCTTGCCTGCTCATAGGCGTACAATTCGCCTTGATCGAACGACATCAATATATTCATCTCCGCCGTCGTGATATTTCCAGAGTCGGCTTTGTCCAGCAGATCTTGATAGCGCATCAGATAGCCTAGTGCCGGAACGAGGCGACCCTCACGGCCCTGCACCTGAGGGTCGATGGGGCCAAGGACGCTGTAATAATCCATCATGATCGAATCGCCGGACATTGCGAGAATTGTGCCGGCCGACATGGCGTGGTTCGGAATGATGAAGTTGACTGAATTGTAGTGGTGACGACAGGCATCGGAGATGCGTCGTGTGACCTCGGCGTATCCACCCGTCGTCTCGAGAATGAAAGTCAGGCCAGACCGGCGTCCGTCGATCCGCTCCAACGCATCGCGAATCGTGTCGTCCGTGCCGAAGACGATCGGGCCAACATAGCTGAGACAATCCGTGTCCAAGATCTTTTCGAGGTTGCGGATTCGCTCGCCCAAGAAACCCTCTACAAGCTTGTCGGCGGTCGCGGGCGTATCGGGTTGGTCCATGGATATCGATCCTGCAATAGGAAGACCGAACGGCCCATGCACGTCCGGCAGGGCAGCCGGTGCCGAAGATAGATGATTCTCTCGGGTGGCACATCTATAGGATGTATTCTTCCCAGCCGCGCTTGCATGGCCGCCGCGCGGCCCCCTCGATTGACAGGCCCCAGGCCGCTGATAGGTTGCTGGCCGTCGCTAATCCGAAGAGGCAGGGACGGGCATGACCGATCGGGTGGTCATCGCGATGGCGCAGGTCGACCCGGTGGTCGGCGACATTCCCGGCAACGCCGACAAGCTCCGCGCCGCGCGGGCGGAAGCGGCCGCCGCCGGCGCCGATCTGGTCGTCGGGCCCGAACTCTGCGTCGTCGGCTATCCGCCGGAGGACCTGATCCTCAAGCCCTTCTTCGTCGACCGGGCGGAGGAGGCGGTCCGCGCCCTGGCGGCGGAGACGGCCGATGGCGGCCCGGGCCTGATCGTCGGCGCGCCCTGGCGCCACGAGGGCCGAACCTTCAACGCCGCCCTGCTGCTCGACGGCGGCGCGATCGCGCCGGTCTTCAAGACCGACCTGCCCAATTACGGCCCGTTCGACGAGAAGCGGGTTTTCTCGGCCGGGCCGATGCCGGGGCCGGTGAATTTCCGCGGCGTGCGCCTGGGCCTGATGGTCTGCGAGGACATGTGGACCCCGGACGTCACCGAGACGCTGGAGGAGAGCGGGGCGGAGATCCTGGTCGTGCCCAACGGCAGCCCCTATACCGAGGGCAAGGCCGACTACCGCCTGCAGCTCGCCCTGTCCCGGATCACGGAGAGCGGGCTGCCGGTGATGTACGTCAACCAGGTCGGCGGCCAGGACGAGCTGGTCTTCGACGGCGCCTCCTTCGTCGTCGGCCGGGATCGTGAGATCAAGGCCCAGGCCCCGTCCTTCGAGCGCCACCTGATGCTCACGGAATGGACGCGCGGCGCCGACGACGGCTGGGACTGCGCGGTCGCAGAGCGCCATCCGCCGCCCGACGGGCTGGAGGCGACCTATCGCGCCATGGTCCTGGGGCTGCGCGACTATGTCGGCAAGAACGGCTTTCCGGGCGTGCTGATCGGCCTGTCGGGCGGCATCGACAGCGCCCTGTCGGCCGTCGTCGCGGTCGACGCGCTGGGCGTCGACAAGGTGCACTGCGTCATGATGCCCTCGCCCTACACCAGCCGGGAGAGCCTGGAGGACGCGCAGGGCGTGGTCGACGCGCTGGGCGTGGCCTACGACACGGTGGGCATCGGCCCGGCGATGGAGGCGTTCGACACCATGCTGGCGCCGCTGTTCGACGGCCGGGCGCCGGACATCACGGAGGAGAACATCCAGTCCCGCGCCCGCGGCATGACCCTGATGGCGCTCTCGAACAAGTTCGGCCACATGGTGCTGTCGACCGGCAACAAGTCGGAGATGTCGGTCGGCTACGCCACGCTCTACGGCGACATGTGCGGCGGCTATTCGGTGCTCAAGGACGTCTACAAGACCACGGTCGTCGCGCTGTGCCACTGGCGCAACCAGGTGCATCCCTCCGGTGTGCTGGGCCCCGCCGGCCGCGTCATGCCCGAGCGGGTGATCACCAAGCCGCCGACCGCCGAGCTCAAGCCCGACCAGAAGGACGAGGATTCGCTGCCGCCCTACGCGATGCTCGACGATATCCTTACCTGCCTGATCGAGGGCGAGGGCAGCGTCGCCGACATCGTCGCGCGCGGCCACGACCGGGAGACCGTCGACAAGGTCTGGCGGATGCTCGACCGCGCCGAATACAAGCGCCGCCAGGCCCCGCCGGGCGTCAAGCTCACCACGCGCTCCTTCGGCCGCGACCGGCGGTACCCGATCACCAACGCGTTCACCAAGCTGATCTGAGGGGGCGGTGAAAGCAGAGCGAGAAATGTCTTTTTGACGTCAATTCTGCGCTTTGGAGACTGAAATGGTTTGGGCTATCCCTCAGAATTCGCGAAACTCTGTTGACAGGGCAGGATCATCACTTCTCAGGCTTCCGAATCTGAGCGATGAAGAAATTGATAACGCATTTCGTGTTATCGATAATTGGAGAGCTTCACACAGCTATCCAATGAATACATTTCAGGTAACTCTTAGGAATAAATCGAGATCTATTGATATGAATTCTGTAGTTTCTCAGAGATTAAAAAGAATTGAATCAATATTTATTAAATTGTTACGCGCAAGAAGTATGAAACTATCTAGAATGCAAGATATCGGTGGGTGTAGATCTGTACTTTCTTCGGTGAAAGGAGTAAGAAGTCTTGAAAGTCTATATGAAAATAGTAGATTTGATCACGTTTTGTCTAGTAAGCGGGACTATATTATCGATCCGAAAGACGATGGATATCGTAGTCTGCATTTGATATACAGATATCAAGGAAGGAACGATAAGACAGTATATAATGATTTACGTATTGAGGTCCAGTTGCGCAGTAGATTGCAGCACGCTTGGGCAACGGCTGTCGAAACTGCAGGGTCATTCACGCAGCAAGCATTGAAATCTGGTCAGGGTAGTGATGATTGGCGGCGATTTTTTTCCTTAGTTTCATCTGGTATAGCGGAAAAAGAGGGTTGCCCTCCAGTGCCTGGGTGTCCGATGTCACAAGATCACTTAATAAAGGAAATTAGGTATCTGGACAAAAAGTTAAATGTTCTCAATGTTCTTGAGACCTATAGATCAACTATAGAATTTATTGACCAAAAAAGTAAAAGAAATAGTAAGTACTATCTCATACTGCTAGATCCAGTGGAGATGAAAGCGCAGATCAGAACATTTCGAAGTTCTGAATCTGAGAAAGCAAGTACCGAATATACAAATTTGGAAAGACAATACGGAAAAGATTCACGTAAGATGGTCGCGCTAGTATCTGCGGACTCGGTGAATGGTCTAAAGAATGCGTATCCGAATTTCTTTGGAGATACAAAGCGATTCGTCGATTTGGTCCGCAAGATGATTTCTTGATTATTGAGAAATGACCGTGCGTACCCGTTTCGCCCCGAGCCCGACCGGCCGCCTGCATGTCGGCAATGCCCGCACCGCGCTGGTGGCGTGGCTGCATGCGCGCAAGGCCGGCGGCGCGTTCGTCCTGCGGCTCGACGACACCGACGCCCCGCCGGAGGCCGAGGCCCATGCCGAGGCGATCTTCCGCGATCTCGCCTGGCTCGGCCTCGATCACGACCGGTTCGAGCGGCAGTCCGCCCGCGTGGATCGCCATGGTGAGGCGATCGATCGGTTGAAGGCGGCCGGCCGGCTCTACCCCTGCTACGAGACGCCGGAGGAGCTGGAGCTCGAGCGTCGGGCGCGGCTGTCGCGCGGTCTGCCCCCGATCTACGACCGGGCGGCGCTCGACCTGACCGAGCATGACCGGGCACGGCTGGAGGCGGAGGGAAGGGCGCCGCACTGGCGCTTCCGGCTCGATGACGCGCCCATCGAATGGACCGACCGGGTGCGCGGACCCGTGCGCTTCGCGGCGGCGGACCTCTCCGATCCGGTGGTGGTGCGCGCCGACGGCCGGCCGCTTTACCACCTGGGCTCGGTCGTCGACGACATCGACCTCGCCATCACCGACGTCGTGCGCGGCGAGGACCATGTCGCCAATACCGCCGCGCATATCCAGATGTTCCAGGCGCTCGGCGCCGAGCCGCCGGCCTTCGCCCATCTGCCGCTGCTGGTCGACGCCGACGGCAAGGCCCTGTCCAAGCGCCTGGGCAGCCTGAGCCTCGAGGCCCTGCGCGACGAGCAGGGGATCGAGCCGGAGGCGCTGGTCGCGCTGCTCGCCCGCCTCGGTACCGCCGATCCGGTCGAGCCGATCGCCGACCGGCAGGTCCTGATCGAGGGCTTCGCCTTCGAGCGGTTCTCCCGCGCCGCGCCGCGCTTCGATCCGGCGGAGCTCGCCCGCCTCAACGCCCGCATCCTGCACGAGATGCCGTTCGCCGTGGCCGAACACCGGCTCGCCGATCTCGGGCTCGGCGACGTCGACGCCGCCTTCTGGGCGGCGGTGCGCCCGAACCTGGAGGTCCTCGCCGACGCCGCCGACTGGTGGCGTGTCGCCAAAGGACCGGTCACGCCGGCAATCGAGGAGCCGGACTTCCTGGCCGAGGCCGCCGAGGCGCTACCCGCCGAGCCTTTCGACGGGGAGACCTGGGGGGCGTGGACCGCCGCCGTGAAGCAGGCGACGGGGCGCAAGGGCAAGACGCTGTTCCTGCCGCTGCGCCGCGCCCTGACCGGCCGCGACCGGGGGCCGGAGCTGGCGGCGCTGCTGCCGCTGATCGGGCGGGAGCGGGCGCGCCGGCGTCTGCTCGGGGAGACGGCGTAGGAAAGTCGGTCTATACTCGCGCCTCTCGCGTATCCCGGAGGTCCGATGACCGCATCCCGCCCCCCGACCGCCCCGGCCGGTTCCGACGACGGCCGGCCCGGCGCCGACCGTCTCGTCGACGACCGTCCGCTGGCGGCGGTCTTCGTCGATGTCGAGAACATGGCTTCCGGCCCCGCCCTCGACGACGCATCCTTCGAAGTGGCCCGGATCATGACGGCGATCGAGGCGATGGCCCGGCCGGTGCTGCGCCGGGCCTATGCCGACTGGGGCCGGCTGCGCGATCTGCGCGCGGCCTTCCTGCGCCACGGCTTCGACCAGATCCAGACGACCTATGTCAACGCGACCAAGAACGCGCTCGACATGCAGCTTTCCTGCGACGCGATGGAGCAGGTACTGACCGGCCCGCATGTCGACGTGGTCGTGCTCGTCACCGGCGACGGGGATTTCGGGCCGCTTGCCCGGTCGCTGCGCCGGCACGGGCCGCTGATCGTCGGCATCGGCTGGGCGGACAAGACCTCCGACAGCCTGCGCGCCCATTGCGATCGCTTCCTGGACTACGACGACCTTCCGCCGGCGCCGGCGGTCGGGCCGGCGCCCCCGCGCCGCCCCGCGCAAGCCGCCCGCGCGCCCCGCGAACGGCGCATGATCCCGATGCCGGCCGACGCGGACGAGCGGCATTTCCTCTACGATCCGCGCGACGACGGCGCGGAGGCGGAGGGCGCCGACGAGGACGCGGGCGCGGGCGGCATGGCCGATCCGCCGGTGGAGCGCGCCCGCCCGCCGCGGGGCCGCCGCGAGGCCCCGGCCGGCGATGCTCCCGCCGAGGATGGCACCGACGACGGCGAGGCCGGCGAGGCCAAGGAGTGAGGCCGCGCCGCCCGCCGGCCGATCCCGTGGACCGGGCGGGCGCGATCTGCTAACCGTCCGCTCCCACGCCGATGACGAGGCTCCGCGCGGATGCGGGGCCGGGGCCGACGACCGGGGCGACGCCGTGCCGCTCGAGCTGACCAATACCCTGACGCGCCGCAAGGAAGTCTTCGCGCCGATCGATCCCGAGCGCGTGCGCCTGTATGTCTGCGGGCCGACGGTCTACGACTACGCCCATATCGGCAACGGCCGCTCGGCCGTGGTGTTCGACGTGCTCTACCGGGTGCTGTGCCGCCTCTACGGCGACGGACACGTGACCTACGTCCGCAACATCACCGATGTCGACGACAAGATCATCGAGGCCCACCGCCGCACGGGCGAGCCGATCGAGGCGATCACCGCCCGCGCGACCGAAGCCTATCACGCCGACATGGACGCGCTGGGCTGCCTGCGCCCGGATGTCGAGCCGCGGGCGACCGGGCATATTCCGCAGATGATCGCCCTGATCGAGCGGCTGGTCGCGTCGGGCCACGCCTACGCGGCCGAGGGCCATGTCCTCTTCCACGTGCCCTCGATGCCCGCCTATGGCCGGCTGTCGCGCCGCGACCGGGACGAGCAGGTCGCCGGCGCGCGGGTCGAGGTCGCGCCCTACAAGCGCGATCCGGCGGATTTCGTGCTGTGGAAGCCGGCGGCCGACGAGGAGCCGGGCTGGGACAGCCCGTGGGGCCGCGGCCGGCCGGGCTGGCACCTGGAATGCTCGGCCATGTCGGCGGCGCATCTGGGCGTCGAGTTCGACATCCACGGCGGCGGCCAGGACCTGATCTTCCCGCACCACGAGAACGAGATCGCCCAGTCGACCTGCGCCCACGGCACCGAGGTCATGGCGCGCTATTGGGTCCACAACGGCTACCTGATGGCCGAGGGCGAGAAGATGTCGAAGTCGCTCGGCAACTTCTACACCGTCCACGACCTGCGCGAGGAGTTCGACGGCGAGGCGCTGCGCCTGACGCTGCTCTCGGCACACTACCGCCAGCCGCTGGATTTCACGAAGGAGGCGGTACGCAGCGCCAAGGCCGCGCTCGACCGGCTGTACCGCGCCATCCGCGCCGCGGAGGCCGACAGCGCCGGCCCGGTCGCCGCGGATGCCGAGCCGCCGCTCGACGTGCTCGCGGCGCTGGAGGACGACCTCAACACGCCGATGGCGATCGGGCACCTTCACGAACTCGCCGGCGCGGTCAACAAGGCCGCCGAGCCGGCGGAACGGCGCCGTCTCGCCGGCGCGCTCAAGGCCGGCGGCGGGCTGATCGGGCTGCTGGAGCGTGAGGCGGAGGACTGGTTCCGCGCCGCGCCCCCTGTGGCCGAAGCCGGCCTCGACGCCGCGGCGATCGAGGCGATGATCGAGGCCCGCGCCGCCGCCCGCCGCAACAAGGACTTCGCCGAGGCCGACCGGCTGCGCGACGAGCTCGCCCGCCAGGGCATCCTCCTGGAGGACGGCCCCCAGGGCACAACCTGGCGCCGGGCGGGGTAGGGCGGAAGACTCCAGGCGCGCCGGGCCGGCCATGTCCTTCATCGCCGCTGAAGAATTCGTGAAGTTCTTGCCTCTCCCAGAGGGAGAGGGAGGGACTCGCGACCGAATGGTCGTGGGAGGGTGAGGGGTTCCGGACGTCGGTGCCCGGCCTCGATGTCTGCAACCCCTCACCCTGTCCCTCTCCCACCGGGAGAGGGGACGCGGGTGGCGACTGGCGTTCTCGGGCTTTCGTCGCCGGTCTTACTTCTCGACCGCGACCGGCCACCGGTCTATCGCTCCCACCTGGTCGGGGGCAGGCGCGGGCGCGGCAGGGGCAGTTTGGCGCCGAACCAGAGGGCCGTGGCGAAGGGCGGGACGGCGGCGGCGGCGAACATGACCACCGGACCGAACGCGTCGGCCAGGAGCCCGGCCAGCACCGGCCCCGCCACGCTGCCGGTCGCCATGCAGAGCAGGGCCGCCGTGAAGCCGAGCGTGCTGCGCCCGGGGAACAGCCGGACGCTCCAGAACGAGAACACGGCGCTGACCATCATGATGGCCATGCCGTGCAGGCCCGAGGCGGCGACGACTCCGCTCCACGATGTCGGCGCGAACGCGATGAGCAGGAGCGACAGCGTCGCCGCCGCGAAGACGAAGCAGAAGAGCGGGGCGATGCCGGTGCGGGCTTCGATTCGCCCGGTCGCGAGGCCGAGGGCGCCGAACATGGCATAGCCGAGAAAGATCACGACCGAGGCACCCTCGCTCGCGAGCCCCGGCAGGCCGCCTGCGCTGACGACCCGATCGGCCGCGAAGGACAGGAAGATCGCGTTGATCATTCCGAAGCAGAGCGCCGTGACGTAGAGCGGAAGGGCGGCGCGCTGGGTGAGCCGGGTCCCGGCGGCGATCGTCCGGGGCGTGGGGTCCGGCGTGAAGGTCGACGGCAGGCCCACCTGCACGATGTCCTCGACCGCGGCGCGGTTCGGCTTCGGGCCTCGACCCGAGGGCAGCCCGGCCCGCGCGACCGCGGCCAGCACCAGGCCCCCGATCGTGAATCCGACCCAGGCGCCGCGCCAGTCCAGCGCCCCTTGCGTCACGGCGAAAGCCAGCACCGCCGCGACGGCCACGCCGAAGCTGGTCCCGGTGGAGACCACCGACAGGGCGGTGGCCCGGGTGTTCTCGGGGACGACGCGCTCGGCCGCGTCGTTGAACGGCGACCAGCACAGGCCGGCGCTGGTTCCGGCGAGCGCGATCCCTGCGGCGAGCACGACGGGATCGGCGGCCGCCGCGACGGCGGCGAAGCCGCCGGCAGCCGCCAAGGCGCCGGCGGTGACCGACACGCGCTCGCCGAAGTGCTGACCGATCCAGGCGCTCACCAGAAGGGCTGCGAGGAAGGCCAGGAAGCCCCCGCTCGCGATCAGGCCGGCGGCGGATGTCGAGATCGCGAATTCCTCCCGGAAGGCCGGCAGGTAGAGGCCGAACCCCATGCGCGCGGGTCCGAACGCGACGCCGGTCGCGATGAAGCCGGCGGCCATCAGTCGGGTGGTGGCAGTCATGGTCGTTCTCACCCGCCGCGGCAGTGTCAGGGGAATGCAGCTCGGACAGAGCCGCGGTGCGGGGTGAGTCGCCTCACGGCCCCGTGGTCGTGTCCTTGCGGGCGTCCGAGCCACCCGCAAGGCGCCGCAGTCTCACAGTCGGCGGCAGGGCGTCAAACGGTCTGTTGCAGTGCGTCAAACCGCCCCTGGCGGTCCGCCGAACGGGCGGATTTCCGCCGTGGAGCATGGCCCGCTTTCGGGCTGCGCGCGGGCCCGGAGGCCTGCTATCGTCCCGCTCCGTCGTGGGGAGGGGCGTCGGATGATCCTGGTGGGGCTCGCGGTGTCGGTCGGCGGCTTCGCGCTGTTCGTCGCGACCGACATTCTGGTGCGAATCGCGTCGGACTCGCTGGGCGTGCTCGGCGGGCCGGGGCTGGTCATCGCCGCCTCGGGGCTGTTCGGCCCGGTGCTGTGGCTCTGGCGCCGGCGGGAGGTCATGCTGACCGGCACGGTGGTGCTGCGCAGCGTGCTGCTGGCGACGGCGGCGTCCTGCGCCTATGCCGCCATCGCGCTGGTGCCCCTGGCCGAGGCCTACGCCCTGTTCCTCCTGGCGCCGCTGACCGTGGGCGTCGCCTCGCGCCTGGCGCTGGGGGAGCGCTCGCTCGGGCCGGTCGCGGCGCTTTTGGGATTCGTCGGCGCCATCCTGGCGCTGAGACCCGGATTCACCGAACTGCGGGTCGGCCATCTCTTCGCCGTCGGAATGATGGTCTTCTTCTCCGCCTCGATGCTGGTCCAGGCGCGCAGCGTCATGCGCGGCGGCCCGCAGCCGAAGGACCTCGACTACGTCACCGGCGTGCTCCTGGCGAAACTGCCGATCGGAATCGTCCTGATCGTGATCTCCGGAGCGACCATCGCGCCGCAGCACCTGACGCTCGCCGCGCCGGCCGCGGTGATGTTCCTGCTCGGTCAGGTCGCGCTGGTGCTGTCGTACCGGATGCTGCCCGCCTCGCTCGCCGCGCCGTCGATGCTGATGCAGCTCCCCTTCGGCGCGGTGGCGGGCGCGGTGGTCTTCGGCGAGATGCCGGACGGCCTCCAGATCGCCGGCTGCGCCGTCATTCTGGCGGCCGCGGCACTGCAATGGACCAACGCGCTGGCCCGCCCGGCCCGTGCCCGCCCGTAGGTCGGTCGAGCGTCAGCGAGCCCGACGGGAGCCCGCCTGAGCCGACGAGGGCCGGCCGGCTTCGCGGTCGCCGACCGGCCGCCCGCCTCAGCCGAAGCGGCGGCGGGCGCTCTCGAGCGCCTCGCCGATGTCTTTCCAGGCCATCTCCAGACCCGCCTTCATGTCTTCCATCGCGCCTTCGCCGGCTCGGCGCAACTCCTCGAGCTTGGCCTGGTTCTCCTCACGCCGTCGGCGCAGATCCTCCAGCGCCCGGTCCATATCCGCCTTGGACTCGGCCCGGGCCTCCTTCGCCTTGGCGTCGAGACGCTGGATCTCGGCGTCGAGCTCCTGGAGCTTCGCCTTCAGCTTTTCCTCGTAGGTCTGCTTCATGGACATCGGATGGCCTCCGGGTCTTGTCGACGGGACGGGCGGGCGCTGCTGCGCACCGCCCGCTGTTCCTTCATCAATGACCCGGCCCGGCTCCGGGTTCCTCGTCCCGGCGCCGGGCGGCCGTCAGACCTCGTCCTCGGCGCGCACGAAATGCTCCAGGCGGACGACATGGGTGTCCGAGATGAACATGACGCCGGAGCTCTTCTCGAACAGCGGGCGCAGGCCCGAGGCGACCTTGTGGATCACCGCCTCCGAGCCGACGGCCATGATCATGATCAGGCTCGCCCGGTCGTTGAACAGCAGCCGGCCTTCGTGGAAGCCGTGATGGCCCATGCCGGCGATGTCGCGGACCAGCGTGTAGCCGGTGGCGCCCGCCCGGTCGAGCAGGTCGCGCACGAAGGATTCGCGCTCGCCGGGCACGACGATGTCGATCTTCTTCAGCGGCGCGTAGACGATGTCGGAATCGGGCGAGGGGGTCACGACGCGATCTCCAGGGCAGGCTCGGGGGTGTGGGTGGGCGCAGGTCCGGCCGCCGGGGCGGGGGCGCGGCGCTCGGGCTCTTCGATCGGGCCGGCCTCGCCCGGCACGGAGCGGTCGCCGGGCGGGGTCTCGCGATCCGGCGCGTACCAGGCGCCGTCCCGGGCCCGGCGGGACAGTCGCCCGGTTTCCGGGTCGACCACCAGCAGGGCGACCCAGCCATTGCCGAAGAGGGTGCGCAGCACCGGGTTGCGGGCGATCACGGCCTCGACCCGCTCGCGCGGCGCCTCGACCACGGTCAGCAGGCGCATCGGCTCGTGATAGCCGCGCCCGGCGGCGGCATGGACCGACTGCATCGGCAGGCCGGTCATCAGGTCGCTGCCATTGCCCTGCACCACGCCCAGTGCTCCGACGACGGTCTGCGTCACCTTCGAGCCGGCGCCGTAGGCCACCGGATCGACGGTCGAGAAATAGTACTGTGTGTTGATCCACTGGGCGACCACCATCGGCGCCGTCAGGATCACCTCCAGCGCCTTGCCCTCGCCGTCGCCCCGCCAGTCGTAGGAGTGCAGGAAGGCCCGGCCCTCCAGGTCCATGTCGCGGGTCAGGGCCCGCGCGCCGACGATGAACGCGCCGTTGCGCGCCAGCCCCCATTCGGGCCGCACCTGGGCCCAGTCGGCGGCCCGGCCGGCGACATGCTCCGCCGCGTCGGGCGTGACGGCATCCGCCGGGGCGGCGCCTGGCAGCCGCGCCGCCCGCTCGGCCGCCGCGGCGCGCCGGGCCCGATCCAGATCGGCGCGAAGCCGGGGGAGCACGTCGGGGTGCCGGGTCTCCGCCGCCGACGTGCCGTAGAGGGTGACCGCGTCGGTGGTCGTGTTGTGCTCGGCGCCGAGGAACACCGTGTCGGCCGGGATCGCGATGCCGCGTGCGGCGAGCTGGGAGCGCACCGAAGGCTTCTCCAGGATCGCGGCCAGGGCGCGGGCGTTGGGACCGCCCTGGTGACCGCCGCAGGCGCCGCAGTCCAGTCCGGCGGCGAAGGGGTTGTTCACCGTCTCCGCGCCGTGGCCGCACAGGACGACGACGGGCGCGAAGGTCGAGGTCAGGCCCATCACCGTCAGCGCCGCTTCCGCCGCGGCGACCTGCTCGGCCTCCGCGATACCGACGATCGCCGCGTCCGCCGGCGGCGCCTCCAGCGGCGGCACAGTCATGTCGACCTGCGGCCGCGTTTCGAGCGCTGGCTGAAGAGAGTTACGTAACTTCTTGACGCGATCCTCGAATCCCCGAGGCATGAGCGTCCGCGCGACCAGCGTCCCGGCATAGGCGAGGCCGGTCGCCTCGACGAAGGCGAAGGCGCCGGCGACGCTCGCCTTCAGCGTCCGGGAGAGCGCCTTGAGGCCGCCAAGCCGGGCCCGGCCGCGCCGCTCGGCGGCGATCGTCTCCGTGTCGCCCATGGGCAGGTCGTCGACCTCGAAGCGCGGGTCGAGCAGGACCGGGCAGGAGGCATGGGCTTCCTCCGCGCCATGGGGCCGGAAGGCGATCGGCAGGCCGAAGAAGCCGGCGAAGCCGAAGGTCTCGTAGGCGCCTGTCGCCTCCAGATGCCGGCGCAGGACCTCCGAGCGGACATCGATGCAGAAGACGAGCTGGGCGGCCGGCCGCGCCGCGTCGCTGTCGCGCTTCGCCTCCGGCGTCGCGCCGGCGGCGTCGGCGATCCGGTGGGTCAGGTCGCGCCGCCAGGTCTCCTCCCAGGCCTCCAGCCAGATCGGCGCGTCGGCGCCGGGCGCCGGGCCGGCGGGCATCTCCGGCGGCTCGGGGACGTCGAGCAACCGGGCGATGGCGAAGCGCACAGCCAGGTAGTCCGCCAGTGTGATCGGCGCCGCGGCCTGCCAGGCTCTGTCGCGCGCGCCGGACCGCCAGCGGATGAAGCTCGACCAGCCGGGCAGGGCGGCAAGATGGGCGAGGATAACGCCCTCGCGCTCGGTGTCCGGAACCGCGTCGAGGAAGGACTGCACCATGCCGAGGGCGTCGGGCGGCAGCCCGGCGATCCGCGACCGGCCGGGCAGGCCGCGGTCGTGGGGGGCGAGCCGGCGCCATGCGGTGTAGAAGCCCTTGTCCCGGCCCGGCATCGGCCAGGCGGCCTGGCCTTCGTCCAGGAAGGCGGTCAGCCAGGCGACCAGATGACGGTTGACGGCCTCCGTGCCCGGGTCGGCGTCGGCCGGCGCGGCCTCGGCGCCGGGTCCTCCGACGACGCCGGGCCCGTCGACGGCGTCCGTGCGGCCGTGGCGCCGGGCGAGGCCCGACAGGACCTGCCGGTCGATGGCGCCGCTGGCCAGGGCGTCGCGCACGGCGTCGGGGGTCGGGTAGCCGTTGCCGCCGAACAGGGCCGCACCTTCGGCGACGGCGGCCTCGAACGGCCGGTCCTCGAAGCCCTGGAGCGGGTTGACGGCGATCATCCGGTCGAGCGGCCAGGCCGGGGCGAGCCGGGCGGCGGCGTTCTCGATCCGCGCGGAGAGGGCGGCTATCTCAGGCACTGTACTGCCTCCGGACGGCGGTGACGGTGGCGGGCGCCGGCTGGCCGGCCCGCAGGGCGAGGACGTAGACACGGTCGGCGAGGCCGCCGGCGCGGCGGTGCAGCCCGGCGGCGGTGGCCGCCCAGGCAAGCGCGAAGACCGCGACGACGAGGACATGAACCGGGCCGAGTGGCGCGGCGCCCGTCATGCCCGGCACGGCGGCCAGCGCCGTCTCGGACAGGGCGACCACGGCGCCGTAGACCGCGGCGATGGCGGCGAGCGCCAGCGGGATGCCGAGAATCCGGGCGACCCCGCTCTCCGTCTCCCGTCCGGCGGCGACGAGCGCGGCATGGGCGACGGCGATGGCGGCGAAGGCGACCAGGACCGCACCGGCATCGAGCCCGCCGGCGAGCTTGCCGGTGACCAGCGCGAAGACCGCGCCGCCGGCGACGGCGGCCAGGACCGCCGCGGCCACGGCGTCGCGACCGACCGCCGTCTCGACGCCGCCGGGCAGGCGACGCGCGGCCACGGCCGATCCGGCGCCGAGGAACAGGCTCGCCTTGTAGGCGCCGTGGAGGACCAGGTGGGCCATCGCCGCCGCCGGCAGGCCGAGGCCGCACTGCAGCACCATGAAGCCCATCTGGGCGACGGTGGAGGCGGCCAGGCCGCGCTTGACGTCGGCTTGGGCGGTGGCCACAACGGCGCCGGCCAGCGCGCTGGTCGCGCCCAGGACGACGAGCACCGCCAGGGCGTGGGGCACGGCCTCGAAGACGGGCATGGTCCGGGCGATCAGGATGCCGCCGGCATTGACCAGGCCGGCATGCATGAAGGCCGAGACCGGCGTCGGCGCGGTCATCGAGGACATCAGCCAGCGGTGGAACGGCACCAGGCCGCACTGGATCGCCGCGGCGAGGGCGAAGGCCGCGCAGGCGACGGCCAGCGCGCCGGTCTGGCCCGAGGCCGCGCCGGCGCCGACCGCGACCACCGCCGTCGAGAGGGACGCCGTGCCGGTCGCCTGGGCAAGCGCCCACAGCCCGACCGCCAGCGCCGCGCCGCCGACCAGGAAGTGGGTCCGGGCGAGCCGGCCGGCCGCCCGCGCCTGGGGCCAGGCCCGGTTGGTGGCGATCAGGTCGGCCAGCAGCCATCCCATGGCGACCCAGGCCGCGGCGAACAGGGCCATGTGGTCGGCCGCCAGCAGCACCAGGACCACCGCCGTCAGGCCGGACAGGCGCGCGAAGAAGCGGTCGCGCCCGGCCTCGCCGTCCATGTATCGGCGTGCGAAGACATGCACGACGGCGCTGATGACGGTGACGGCGACGGCGAGGAACAGGCTCAGCGCGTCGAGGCGGAAGGGGCCGGCCTCGATCGGCAGAGTACCGGACACCGTCAGCGCGACGAGCGCCGCCAGCGCCGATGCGCCGGCGAGGCTTCCAGCGAATGCGATGGCAAGTCGAACCACGATGGGGGCCTTTCGTCCGGGGGAAGACGCGAGGCCCGCCTTTTCGCACATGCGGTACTATTGGGTAAGTTGATTTACCCGATACAATGCATTGACGTTCTCAATGTAAGCCTCGAAGGCGACGTCAGACCCAGCCGCCGTCGACGATGAAGGCCTGCGCGGTGCACATGCGGCTGTCGTCGGCGGCGAGGAACAGGGCCATGCGGGCGATGTCGTCGGGCTCGACCGCGACATTGAGGCATTGCTTCTCGCCGATGATCTCGGCCTTGGTCGCCTCGTTGACCCAGAGACGGAGCTGGCGCTCGGTCATGGTCCAGCCGGGGACGAGCGTGTTGACCCGGATGCCCTCGGGCCCGAAGTCGCGCGCCAGGCCCCGGGTCAGCCCCTCGACCGCCGCCTTGGCCGAGGTGTAGGCCGGCATGCCGCCCTGGGAGGCGTACCAGCTCACCGAGCCGAAATTGACGATCGAGCCGCCGCCGGCCTCCCGCATCCCCGGCCGCACCGCCTGGGCGGCGAAGAACTGGTGGCGCAGGTTCACCGCCATGCGGTCGTCCCAATAGTCGGGCGTGACCTCGTCGACCGGGTGGCGCGTGTCGTCGGCGGCGTTGTTCATGAGCGCCCGGATCGGGCCGAAGCGTGCCGCGGTCTCCGCGATGGCCGCGCGCAGGGCGTCGATGTCGCGCAGGTCACAGGGCAGGAACAGCGCCTCGCCGGGCCCCGCGCCGTTCACCCGCTCGGCCAGCGCGCGGCCGGCCTCCTCCGCGATGTCGACGAAGCCGACCCGGGCGCCCTGGGCGGCGAAGGCGGCGACCAGCGCGGCGCCGATGCCGCCGGCCCCGCCGGTGACGAAGACGGCCCGCCCGGCGAGGCTGGGATAGGCGGCGAAGTCGCTCATCGGGTCGCGTGCTCCTCTCGATGTCCCTGTGTCGCGCGAGGCGCCTATCCCTCGTAGCCGAAGACCCGGGGCAGCCACAGCACGGTCTCCGGCACCAGGACCATGATCACTAGCGCCGTCAGCAGCACCAGGATGAAGGGCCAGATCTCCGCGATGATGGCGCGCAGGGGAATGCCGGTCAGCCCGTTGATGACGAACAGGAGGACCCCGTAGGGCGGCGTGACCAGCCCGATCATCATGTTGACCACGATGACGACGCCGAAATGCACCGGGTCGATGTCCATCGCCCGGATCGCCGGCATCAGCAGCGGGACCAGGACCAGCAGCATGGTCGTGGCGTCGAGGAAGCAGCCGAACAGCAGGAACAGGACATTGATCGCCAGGAAGAAGGCGAGCGGCGGGATGTCGATCGTGTCGAGCCAGGCGGCGAGCGCGTTGGGCACCTGCTCGATCGTCACGGCATAGTTGACGACGAACGCGCCGGCGATGATCAGCGCGATCACCGCGCTCGACTTCGCCGAATTGACCAGGATGTCGACCAGGCCTCGGACGCTCAGCGCCCGGTAGAACAGCCCCGCCAGCAGCAGCGCATAGGCCGCGGCGACGGAGGCGGCCTCGGTCGGCGTCGTCGCGCCGCCGTAGATCCCGCCCAGCAGGATCACCGGCAGCAGCAGGGCGGGAAAGGCGCGGAAGGTCAGGCCGGGCAGGCGCGCCACCGGCACCGGGTCCTCCACCGGGAAGCCGCGGCGCCGGGCGGTCAGGGCGATCAGCACCATCAGCGCGGCGGCCATCATCAGCCCCGGGATGATGCCGCCCAGGAACAGGTAGCCGACCGAGGTCGAGGAGACCAGCGCGTAGAGCACCAGCGGGATCGACGGCGGGATGATCGGCCCGATCGTCGCCGAGGCCGCCGTCACCGCCGCCGCGAAGCCGCGCGGGTAGCGCCCCTCGCGCGTCATCATGTCGATCAGCACGCGGCCGATGCCGGCGGCGTCGGCCAGCGCGCTGCCCGACATGCCGGAGAAGATCAGGCTCGCCACCACGTTGACATGGGCGAGCCCGCCGCGCAGCCGGCCGACGATGGCGAGGCAGAAGGCCAGCAGCCGGTCGCTGATCGTGCCCGCGTTCATCACGTTGGCGGCGAAGATGAACAGCGGCACCGCCAGCAGCACGAAGCTGTTGTAGAGCTGGTTGAGCATCTGCTCGCTCGCCAGCCCTACATCGCGGCCGGCGGCGAACAGATAGGCGATCCCGGCGACGATCATGGCGAAGCCGATCGGCATGCCGATCGCGCCGAGGGCCAGGAACAGGCCGATCAGGAAGAGGAAGGGGGTGCTCATGACGCGCCGGCGGGCCCTCTGCGGCTCACAGCCGGTCGTGCCAGCCGGGGCGCGCGAGGTCGAACACGCGCAGCACCTGGCGCACCGCCACGGCGATCAGGAAGGCCAGGAAGACTCCATAGACATAGTCGAACCGGATCTTCAGGATCCACGTCTTGTCGAGCGCCATGAAGCTGATGAAGTCGTAGGTCGCGGGCAGGGCGGCGAAAAACGCCGCGCCCAGCACCAGGGCGGAGAGCAGGGCGAGAATCCGGCGCACGGGTGGCGCCACCCCGTCATAGATCATGGTGAAGGCGACGTGGTCGCGCTCCCGCGTCATGAACGCCGCCGCCCAGAAGACCATCCAGACATAGGCGATCATGCAGGCCTCGAGCGTCCAGCCCAGCGGCTCGCGCACGACGTAGCGCATGAAGATCTGCAGCACGAACGCGCCGAACAGCGCGGCGAACAGGGCCGCGCCCACCAGGTCGGCGGCGCGCTGCAGGACGGACAGCAAGCGCCTCACCGCCGCCCTCCCGAAGGAAGGGCGGCGGCGCGCACGCGGCGTCGGCGGGCCATCACTCGACGGCGTTGATGCGCTCGAGCAGGCCGTCGGGCCAATCCTCGGAGTACTCGGACTCCAGGTACTGCTGCTGGACGTGCTCACGGAAGGCCTGAACGTCCGGCTCCGTGATCGCCAGCCCTTCGGACTCGAAGAAGTCGAGCAGCTCCTGCTCCTGGCGGAGGCGGTTGTTGTTGTTGAACATCACCGCGGCGGCCGCGCCCTCCTGGATGATCTGCTTCTCCTTGTCGCTCAGCGAGTCGTAGAACTCGCCGGCCATGGAGAAGAAAACGCCGTCGACCAGATGGCTGGTCAGCACGATCTGCTCGGTCACCTCGTAGAAGCCGGCGGCGAGGTCGGTGGGCAGAGGGTTGTCCTGGCCGTCGACCGCGCCGGTCTGAAGCGCGGTATACACCTCGCCGAAGGCCATCGGCGTCGGGTCGGCGCCGAGCGCACGTCCCAGGAACTGCCAGGTGTCGGAGCCGGGCATGCGGATCTGCACGCCCGCCAGGTCGGCCGGCGTCTGCACGTCCATCTCCTCGCGCAGGTTGAGCTGGCGCGTGCCGAGATAGGCGACGTCGAGGATCTGGATGCCCATCTCGTCCTTGACGGCGCCGTAGTACTCCTCGCCGATGTCGCTGTTGAAGACGGCCTGCTGGTGGTCGGGATCGCGGATCAGGTAGCCGGCCGTGAAGATCGAGTACTGCGGCAGCTGCTTGGCGATGTCCTGGGCGGAGATCAGCGCCATCTCCAGGTTGCCGCGCTGCATGGCGACCGGCTCGGTGCCCTGCGCGAACAGCGTGGCGTTGAGATAGATCTGAACGTCGAAGGCCTCGGGCGCCGAGCGCTCGACGTACTCCTCGAAGACGTAGAGCATCTCGGCATGCCAGTCGCCGGGCACGGCCGGGGTGGAGATCCGGATCTCCCGCGGCTCGTCCTGGGCGGCGGCCGGGCCGGTCAGCGCGGTCGAGGCCAGCGCGGCCGCGCCGACGGCGGCCAGCGTCATGGCGAGGCACGGGGCGCGGCCCGATGGGGTGCGCCCGGAAGCTGTGCGAACGGCGGTCATGCCGGACATGGCGGTTCCTCCTCCCTGGTCGGTTTCTTCAGCGGCGGTCTTGATGGCGCCGGCGCGTGACGGATCCGTTCCGTCTTGGCGCGCATCATGGCATTCGGGGTCGGGCCGGACAACCCACAACATCGCAGTGACATCGAACTGATATGTCAGTTACGATGACACGCGATCCGCGCCGGCTCAGGCCTCGCGCGGAGCCGCGAAGCGGCCCATCGGGCGGTCACACGGCCCGGCAGAACGAGAGGCGATCATGAGCTCCCTTGGCGCGATTCCCCGCCCGGCGGTCCTGGCGGCGCTCGCCACGCCCTATGACGCCGCCGGCGCCCCGGACGCCGCGCTCCTGGCGCGGCACGGGCGCCGGCTGCTCGACGCCGGGCTCGACGGCCTCGTGCCCTTCGGCACCACGGGTGAGGGGCCGATGCTCACGGTCGCCGAGCGCAAGTCCGTGCTGGAGGCGCTGCTGGGCGAGGGGGTGCCGGCGGACCGGCTGCTGGTCGGCACGGGCTCCGCCGCGCCGGGCGACATCGCCGAGCTCGCCGCCCACGCCACCGGGCTGGGGGTGGCCGGCGTGCTGGTCATGCCGCCCTTCTTCTTTACCGACGTGGACGCGGCGGGGGTCGAGGACTCCATCGCCGGCGTGATCCGGGCGGTCGGCGACGACCGGCTGCGCGTCGTGCTCTACCACATCCCCCAGGTCGCCGGCGTCGGCGTCGCCCCGACGGTGATGCACCGGCTCGCCGCCGCCTTCCCGGGCACGATCGTCGGGATCAAGGACAGTGCCGGCCAGCGTGACGCGACGGTCCGGCTGTGCGAGGGTGCGGGCGATCTGCGGGTTTATGTCGGGGCCGAGCCGGACGTCTCGGCAGCGCTCGGCCATGGCGGGGCGGGGGCGATCTCCGGCCTCGCCAACCTTGCGCCCGGGCTGATCCGCGATCTGGTCGACCGGCCGGAGGACAGCGGCGTGCAGACCCGCGTGGGCGAGCTGGTCGCGGCCTTCGATGCGCTGCCCCTGATCCCGGCGATCAAGGCGGCGCTCGCCGAATGCACGGGAGAGCCGTCCTGGTCCCGCGTGCGGCCGCCGCTCCGGGCGCTGGAGCCCGCGCGGCTGGAGACCGTGCGCCGGGTCCTGGCGGCGGAGGAGACGGTGGGATGACGGGTTTCGGGACGGGACCGCGCCTCGACGGCAAGCCGGTCCCGCCACAGCGCCTGGGCGGGCTGAGGCCGACACGGGCGAGCCTCGAGGCCGAGGCCATGGCCGCCCGGTTCGCCGAGGACGGCTATCTCTACCTGCCGGGCGTGCTCGACCCGCGGGCGGTGGCCGCCGCGCGGCAGGCGGTCCTCGGCCCGCTCGCCCGGGTCGGGGAAGTCGCCGAGCCGGCGGCCGAAGGCATCGCGACCGGGACGAGCGAGCGCGACAGCCTGGCGCCCGACCGGGGCGCCTTCCTGCGCGTCATCGCCGAGGATCCGGCGGTGCGCGCCGTCACCCATGGCGGCGACCTGGCGCGCCTGACGGCGGCCGTCCTGGGCGCGGAGACGGTGGCCTTCGACTTCCTGTGGCTGCGCACCATGCCGCCGGGCAGGGCCAGCCCGCCGCATATCGACCATGTCTACATGAACCGCGGCACCTGGGACGTGGTGACCGCCTGGCTCCCGCTGGGCGACGTCCCGGCGGAGGACGGGCCGCTGTTCCTGGTCGAGGGCTCGCACCGCTTCGACGACCTGACCGGCCCGCTGCGCGGCCTCGACGTGGACGCCGTGGGCGCGCCGCCCGGCTCCCTCGATCTCGACCCGGTCGCTCTGGCGGCCGAGCGCGGGGCCCGGCTGCTGACGGCGGATTTCCGCGCCGGCGACGTGGTGCTGTTCGGCATGTTCATGCTGCATGCCTCGTTCGACAACGCCTCGCCGGCGGGGCGGGTCCGTGTGTCCTGCGACGCCCGCTGGCAGCGCGCCGACGACGCCCGCGATCCGCGCTACTTCGGAGACCCGCCGGCCGGCCACAAGGGTCAGAGCTATGGCGGGCTGAGCGCGGCCCGGCCGCTGACCGAGGCGGGCAACCGGCGATGAAGCGGCGCGACGCCACGGTCGAGGCGGTCGGGGCGGGGACGCCCGCGCCCGAGGGTCGGCTGAGCGACCGGGCCTACGCGGCGTTCAAGACGCAGCTCTTCTCCGGCGGGCTCAAGCCCGGGCAGTTCGTCTCCCAGCGCGAGCTGGTCGAGCTGATCGGCGTGCCGCTCGGCCCGACGCGGGAGGCGGTGCAGAAGCTGGCGCTCGAGGGCTTCGTCCAGATCGTGCCCCAGCGCGGCATCCAGGTCGCCGGCGCGACGCCGAAGATGATCCGCGACGCCTTCCAGCTCCGCGTGCTGGTGGAGAAGGAGGCGGCCCTCCAATTCGCCGAATGCGCCAGCGACGCGGAGATCGAGGACCTCGCCGAGGCCCATCGCGCGGTCGTCGCCGCCGCGGCGGAGCGGATCGACGACGGGCTGCTGGAGCGCGCCCAGGCGACCGACCGGGACATGCACGACGTCATGGTGCGCCGGCTCAACAACGAGTTCGTCTGGAACATCCACTGCGTCAACAGCGACCGCATCCGCCTGATCCGGCTCGACCACGGGCTGCTGACACCCGCCAACCTGCGCAGCGCCATGGACGAACACCTGGCGATCCTCGACGCCTGCGCCCGCCGCGACGCCGCCGCGGCCGCCTACGCCATGGAGGTCCATCTGTCCACCGCCATGCGCCGGGCGATGGGGGTGTAGGGGCGGGGGCGCCTGATCCCGGGGCGTAGGTCGGTCGAGCAAAGCGAGCCCGACATACCGGCGGAGCGGGCGCCCGTGTCGCGCTCGCTGCGCTCGGCCGACCTACTCCGCCGCGGCCTTGCGGCGGCGCAGGCGTTCGTGGAAGGCGACCGGGCGGTCGTCCCCGGTCGGCTGGTAGAAGACCGTGATCTCCGCGTGGGCCTTCACCCAGGCATCGACCGCGTCCGGGCGGTCGATCTCGAAGGCGTCGAAGCCGCTGCGATCGAGGAAGAGGAGCTGGTCGCGCAGGATCTCCCCGACGGCGCGCAGTTCGCCCGTGAAGCCCAGGCGTTCACGCAGGATGCGCGCGGTGGAATAGCCGCGTCCGTCGTTGAACTTCGGGAACGCGACCGCGATCAGGGAGAGGCGGTCCAGGTCGCCGGCGAGGTCCTCCGGATCGTCCGCCGGCTCCATGCGCACGCCCAGCGGGCCGGACCGGCCGAGCAGGGAGTCCCGCTCCGCCGTCCAGCGCGCCAGCGGCACCAGGATCGCCGTCTCCGGATCGTTGGGCGGCGGGGTCTCCGGGTCGTCGAGGGCGACGAACGGGTCTTCGGCGGGCTGGCCCTGTTTAAGCAGCGGCATGGGTCGGCTCCCCGGCCAGGGCCTTGCGGAACGGATCGGCGCCCAGGCGCTCGACCGCGTCGATGAAGGGTTCCTCCGCGCCGGTGCGCAGGGCGAGATAGGTGCGCACGATCGTGTCCACGGCGTCGACCACGTCGTCATAGGACACGGCCGGGCCGACCACGTCGCCCAGGCGCGCATGCTCGTCGGCGCGCCCGCCGATGGTGATCTGGTAGAACTCCTCGCCCTTCTTGTCGACGCCCAGGATGCCGATGTGGCCCACATGGTGGTGGCCGCAGGCGTTGATGCAGCCCGAGATGTTCAGGTGCAGCTTGCCGATGTCGTGCTGGCGCTCCAGGTCGGCGAAGCGCTTCCAGATGCGCTGGCCGACCGGGATCGACCGGGCGTTGGCGAGCGAGCAGTAGTCGAGCCCGGGGCAGGCGATCAGGTCGCTGATCAGCCCGATATTGGGCGTCGCCACGCCGATCGCGCCGAGCTCGCGCCACAGGGCCGGCAGGTCGCGCTGGCGCACATGGGGCAGGACCAGGTTCTGCTCGTGCGCGACGCGGATCTCCGAGAAGCTGTAGCGATCGGCGATGTCGGCGATGGCGTCCATCTGGTCCGCGCTGCAGTCGCCGGCGATGCCCGTCTCCGGCTTGAGCGACAGGTCGACGATGGCGTAGCCCGGCTGCTTGTGCGGGGTCACGGAGACCCGGGCCCAGCGCGCGAAGTCCCGGTCCTCGAACAGGGCGGCGGCGTAGGCCGGGTCGTCGTCGGGCAGGTCCTCGTAGGTGGGCGGCGCGAAATAGGCCCGGATGCGCGCGACCTCTTCGGCCGGCACGCGCAGGGGGCCGTCCTTGAGCTCTTCCAGCTCCTTGTCCGCCAGCTCGCGATAGTGCGCCACGCCGATGTCGTCGACCAGGATCTTGATCCGGGCCTTGTACTTGTTGTCGCGCCGGCCGAAGCGGTTGTAGACGCGCATCAGCGCTTCGAGATGGGCGAGCAGTTCCGCCTCGGGAACGAAGTCGTAGATGGTCTGCCCGACATAGGGGGTGCGGCCCAGCCCGCCGCCGATGATGATCTCGAAACCGCGCTCGCCGGCGTCGTTGGCGACCATGCGCAGCCCGATGTCGTGGACCTTGACCGCCGCGCGATCGTGCGGCGCCCCGGTGACCGCGATCTTGAACTTGCGCGGCAGGAACGAGAGCTCCGGATGGAGCGTCGACCACTGCCGGATCAGCTCGCCCCAGACGCGCGGATCGTCCAACTCCTCGGCGATGACGCCGCCGTACTGATCGGCCGTGACGTTGCGCACGCAGTTGCCGGAGGACTGGATGCCGTGCATCTCGACCTCCGCCAGATCCGCCAGCATGTCCGGCAGCTCGGCCAGCTTGGGCCAGTTGTACTGGATGTTCTGGCGCGTCGTGAAGTGGCCGTAGCCCTTGTCGTAGCGCCGCGCCACATGCGCCAGGCCGCGCATCTGGCGCGAGGACAGGGTACCGTAGGGAATGTTGACCCGCAGCATGTAGGCGTGAAGCTGCAGGTAGACGCCGTTCATCAGCCGCAGCGGCTTGAACTGCTCCTCGGTCAACTCGCCCGACAGGCGGCGCGCGACCTGGTCGCGGAACTGGTCGACGCGCTGGAGCACGAGGGTGCGGTCGAACTCGTCGTAACGATACATGGCTTCGGCTTTCCGGTGGAGCCTGGAGGGGGAGGGCGCGGGGACCCGGATCGGGCGGCGGCGTTCAGGCGTCGGCGGGCGCCGGCGCGCCATGGCCTTCCGGGCCCCATACCTGCTTGCCCAGGTCCGGGCGCACGGTGGGGCCGAGCGCGCGCAGCCGCTCGCGATACCGGGCGGGGACGAGGCGGTCGCCGTCGCGCACCACCTCCATCGCGTAGGGGTCGACGACGGTCGTCCGCCAGGTCGGGTCGACCTCCTGGACGCGGGCGACGAAGGCCGGGCCGTCCTTCTTGAGGGTGCCTTCCTCGGTCGCCGCCTCGTCGATCACGGCCGTCCAGGCGCCGTCGCCGCGCCAGTAGACGACGACGCCGTCGCCGAGGCGGTTGGCGGTCACGATCATCAGGGCCATCGGTTCCTCTTCGCTCCCGGCGGCGGGGCCCATATTGTGCGTTCGGGAACCCGGGTGCCGCGATGGCGGAGAGTTTTACATGGTCGCGGGCCAGGGGAAAATCAAAAACTACAATCCAACAAAGTCACAATGTAGTTAGTTTACGCATATGCTAATGTGAAATGGGGTGCCGGCGCCGGCTCGACCCGCCGCCGAAGCCAGATATCCGGAGACCGCCGATGCCGATCCGTCCGATAGCCCGCGCCGCCCTGCTGGCCGCCGGCCTCGCCTGCCTCGCCACCGTTCCGGCCTCGGCCCAGGTCGACGAGCAGGCAGCCACCGTCAACCGACCGACCGAGGCCGACGGCGACGACCGGCACGAGGGCTACTACCACCCCCCGGTGACGAGCATGGAGATCTACAAGGCTCGCGCGCCAATTCTGGAGGAGAGCGACGCCCGCCGGCGCATCGGCTTCGTCGTCGCCCTGACGCGCGAACAGCTCGACCGGCCCTATCCGCCGCCCTACGCCCTGTTCGCCAAGGGCGCGGAGTCCGAAAAGGCGATCATCGTCGCGCTGGAAGGCGGGAGTCTCGACACGCTCTACCGGATGCGCGCGATGCTGGCCCAGCTCACCGCAATCGCCCGGTCCTCGCCGCTCTTCGTCGAGGCCAACGTGGCCGATTGGTATACCTTCCTGGACCTGCTCCACATGCTGGGATTCACCCAGCTCACGGTCAGCGACGGGGAGACCTGGGCCCATCGCTACAGCATCGAATGAACGCAAAAGAATGCATATTTCGTTTTAACACACTCTGAAAACGAATCAGATAATGTCGCCTCCCATCACGGGTGATCGAGGCCGTGACTCGATCGCCCGATCGAGAAGGGAGAGCAGGGATGCGACACGCCGACCGTCGCGGGACTGGGGCTTCGGGACCGCTCCGCGTCACCTCAGCTAGGTTCGCGGGCGCCGCGCTGGCGGGCCTGGCCCTCTTCGCCGGCACGAACGGCGACGCAGCGGCGGAGGATGCGGGCACGCTGGCGCTCGCCTATGCCGAGGGGACGATCGCCAACCCGTCGGAGGGGCGGGCGGATTCGGTTCACCTGCGCGCCTACGACTGGTCCTCGGCCGAGGCGCCGAGCCCGTTCGTCGGCGCCGCGATCCATGTCCGGCCGGGCGACACCCTGGCCTTCACCCTCGACAACCGGCTGCCGACGGACGATCCCTCCTGCGATCCGATGCCGGCGGATATGAACACGCCGCACTGCTTCAACAACACGAACTTCCACAGCCACGGCTGGTGGGTCAGCCCGCGGGGCAACAGCGACAACGTCCTGCTCGACATCGCGCCCGGGGAGAGCCAGGACTACAGCCTCGCCCTGCCGGCCGAGCATCCGGCCGGCACCTTCTGGTACCACGCCCACCGGCACGGCTCGACGGCGCTGCAGGTGTCCAGCGGCATGGGCGGCGCGCTGATCGTCGAGGGCGACCGGCTGCCGACGGTCGAGGCCGACGGCACGGTCGGCGGGGGCGACGTCGACACGCTGCTGGTCGCGCCCGACGGCACGCCCTATCCGGACCGCACGCTGGTCCTGCAGCAGATCGCCTATGCCTGTCTCGACGCCGACGGCGCGATCGAGAAGAACGCCGACGGCACCTGGTTCTGCGGACCCGACGACGTAGGCGTGATCGAGAGCTATGACGGTTTCGGCCCCGGGGAGTGGCAGGAGTCCGGCCGCTTCACCTCGATCAATGGCGCGGTACTGCCGGAACTGAACTCCGCCACGGCGCTGGTGCCGGAGCGCTGGCGCTTCATCCATGCCGGCGTGCGCGATTCCATCGACATCCGCTTCCGCCGCGCCGATGGGGTGGCCGCGCTCGCCGCCTATGCCGCGCGGACGCCGGAGGCCCAGGCCGCGGCCACCGAGGCCGCCTGCTCGGGCGATCCGGTGCCCTATTTCCGGGTGGCCGAGGACGGGCTGACCCGGCCGTCGCTGGTCGAGACGACGAGCACGGTGATGCAGCCGGGCTACCGCACCGATCTCCTGATCCAGTTTCCCGAGCCGGGCGTCTACTGCGTGATCGACGACGCCATGGACGCGGCGGAATCGATCAACGCGGTCGCCAGCCCCACGGAGCTGCTCGGTTACGTGACCGTCGGGCCGGCTCCGGCCGCCGCGGCCGGCGCGGACGCCGACACCCCGGGCGCGGCCATGGAAGCGGCGCTCGTGGCCTCGGCGGCGGCCGCGATGCCGGCCGGGCCGGTGCGCGAGGCCGTGATCGCCGATCTGCGCGACGGGCTGGGGCTCTCCGCCTTCGTGCCGCATCCGACGATCGAGCCGGAGGAGGTGACCGGCACGCAGACGCTGGGCTTCCTGATCGACACCAGCGACGGGGTCGCCTTCGAGATCGGCGACCTGGCGCGGGAGGCCGGCGGCGGCTGGGCGATCGTCGACGCCGAGTCGTACGACTCCGAGCGGGTCGACCGGTCGCTGACGCTGGGCGGTGTCGACGAATGGACCCTGCGCTCCGATCCGAATTCGGGCGGCCACCCCTTCCACATCCACGTCAACCCGTTCCAGATCGTCTCGGTCGTCTCCGACGAGACGGGCGAGGACGTCTCCGCGGTCGATCCCATGGACCCGGCGGCGGGGCAGTACGCCGGGCTGAAGGGACAATGGAAGGACACGCTTTTCGTGGCGTCGGGCTACACGGTCACGGTCCGCACCCGCTACGAACGCTTCACCGGCGAGTTCGTCCTGCACTGCCACATCCTCGACCACGAGGACCAGGGCATGATGCAGAACGTCGAGGTCGTGGAGCGATAGGTCGGCGGGGCGCGGTGCCGAAAGCCGACACGGCGGCGGCTCAGGCCTCCGTGCCGATCGGCTCTCGCGCCGATTGACGGGGCGCCAGGATCTCCGGGTCGACGTCCAGCGCGACCGCCAGGCGCCCGCAGAGCTCTGGACGCGGGTGACGGCGGCCGGTCTCGATCTGCGAGACATAGGCCGTCGACGTTCCGACGCGTTCGGCGAGCGCGGCCTGGGTCAGGCCTCGCCACTCCCTCACGGCGCGGACCGGATTCACGCCGTCGACGTGGATCGCGTGGATCAAGCTGCCCGGATAGACCCGGCTCTGGCCGAGGTCGAGGCGGCGCAATTCGCGCAGCGCCTCGAGTTCGTCGACGAGGTCCTCGTATTCCTCGGCAGGCAGCACGACCAAGCTTTCGCCGCCGGGGGTGCGGATCGTCTGCGGCGGGCTCATCGGTACGCCTCCCTTCGATGGCCGATCCGGACGACGAGGAGGACGGTCCCGGATTCGTCCATGATCACGCGGTAGTCGCCGACCCGAAGCCTTGTCAATCCGGCGCCCTTCAGCGCCTTCACGTTTCGCGCCGAGCCTGCGGGGTCCGCAGCGTACCGCTCCACCTTGGCAACGATGCGGGCGGCCATATCGGGCGCCAGGCGAGCCAGAGCCTTCTGTGCCGCCGAGGTGTAGCGGACATCGACCATCACCCTTGAATAGCATTATGCTATACAGCGGCCAAAATTGAATAGCATTTTGTGTAGCAACCTTTGTCCCGCGCACGGGAGCAGGCGCAAACCATTTCTCGCGAGGCGAGCCTCGGCCATCGGGTCATGCATCGATCTGGCGCCACCGTTGTGCCGCCGGCTACCCGCCCGTGACGCTCATGTGGCGGCTGACGGAGGGGCGGTTGCGGCGGCGGTCGATGACGAAGTCGTGGCCCTTGGGCTTGCGGCCGATCGCTTCGGCGATCGCCGCCTCGAGCGGGCCGTCGTCGCCCCCGTCGTCGTCCTGGGAGGCGCGCACGGCGGCGCGCAGGTCGGCCTTGTCCTCCTGGCCCAGGCACATGAACAGCTCCCCCGTGCAGGTCAGCCGCACCCGGTTGCAGGATTCGCAGAAATTGTGGGTGAGCGGCGTGATGAAGCCCAGCTTGCGCCCCGTCTCCTCGACCCGGACATAGCGCGCCGGCCCGCCGGAGGAGTAGGGGATGTCGGTCAGGGTCCAGCGCCGCTCCAGCTCGCCGCGCACCATGGAGAGGGGCCAGTACTGGTCGAGCCGCGTCTCCCCGCCGATGTCGCCCATGGGCATGACCTCGATCAGGGTCAGGTCGTAGCCGCGCTCGCCGGTCCATTCGATCAGCCGGTCCAGCTCGTCGCCGTTGACGCCCTTGAGCGCGACGGCGTTGATCTTGACCGCGAGGCCCGCGTCGTCGGCCGCCGCCAGCCCGGCCATCACCTTGTCGAGCCGGCCCCAGCGCGTGATCGCCTGGAACTTCGCCGGGTCGAGCGTGTCGAGCGAGACGTTGATCCGCCGCACCCCGGCCTCGGCCAGGGCATGGGCGTGCTTGTCCAGCTGGCTGGCATTGGTCGTCAGCGTCAGCTCGTCCAGCGCGCCGCTTTCCAGATGCCGGCCCAGGCCGCGGATCAGGCTCATGATGCCGCGACGGACCAGCGGCTCGCCGCCGGTCAGGCGCAGCTTGCGCACGCCCGCGCGCACGAAGGCCGAGCAGACCCGGTCGAGCTCCTCCAGCGTCAGCAGGTCGGCCTTGGGCAGGAACGTCATCTGCTCCGACATGCAGTAGACGCAGCGGAAGTCGCAGCGATCCGTGACCGAAACGCGCAGATAGGTGATCGGCCGGCCGTAGGGGTCGATCAGCGGGTCGCGCTGGGCCTCCGGCGCGATGGCCTCGCCGGTCGCCGTCGCCGCGGTGTCCCGGGCCGCCGTGGTGTCCTGTGGCTGTCCGGTCGGGGTGGTGCCGCCGTCCATGGCTCGCCGTCCTCGGGCCTCGTCAACGTGTCGGGTCCGGTCGCCGGCGGGCTCGCCGCGACCGGTCTTCAGAGGCAATATAGGAGTTTCGGCGCGTCGTTTCGCCCCCGAAGTCCACGGGGGCTTTCCGATGGCGGCGCGCGGGAGGCCCCTATGCGCGCATGCCCTCCGCCCGTCGCGAGCCGCGCCGGTGCGACCCCGCCGGGGCCCCGGTTATGAGCGCCGGGCTCGCGGCGGTCGTCCTGGCCGGCGGGCAGGGGCTCCGGCTCGGGGGCGGGGACAAGGCGCTCCGGCCGCTCGCGGGCCGGCCGCTGCTCGACCACGTGCTCGACCGCCTCTCGGGGCAGGTGGGAGCGGTCGCGATCAACGCGAACGGCGATCCGGACCGCTTCGCCGGCTACGGGCTGCCGGTGGTGGCCGACAGTGTCGCGGGGTTTCCCGGGCCGCTCGCCGGGGTTCTCGCTGGCCTCGACCACGCGGCCGAGGCCTGGCCCGACTGCCCCCGTGTCCTGTCGGCGCCATGCGACACGCCCTTCCTGCCCCGCGATCTGGTTGCGCGGCTGGCCGAGGCGCGCCTGGCCGAGGGCGCGACGCTCGCGCGGGCCGGCTCGGCCGGGCGGGCGCATCCGGTGGTCGCGCTGTGGCCGGTGGCCCTGCGCCATGCCCTGCGCGAGGCGCTGGTGGTCGAGGCGGTGCGCAAGGTCGACCGCTTCGCCGGGCGCCATCGCGTCGCCACTGTCGACTTCCCTCCAGTCGAGGCGCCGGGCGGGCCGATCGATCCGTTCTTCAACGTCAACGCGCCGGCGGACCTCCGGGCCGCGGAGGCCGCGCTGGCCGACGGCCCGTCGTGAGCGGGAACGCCCGCGCCGGCCCCGGTCGGCGCGGTGGCCTGTACGCCGCCGCTCTGCTAGAAACCAAGTCGAACCGACCGCCCCGGTCAGCCTGGACCCTTGCCCCCGGAGATAGAAAACCATGGCCGATGACCGCGCCGTGCGCGGCGGCGACGCGCCGATCGCCGTCTCGCTGACCGCCGACGAGACCGTCTACTGGTGTGCCTGCGGGCGCAGCAAGAACCAACCCTACTGCGACGGCAGCCATGAAGAGGTCGGCATGGAGCCGGTCGCCTTCACGCCGCCGAAGACGAAGACCTACTACCTGTGCACCTGCAAGCAGACCGGCAACGCGCCGATGTGCGACGGCAGTCATAATCGCGCTTGATAATCCGGCCTCGGCTCATCCGGCATCGGGGCTCATCCGGCATCGGGTGCGCGGACGGCCCGGGCGACGATCTCGATCACCCGGGTGCGGTTTTCCGCCAGGTTGCGAGCCTGGTTGGCGGCCATCGACGTGAAGACGGGGCCCAGGACCAGATGCAGGCCGACCGGCGGCGGCTTTTCCGCGGTCCCTCGCTCGGCCGGGCGCGTTGCCTGCCGGGCGAACCACGCCGTCGCGGCGTCCGTATCGTCGCGGCGGTGGGTGATCGCGAAGCCGGCACGCGCGAGCCGATCGACCAGGGCGCTTTCCGGTTCGAGGAAGCTCTCCGCCGCCGTCTCGGCCCAGGGCGCGGGCAGATGCGGCGGCCCGCCGGGGCCGGCGACGATCTCGTAGAGGGCGAGCCGGCCGCCGGGGCCGAGCGCGCGTCGCCATTCGCGGACCACGGCGTCCTTGTCCGCGATCGCCATGGTGGCGTGCTGGCTCCACACCACGTCGACGGCGCCGCCGGCGACCGGCAGGGCCGTGGAGTCGGCGACCGCGAAGCGGCACCGCTCCCCCAGCCCGACCCGGACGGTCAGCGTCGATGCGGCCCGGACGTAGCGCTCCGACAGGTCCGTGCCCAGGATGAGGGCCCCATGGACCGCGGCCAGCCGCCGGGCGGGACCGCCGAGCCCGCAGCCCGCGTCGAGCACTCGGTCGCCGGCCGAGATGCCGGCCGCTTCGGCGAGCGCGTCGGTCGCGGCCCGGCCGCGGATATGGAATTCGTCGACGGCGCGGAGATCGTCGGCGGACGGTGGATCGTCGGACAGGCCGGCGGCGGCGAGCGCGCGCAGGATCGTCTCGGCGAGCGGGGTGCTGTCCGGGGGGTCGGTCACCGGGAAGGGAACTCGCGGTCGGCGGGGAAGGGAGGCCGGCCTACAGCGCGCCGTCGGCCTCGACCTCGCCCGCGGCGGCCGTCGAGGCGAGGAGTTCGGCCAGCGCGCTGTTCCCCTTGCGCGCGACCACGTCCCGGGCCGACACGCCGTCGGCGCCGGCGGCGTCCGGATCGGCGCCGGCGGCCAGCAGCGTGCGCACCGTGCCCGTGTCGCCCCGGTCGGCGGCCAGCACCAGCGGCGGGACACGCCCGGCGGCGGGCTGGTCCGGATCGGCGCCCGCGTTCAGCAGCGCCGCCGCGACGCCGGCATCGCCGCGCGCCGCCGCGATGCCCAGCGCCGTATGGCCGTCGGCGGCCCGCACATCCGGCGTCGCGCCCGAATCGAGCAGCAGCCGGACGATCGTTTCGTTGCCCTGGGCGGTGGCGGCCATGAGGGGCGTGACGCCGTCGCGCCGGGCCCGGTCGATCACGGCGCCGCGGACCAGGAGTTCGGCGACCACCAGCGGCGCCGAGGTGTCCCGGCTGCCGGCGGCGAGCAGGAGCGGGGTGGCGCCGGTGTCGCCCTCGGTCGCTTCGAGGTCCGCGCCGGCATCGGCCAGCGCCGCGACGGCGTCGACGCTGCCCAGCAGCGCCGCGATCATGACGGGGGTGTAGCCGAACCGTCCGTCCCGGCGCTCGGGATCGGCGCCCGCGGCGGTCAGCCGGCGCGCGATCGGGCCGCGATCGGTGGCCGCGGCGTGCATCAGCGCGGTCCAGCCGCCCTCGGCCTCGGCATCGACCTTGGCCCCGGCCTCGATCAGCAGGGAGACGATCTCGGCCCGCCCGTTCTCGGCCGCCAGAATCAGCGGCGTGCGGCCGAGCTCGCCCTCGCGGATCTCCAGATCGGCGCCGCGCTCCACGGCGAAGGTGGCGATTTCCGTATTGCCATGCTCGGCGGCGGCGAGCAGCAGCCGGCTGGCCAGCGCCCGCTCGGCCGACGCGCCGGCATCGGCGAGCTCGGGCGAATCCGGTCCTCCCGGCCCGCCACAGGCGGCGACCAGCAGGAAGAAGGGCGCGGCGATCCACGAACGCATGGACGCACTATGGGCTAGCCCGGAAGGACCGCGCAAGCGAGCGGCTGTCGTATGCGGGGCGCCATCCGGCGTAAGCCAGCCCGGCGACTCTGCCCCGTTCGGCCGATGCGGGGCCTTTCGGCCGGGATCCTTCGGCGCGGCACCGGTTCCGACCCTTAGCTTCGCGGACGCCTTCGCGGGATCGCGCCGGTGCGATTCCGCGATGCGTTTCGCCGGCGAAAAAGAAATTATTCGCAATATAGCTAGAGAAAAAAGTATGAAAAATGCATCATGAGGCTCTCAATTATTTATAAAATTATAATCGTGCCGTCATTGCACGGTACGGTAGGGAGGTGGATCATGCCCGACACGATTCTTCACACCCGCGACGGCGGCGACGCCGTCATCGACCCCGCCGAGGTCGAGGCCCTGGCGGCCGGCCTGCGCGGCAGCGTCAGCCTCCCGGCCGACCCGGGCTTTGACGCGGCCCGCACGCTGTGGAACGCGATGATCGATCGCAAGCCCGGGCTCGTCGTGCACTGTCGCGGTGCGGCCGATGTCGCGGCCGCCGTGCGCTTCGCCGCCGCGCGCCGGCTTCTCGTGTCGGTGCGCAGCGGTGGGCACAACATCGCCGGCTCGGCGGTCTGTGACGGCGGCCTGATGATCGATCTCTCGCCGATGACGGCGGTGCGCGTCGATCCGGAGTCGGGGCGCGTGCGGGTCCAGCCCGGCGCGACCCTGGGGGACCTGGATCGGGAGACCAAGGCCTACGGCCTGGCGGTTCCGGTCGGCATCAACTCGACGACCGGCATCGCCGGGCTGACGCTGGGCGGCGGCTTCGGGTGGCTGTCGAGAAAACATGGCATGACGGTCGATTCGCTCGTCTCGGCCGACGTGGTCATGGCGGACGGCAAGACGGTGATCGCCGACGCCACACGCAACACCGACCTCTTCTGGGCCCTGCGCGGCGGGGGCGGGAATTTCGGCGTGGTCACCGCCTTCGAATTCCAGGCCCGGCCGGTGGGGCCGGAAGTGCTCTCCGGCCTGTTGGTCCATCCCTACGAGGCCGCGCCGGAGCTGCTGCGCCGGTACCGCGATCTGGTCGCCGACGCCCCGGACGACCTGACCTGCTGGGTCGTTCTGCGCCACGCGCCGCCGCTGCCGGCCCTGCCGGAGGAATGGCACGGCCGGCCGGTCATGGTGCTGGCGCTCTGCTGGGCGGGCGACATGGCGCAAGGCGAGAAGGCGGTCGCGCCGCTGCGCGCGCTGGGCACGCCGATCGCCGACCTCGTCGCGCCGCACCCGTTCGTCGGCTGGCAGTCGGCGTTCGATCCCCTGCTGGAGCCGGGTGCGCGCAACTACTGGAAGTCGCACGACCTGACGGCCCTGAGCGACGCCGCGATCGACACGCTGCTGGCCCATGTCGACCACCTGCCGGGCCAGGAGTGCGAGGTCTTCCTGGCCCATCTCGGGGGCGCGATGAGCCGGGTCGCGGCGGACGAGACCGCGTATCCGCACCGCGATTCGCACTTCGTCATGAATGTCCACACGCGCTGGCGCGAGGCCTCGGCCGATGCCGCCTGCGTCGGCTGGGCACGGGGCCTGTTCGACGCGATGACGCCGCACGCCACGGGCGGCGTCTACGTCAACTTCATGCCGGAGGACGAGGCCGATCGCACCGCCGGTGCCTACGGGCCGAATCTCGCGCGGCTGAGGGCGATCAAGCGCGCGGTCGATCCGGGCAACCTGTTCTGCGTCAACCAGAACATCGCCCCGGCGTGACCTCTGCCGCCCCGCGTCCGCGGGCGCGGGGCCGCCGCGAGACGAAGGGCGTGCCGGCGTGCACGCCCTTCGTGCGTCAGTCAGGATCGTCGACGACTTCCAGCGTCACGACGGCGCCGTTGATCAGGACCTTGCCCCGGTTCTCGAAATTGACCGTGATCCGGGTCCCGATCACCGACTGCACCTGGCCCAGGCCCCAGTCCTCGGCCTCGGGATGGCGCACGAGGGCGCCGGGGACGAGCGTCTCGAACGGATCGCGCATGTTCACCGCCGTACGGGTCGGGGTTCCCTTTCGTGGGCGGGATGGTACAGAGTTGGCGCCGGCCGCCGCGCGCGGCCACCGGTCGCGGCGCCCGCGAGGCCTGCGGCCGGGTCCTTCGCCGCCCTCGACAGGTCCGCCATGAACGCTGCTCCGGTTTCCGACGGTCTCGATACCCGGATCATGGAACTCATGATCTCCCGCCTGTGTCATGACTTGGTCAGCCCGGTCGGGGCGATCAACAACGGCGTCGAGCTGATCGAGGAGATGGGCTCGGAGATGGGCGACGAGGCGATGGCCCTGATCGCGCAGAGCGGCCGGTCCGCCGCCGCCCGGCTCAAGGCCTATCGCCTGGCCTACGGCGCGGCCGGCGGCCAGGCGGATATCGAGGCGGTGCGCGTCGCCGCCGGGGACTATTTCGCGGACACCAAGATCGCGCTGGACTGGCCGTCGGGCGTCACCGGCGCGACGAACGGCGAGGACCTCCCGGACGGCTGGCCGAAGGCGGCGATCAACATGGTCCTGCTGGCCGAGGAGATGCTGGGCTATGGCGGCGATCTCCGCGTTCAGGCGGCCGGCGGGCCGGCGCCCTGCCTGACCGTGACGGCGAGCGGGCGCGACGCAGGGCTGGAGAGCGCGGCGCTCGACGCGCTGGCCGGCCGGGCCGGGGCCGAGGCGCTGACGCCGCGCACCGTCCAGGCCTTCGCCGCGGCGCATTTCGCGGGGCGCGCCGGGCTCTCGCTGACCCCCGGCGGCATGCCCGGGGAGTCCGTCCTGACGCTCGCCGTCAAGGCGTCCTGACCGGCCGCGCATCCCCCTAAAGCTTTACACATTCTTCACGAGTTCCTGCGAGCGTCCGAAGACCGGCCGGAAGGTCGGCGGGACAGTCCGGAACCCCCGTTTTCCGGGCGTTTCGGCGGGCGCCAGGAGCAGGAACGCGGTTATGGACGATCTGCTGAGCGAATTCCTTACCGAGACTTCGGAGAGCCTGTCGGTCCTCGATGTCGAGCTGGTCCGGCTGGAGCAGAATCCGAACGACCCGAGCCTGCTCAGCAACATCTTCCGCCTGGTTCACACTATCAAGGGGACCTGCGGCTTCCTCGGCCTGCCCCGGCTGGAGGCGGTGGCCCACGCGTCGGAGAACGTGCTCGGCAAGTTCCGTGACGGCGAGCTCGAGGTCACGCCCGGCGCGGTCACGCTGATCCTCGAATCGATCGACGCCATCAAGGCGCTGATCTCGGCGCTGGAAGAGACCGAGCAGGAGCCGGCGGGCAACGACGCCGACCTGATCGCCCGGCTCGACCGGCTGGCCGAGGGCGGCGAGGCGGAGCCGGCCGGCGACCGTACCGGCGATGGCGGCGACGGCGAAGTCGCCGAGGGCGGCGCGGACGCGAACGCCCCGGCCGGTGCGGCCTCCGGCGCGCTCGACGGCGATCCGGACCTCGATCCCATGCTCGCCGACATGATCGCCGACGGCATCATCCCCGATCCGCGCGCCCCCGACCCCCACGCCTCGGCCGATGCCGGCGCGGCCCCGGCCGCCCCGGCGACCGGGCAGGGCGAGGTGGTCGAGTTCGGCGCCGCCACCGGATCGGCCGCCGTTCCGGCGGCGCCTTCCTCGGCCGGTACGCCTTCCGCGGAGGGGCCGAAGGCCACGGCGCCGTCCCAGGGGGGCGGCGAGCTGGCCGAGGCGAAGGAGTCCCAGGTCGCCAATCAGTCGATCCGGGTCAGCGTCGAGCTGCTCGAGAGCCTGATGACGACCGTCAGCGAGCTGGTGCTGACGCGCAACCAGCTTCTCCAGATCCTGCGCACCCAGAAGGACAGCGAGTTCGCCGCCTCGCTCCAGCGGCTCAACCACGTCACCTCCGAGCTGCAGGAGGGGGTGATGAAGACGCGGATGCAGCCCATCGGCAACGCCTGGGCCAAGCTGCCGCGCATCATCCGCGACCTGTCGCGCGACCTGGGCAAGCGCATCGAGCTCGACATGCGCGGCGCGGATACCGAGCTCGACCGTCAGGTCCTCGACCTGATCAAGGACCCGCTGACCCACATGGTCCGCAACTCGGCCGACCACGGCATCGAGACGCCGGCCGAGCGGGCCGCCGCGGGCAAGCCGGAGCAGGGCACGATCCGGCTCAACGCCTATCACGAAGGCGGCCACATCATCATCGAGATCGTCGACGACGGCAAAGGGCTGTCGATCGACAAGATCAAGGCCAAGGCGCTGAGCGCCGGGCTGACTAGCGAGGCCGAGCTGGCCGGGCTGACCGAGCAGCAGATCCAGCAGTTCATCTTCAAGCCCGGCTTCTCGACCGCCGCGGCGGTGACCAGCGTGTCCGGCCGCGGCGTCGGCATGGACGTGGTCAAGACCAACATCGAGCGCATCGGCGGCACGATCGAGCTCAACTCGGTCGCCGGGCGCGGCTCGACCTTCGTCATCAAGATCCCGCTGACGCTGGCGATCGTCTCCGCGCTCATCGTCGAGTGCGCGGGCGAGCGCTTCGCCATCCCGCAGATCAGCGTGGTCGAGCTGGTCCGCGCCGGCGGCCACAGCGAGCACCAGGTCGAGCGCATCAACGGCACCCCGGTGCTGCGCCTGCGCGACCGCCTGCTGCCGCTGGTCGGGCTGCGCGGGCTGCTGAAGCTCGGCAGCGACGAGGCCGAGGCGCTGGCCGATTCCGACGACACGGCCTTCATCGTCGTCACCCAGGTCGGCGCCTACAGCTTCGGCATCATCGTCGACCGGGTCTTCGACACCGAGGAGATCGTGGTCAAGCCGGTGGCGCCGATCCTGCGACATATCGAGATGTTCTCCGGCAATACGATCCTGGGCGACGGCTCGGTGATCATGATCCTCGACCCCAACGGCATCGCGTCGTCGACCGGGGAGGTGGCGGTGACCGAGGGCGCCCAGACGGCCGCGGAGAAGCGGGCGGCCTCGACCGACGCCGAGCGCATGTCGATGCTGCTCTTCCGCGCCGGCTCCGGCGCGCCCAAGGCGGTGCCGCTGGCGCTGGTCGCCCGGCTGGAGGACATCGACGTCGGCCAGCTCGAGGTCTCCAACGGCCAGATGGTCATCCAGTACCGCGGCCGCCTGATGCCGGTCATCCCGTTCGATGCCGCCGGCGATCTCGGGCAGGCCGGGCAGCACAAGCCGGTGCTGGTCTTCGCCGATCGTGACCGCTCGATGGGCCTCCTGGTCGACGAGATCGTCGACATCGTCGAGGAGGACCTGCATGTCGAGATGTCGGCCGACGGCCATGGGCTGATCGGCAGCGCGATCATCGCGGGCAGGGCGACCGAGATCGTCGACGCCGGCTACTGGCTGACCCAGGCCTACAAGGACTGGTTCCGCTCCGACCGGGAGGCCGGGGAGGAGCAGGTCAGGCGCGAGCGTGTGCTGCTGGTCGACGACAGCCCGTTCTTCCGCAACATGCTCACGCCGCTGCTGACCGTCGCCGGCTACGCCGTGACGACGGTGGAGAGCGCGGACAAGGCGCTGGAGATGCTCCAGGAAGGCGGCGAGAGTTACGACATCATCGTCAGCGACATCGAGATGCCCGGCATGAACGGCTTCGATTTCGCGCGCGCCGTCAAGGACAGCGAGAGCCTGCGGGCGACGCCCATCGTCGCGCTCAGCTCCCACACCAGCGGGCGTGATCTCGACCGGGGGCGCCAGGCCGGCTTCAGCGACTACGTCGCCAAGTTCGACCGGGACGCCATCCTGACCGCGCTGTCGCAGACACTGGCCGGCACCGAGGCGCCGGGCATGAGGGGGGCCGCATGAGCACGTCGAACTCGCGCACCGACCGGCGGGACCGCGACCACGGTCACGAGACGGTCGAGTTCGTCACCGTGACGATCGCCGACCAGCTCTTCGGGATCCCGGTGCTCCAGGTCCAGGACGTGCTGGGCCCGCAGCGGATCACCCGGATCCCCCTGGCGCCGCCGGAGATCGCCGGCTCGCTGAACCTGCGCGGGCGTATCGTCACCGCGGTGGATGTCCGGCTGCGCCTCGGCCTGCCGCCGCGCCCGGCCGACGCCGACGACATGTCGATCGCGGTCGAGCATGGCGGCGAGCTCTACAGCCTGATGGTCGACGGCGTCGGCGAGGTGCTGGCCCTGCGGCCGCAGCAGTTCGAGCGCAGCCCGGCGACGATCGACGCCACCTGGCGCGAGGTCTCGACCGGCATCTACCGGCTCGACGACCGGTTGATGGTGGTTCTCGACGTGGCGCGTCTGCTCGATTTCACTTCGGCCCGCGCGGCATGACCGCGCCGCGCCGGCGGGGTGTCCGGCGCTAGAGCATCCTGCGCCCCAATGGGCGCAGATAAGATGCTCCAGGTTGTTGAGGATAGGGCAATTCTTTCCGAACTGATGAATCCATCAGTTCGGAAATTGCCCTAGGGGAGTCGGATCGGATGAAAACCTGTCTCGTGGTCGACGACTCGCGGGTGGTCCGCAAGGTCGCCCGCAAGATCCTCGAGGACCTGCGCTTCGACTGCGCCGAGGCGGAGGACGGCCAGCAGGCTATGGAATCCTGCGCGCAGCGGATGCCCGACGTCATCCTGCTCGACTGGAACATGCCGGTCATGACAGGCATCGAGTTCCTGCGCCGGCTGCGCAAGATGACCGGCGGGCTGGAGCCGAAGGTCGTCTTCTGCACCACCGAGAACGACCTGGGCCACATTCAGGAGGCACTGAGCGCAGGGGCGAACGAGTACATCATGAAGCCGTTCGACAGCGACATCATCGAGACCAAGTTCGCCCAGGTCGGGCTCATCTGAGTCGGCCGACCGCCTTTCGGAGCCCGCCCGGCGATGGCCGACCTTCCCGCCCGCCCCCCGTCACCCACGCCGACTTCCCGCGCCGCGTCGCCGTCCGACGGCGAGGCGATCCGGGTGATGCTGGTCGACGACAGCGCGGTCGTCCGCGGGCTGCTCTCCCGCGTGCTGGAGGCCGAGCCCGGGATCCGCGTCGCCGCGTCGGTCGCCGACGGCAAGATGGCGATCGACACGCTCCGCCGGCGGCCGGTGGACATCATCGTGCTCGACATCGAGATGCCGGTGATGGACGGGCTGACGGCGCTGCCCAAGCTGCTGGAGGTCGCGCCGGACACGCCGGTGATCATGGCCTCGACCCTGACCCAGCGGAACGCGGATATCAGCCTGCGCGCGCTTCGGGCCGGCGCGTCGGACTACCTGGCCAAGCCGACCAGCGGCCTCGCCCAGCAGTCGACCGAGGGTTTCCGCCGCGACCTGGTCGCCAAGGTCAAGGCGCTGGCGAAGAAGCCGGGCCGCGCGCCGACGGCCCGGCCGCCCGGCACGTCTGCGCCCG
>JAVJUS010000130.1:0-104591 GCA_040220455.1 Azospirillaceae bacterium
TGCCGCAGGCGAGCGAGACCTCGGCCACGTCGGCGGGATTGCAGACCATCACCACCGGCTCGAAGGCCGCGATCTCGCGCGCCACGGCGGCATGCGCCCGCCGCGCGGCGTCGATGGCGCCCTTGCCGGCGCGCGCCCACAGCTCCTCCCGGCTCGGCCAGGCCATCCAGCAGCGGGCGTGCGGCGCCCATTCCGGCGGCATGCGGAAGCCGTCCTCGCGGGGTGTGGTGGCGGGCATGCCGTCCTGGTGCGGTTCCGGTGTCACGGCCGATCCTCCCTCGGGATTGCGGAACCCGTCCGTTCCGTTTTTTGGCGCGCAGACTACTCCGCCCCGTCCGCCCGCGCCAGCGCTCGGCGTCGCCCGGCGACCAGTCCCCAGGCGAACAGCACCGCCGGGTAGATCAGCAGCCAGGAAAACCCCGACACCAGGAACGCCCAGCCGGCGAGCGCCGCCGCGCCGACCACCCAGGCCGCCGGCCGTCGCGCCCGCCCGCGCAGATAGGCGACCACCGCCGCGCCGAACAGCAGCACGAATCCCTGGGTGGTGAGCTGGAAGGCATAGGTCTCCGGGATCCGCGCGAGTTCCATCGCCGCGATCACCAGCGCGTAGAAGGCGAAGGCGCCGATCAGCGCGGCGGCCGGCTGACCGCGGCTGTCGGTGCGCGCCAGGCCGCGCGGCAGCAGCCCCTGGCCGGCGGCGGCGTAGAACGCCCGGCTCGCCCCGAAGACCCAGGCATTGGCGTTGGTGAAGAGCACGAAGACCAGCACGGCCAGAAGGACGACGCGCACCGGCCCCTCGCCCAGCAGCCCGGCCACGCCGGACAGCCCGCCGACCTCCGCCCCGGCGAGCGCGGCGGCGGAGATCACCCAGGCGAAGAGGAAGTAGACGCCGGCGACGACGACGAAGCTGGCCGCGAAAGCGGCCGGAATCGTGCGCGCCGGGTCGCGGAACTCCTCCAGCCCGAAGGACAGGTTCTCCCAGCCGAAGAACGCCCAGACGACGATCGAGGCGGCGAGCCAGACCGCCGCGACCGGCGGCCCATCGCCCTCGACGGTCCGTGCCAGGGCGTCGGCCAGCATCGCGCTCTCCGCCGCCAGCGGCGGCAGGCGGAAGACGGCGAGGCCCAGGGCGAGCGCCAGGACGACGCCGACGGCGATCGTGTTGACCCGGCCCAGAGTCTCGGTCCCGCGCAGGTTCAGCGCCGTCGCCGCGGCCGCCAGCGCGATCGCGCAGGGTCCGCGCCAGACGGAAGGCCGGAGGCCCAGCAGCTCCGCCAGGTAGGCGCCGCCGACCAGGAAGAAGGCCGGCATGCCCACGGCGAGCGCCCCACAGGCGATCATGGTGAAGCCCGGCAACGAGCGGGAACCGAAGCCGAGCGCGGCGAACCGGGCGATCCCGGCGGCCGTCGGGTGGTCGGCCCCGAGCGTGGCGAAGACCAGTACCATCGGCGCCATGGCGAGGATGACCACCGCCCAGCCGATCAGCGCCGTCGCCGGGTCCGTCGTCGCCAGCGCCAGCCCCGGCAGCCCGAAGACGCCCGAGCCGACCACCATCGTCACGGCGATCGCGACGGCGCCCGCCGGCCCGATGCGCCGGACGAGCCCGTCCGCGGGCGCCACGGTATCTGTTCGCTCGCTCACGCCGTCGCCTGCCCGCTCCCGTTCGCCCTGAGAAGTCGCCGGATCGTGGCGATTCCGGTGCCGGAGTTCAATCGAAGAGTGTCGTCGGGGCGTTGTCCGCTCGGTGCGGCACGCGTCGACATCCGCCGGCGCTTGTCGACCAAGCGCCAGGATCGCCCCTTTTGCCGGAACCGCCGCCGAAGCGTGCCGTTCGCTCGGTTTCGTTCGTCACGCGATCGGATGGAGATTGTCTCGGCATCCCGCCGGAAAGGGGCGCAGGAAAACGCAGCCCGCCGTGCCCCCTCTCACGATGGGAGGCGCTTCGCGACGGCCGATCGGCCCCGTCCTGCGAGGCCGCCCGACGGCCCGGATGCATCCGATGCAGGCTCGCGTCATCGAAACGACATATCTCGGACTGATATATTTGCTTGACCCGGAAGCGGTGACGGGAGGATGGTGCGCTCCGCAAGGAGAGCGCCCATGGACGTCAAGACCCTCTGCCTCGGCGTGTTGAGCCGGGGCGATCACTCCGGCTACGAGATCCGAAAGCAGTTCGAGACCGGCCCCTTCGCCCATTTCCAGGACGCGGGCTACGGCTCGATCTACCCGGCGCTCAAGAAGCTGACCGAGGACGGCCACGTGGTCGCCGTCACGCAAGCCCAGGACGGCCGTCCGGACAAGAAGGTCTATCGGATTACCGCCAAGGGGCGGCAGATCCTGTTCGACGCGGTCAACGCGCCTCCTGGAGAGGACAAGATCCGCTCCGACTTCCTGTTCGTCCTGTGCTTCGCCGACCTGGTGGCGCCCGGCGACCTCGATCGGATGATCGAGGCGCGCATGGCCTTCCACCGCGGCGTCATCGAGGGCCTGGAGGCCAAGGGCAAGGAGGCGCGCAGGGTCTCGGACGGGCAGGACTTCGTGCGCCGCTACGGAATCGCCATGCATCGCGCGGCGCTCACCTTCCTCGACGAGCATCGCCACGAGCTGCTCGGCGCGCAGTTCCAGCGCGACGTCGCCGAATAGCGGCGCCGCCATTCGGCGGGCCCGGCGCGCCCCTCCGCACCGCGCCGCCGCCCGCCGCCGGGAGACATGTCCGCCGGCCCTCCCCACCGGGCGCGGCGGCGACAGGGAAAGACAGACCATGACCCGTTCATGGCTCATCGCCATCATCATCGCCATAGGCGCCGCCGCCTGGATCGGCTCCGGCCTGATCGGCGGCGGCAGGGGCGCCAACGGCGAGACCGCCGACCCGGGCTCGGCGGCGGTCGAGGCCGACGACAGCCAGCCGCCACAGCAGGTCCGCACGCGCGAGATCGTCGCCGAGCCGATGATCGACAACGTCTCGGTCCAGGGCCGCACGATCGCCCACCGCAAGGTCACCGTCCGCGCGGAGATCGGCGGCAGGATCGAGGAGATCCTCGTCGAGCGCGGCGCCGAGGTCGATGCCGGCGAGCCGATCGCCCGGATCGAGGTCGACGACCGCCAGGCCTTGCTCGAGGAAGCGCGCGCGCGGCTCGCCTCGGCGGAGATCGAGTACAACGCCGCCCAGCGCCTGAATACACAGGGCTATCGCGCCGACACCCAACTCGCCCAGGCGCGCGCGACGCTCGATTCCGCGCGCGCCGCTGTACGGCTGGCCGAGCTCCGTATGGAAAACCTGGAGATCGAGGCCCCGTTCGCCGGCACGCTGAATGACCGGATGGTCGAAGTCGGAGACTACGTTTCCGACGGCGATCCGATCGGCATGGTGGTCGAGCTCGACCCGCTGCGCGTCGCGGGCCAGCTCTCCGAGCGCCATCTGGGCGAGATCGAGCCCGGCACGGTCGGTACCGTCACCCTGATCGACGGCCGGGAGCTCGAGGGCGTGGTGTCCTATGTCGGCGCGGTCGCCAACGACACGACGCGCACCTTCACGGTCGAGATGGAGGTCGACAACGCCGACCACCGGATCATCGAGGGCCTGACGGCGGAGTTGACGCTGCCTGTCTCCAACGTGACGGCGCACCGGGTCAGCCCCGCCGTCCTGCACCTGGCCGACAGCGGCGAGATCGGCGTGCTCGAGGTGCTCGAGGACGACACCGTCGCCTTCCGCCCGGCGCGCATCGTGGGCAGCGCGCCCGACGCCGTCTGGCTCGCCGGCCTGCCGGAGCGCCTCGACATCGTGACCGTCGGCCTCGGCTTCGTGAAGCCGGGCCAGAAGGTCGAGCCGGTGCCCGAAGGCCCGATCGAAAGCGCGGAAGGCCGGTCATGAACGCGATCGTCGACGCGGCGATCGGCCGCTCCCGCACGGTCCTGGCGACCCTGGCACTGCTGCTGCTGGCCGGCGCCTACACCTATGTCACGATCCCCAAGGAAGCGAACCCCGACGTCAATGTCGGGATCATCTACGTCTCGATGTCGCTGGCCGGCATCTCGCCGGAGGACGCCGAGCGGCTGATGGTGCGGCCCATGGAGGAGGAGTTGCGCACCATCGAGGGCGTCAAGGAGATGACGGCCTCGGCCTACGAGGGTGGCGGCAACGTGGTGCTGGAGTTCGAGGCCGGCTTCGACGTCGATCAGGCGTTGCAGGATGTCCGCGAGGCGGTCGACAAGGTCGAGCCCGACCTGCCGCCGGACGCCGACGAGCCCTCGGTCAACGAGGTCAATGTCAGCCTCTTCCCGGTCCTGGTCGTCACCCTGTCCGGCGACCTGCCCGAGCGCACGCTGCTGCGCCTGGCGCGCGACCTGCGCGACTCGATCGAGGGCATCCCCCCGGTCCTGGAGGTCTCGATCGGCGGCGACCGGGAGGAGATGGTCGAGATCGTCATCGACCCGATGCTGGTGGAGAGCTACGGCCTCAACGGCAACGACGTGATCTCCATGGTCCAGCGCCAGAACCGGCTGGTCGCCGCGGGCACGCTCGATACCGGCGCCGGGCGCTTCGCGATCAAGGTGCCGGGGCTGCTGGAGGACCTCGACGACATCATGGACCTGCCGCTGTCCGTCGACGGCGACGCGGTGGTGCAATTCGGCGACGTGGCGGATATCCGCCGCACGTTCAAGGATCCGGAGGGCTTCGCCCGCGTCGACGGCAAGCCCGCCGTGGCGCTGGAGATCACCAAGCGGACCGGCGAGAACGTCATCGACACGATCTCGGCCGTGCGCGCCGCGGTGGAGGAGGAACGGCGGTTCTGGCCCGACCAGGTCGAGGTGACCTACAGCCAGGACCAGTCGGAAGACATCGAGTCGATGCTGACCGATCTCCAGAACAACGTGATCAGCGCGGTGCTGCTGGTCATGATCGTCGTGGTCGGCGCGCTCGGCCTGCGCACGGGCGCCTTCGTCGGGGTCGCCATCCCCGGGTCCTTCCTGACCGGCATGCTGGTGCTGGGCACTATGGGGCTGACGGTCAACATCGTCGTGCTGTTCGCGCTCATCCTGGCCGTCGGCATGCTGGTCGACGGCGCGATCGTGGTGACCGAGTACGCCGACCGAAAGATGACCGAGGGCCTGACGAAGAAGGAGGCCTATGCGCTCGCCGCCAAGCGCATGGCCTGGCCGATCACCGCCTCGACGGCGACGACGCTGGCCGCCTTCCTGCCGCTGCTGTTCTGGCCGGGCGTGGTCGGCGAGTTCATGAAGTTCCTGCCGATCACCCTGGTGGCGACGCTGGCCGCTTCGCTCGCCATGGCGCTCGTCTTCGTGCCGACGCTGGGCTCGGTGCTGGGCAAGCCCGGCCAGGCGAACCCGGCCGCGATGAAGGCGCTGGCGGCCTCCGAGCAAGGTTCGCTCGACGATATCGGCGGTTTCACCGGGCGCTACGTCCGCGCGCTGAACGGGGCACTGCGGCGGCCCGGGCTGGTCGTCGCGACGGCGGCGGCCGTGCTGGTCGGCGTCTGGTGGTACTACGGCAACCACGGCAACGGGGTGGAGTTCTTCCCCGACGTGGAGCCCGAACAGGCGATCGTCCTGGTCCACGCCCGCGGCAACCTCTCGATCCACGAGCAGGACGCCCTGGTTCGTGATGTCGAGCGCGAAGTTCTGGCCCTGTCGGACGAGTTCGCCTCGGTCTACACCCGCACCGGCGGGAGCCAGGGCGCGGGCGGCGGCCAGGACTTGGCCGAGGACGTGATTGGCCAGATCACGATCGAGCTCGTCGACTGGGAGCAGCGCCGCCCGGCCGACGAGATCCTCGACGATATCCGCGCGCGGACCGCCGATCTCGCCGGCATCCATGTGGAGACCCGGGAGCCCGACGCCGGCCCGCCCGTCGGCAAGCCGGTGCAGGTGGAACTCGCGTCACGCTTTCCCGACCTCCTGCCCGAGGCGACGGAGCAGGTACGCGGGTTCATGGACGGCCTCGACGGCCTCGTCGACCTGGAGGACTCCCGGCCGGTCCCGGGCATCGAATGGGAGATGACGGTCGATCGGGCCCAGGCGTCGAAATACGGCGTCGACGTCTCGGCGATCGGCGACACGATCAAGCTCGTCACCAACGGCCTGACCATCGACACCTACCGGCCCGACGACACGGACGAGGAAATCGATATCGTCGTGCGCTATCCCGAGCGCTGGCGCTCGCTGGACCAGCTCGACCAGATCCGCATCGTCACCGGCAGCGGCACCGGCGTGCCGGCCAGCAATTTCGTCGAGCGCGTCGCCGAGCCGCGCACCGGCACGCTGAACCGCACCGGCGGGCGGCGCGTGATGACGGTGAAGGCCGATGTCCGCCCGGGCGTCCTGCCGGCCACGAAGGTCGAGGAAATCCGCCAGTGGCTCGAGACCGGGCCGCTCGACGAGCGGGTTTCCTACACTTTCAAGGGCGAGGACGAGGAGCAGCAGGCCGCGGCCGGCTTTCTCGGCAAGGCGTTCATGGTCGCCCTGTTCATCATGGCGATCATCCTGGTCACCCAGTTCAACAGCTTCTACAGCGCGTTCCTGATCCTGACCGCCGTCGTGATGTCGACCGTGGGCGTGCTGATCGGGCTGCTCGTGACGGGCCAGCCCTTCGGCATCGTGATGACGGGCATCGGCGTGATCGCGCTGGCCGGCATCGTGGTGAACAACAACATCGTCCTGATCGACACCTATGACCGGCTCAAGCGCATCTCCAAGACCCCGCGCGAGGCGATCCTGCGCACCGGCGCCCAGCGCCTGCGCCCGGTCATGCTGACGACCGTGACGACGATCCTCGGGCTGATGCCGATGGTGCTGGGCACGAATATCGATTTCGTCGGCCGGGAGGTCGCCATCGGCGCGCCGTCCACCCAGTGGTGGTCGAGCCTGTCGACCGCGGTCGTCTTCGGCCTCGCCTTCGCGACGCTGCTGACCCTGATCGTCACGCCCTGCGCGCTGCAGGTCCGGGCCAATGTCGCCGCCTGGCGCGATCGCCGGCGCGAGCGGCGCGCCGCCGACAAGGCCGCCGAGGATGCCGGCGCGGCGGCAGGGACCGCGGAGGGCGCCTACTCCAAGGCGGCGGAGTAGCCGGTCGACGGTGGCCGGATCACCGGCGCGCGGCGAAGACGTAGCGGGCCTGCAGCGTGCGCGCGAGCGTGGTCAGCCAGCAGGCCGCGCCGAAGCCGTAGGCGATCCAGGCGAAGGCGTCGGGGAACAGGCAGATCGCCACGAGGCAGGCGATCGTCTCCGCCCCCTCGGTCAGCCCGCCGATGTAGAAGAGCGACTTCAGCCCCCGCTCGCGCGTCTCGATCCCGCGCTTGGCCGCGAAGATCGCGAAGGCCAGGAACGAGGTTCCCGTCCCGACGAAGGCGAGGATGAGGAACGCCGCCGGCAGCGCCATGTCGGGACGGCCGACGGCGAAGCCGAAGACCAGCCCGGAATAGACCAGGAAGTCGGCGAGGATATCGAGGAATCCGCCGAAGTCCGTCACGCCGGCGGCCCGCGCCACCGCGCCGTCGAGTCCGTCGAGCAGGCGGTTGGCCAGGATCAGGACGAGCGCGACGGCATAGGCCTGGAAGGCCAGGGCCACCGCCGCCGCCACGCCCACCGCGAAGCCCGCCGCGGTCAGCCGGTCGGCGTCCATGCCGGCGCGGACCAGCCTGGCCCCGGCGCGATCGAGCGGGCCGTCGATCACCCGGCGCAGCGGTGCGTCGAACATCGCCTCTCCCTCTCCTCGGGGGCCGGCCGCGCGGGAAGCCGTCGCCCCGGCCGATACCGGTTTTCGCAAGGGCGGCCCGGCGGCGCAATCGCGGCACCGTCGCGAGCCCCCCAATCACCACCGATTGATAAGGGTTTACCGGCCCTTAACCGCGATCTCGCGAGGATCGGCGCTTCAGTTCCCCGAACCGGATGGATCGCATGTCGTCCCTCGCCACGGCCGCGCCGCTCGACGCCGCGACCCAGATCGCCTCCGAACTGGCGCGCCGCGGCCTCGCCGCGTTCCGCTCGCGTGGCGGGGACGACGCGACGGCCGATCCGCTGCGCTACGGGTTCACCGTCGAGGGGCAGCGATTCGCGGCGACCGCCACCCCGATCGAGCCGGGCTTCCGCCTCGCCCTGGCGGCGGAGCTGGGGATCGTGCCCTTCACGGCGGAGGATCCGGATATCCGCGCCCGGGTCCTGGCCATCGTCGCGGCGCTGGAGGCGCGCGACGGCGGGCGGCTGCGCGTCGCACTCGGCCCCGGCCAGCGGCTGCTGGCGGCCGGCGAATGGCAGGTCGACGCGGTGATGACGCCCAGCGCCCTGATCGCCGAGGCGGCGCTGACCGTGATCCCCTTCCGCCCCTATCTCCGCCTGTTCCGCGGCCTCGTCGGCCCGGCGCCCGCATAGGCACCGAGGCCGGACGCCTTCCAGCCCCGGCCCCGGGCGCCACGACCGCGTCCGCGAAACCATCCGGCCGATCCGGCGCTCGCCCGCCGCCGCCTCGCCCGAAAACCTCCGTCGGGACAATCACGACCCCCACGCCCACACGCCCCTTTCGCGGAGGTCCCGTGCGGGAGAGGGCTTTGATTCGCGGCCTCTTACGCGGAAATGACGGCTATTGCGGGTGGACGCAGAATAAGTGCGACCCGGGACTTCGAAGCCCGGGACTTCGAAGATAGTGTGAAAGCCGAAGCCGCCGCCGTCGGGTAGAGGCAGTCCGAAGGCGGGCACCTGTAGGGTTCCGCTTCGCTCTGCCCGATCTACGGGTCGGCCGGATTTTCGAGAATGGGGATGGTGCGGTCGAGAAGACTCGAACTTCCACGGGCTTTCGCCCACAGCCACCTCAAGGCTGCGCGTCTACCAATTCCGCCACGACCGCATCGTGGGCCCATCGGGGCCTCGTCAACGCCGCCGGCAGGGTCTATGACTCCGCCACCGGAAGCGCGAGGGAGATAGCAAATCGGATGACCGCAATCAAGCATGGGCCGTCCGCCGATCTCGCCGACCCGCAGATGGGGGCGGACGCCGAGGCTGTCGAGTCCCCCGCGCCCGCTCCGGCGAGCGATCTACGCGTGGTCGAGTGGCGGATCAGCGACGCGCCGGTCGGCTACGAGGACGCCGTGGCGGAGATGGAAGCGCGTGTCGCCGCCATCCGCGCCGGCACGGCGCCGGAGCTGATCTGGCTGCTGGAGCATCCGCCGCTCTACACCGCGGGCACCAGCGCGCAAGCGTCCGACCTGCTGGAGCCGGCGCGCTTCCCTGTCCATCGCACGGGCCGGGGCGGCCAGTACACCTATCACGGCCCCGGCCAGCGGGTCGCCTACGTGATGCTGGACCTCAAGCATCGCAGCGCGGCCGGCGCGCCCGACGTGCGCCGCTTCGTCACCGACCTGGAGGAGTGGCTGATCCGCGCGCTCGCCGGCTTCAATGTCCGCGGCGAGCGGCGCTGCGGCCGGGTCGGCATCTGGGTCGACCGGGCCGCCGACGGCAAGCCGGGCCGCGAGGACAAGATCGCCGCCATCGGCGTGCGCGTGCGCCGCTGGGTGAGCTTTCACGGCATCGCGCTCAATGTCGAGCCGGACCTGTCGCATTTCGCCGGCATCGTGCCCTGCGGCATCCGCGAGCACGGCGTGACCTCGCTCGTCGATCTCGGCATCCCGGCGACCATGACCGATGTCGACATGGCGCTGCGCGCGTCCTTCGAGGACGTCTTCGGCCTGCCCACCGTCATCCGGCCCTGATCGCCGGCCACCGCCTGGGCCGGCCGGTCAGGCGACCGGTTCGGCCCGCGCCGGGCTGTCCGCCGCCGCCGCCTCGCCGAGCACCGCATCGAGCGCCGCCTCCAGCACGTCGAGCCCGGCGGCCAGGTCCGCCGCCTCGGTCGTCAGCGGCGGCAGGCACTTGACCACCTGGCCGCGCGCGCCGCTGGTCTCGATGATCAGGCCGCGCTCGAACGCCGCGCGGCAGACCGCCGAGGCCCGCTCCCCGTCGCCCAGATCGAGGCCCTGGATCATGCCGAGACCGCGCACGGAAACGGCGGGGCCGTCGGACAGGCGGGTATTGGCGCGCGCCGCCATGGCCTCCAGGCGCTGGCGCATCGTGGCGCCCCGGCTGGCGACCGTATCGGCGAAGGTCCCGTCGGACCAGAACCGGTCGATCGCCTCGGCCGCCGTGACGAAGGCCAGGTTGTTGCCCCGGAAGGTGCCGTTGTGCTCGCCCGGCCGCCAAACGTCCAGGTCCGGGCGCATCAGCACCATCGCCAGGGGCAGGCCGAAGCCGCTCAGCGACTTCGACAGGGTGACGATGTCGGGCTCGACGCCCGCCCGCTCGAAGCTGAAGAAGGCGCCGGTGCGCCCGCAGCCGACCTGGATGTCGTCGACGATGATCAGGCTGCCGTGGCGCCGCGCCAGATCGGCCAGCCGGCGCAGCCAGTCGGCCGAGGCCACGTTGACCCCACCCTCGCCCTGCACCGTCTCGACCAGGAAGGCCGCCGGCGCGTCGATCCCGGAGGCCGGGTCGTCCAGGTAGCGCGCCGCCACCTCGACCGTGTCCACCGTCTCCCCCAGCCAGCCGTCATAGGGCAGGAAGGCGACGTCGCCGCGCTGATGACCCGGGAAGCGCCGGTACTTGGCATTGCCGGTGACGGCGACCGCGCCCTGGGTGACGCCGTGAAAGCCGTTGGTGAAGGCGACGATGCCAGACCGCCCGGTCGCCTTGCGCGCGAGCTTGAGCGCCGCCTCCACCGCGTTCGCGCCGGTCGGGCCGGGGAACTGCATCTTGTAGGACAGGCCGCGCGGCGCCAGGATCGCCGCCTGGAACCGCTCGATCAGCCGGCGCTTGGCCGAGGTCGCGAGATCCAGGCCGTGGGTGATCCCGTCGCCCACCAGATAGTCGATCAGCGCGTGCTTGAGCTCCGCCGGATTGTGGCCGTAGTTAAGCGTGCCCGCGCCCGCGAAGAAATCGAGATAGCTGCGCCCCGCCTCGTCCGTCATCCGGCTGCCGGAGGCGGTGCGGAATACCGTCGGAAAGTCGCGGCTGTAGCTGCGCACCTCGGATTCGAGGCGATCGAAGAGGTCGAGATCGCTGGCGCCCATCGACGTCACTCCCCGCTGCGGCGCCCGCCCGATCGCGGCCGCCCGGCATCATCGAAAGCTAGGCATCCGCTCGGCGACTCACAACCTTAAAACGATAAACCTTGTCAAGACTGTCGCCGGGTCGGAACAGGCCTCCGTCCGGCGGCGATTGTCTCTTGGTCCCGGCAACCCGCCGCCGCATGCTGCGCCCCGGACGGACGGTGCCCCGGAGGCCAGATGACGGAGTGGTGGCGTGGCGCGGTGATCTACCAGATCTACCCGCGCAGCTTTCGCGACACCGACGGCGACGGGATCGGCGACCTGCCCGGCGTGCGCGAGCGGCTGGCCCATGTGGCGGCGCTCGGCGCCGACGGCGTGTGGCTGTCGCCCTTCTACCCCTCGCCGATGGCGGATTTCGGCTACGACATCGCCGACTACACGGGCGTCGATCCGGTCTTCGGCACGCTCGCCGACTTCGACGCGGTGGTGGCCGAGGCCCATCGCCTGGGGCTCAAGCTGATCGTCGACCAGGTCTGGTCGCACTGCTCCGACCGGCATCCATGGTTCGAGGAGAGCCGCGCGGACCGGATCAACGGCAAGGCGGACTGGTTCATCTGGGCCGATCCGAAGCCGGACGGCGCGCCGCCGAACAACTGGCAGTCGGTCTTCGGCGGCCCGGCCTGGAGCTGGGAGCCGCGCCGGCGCCAGTACTACCTCCACAACTTCCTGGCCGCCCAACCGGACCTGAACTTCCACAGCCCGGCCGTGCAGGACGCGATCCTGGACGTGGCGCGGTTCTGGCTCGACCGCGGCGTCGACGGCTTCCGGCTCGATGTGGCCAATTTCTATGTCCACGACGCGAGCCTCGCCGACAATCCCGCGCGGCCGGACCCGGACGCCTACAAGCCCTACTCGATGCAGCAGCACGTCCACGACCGCTCCCGGCCGGAGACGCTGGACTTCATGCGCCGGCTGCGCGCCCTGCTCGACGGCTACGACGACCGCATGGCGGTGGCGGAGATCGTCAGCGACCGGCCGCTCCAGCGCATGGCGGAGTACACCGGCGGTCCGGGACCGCTGCACACCGCCTACAGCTTCGTCTTCCTGGACGCCTTCGGCGGCGCGCGGTTCGTGCGAGACGCCGTGGAGGCCGTCTCCGCCCATGCCCCGCAGGCGTGGCCGGCCTGGGCCTTCTCCAACCACGACAAGGCGCGAGTGCTGACCCGCTGGGGCGGCCCCGAGGCCGGGGCGCGCACGGCGTGCTGCCTGCTCGCCCTGCTGGCGAGCCTGCGCGGCACCGCCTTCGTCTACCAGGGCGAGGAGCTGGGCCTGCCCGAGGCCGATGTCCCCTTCGAACGCCTGCAGGACCCGGAGGGCCGGACCTTCTGGCCGACCTACAAGGGCCGGGACGGCTGCCGCACGCCCATCCCCTGGCGCGCCGACGCGGCCAATGCCGGTTTCGGCGAGGGTGAGCCCTGGTTGCCGGTGGACCCGCGCCACGTCCCGCTCGCCGTCGACCGGCAGGAGGACGATCCCGCCTCGACCCTGAATTTCGCGCGGCACTTCCTGGCCTGGCGCAAGCGCCATCCGGCGCTGGTGACGGGCGATATCCGCTTCCTCGACACGCCCGAGCCCGTCCTCGCCTTCGAGCGACGGGTCGACGACGGTCCGGTGCTGGTCTGCGCCTTCAATCTCGGCGAGGCGCCGGTGGAGGTCCGCCTGCCCGGGCTATCGGGAACGCCGACCGCCGACACGGAGTCCGGACTGGACGGCACGTTCGACGGCCAGCGGGCGATACTGCCAGGCTGGGGCGCGGCGATCGGGTCTTTGGAGTAATTCAAGTAGGTCAACCACGAAGGCACGAAGAATCACGAAGGGTCTCCGGCCCACTTCGACCTGCCCGACCTTCGTTCGATAGGAGTTACTGAACGCCTTCGGCCCTCCAAGAGACTTTTCCTGGAGCACCACGACCGACCGCTCGAAACAGCATCCTCGCATTCTTCGCGTCCTTCGTAGCGAAATGATTGGTAAGGAGCACGAACTGGCGACTCTGTAGGAATTCGGCCTCACCTCTATCCGACCTGCACAGTCGTCATCCCCGCGAAAGCGGCGATCCATGCTGGCATTTGAGATTTTCGCTTGGCCCATGGATTCCCGCTTTCGCGGGAATGACGAATACTCTGAAAGATTTTGAAAAAATACCCCCCTACTCCGCCGCGTTGGCGCTGTCCAGGGGGGCGGGCATGGGCGGGGCTTCGTAGCTGCCAAGGACCGACTGGTCGAAATCGACGATCGAGCCGGTCATCAGCCCGGATTCCTCCGAAGACAGGAAGGCGACGGCGCGCGCGACCTCCTCGGTCTTGATCAGCCGGCCGAAGGGCAGCCCCTTCTCCGCGGAATCGAGCCAGCCGTCCCGGGCGCCGTGATAGGATTTCTGGATGCGGTCCTCGCCCGGCGTATCGGTCCAGCCGATATTGAGGCCGTTGCACCGGATGTCGTGGCGCATGAGCTGGAAGCCGACATTGCGGGTCAGGGTCAGCATCGCGCCCTTCGACGCCGAATAGGCCGTGATGAAGGGCTGGCCGCCATGGGACGACATGCTGATGATCGTCACGATCGTCCCCTTCGCGCCGACTCGCTTCATCACCTTCGCCGCGTCCTGCATCAGGAAGAACGGCGCGCGGACATTGACGGCGAAGAGCTTGTCGTAGAGCTCCGGGCTCGTGTCCCAGATCGTGCCGCGGTCGGTCATGCCGGCGGCGTTGACGAGGGCGTCGATGCGCCCGAAGGCCCGGTCGGCCTCGGCGATCACCTTGCGCGGGTCCTCGACCGTCGTCAGGTCGGCCTGGACGAAGACGGTCCTGCAGCCGGACTCGGTGATCGACTTCGCGACCGCCTCGCCCTTCTCGGCGTTGCGCCCGCAGATGGCGATGCCGGCGGCGCCGCGCGCGGCGAACAGCCGGGCGCAGGCCTCCCCGACGCCCTGGGTGCCGCCGGTCACGACGGCGACCTTGCCCTCGAACTGCCTGGTGAGATCGTCGGTCAGCGCCATGCCGCCCCTCCCTGCCCTGATTGTCGGGCTCCTGATTGTCGGGCGTGCGATCGGCCGACGCGCGCCGGCCGGCGCCGCACCCTCATTTGACGATGGTGTATCCGGCCGCGGTGAAGGCCCGCTCCAGGCAGGCATAGCCCTTGCGCGCGTATTCCAGCGGCGGCGCCTTGGCCGGGTCCTGCTCCGCCTCGACCACCGCCCAGCCGGAATAGCCGATTTCCGCGAGCGTCCGGGCGAAGGCGTCGTAGTCGATGAAGCCGTCGCCCGGCACGGTGAAGACGCCCTCGATCACGCCGTCGAGGAAGCTCATCCGCTGCGCGCGCACCTTGTCGAGGATCGGCCGGCGGATGTCCTTGCAATGGACGTGATTGATCCGGTGGCCATGGCGCTTGGTCGTGGCGATCGGATCGCCGCCGGCGAAGACCAGATGGCCCGTGTCGAGCAGCAGACCCACCGCCTCGCCCGTATGGGCCATCAGCCGGTCGACCTCCGCCTCGGTCTCGACCACCGTGCCCATGTGGTGGTGATAGGTCATCGGCACGCCGCGATCGGCCAGGTACTCGGCCAGCTCGGTCAGCTTCGCGCCATAGGCGGGGAAGTCCGCCTCGGCCATGGTCGGCCGGTCGGCGACGGGAGTGTCCTGCTTCGCCTGCACGCTGCCGGTCGTCTCGGCGTAGACGAGGACCGGGGCGCCCAGGGTGTGGAAGGTCGCGAGCTGCTCCTCGATGCGCTCCTTCTCCTCCTCGACCGAGCGCCGGAGAAGCTCGCCGGAGAACCAGCCGGAGACGAGCTGGAGGCCGTGCTCGCGCAGGATCGGCGCCAGCGCGTCGGCGTCCATGGGGAACTTCACGCCGCTCTCCGTGCCGGTAAAGCCGGCCATGCGGCTTTCGGCCAGGCAGGTCTCGAGCGGGATGTCGCCGCCCAGTTCCGGCAGGTCGCTGTTGGTCCAGCCGATGGGGGCGATGCCGAAGCGGATCTCGGGCATGGCTCAGACCCCCAGGCGCTGGTTGCGACGGCCGGCCACGGCGTCGTCATGGGCCTTGCGCACGCTGTCGCGGGCCGAGACCTCCGGCACGGCGACATCCCACCAGGCATCGCCCGGCGTCCAGGCATAGGCGTCGGTCTTGATCGCGATGACGTAGGTCCGGTCGGCCTTCTTGGCCCGGGCGAAGGCCGTCTCCAGGTCGGCGATCGACTCCACCGTCTCGGCCTCCGCGCCCATGGAGCGGGCGTGGGCGGCGAAGTCGACGGCGAAGGGCTCCTTCACCTTGCAGTGCTCGATCAGGTTGTTGAACGAGGCCCCGCCCTTGCCGACCTGCAGCCGGTTGATGACCGCGAAGCCGCCATTGTCGCAGACGACGACGATCAGCTTGTGGCCGGTCAGGACGCTCGAATAGATGTCGGAATTGAGCATCATGTAGCTGCCGTCGCCGACCATGACGATCACGTCGGTGTCGGGCTTGGCCATCTTGGCGCCCCAGCCGCCGGCGATCTCGTAGCCCATGCAGGAGAAGCCGAATTCGCAGTCGAAGGTGCCGACCGACTTGACCCGCCAGTTCTTGGTCAGCTCGCCCGGCAGGCCGCCGGCCGCGGTCAGTACCGTGTCGGTCGGGTCGGCGGCCCGGTTGATGGCGCCGACGACATGGGCGTAGGTCGGCACCGGCTGGTTGGTCGGGCCGGTCAGATCGTCGACCGTGGCGTTCCACTCCGCATAGGCCTTGCGCGCGGTCTCGCCCCAGGCGGTCGGTGCGCGATAGGCCTCGAGCCCGGCCGTCAGGTCGGCCAGCGCCGCCTTGGCGTCGCCCACCACCGGCAGCGCGCGGTGCTTGACGGCGTCGAAGCGCGCGGCGTTGACGCCGATCAGCGTGACGTCCGGGTTGGCGAAGGCGGTCCAGGACCCGGTGGTGAAGTCCTGGAGCCGGGTGCCGACGGCCAGCACCACGTCCGCCTCCGCCGCCAGCTTGTTGGCCGAGGCCGAGCCGATGACGCCCATCGGCCCGGCGTTGAGCGGATGGTCGTGGACGAAGGCCCCGCGCCCGGCGATGGTCTCCACCACCGGGATGCCGTGGCGCTCGGCGAAGGCGCCGAGCTCCGCCTCCGCGCCGGAGTAGAGCACGCCGCCGCCGGCGACGATCAGCGGCTTCTCCGCCCCGGCCAGCGCATGGGCGGCGGCGACGAGCTGCTCGGTATCCGGGCGCGGTCGCGGAATGCGGTGGATCCTGGGCTCGAAGAAGGCGGCCGGGTAGTCGAACGCCTCCGCCTGGACGTCCTGGGCGAGGCCGAGGAAGGCCGGCCCGCAATCGCCCGGGTCGAGCAGCGTCGCCACGGCCTGCGGCAGGGAGTTGAGGATCTGCTCCGGCCGGGTGATCCGGTCCCAGTAGCGGGTAACGGCACGGAAGGCGTCGTTGACCGTCACCGTCGGGTCGTGGAAGTGCTCGACCTGCTGGAGCACCGGGTCCGGCGCGCGGTTGGCGAAGGTGTCCCCCGACAGCAGCAGGATCGGCAGCCGATTGGCGTGGGCGAGCCCGGCGGCGGTGACCATGTTGGTGGCGCCCGGCCCGATCGAGCTGGCGCAGACCATGATCTGGCGGCGCCGCCTGGCCTTGGCGAAGCCGGCCGCGGCCAGGGCCATCGACTGCTCGTTCTGGCCGCGCCAGGTGGGCAGCGCGTCCTTCGACGCCTCCAGCGCCTCGCCGAGGCAGGTGACGTTGCCGTGGCCGAAGATCGCGAAGACGCCCGGGAACAGCGGCACCTCCTCGCCGTCGACGAGGGTGCGCTGGGCGACGAGAAATTTCACCACGGCCTGGGCCATGGTGAGGCGCACGGTCTTCATCGGCTCCTCCCCGGGATCGCGTTTATGCGCCGGCGACCGTCGGGCGGTCCCCGTTGGCGATACTATAGGCCTTCGCCGGTGTGCTTGGGAAGGATATCGGCAACGAACGTTCTAGGTTGGGACAGTCTGGAATTGTGGTCGTAGGTCGGCAGAGCGCGGCGATGCCGACATGGCCATGGCGGGGTCGGAACGTCGGGATCGCTTCGCTCTGCCGGCCCACGGGGCATCATCCCTTCACAACCACCTATTTTCGTCATCCCCGCGAAAGCGGGAATCCAGTCGGGCGGCGGGCTGTTCGACCGGAATCCCGCGACTGGCCGAAAGACCATGGGCCGGTGCTCATGGATCCCCGCTTTCGCGGGGATGACGGCCATAAGGAGTGCCGGCGCGATCTCCGCATCCCTCGTCCGGCTCGGTCATCCCGGCCACGCCGACGATGCACCACCGCCGCCCGGAACGGCGAGGTCGGCATTCCCTTTGACCCTGTCTGCAACCCGTGTTCAATTGTTGCGACAAAGGGGAACGTTCGGGCCAGACCGGGGAATACGGCCGGCCCTGAAGCCTTCGGGGGAGAAATCCATGCTGCGCTTCGCCCTGTTCGGCGCGGGCCGGATCGGCCGGATGCACGCCGACAACCTGGCCGCCCATCCGCGCGCGGCGCTCGCCGCCGTCTACGACGTCTCAGCCGAGGCGGCGCGGGCAGCCGCGGAAAAGCACGGCGCGCGCGTCGCCGACACGGTGGAGTCGGCGCTGGGCGACGATGTCGACGCGGTGCTGATCGCCTCGTCGACGGATACCCATGTCGAGCTGATCACCGCGGCGGCGAAGGCCGGCAAGGCGGTGCTGTGCGAGAAGCCGATCGACCTGGACATCGCCCGGGTCGAGGCCTGCAAGCGTGACCTGGAGACGACGAGCGTGCCGGTCATGATCGGCTTCAACCGTCGCTTCGACCCGCATCACCGCAAGGTGCGCGAGGGCGCCCATGCCGGGCGCATCGGCGCAATCGAGCAGGTCGTCATCACCAGCCGCGACCCGGGACCGCCGCCCAAGGCCTATCTCGCCGTGTCCGGCGGGCTCTATCGCGACATGATGATCCACGACTTCGACCTCGCGCGGTTCGTCCTCGGCGAGGAGATCGTCCAGGTCAGCGCCTTCGGCAGCGCCCTCTTCGACAACAACGCGCGCGACCTGGGCGATGTCGACTCGGCCATGGTGCTGATGCGCACGCAATCGGGCAAGCTCTGTCACATCAACTGCTCGCGCCGGGCGGTCTACGGCTACGACCAGCGCCTGGAGGTGCATGGCAGCACGGGCCTGCTGAAGTCGGAGAATCTGCGCGAGACGACGGTCGAGCAGTGGGGCGGCGAGCATACAGAGTGCCGGGATCCCCTGCTCCACTTCTTCATCGAGCGCTATACCCGCGCCTATGTCGCGGAGATCGACGCCTTCGTCGACGCGGTGGAATCGGGCTTCGAGCCGCCGGTGACCTTCGAGGACGGTCGCCGCGCCCTGATCCTGGCCGACGCGGCCTGGGAGTCACTGAAGACCGGCAAGGCTATCGACATCGCCTACTGATCCGGACGCGCGGCCGCCGCGCGCCTCAGCGCTGCGCTGCCGCCAGCGCCCGCCGGGCGACGGCCGCGGCCTCCGGCGAGGCCTCGCCGGCCGCGTCGAGCGTATGGGCCATGGCGATGACCAGGGCCTGGGCCAGGCACATCGGCGCGGCCAGCGAGCGGGAGAAGTTGTACTCCCCCTCCGGCACCTCGAAATAGAGGTCGGCATGCTTGGCCAGCGGGCTCAACTGGCTGTCGGTGATCGCCAGGATCGGCACGCGCCGGCTCTCGGCCGTCTCGACGATGTCGATCACCTCCCGGGCGTAGTGCCGGAAGCTGATCGCCATCAGCAGGTCGCCGTCCTCCATGAGCTGGGCCTGCTCTCCGGCCAGCCCTCCGGCGCCGTCGAGCAGGCGGACGTCGCAGCGCAGATGGGTCAGCACGTAGCCCAGATAGCTCGCCACCGGGAACGAGCGGAGCTGGCCGATCACGAAGATTCGCCGCGCCCGGGTCATCAGCCGGGCCGCCTGGTCGAGGTGGGCCTCGTCGATCGTGTCGAGCAGGTGCTGCAGGCCCGCCATGTCGGCGATGACGAGCTGGCGCAGCAGCGCGAGCTGGGCACTGTCCGGCGTGTCGCCCAGCTCCGTCTTCAGCGCGTCCAGCCGCTCCCGGAAGCCGGGCGCCGCGGTCAGCAGGCGCGACTGGAAGACCTTCTGCATCTCGCTGAAGCCGCCGTAGTCGAGCGACTGGGCGAAGCGGACCAGCGTGGAGGGCTGCACGCCCGCGTTTCGCGCGATCGCCTTGACCGAATCGAGCGCCACGCTGTTCGGGTTCTGGACGATGTAGCGCGCGACCTGCTGGAATCGCCGGCTCATGCCCGCGTGGCGGTCGGAGATCGCGTTGATGAGCTGTTCGTAGGTCAGCGGCGCGACCATGGCCCGGGCGCCCGTTGTCGTGGCTGCGGAACGCCCCGGACGGGGCGCCGTCGGTTCATTTTCGCTGTATAGTCGATCCGCGCCCGGGCTTTAAGACGTTTCCTCGCCATGGCGTCTCCTCCCCTCCGCCGACGTCCCTCCGCCACGCCCGAGCCCGGCCGCTGGACACGGCGGAATAGGCATTCTAGCATAGTGTAAGAAGAAACGATCGGTCCGTGAACAGCCGGGATCGATCCGCCGCCGGGCCGGCGGACGGGTCCTCGTGGCGACGCGGCCGGCGACAGGGAGGACAGGGATGCGCGAGAACCGGCTCAGGCACCTGTGGCGCGAAGACAGGGCCGCGGTCAACGGGTGGCTGGCGATCCCGAGCGCCTTCTCGGCCGAGACCATGGCCCATCAGGGGTGGGATTCCCTGACGATCGACCTGCAGCACGGCGTGGTCGACTACCAGACCGCGGTGACCATGCTGGCCGCGATCTCGACCACCGACACGGTGCCGCTGGTGCGCGTGCCCTGGCTCGATCCGGGCATCATCATGAAGATGCTCGACGCCGGCAGCTACGGCGTCATCTGCCCGATGGTCAACTCGCCGGAGGACGCGGCGACGCTGGTCGGCGCCTGCCGCTACCCGCCGAAGGGCCAGCGCAGCTTCGGTCCGATCCGCGCCCTGCTCTACGCCGGTCCGGACTATCCCAAGCACGCCAACGACACGGTCGCCGCCTTCGCGATGATCGAGACCAAGCGCGCGCTCGACGCTCTCGACGAGATTTTGTCGGTGCCCGGGCTCGACGCGATCTATGTCGGCCCCGCCGACCTGTCCCTGGCGCTGGGCTGCACGCCGACCTTCGACCAGGAGGAAAAGCCCGTCGTCGCCGCGATCGAGCGGATCGCCGAGGCCGCGGCCCGACACGGCGTCGTCGCCGGCATCCACAACGGCTCCCCGGCCTATGCCAAGCGCATGATCGAGCTCGGCTTCCGCTTCGTCACCATCGGCTCCGACGCCCGCATGATGGCGGCCGGCGCCAAGCAGACCGTCGCCGCGATGCGCGAGGCCCCGGTCGCCGGCGACGCGGCCGGCGGCACCTACTGATCCGGGCGGGCCGAGGCCGCTCGACGCCGGCGGCCCGCCCCGCTCACCTCCCACCCGAAAGATCCGCCGCCATGCCCCATGTCCTGGTCGCCGGCGCCCTGCATCCCGAAGGCATGGCCCTGCTCGAGGCCCGCGAGGGGCTGACGGTCGAGGTCGTCGAGCAGGCGACCCCAGAGGATCTCCGCGCCCGGCTGCCCGAGGCCGACGCGCTGGCCATCCGCACGGTCACCCTGCCGGAGGAGGCGGTCGCCGCCGCGTCCCGGCTCAAGGTCGTGGCGCGCCACGGCGTGGGCTACGACAACATTCCGGTGCCGGCCCTGACCGCGCGCGGCATCCCGCTCGCCCTCGTCGGCGCGGTCAACGCGCTGGCGGTCGCCGAGCACACGCTGTTCCTCATGCTCGCCTGCGCCAAGCGCTGCGTCGCCCACGACCACGCCGTGCGCGCCGGCGACTGGTGGCTGCGCAACCGCTTCGAGGGCACCGAGCTCGCCGGCAAGACGCTGCTGCTCCTGGGCTTCGGGCGGATCGGACGGGAGGTGGCGGCCCGCGCGGCGGTGTTCGGCCTGACCGTGACAGCCTACGATCCGGTGGTGCCGGCAGAGACGGTGGCCGCGGCCGGCGTCGCGCCGCTGGCGGACTGGCGCGCCGCCCTGCCGGAAGCCGATTTCGTCAGCCTGCACCTGCCGCTGAGCGACGAGACGCGGAACCTGTTCGACGCGGCGACGCTCGCGGCCATGAAACCCTCCGCGATCCTGATCAACACCGCGCGCGGCGGGCTGGTCGACGAGGCGGCGCTGGCCGAGGCGGTGACGGCCGGTCGGCTCGCCGGTGCCGGCATCGACGTCTTTGTCGAGGAGCCGCCCGAGCCCGACAACCCGCTGATGGCTGTCGAGCGGGTCATCCTGTCGCCCCACACGGCCGGGCTGACCCTCGAATGCGCGATCCGGATGGGCACCGTGACGGCGCGCAACGTGCTCGACGGGCTCGACGGCACGCTCGACCGGTCGCTGGTGGTCAACCGCGAAGTGCTGGACGCCGGCTGACGGCGCACGGCGGAAGGGTAAGAAACGGGCCGACCGGCGGGTGGTCCGCGCGGCCCCGAAAGGGTACGGGAGTAGGCGCGCAATGGCTTCGAGGCACAAGACCGGGGAGGACACCACCGGGGCGGATACGGCCGGCGCGGGCGATATCGGCATCGGCCTGATCGGCAGCGGCTTCATGGGGCGCAGCCACGCCCTGGCGCTCGCCACCGCGCCGCGCCTGTTCGACCTGCCGCGCAAGCCGCGCCTGGAGCTGATGGGCGACATCGACCAGGCGACGGCCGACGACGCCGCGCGGCGCTTCGGCTTCGCCCGGGCGACCGGCGACTGGCAGGCGCTGATCGCCGACCCGGCGGTCGAGCTGGTCGACATCACCGCGCCCAATGTCTGGCACAAGCCCATGGCGCTGGCCGCCATCGCCGCCGGCAAGCCGGTCTGGTGCGAGAAGCCGCTCGCCCCCGACGCCGCCCAGGCCAAGGAGATGGCCGACGCCGCCGAGGCCGCCGGCATCCCGACGGCGGTCGGATTCAACTACCTCAAGAATCCGATCCTGGCGCTGGCCCGCGAGATCATCGAGAGCGGCGAGATCGGCGAGATCGTCGGCTTCAACGGCATCCATGCCGAGGACTACATGACCGACCCCTCGGCGCCCTGGACCTGGCGGCTCGACCCGGCCGGCGGCGCCGGCGTCGTGGCCGACCTGGGCAGCCACATCATCTCGATCGCCCGCTTCCTGCTGGGCGACATCGAGGAAGTGTCGGGCCAGCTCCACACGGTCGTCGCCGAACGCCCGGTCGCCCCCGGAGCCCGGGAGACGCGCAAGGTGGAGGCCGACGACCAGGCCAGGGCGCTGGTGCGCTTCGCCGGCGGCGCGACGGGGACGATCCAGGCGAGCTGGGTCGCCACCGGCCGCAAGATGCAGCTCGCCGCCGAGATCACCGGCACCAGGGGCACCCTCGCCTTCAACCAGGAGAGACTGAACGAGCTCGAGCTCTACACGACCGGCCAGCCGAACGGCCGGGAGGGCTTCAAGACCATCCTGGCGGGCCCCGAGCACGACCCCTACGGCGCGTTCTGCCCGGCGCCCGGCCATCAGCTCGGATTCAACGACCTCAAGACGATCGAGGCGCGCGACGTCCTGCTCGGCCTCGCCGGCCCGAAGGCCGCCTGGCCCGATTTCCGGGAAGGCTGGGCCGTCCAGCGGGTCGTCGACGCGATCCTGCGCTCCCATGCCGACCGGGCCTGGGTGCGCGTGGCGGATATCTGATCGGGCGCCCGCGGCGCCGTCCGGCCGGCCGGGGACGACGAGGGCCGAGGACGACGAGGGCCGAGGACGACAGGGGCCGAGGACGACAAGGGGGGGGAAGATCGACATGACCAAGGGACTGGGCGAGAACCCGACCGTCACCGGCCTCGGCCGGCGGCTGCGGCTGGGCGTGGTCGGCGGCGGGCCGGGATCCTTCATCGGGCCGGTGCACCGCACCGCCGCGCGCCTGGACGACCGCTACGAGGTCGTCGCATCGGTCCTGTCGTCGAAGCCGGAAAAGTCGGTCGAAGCGGGCCGCGCGCTGGGCATCCCGGCCGACCGGGCCTATGGCGACCTGGACGCCCTGTTCGAGGGCGAGGCGGCGCGCGAGGACCGCATCGACGTGCTGGCGATCATGACGCCCAACAGCGAGCATCACCCGGCCGCGGTGCGCGCGCTCGACCTCGGGCTCGACGTGATCTGCGACAAGCCGCTGACGACGACGCTCGACGACGCGGTCGACCTGGTGCGCCGGGTCCGGGCGACCGATCGGGTCTTCTGCACCACCTACAACTACACGGGCTATCCGATGGTCCGCCAGGCCCGCGCCATGGTGGCCGCCGGCCGGCTGGGCCCGATCCGGATGATCCAGGCCTGCTATATCCAGCCGCATCTGGCCCGCCTGACGCCGATGGAGCGTGACGGCGGCGACTACTGGCGCATGGATCCGGCCAGGGTCGGGGCCTCGATGGTGCTGGGCGATATCGGCAGCCACGCCCTGCACATGACCGCCTTCGTCGCCGGCACCGAGGCCGAGCGGGTCGGCGCCGAGATCACGACGGTCGTGCCCGGCCGCAATGTCGACGATTGCGCCATGGCGATGCTGCGCTACGAGAACGGCGCGCGCGGCGTGTTCTGGGTGACCAACGCCGCGGCCGGCTCCGAGCACGGCCTCTATTTCCGCATTTTCGGGGAGAAGGGCGGGCTCGAATGGGCGCAGGAGACCCCGAACTACCTGCGCTGGATGCCGATCGACGAGCCGGTCCAGATCCTGGCGCGCGACGGCGCCGGGCTCGGTCCCGAGGCCAAGCGCGCCACCCGGGTCGAGTTCGGCCATCCGGAGGGCTATCAGGAAGGCTTCGCCAACCTCTACACCGACGTCGCCGACGCCATCGTCGCGCGGGAGACGGGTCGGCAGCCCGATCCGCTGGTGCTCGATTTTCCGACGGTAGAGGACGGCGCGCGCGGCATCGCCTTCATCGAGGCGGCGAAGAAATCGGCCGCCGCCGACGGCGCGTGGACCGACTGCCGGCTGGTGGTCTGAAGCGCCGCCCGGGACCGCCCGAGCGTTTCACCGGGCCGCGTCATGGACGGAGTCTACGTGTGTTCTGTTCCGACAAGAAACAGAACGTACGTTGCCGAAAACGCTTTTCTCCGGCGCGGCAGAACGTTAGACTTCAAAGAATAACGACGGCAAGGGAAAACCCGCCGTCGTCACGCGGAACGGCCGGGCGCCAAGACCTGAAAAGGGCCGACCGCGACAGGGAGGGACAAGTGGCGCTTCTGGAGCTGCGTGACATCTCCAAGCATTTCGGCGCGATCCAGGCGCTGGCCGGGGTCAGCTTCGGCCTCGAGCCGGGCGAGGTCGTGGGCCTCATGGGCGACAACGGCGCCGGCAAGTCGACGCTGGTCAAGATCATGGCCGGCAACTTCCCGCCGTCGGAGGGGCACCTGTACCTCGAGGGCAAGGAAGTCCATTTCCACAAGCCTGTCGAGGCGCGCTACCACGGCATCGAGGTCGTCTATCAGGACCTGGCGCTGTGCGACAACCTGACGGCGGCGGCCAACATCTTCCTGGGCCGCGAGATCAAGCGCCGGCTCGGCCCGCTGAAGGTGGTCGACCACGTAGCGATGTTCTCGCGCGCCGGCGAGCTGTTCCAGGAGCTCAAGTCGGAGACCCGGCCGCGCGACCTGGTCCGTCAGATGTCCGGCGGCCAGCGCCAGGCGGTGGCGATCGCGCGCACCCGGCTGACCGACGCCAAGATCGTGCTGATGGACGAGCCGACGGCGGCGATCAGCGTGCGCCAGGTCGCGGAGGTCCTCGACCTGATCCGCCGGCTCAAGGACAAGGGCATCGCCATCATCCTGATCAGCCACCGCATGCCCGACGTCTTCTCGGTCTGCGACCGGGTGATCGTCATGCGCCGCGGTCACAAGGTCGCCGACAAGAGCATCGACACGAGCTCGCCCGAGGAAGTGACCGGCCTGATCACCGGGGCCATCGAGGCGGCCTGACCGGCCGTCGGCGTATCAGCGGGATGCGGACATGAGCAACGTCGACGTCTCCGAGGTCACCCGCCAGCGCGAGATGGGACCCCTCGCCTCGGCTCTGAACACGCAGCCGTTCTGGGTGCTGCTGGCCATCCTGATCATCTCGGTCGTCATGTCGTTCCTGACCGAGACCTTCATGTCCGAGAACAACCTGTTCAACATGACGCGGAACTTCGCGTTCATGGGGATCATCGCGCTCGGCATGACGGCGGTGATCATCACCGCGGGCATCGACCTGTCGGTCGGCTCGGTCATGGGGCTGTCGGGCGTGGTCCTCGGGCTGGTCCTGGAGGGCGGCAATCCCGTCTGGTTCGGCTTGATCGCCTGCCTGCTCACGGCGATGGCGACCGGCTTCGTCAACGGGGTGCTGATCGCGTACCTGAACCTGTCGCCCTTCGTCGTCACGCTGGGCATGCTGTCGATCGCGCGATCACTGGCGCTCGTCGTCTCGAACAACAAGATGGTCTACCAGTTCGGCCCGCAGGAGGACCTGTTCCTGAGGATCGGCGGCGGCACGGTGCTCGGCATCGCCAATCCGGTCTGGGTGCTGATCATCATGACGGTGATCTTCTCGTTCCTGCTGCGCATGACGACCTGGGGGCGCTACGTCTACGCCATCGGCGGCAACGAGCAGGCGGCCCGGCTGACCGGCGTCCCGGTCGAGCGGATCAAGGTCTCGGTCTACATGCTGTGCAGCGTCACGGCGGGCATCTCGGCCTTCCTGATGGTCGGCTGGCTCGGCTCCGTTACCAACGCGCTCGGCATCACCTACGAGTTGCGCGTCATCGCCGCGACGGTCATCGGCGGCGCCAACCTGATGGGCGGCCAGGGCTTCGCGCTGGGCGCGCCGATCGGTGCCGCGCTGGTCGAGGTGATCCGCAACAGCCTGCTGCTCGCCGGCGTCGATCCCTACTGGCAGGGCACCTTCGTCGGCGCGTTCATCATTCTCGCGGTCCTTCTCGAAAAGGTCCGCGGAAAACGGGGCGGCTGACCGGGCCCGCCGAACACGGTCCGGCCCGCCCGACAACAAGGCTCCGCCGCCCGCGCGGCGGCGCGAACGGGAGGAAGACGATGAAGCGTATCGTACTCGCGACCACGGTCGCCGTGTTCGGCCTCACCGCCGGCGCGGCCACCGCCCAGGACACGATGACCTTCGCGCTCGTGCCCAAGGCCATGAACAACCCGTTCTTCGACCTGGCCCGCGACGGCTGCATGGAGGCGCAGTCCGAGCTCGAGGGGGTCGAGTGCCTCTATATCGGGCCGGGCGAGCATACCGAGCAGGAGCAGATCCAGATCGTCCAGGATTTGATCAGCCGCGGCGTCGACGGCATCGCGGTGGCCCCGTCCAACGCGCCGGCCATGGCACGTGCGCTGCAGGGCGCGCGCGACGCCGGAATCCCGGTCATCACCTGGGACTCCGACCTGCTGGCCGAGGACAGCGCCCTGCGCGCGTCCTATGTCGGCACGAAGAACTACGACATCGGCGTCAACCTCGCCGAGTTGCTGATGGAGTACAAGCCCGACGGCGGTTCGATCTGCATCCAGTCGGGCGGCGCCGCGGCGGCCAACCACAACGAGCGCATGCAGGGCATCCGCGACACGCTGTCCGGCGAGGCGAGCGACGAGCCGCCGGGCGTGCGTCTGGAGGACACCAACGGCTGGACCGAGGTCGACGGCTGCCCGCTCTACACCAATGACGACTTCCCGCTGGCGGTCCAGCAGATGGCCGACATCTTCGCGAAGTTCCCGGACCTCGACGCCTTCGTGCCGACCGGCGGCTTCCCGCAGTTCGTCGACAACGCCTACCGCCAGGTCGCCGAGGCCAACCAGGACCGCATCTCGCCCGACGGCACGGTCGTGGTGGTCGCCGACACTCTGCCGATGCAGATGGAGCAGCTCTCCGACGGGCTGAGCCTCGGTCAGGTCGGCCAGCGGCCCTACGAGATGGGCTACCGGGCGATGTTCATCCTCCAGGACCTGGTTGCCGGCAACGAGGTCGAGGACCCGATCTACACCGGCCTCGACGTCTGCACGCCGGACAACGCCGACACCTGCCTCGAGCAGTAATGCCGGTCATCTGGTCGAACGCGATACGGCCCTGACGTAGAAGGCCGACTCCAGCGCGGTCCCGTCCCCGACCGGGGGCGGGGCCGCCTTTCCCGCGCCGCCCCGCGCGAGGCGAGCGGCGCCGGCCCCGGGCGACGGGGTCCAGCGGGAGGCCCGCGATGTTCATCCGCGTGCTGCATCTGGAAATGAAGCCCGAGCGCTGGGAGGAAGCCCTGGCGCGGTTCCGCTCGACCACCTTCCCCGACCTGGAGCGCCAACCCGGCTTTATGCGCGTCATCCTGGGCGCCGAGCCGGAGACCGGCCGCGCCGCGCTGATCACCATGTGGCAGTCGCCGGAGCACGCCCGCACCTATCTGGAAAGCGGCAACGCCGACCGGCTGCTCCACGAGTACGACGAGATGTACGCCCGGCCGCCGCAGATCGAGGAGTATCCGGTCCTCTTCGACCGCGAGTTCTGACGCCCGGCCCGACCGCTCCCCGCCGCCTCGCTCCATGGCGAGGAGTTATGCGCCGAGACATCCTTTCGCATGCGAAGCCATGCATCCATTGCAATGCTGCACCGCACACGCATGCGGCTGTAAATCACCGGGTTCGTGAATAGGTTAGCCCTGTACTGCAATGCAGCAAGCAGGAGCTATCCCATGTTTCGCACTCTCTTCGGCCTTCTGCAGCCGGGTGCCGGCCGCAACGGCGCTTACGAGGACGCGATCGCCGAGCTGAGCGCCTACTCCGACCGCGAGCTCGCCGATCTCGGCATCACCCGCGGCCAGATCCGCGACGCGGTCTATCACGGCCGCGCCGGCATCGACACGCCCGCCGTCGGCACTCCGGCGAACCAGGACGATCGTCCGGCCGCGCGCGTCGTCCGCGCCGCCTGATCGGGCATCGGCGCCGGAACCACACGCGTCGGGCTCGCTGCGCTCGGCCGACCGACCGCTCCCCCGTAGGTCGGGTGAGCCGAAGGCGAACCCGACATGTCCGCGACGGGCCACGCGCGTCGGGCCCGCTGCGCTCGGCCGACCGACCGCTCCCCCGTAGGTCGGCAGAGCGCCAGCAATGCCGACACATCGACGCCGCTCGGCTACCGCGCCACGGCGTAGGCCTGCATCAGGCGCGGCGTCGCCGCCGCCTTGACCATCCCGCCTTCCCGCGCGACGGCCGTCAGGCGGCCGACCGACCAGTCGTCGGCGACCGTCACGCCATGCCCGCGCTCGCGGAGTGCCCCGATCGTCGCGTCCGGGAAGCGTCCCTCGATCGTCAGGCCACCGGGCTGCCCCTGGCGTGGCCAGAACGAGCTCGGCACGTGCGTCGTGTGGAACAGCGGCGCGTCGATCGCGGCCTGCAGGTCGAGGCCGTGGAGCAGGTGGCGGACCAGGAAGATCGGCTGCCACTGGTCCTGCTGGTCGCCGCCCGGCGTGCCGCAGGCGATCCACGGCTCGCCGTCGCGCAGGATCAGGCTCGGCGTCAGCGTCGTGCGCGGCCGCTTGCCCGCCGCGAGCGTCGCCGGCAAGCCGGGCTCGAGCCGGAACATCTGCGCCCGGGTGGTCAGCGCGAAGCCCAGGTCGGGAATCGCCGGCGAGCTCTGCAGCCAGCCGCCCGACGGCGTGGCGGAGACCATGTTGCCCCAGCGGTCGACCACGTCGAGATGAACCGTGTCGCCGCGCTTCTCGCCCAGATGCGCCATGGTCGGCTCGCCCGCCCCGGCGGCCGTCGGATCCTCGGCGCCCTTGACCGCGAGCGCCCGGTCGACCTGATCCTCGAAGCCCGCCAGGCGGCCCGGATCGAGGGTCGTCGACGCGCGCTCGCCGATCGTCGCCGCGCGCTCGGCGGCATAGGTGGCCGACAGGAGCCGGTCGAGCGGCACCTCGGCGAAATCCGGATCGCCGTAATAGGCGTCCCGGTCGGCCAGGGCCATCTTGGCGACCTCCGCCAGCACATGGACGAAGTCCGGACCCTGGGGGTCCATCGCCTCCAGATCGAAGGTCTCCAGCATGGCGAGCTGCTGGAGCAGCGCCGGCCCCTGCCCCCACGGGCCGGTCTTGAGCACGCTCACGCCGCGGAAGTCGCGGGCGACCGGTTCCTCCCAGGTGGCACGCCAGCGCGCCATGTCGTCGCCGGTCAGAAGCCCGCGATGGGCGCGGCCGGAGACGTCGAGCAGCTCCGCCTCCCGGCAGAACCGGTCGATCGCCTCGGCGACGAAGCCCTCGCGCCAGGCCCGGCGCACGGCCTCGATCCGCTCGAGCCGGTCGGTGCCGGCGGCGTCGGCGGCATCGAGCAGCCGGCGCCAGGTCACTGCCAGGGTCGGGTTGCGCACCAGGCTGCCGGCCGCGGGCGCCCCGCCGCCCGCCGTCAGCCAGATCGAGGCCGAGGTCGGCCAGTGCTCGCGGAACAGCGGCGCCGCCGTCTCGATCGCCGCCGCCGCGCCGGCGAGCAGGGGGAAGCCGTCGCGCGCATAGGCCATGGCCGGGGCCAGGACATCGGCGATGTCGGCCGTGCCGTAGTCGGCGAGCATCGTCAGCCAGCCATCCGTGGCGCCCGGCACCACGGCCGCCAGCAATCCGGTGCCGGGGATCAGGTCGAGGCCCAGATCGGCGAAGACCTCGGGCGTCGCCGCCGCCGGCGCCGGCCCCTGGGCGCACAGGACGCGGGCGCGGCCCTCCGCCGCACTCCAGATCACCGCGGGCATGTCCCCGCCGGGGCCGTTCAGGTGCGGCTCGACCACCTGGAGGACGAAGCCCGCCGCCACCGCGGCGTCGAAGGCGTTGCCCCCGGCCTCGAGCCGCGCCATGCCGACCTGCGAGGCGATCCAATGCGTCGAGGCGACGGCGCCGAAGGTGCCGCGCAGCTCGGGCCGGGTGGTGAACATGGGTGCTCCCGTCACGGTCAGGCATCCGGGCGGCCCCGCAACCGCCCCGTGACGGCCGTTCTGGCGCGCCCGCGCCGGCGCGGCAACCCCCGATGCGCCCTTCCCCACCGACCGGACAGAAAAAAAGCCCCGCCGAAGCGGGGCCGGTCTCGCGCGGGCGAGATCCCGAAGGTCGGTCGATGGTGGAGTGCGTTGGCGATCTTGGACCGGCGCGATCGGCCGGTCGAGCGCCATCCTACCCGCCTCGCCGGCCCGCGACAGGCGCGCATCCGGGCGTCCGGCGAACGTGACTGGCCCTGCCTCGGGAGTGGACGCCTCCTGCCCCGTCCGGTAGAGGAAGCGGAGCATTCGGCACCGCGGCGTCGCAGCGATAGGCCCGACCGGGCGACCGTCAGTCGCTTGCCTGCGCCTGGGCCCGGCCCCGAGCGGGCGCGGCGAAGTCGAATTCGAACTGCTCCTCCTCCGGCTCCCGGTCCATCGGGCGGAGCTGGGGGGTCGAGGCGAAGACGCCGGTGTCGTGCGCCGGCCAGGCGGCGGCCTCCTCGCCTTCCGCCTCGGCCGTCGCGCCCTCCTCGCGCGCCGTCATGCGCAGGAAGGCGAAGGCGGACAGGGCGGCCAGCACCGCGGCGATGAAGGCGAGCAGCCCGGGCGGACCGAACCGCTCCATCGCCGTGGAGGCGACAGGCCCCGCGATCATGGAGCCGATGGAGAAGCTGAGGATCAGCGTGGCCGCGGCGGGGACGATCGAGGTCTCGGGCAGCCGGTCGTTGGCATGCGCCACGGCGACGGCGTAGAGCGGGACGGCCGCGATGCCGGCGACGGCGGCGGCGAGCGCCATGACCGCCGGCGTCGGCCCCAGCCGCGCCAGCGCCACCATGCCGACCCCCGCGCCGACCGCCAGGACCGCGGTCACCACGGCGAAGACCAGGCGCCGGTCGAGCCGGTCGGAGATCAGGCCCAGCGGGTACTGCACCGCCATGCCGGCGATCAGCGCCCCGGTCATGAACAGCGACGCGGTCCGGTCGTCGAAGCCCAGCCGGCCGGCGAAGACCGCGCCGAGGCCGAGGAACGCGCCCTGCACCGCCCCGATCCCGGCCGTGCCGACCATGCCGAGCGGCGTCTCCCTGTAGAGCCGCCAGGGCGAATAGGCCTTGTCCCCCACCCCGGCCGAGGCGATCTGCGGCGCCGGGATGCGGGTGATCACCACGGGCACGACGGCGATCGACATCAGGATGGAGGCGGTGACGAAGAGCACGAAGCCGTCGACCGAGCCGAGCCCGGTGAACAGCGGGCCGACGGCGTAGCCCGACATCATGGCGATCGCCGCGATGGAGAGCACCTGGCCGCGCAGATGCCGCGTCGCCTTGGCGTTGAGCCAGCTCTCCGCCACCGTGGCCAGCACCGCGAAGCTGAGCCCGGTCATCACCCGCAGGGCCATCCAGAACGCCGGATCGACCCACAGGGCATGCGCCAGCACGACGGCGGAGATGATCGTGCCGACCGCGGCGAAGCTGCGGATATGCCCGATCTGCGCGACGACCTTGGGCGCCTGGAACGTCCCGACCGCGTAGCCGAGGTAATAGGCCGCCGTCAGCCCGCCGATGCCGAGCGTCGAGAACCCCTCCCGATCCGCGCGCAGACCGAGGATGACGAACTGCAGACTGTTGCCCGCCAACAGCAGGAACAGCCCGAGGATCAGGGCGGAGACGGAGAGCAGGATCGCACGCACGGCAACGTCGGCCTCTTGCCGGAGGGAAAGCGCGAGGGCGCGGAAGGACGGCGCCTCGTGGACCGATGCGGAGCGGCATCGGCGACGCCCGCCGCCGACACCGCCGAGCAGACCCGGCCAGAGGCGGCCCAGAGCCTACGCCTCCAAATGCCTGAAAACCCATGGCGATCCCGCACCCCGGCCATGAAATTTCCGGGACGGTGGGCGGGGATTGCCCATCGAAAGACCGCGGCTCACAACTCGCCCCACCCCTTCGACAGCCGCCCCGCCAAGCGCTATACCTGGCGGGTGCCGTTGCCGAGATCGGGAGAGCCGTCATGACCACCGCCGTCGCGCCGCCGGCCGGGGGCTCCGGGGAGAGGAAGGCCGCGAAGGACAAGCGCGCGGCCTTCGACTGGGCCGATCCGCTGGGTCTCGACGCCCTCCTGACCGAGGAGGAGCGCCTGGTGCGCGACACGGCGCACGACTACTGCCAGGAAAAGCTCCTGCCCCGCGTGCTGGAGGCCAACCGGCACGAGGTCTTCCACCGGGAGATCCTGACCGAGATGGGCGAGCTCGGCCTGCTCGGCTGTACGTTGCCGGAGACGTACGGCTGCGCCGGGCTCGGGTACACGGCGTACGGGCTGGTCGCGCGGGAGGTGGAGCGCGTCGATTCCGGCTACCGCTCGGCCATGTCGGTGCAGTCCTCCCTGGTCATGCACCCGATCCACGCCTTCGGCACCGAGGACATGCGCCGCCGCCTGCTGCCCGAGCTCGCGGCAGGCCGCCTGGTCGGCTGCTTCGGGCTGACGGAGCCCGACGCCGGCTCCGACCCGGCCGCCATGAAGACCCGGGCGCGCAAGGCCGAGGGCGGCTACCGGCTGTCCGGCGCCAAGACCTGGATCACCAACTCCCCCATCGCCGACGTCTTCGTCGTCTGGGCCAAGGACGACGAGGGCGCGATCCGCGGCTTCGTGCTCGAAAAGGGCATGGACGGGCTGTCGGCACCCAAGATCGAGGGCAAGTTCTCCCTGCGCGCCTCGGTCACCGGCCAGATCGTCATGGAGGACGTGTTCTGCCCGGAGGCGAATGCCTTTCCCGAGATCCGCGGCCTCAAGGGCCCGTTCTCCTGCCTCAACAACGCACGCTACGGCATCGCCTGGGGCGCCATGGGCGCGGCGGAGTTCTGCTGGCACGCCGCGCGGCAGTATACCCTGGACCGGGAGATGTTCGGCCGGCCGCTGGCGGCGACCCAGCTCGTCCAGAAGAAGCTGGCCGACATGCAGACCGACATCGCCCTCGGCCTCGCCGGCGCCCACCGGCTGGGCCGGCTCAAGGACGACGGCGCCTGCCCGCCCGAGGCGATCAGCCTGATGAAGCGCAACAACTGCGGCAAGGCGCTGGAGATCGCGCGCACCGCCCGCGACATGCACGGCGGCAACGGCATCGCCGACGAGTATCATGTGATCCGACACGTGATGAACCTGGAGGCCGTGAATACCTACGAGGGCACCCACGACATCCACGCCCTGATTCTGGGCCGCGCCCAGACCGGCTTCCAGGCCTTCGGCTGAGAGGGCCGCCTACCGAAGCTCCTCGTCCAGCGCCTGGGTGGTGAAGGCGGTGCCCAGCGCGTCGGCGGTCGAGGAGAGCAAGTTCCACTCCGCCTCCAGCCGGCGCATCACGATCGACCAGCCGTCGGCCTGGGCCGCCCGGGGCGCGCCGGACTCGATCAGGCTCGTGTAGTGGCCGAGCGCGGCATCCGCCGTCGCGTCGATCGAGAAGGCATCGGCGGTGCGCGAGGCCGCCGCACGCAGGGCCTCGGCCTCGCCCGCCGGGCGGTCGGCGGTCCAGGCCAGCGCCTCGGCGAAGGCGGCTTCGTCCGGGTCGCGCAGCAGGCGGCCGTTCTCGCCATCCCGCACCACCTCCCGCGCGCCGGGCGCGTCGATCGCGACCACCGGCGTGCCGGTCGCCATCGCCTCCGTCAGCACGAGACCCTGGGTCTCGCTGACCGAGGCGAAGGCGAAGGCGTCCATCGCCGCGTAGGCGCCGGTCAGGTCGTCGCCGGTCAGCGCGCCCGGCATGACCAGCCGGTCGGCCAGCCCGGCCTGACGGAAGATCCGGCGCACCGGCTCCTGCGACGGCCCCTTGCCGACGATCAGGACATGGACTTCCGGGCGGTCCTTGGCGAAGGCGGCGATGGCGCGGGCCAGCCATTCCAGGTTCTTCTCCGGTGCCAGCCGGCCCAGATGGCCGACGACGAAGGCGTTGTCCGGCAGGCCGTGGGCCTCGCGGAACGCCCGGCCGTCGCCGGCGCGGAAGGCGTCCACGTCGATCCCGGTCGGCACCACCTCGATCGTCGCCTCGACCCCGCGCCGCCGGATCGTGTCGCGCACGCTCTCGCTCGGCGCGAAGACCAGATCGCAGAGATTGGCGTAGCCCGTGGCGATCGCCGAGACGAAGCGGCGCAGCTTCTCCGAATCCCCCGGATAGTAGTGGGTGTAGTGCTCGTACATCGTGTGGTGGGTGAAGACGATCGGCAGCCCGCGCGACGCCGCCAGCCGCATCGCCGTGTCGCCCAGCAGGATCGGGTGGTGGCTGTGCACGACGTCGGGCCCGAAGGCGTCGACCGCCTGGCTGACCTGCCCCGGCACCGGCAGGGCCAGGGAGAACCCGCTGTCATAGACGTTCTGGAGCGCCTTGACCCGGTAGACCCCGGGCTCGGTCGGCGCGCAGCCCGGATAGGTCGGGGCGACGACCAGCACCTCGTGGCCGCGCGCGCGGTAGGCGTCGGTGAAGCTCTGCACCGAGCGGGCGACGCCGCCGACATGGGGCGTGTAGGTGTTGGTCACCATGGCGATCTTCATGACGCCGCTCCCCGGGCGATGACAGCGCGGCCTTCGGCCCCGTCGACGGTGACCGGCGCCGTCGTCGGCATCCGGATCGTGACGGGCGGCGCGGTCTCCCGCCAGGCGGCCTCCCACTCGACCACGATACGCTCGGGCTCCGGCGTGATCGTGACCGTGACGGGGCCCCAGGGCGTCGGAGTCGGGCCGAAGGACAGGGGTTGCGGCCCGGTCAGCCAGTCGGGCGCCAGACCGCCGCCCAGGGTAAGCCCGTCCTTCGTCTCCCGCACGAAGCTGTTGCGCATGATCATCACCCATTCGGCCGCCGCCCAGACATGCTGGCCGTCGCCCATGCAGCCGCCATGCGAGCGCGGGTTGATCGCCTCGGGCCACTGGCCGGTCGGCGAGGCGAGCTCGGCGACCCGGCGGGTCAGCTCGAAATGGCGCGGATCGCCGGCGGCCTGGAACACCTGGGCGACATGCAGCGTCAGATAGGCGTTCACGCCGGAATGGATCATGTCCTGGAAGAACGCCCCGTCGACGAAGCAGGAGTCGTGCAGATAGGCAGCGAGGTCGAGCAGGCGTGGATCGGCCGGATCGAGCAGGTCGAGCGGATAGCCCGCGGCGATCGAGCCGATGGCGCCGGAATCGAGCCGACGGTCGGGCGCCGCCGGCAGGGCCGGCCGACCGATCCGTGCTGCGGCCCCGGCGAGGCTGCGGTCGACATCGGCGCGGAAGGTCCGGGCGTCGGCCTCGAACCGCTCGGCCTCGGTCGTCGCGCCGAAGGACCGGGCGAGCCGGGCGGCGGATTCGAGACCGGCGATGCCGAAGAAGTCGTCCCAGTAGTAGAAGTCGTTCGGGCCCAGATGCTCGGCGCTGAAGCCGGCCGGCAGCAGGCCCGGATGCCGCTCGGTGCCGGCGCCGGTGCGCTTGCGCGTGATCCAGCGCGCGCCCTTGACGATCGGGTCGCGCCATTCCGGCTTGACCGGCCGGCCGGTCAGGGCGGCGAAGCGCTCCAGGATCCACAGGGCGGCGCCGTTGGAATCCCACTCCCCGTCCTGGGACTTGAAGTAGCCGGCGACGGTCTGGCGCTCCGGGAAGCGATCGAGCACCCGCTCCGCCCGCGCGTCGAAGCCGACGGCGAGCAGGGCGTTCAGGATGAAGGCGGCGTCGCGGAACCAGAAGCGCTTGTAGGTGAACGGCCCCGGATAGACGTCGCCGGGCGTGTGCAGGACCAGGGTCTGGATCGCCGCGTCGTAGAGCGCGCGCATCCGGGCGTCGGGCACGCTCAGCCGCGCCGCGCCGTCCAGCGCGTCGGACCAGGTGCCGGGCAGGCGGGTGGCGTCGTCCGCCGCGCCGCCCGCCAGCGGCACGGTCACGGTCACCCGGCGCCGGCCGCCCTCGAGCCGGAACAACGCGGCGGCGGTGGCGAGGCCGACATCGCAGCGCGCCTCGACGCTTTCCTCGCCATGGCCAAGATGGATCAGGGCGTCGCCGTCGAAATACGTCGAGACGTGGTGGCCCTCGACCGGCGTGTCGAAGTCGACGGCTGGCGCATCCTCGATGCGCCAGCCGCGCCGGTTGCCGGCCAGCGCCACCTTGTGGACGAGCGAGATACCTTCCGGATTGTAAGGCCTGAGCGCGACGACAAGCCAGCCCTCGCCGTCGGCCTCCGCCTCCAGGGCGATGCGGCACAGCGCATGGCCGCCGTCCGGCACGGCGTCGACCCGCGACGACAGGCGCAAGGCCCCCTGCCCGGTCGTCGTGACCACGGCCGGCCCGTCGGCGAGATCGAGGCGCTGGAACGCCTCTATCGCGCGCGAGGGCAGGAGCCGCCGGCCGTCATCCGTGACCACCCAGGCGTCGAGCGACCAGCCGTCGTGATTGGGCGTGACGAGGCCGCGCGGATCGACCACCGGCAGGGCGTCGAGATCGGGCAGGCCGACCGCCGTCCAGTCGCGGTGGGTCAGGTTGATATGGGTGATCGAGAAGGCGCGCGGGACGAAGGACTCGCTGGACGGGTCGAACTGCCGCTCGACCCAGTAGGGCCACACCCAGTCGAGATTGTGCTGGATCACACGGCTGTTGATCAGCCCGCGCGCGTGCATGGCGACGCCGGCGCGCAGCAGCTCGGTCGGCACCGCGACCTCGGCTGGCTGGGTCAGCGACTGCAGCCGATTGATCAGCGCGATCGGGTCGAGGAACCCGTGCGCCCGGGCCGCGCGCCTTAACAGGAATCGCCAGGGCAACCAACGCATCCACACGTGTCAGCGCTCTCCCCGGCCGCTTCGCACCGCGGAGCGGAGCGGCGGCCGATGCTCGGAAACGATCGCGGCGCCGCCCACACGGGAGCGGCGCCGCCGGAAGGACTCTTCGCCGAAGGACGTCAACGTTCGTACAGGCCGGTCAGTTCCGCCTCGGCCAGGACATGGGGCATCGCCGCCTCCTCGACCTGTCGACAATCGGCGTCGGCGGGCAGGTCGAGGTTCGGCGTGCCCAGCGCCAGCAGGCGGAAGCTGTAGTGGTGGACGCCGTGATCGACCGGCGGGCACGGCCCGCCCCAGCCCTCGTTGCCGAAGTCGTTGAGCGCCTGGCGCGCGTCGCTCGGCTTGCCGTTGCCGTAGCCCTCCTCCAGGCCCGCCTTGTCCGGCGGCATGTCGAACACGGCCCAGTGGGCGAAGGTGTTGCGCGGCGCGTCCGGATCGTCGCAGATCAGCACAAGGCTCTTGGCATTCTTGGGCACCCCCGACCAGGCCATGGAGGGCGAGACGTCCCGGCCGTCGCAGGTGTGCCGCACGGGGATCCGCTCTCCGTCGCCGAAGGCGGTACTCGTCAAGGTCATCGTCATTGCAAGCCGATCCTCGCTCCTCTGGTAGCCCCCTCGTCACCGCGCAGAATGGGATGCGGGCGCGGGCGCCGCAAGCGGGTCGGGGGTCACGCGGCCGGGGCGCCGGGTCGTGAGGCCGCCTCGGTCGATCGGTTGCCGGACGCCGAAACGGGATACGCGACGGCACCGTCGGACTCTTTCGATTTTCCCCGTTTCGTCATCCCCGCGAAAGCGGGGATCCGGGCGCCGCTCCGGATCGGAGACCCAAGATACCCGGATTTCCCAGGTTTCCATATGTCAGCGCCGATGGATCCCCGCTTTCGCGGGGATGACGAATGAAATCGAATTGAAGCTACCCTGCCGCCGAGTCGGCGCCGTCGCGCACGGCCTGTGGCCGTGAGCGACCTACGAAGGCCCGTCGTCCCTGATGCGCGCGCCGCCTCCCTACCCCCGGCCGTAGACCGGGATGCCGGCGCCGGTGACGGCGCGGGCGGCGTCGGAGGCGAGGAACAGGACGACGTCGGCGATCGCCTCCGGCGCGACCCATTTCGAGGTGTCGGCCTTCGGCATGGCCTGGCGGTTCTCCGGCGTGTCGATGATCGAAGGCAGGACCGCGTTCACCGCGACGCCGGCATCCTTGTATTCCTGGGCCAAAGTCTCGGTCAGGCGCAGCAGAGCGGCCTTGGAGGCGGAATAGGCGCCCATCCCCGCCGCGCCGGAGAGCGCCGGGCGGGCCGCCGTCGTCACGATCCGCCCGCCGCCGGCCGCGGCCATGCGTGGCGCGGCCGCGCGCAGCAATGTCAGCGCCGTGCGCAGGTTGAGCGTCAGCATCGACTCCCAGGCCTCGATCGTGTCCTCGGGCACCTTCGGCCCGGCATGGAAGCCGCCGACCGTGGTGACGAGCGCATCGATCCGGCCGGCCCGATCCTCGGCCGCCGCGACCGCGGCCTCGGCCGACGCCGGGTCGGTGAGATCGGCCTCGACAAGGGCGAGGCCGTCGCGCTCGGCCCCGTGAGCGGCCTCCAGCGCCGCCCGGTCGCGGTCGACCAGCACCAGCGACGCGCCGGCTTCGGCGAAGGCGGCGGCGCAGGCCCGGCCGAGATTGCCGGCGGCCCCGGCGACCAGCACGGTCCGGCCGGAGAGATCGAGGGTGACGGCCATGGATTGCCTCGCATGTCGGGCTCGGATGTCGGAGTGCGCACGAACCCTAACGCACCGACTTGCCCGTCGGCCACAACCAGGCGGCGCCCCGAACGCCGCTCGAATCGCCGTGGACCGCCTTGCGGATCGGCGTCGAGACCTCGCCGCCGAAGACCAGCGCGGGCAGCCGCGGCGGCAGGTTGGCGTAGAGTCGCTCCACGTTCGACATGCCGCCGCCCAGCACGATCACGTCCGGGTCGAGGATGTTGATGACATGGGCGAGCCCCCGGGCCAGCCGATCCTCGTAGCGCTGGAGCGCCGCCTCGGCCTCGGCATCGCCCCGCTCGGCGGCGGCGACGATCTCCCGGCCGCGCCAGTCGCGGCCGCTGACCCGGTGGTGGTCCTGCTCCAGCCCCGTGCCGGAGATCCAGGTCTCGAGGCAGCCGGTCTTGCCGCAATAGCAGTCCGGACCCGGCCGTTCCTCGTCGCGCGGCCAGGGCAAGGGGTTGTGGCCCCACTCTCCGCCGATGGCGTTGCCGCCGACATGGGCCCGGCCGCCGATGGCGATGCCGGCGCCGCAGCCGGTGCCGAGAATCGCGGCGAAGACCAGGTTCTCCCCGGCCGCCGACCCGTCCACCGCCTCGGACACGGCGAGGCAGTTGGCGTCGTTGACGCAGCGCACCGGCCGGCCGAGCGCCGAGGAAAGATCGGCATCGAAGGGCGTGCCGTTGAGCCACACGGAGTTGGCGTTCTTGACCACGCCCGTGACCGGCGAGATGGCGCCCGGCATGCCGACGCCGACCGTGCCGCGCCGCCCTGTATCCTTCTCGAGGCGCTCGACGAGGTCCACGATCACCCGGATCGAGCCGGAATAGTCGAATCGCGGAGTCGGCACGCGGTGGCGGGCCAGTTCCGTTCCGTCCTCGGCGAGCGCGATCGCCTCGATCTTGGTGCCGCCGAGGTCGACGCCGATGCGCATCTGCTCACAGATCCCTGAAGCCGTGGGCGCGGGCGCGCCCGCGAAGGAAGGCCATACCCTGGTCGATCAGGACACTAGTCGAAGGCGCGACCGGCCGCCAGACGGCAAGCGCGCGGGCGATGTCCGGGTGCAGGTGCAGGAACGCCTCGACCACCATGTCGCCGTCGTAGCCGATCTCCGCCAGCCCGGCGAACACGCCGTCCCAGTCGACATTGCCGGTGCCGGGCACGCCGCGGTCGCTCTCGGACAGGTGGAGATAGCCGAGATGCCGGCCGAGCGCGACGATCGCGGGGGCCAGGCCCTTCTCCTCGATATTCATGTGATAGGTGTCGAGATGGACGAAGACATTGTCGGCGCCGATCCGCTCGATCAGTTCGACGCCCTGCCGGCCGAGGTTGAGAAGATGGGTTTCGTAACGGTTGCAGGGCTCCATGCCGAGACGCAGACCCAGCGCGGAGGCGCGATCGGCGACCGGGCGCAGGGCCCGGGCGATGGCGACGTATTCGGCCTCGCTCGGCGGCACGCCGGTCAGCTTGCCGATGGTCGAGTAGGTCACCCCGGTCAGGCAGGGCGATCCCAGCGCCGCGGCGACCTCGAGCGCGCGGGAGAGGAAGGCCTCGGCCTCCGCCGGGTGGTCCGGCAGGGTGGCGTGCGGCGGCAGGCCCAGCGAGCAGGTCAGCCCGACGCCGTGGCGCGAGGCCAGCTCGCGGGTCGCCGCCACGTCGATCTCGTCGGGGCGCAGCAGCGGGATCTCGACGACGCCCAGCCCCGCGGCCGCTGCGTCGGCGAGGATCCGCCCGGCGGTCTCGGTCGTCCATTCCGGCGCCCATACGAAGGTGTGCGCACCCAGCCTCGGCATCGCAACGGCCCCCTTGCCCGCCCTACGTCATGTCTTCCGCGGATGGATCACGCCGTCGCTCAGGCTGCGCCGACGATGTGCGAGACGATCTCCGCCATCGTCGTCTCGGCCGCCGGCACGTCGGCGGCGACCACGCCCTGGCGCAGGGCGATCATCCGATCGGCGACCGCGAAGACGTCCGGCAGACGGTGGCTGATCAGGATGACGCCGATGCCCCGGCTCTTGAGCTCGCGGATCAGGTCGAGCACGTGCTCGACCTCGCGCACTGCCAACGCGGCCGTCGGCTCGTCCATAATCACCAGCTTGGGCTGGAAGGTGATCGCCCGGGCGATGGCGACGCTCTGTTGCTGGCCGCCGGACAGGCTGCCGACGCGGTAGTCGGTCGACGGCAGCCGGGCGCCCAGATGCGCGATGATGCGCTCGGCCTCGTCGTGCATGCGGTGGCTGTCGAGCACGCGGATCGGCAGGAACCCCAGCATCCGCCGGAGCGGCTCGCGGCCGAGGAAGATGTTGGCCGCGACGTCCTGCTCCCGGGCGAGCGCCAGGTCCTGGTAGATCATCTCGATGCCCAGCTCGCGCGTGCGCCGCGGGTCGCCGAAGGGCAGCGGCCGGCCGGCGAAGGTCACCGTGCCGGCATCGGGCAGATGCACGCCGGTGACGATCTTCATCAGGGTCGACTTGCCCGCGCCGTTGTCGCCGACCAGCGCGACGACCTCGCCCTCGGCGACCTCGAAGGACACGCCCTTGAGCACCTCGATCGGGCCGAAGGACTTCTTCAGGTCGCGGATGTCCAGCAGCGCGCCGGTCATGCCGCCTGCCCCTTCGCGCGCGAGCGGTCGAGCCAGACGGCGAGCACCAGGATCACGCCGATCGAGATCTGCTGGTAGAAGGGCTGGACCGCCATCAGGTTCAGCCCGTTCTGCAGGATGCCCATGATCAGCGCGCCGATCAGCGTGCCGATCACGGTGCCGCGCCCGCCGAACAGGTTGGTGCCGCCGATGACGACGGCGGTGATGGCCTGCAGCTCGTACATCACGCCGGCCGTCGGGTCGGCTGCGTTGATCCGGGTCATGAACAGCAGCCCGGCGAGCCCGGACATGGCGCCGGCGAGCACGTAGAGCCAGATCTTGTGCCGCTCGACATGGATGCCGGTCACGCGCGCGGCCTGCTCGTTGTCGCCGACGACCAGGGTGTAGCGCCCGAACCGCGTGCGCGAGAGCACGAAATGGCCGACCACGACGGCGGCCAGGAAGACGATCACCGGCATCGGCACGCCGAAGGGCCGGCCCTGGCCCAGGAAGACGAGCTCCGCCGGCAGGCCGTAGATCGGCCGCCCGTCGGAGAGCACGAACCCGAGACCACGGGCCGCCGACAGCATGCCCAGCGTGACGATGAACGGCGGCAGCTTGGCCAGGGCGACCAGCGAGCCGTTGACCGCCCCGACGAGCATCCCCGCCCCGATGCAGCCGAGGATGCCGAACGGCCAGGGCAGGCCCAGCCGCACCACCAGCGCCGCGCCGCAGACCCCGGTCAGCGCCAGGACGGAGCCGAGCGACAGGTCGAGCCCGGCCGACGAGATGACGAAGGTCGCCCCGACCGCGAGAACGCCGATCACGGCCGTCGCCAGCAGGATGTTGAGCAGGTTGTTGACGCTGAGGAAATTCGGCGCGAAGACGACCATCGCCGCCGTCATGACGGCGAGCACGACGAGCGATTCGACACGAACCGGCAGCTTCGGCCCGCGGGCCGGCGCCTGTACCGCCGCTGAGGTCACGGCAGGCCCCCTCTCCTGTCGGCCACGGGCGCGGCCGCCGCGGACCCGGGGGCCCGCGGCGGCCGGCTCACGATGCCACGCCGTGGCGCGTCACCGCACGTACTGGAGCAGCGGATCCTCGCCCGCCTCGAGCACCTCCTGGTCGAGCACGATGGTGTCGACCAGGACCAGGTCGTCGACCTCGCCGCCCTCGACGACCTCCTTGGCGAGTTCGACCGAGCGGTATCCGACCAGGTAGGGCAGCTGCGCCACCGAGGCGTCGAGCCGGCCCTGCTCGATCGAGCGCACGGCGTCGGCGTTGCCGTCGGTGCCGACGACGATGACCTGATCGCCCTTGCCGGCGCCGTAGGCCGCCTCGACCGCGCCCAGCGCCATGGTGTCGTTGGCCGCGTAGATCGCCGCCAGGTCCGGATTGCGCACGAGCACGTCGTTGGTGATGTTGGCCGCCTTCAGCCGGTCCCAGTCGCCGGGCAGGCTGGCCTCGATCGTCATGTTCGGCGCGAATTCGGCGAGCCCCTCGACGAAACCGTCGCGCCGCGCCTGGCCCGTGACGTTGCCGGCCAGCCCCTCGATGACCAGCACCGCGCCCTCGGCGTCCTCGCCCAGCCGGTCGGCGATGTAGCGCGCGGCCTTCTCGCCGGCGAGCCGGTTGTCCGAGGAGATGGTGAAGGCGATGTCGATGCCTTCCTGCGCAGCCATCTCCCGGTCGAGATTGCCGTCGAGATCGACGATCGGGATGCCGGATTCGGTCGCCTGCTTGAGGCAGGGCAGCAGGTTGACCGAGTTGATCGCCGCCGTGATCAGCGCGTCGGGATCGGATTCCAGCATGTTGAGGCAGGTGTTGAGCTGCGGCTCGACATCGGCCTCCGACGGCACGGCCTGGATCTGGCCGCCCACGCCCGCGGCCTCCATGCCGTCCTCCACGCCCTCGCCCATGGCGCCCCAGAACGGGTTGGCGAGCGTCTTCATGAGTACGGCGAACTGGAGATCCTGGGCCTGGGCACCGGCGGCGGCGAGACCGACGGCGAGGGCCGCGGCGGACGCGGCGAGCGGACGGACGAACATCACTTCCTCCCTTGATTGGACACGACGGCGGGGATCATACCCCCTTGCCGGCTGGGATTGTGGATTCGCGCACGCAAAGCGTGCAAGGCAGGCGGATCCGCGCATGCTCCTGCATTTCGCCGGCGAGGCGCTTGGTCATCAGGCTCCATGCGAGGTCGCCCATCTTCTCGGTGGGCTGCCGGATCGTGCTGATGAAGGGCTTGAGCACCGTCATCCATTCGAAGTCGTCGAACCCGAGAAGCGAAATCTCCTCCGGAAACGACAGATCCAGCTCGCGAATCGCCTGAATGGCGCCGAGCGCGGCGACATGCGTGGCAGCGAACAGCGCGCTCGGCCGGTCGGCCCCGGACAGCGCGCCGATCGCCGCCTGGCGGGCGGAGTCGACGGTCAGCCCGCCATGGACGACCCGGGCGCGGGGCGAAAGCCCGGCCTCCTCCAGCGCGCGGCGATAGCCGGCCTCGCGCTCGCGGATGTTCTCGAGGTCCAGGCTGCTGACCAGCAGCGCGATGTCGCGATGGCCGAGGTGCAGGAGGTGGCGCGTGCCCTCGTGGGTGGCAGCCTCGTTGTCGGCGCTGATCGTGTCGACCTCGGCCAGGCTGCCGGCCCGGTCCAGGATGACCGCCGGCACGCCTTCCAGGCGCAGGTCGTCCATCGACAAGAAATCGTCGCCCGCCGGCACCACGATCATCGCCTCGACCTGGCGCGAGAGCAGCGCGCCGATGCGCTGGCGCTCGAGCGCCGGGTCCTCGTTGGAGCTGACCAGGATGATCTCGTAGCCGCTGTCCGCGGCGAGCTCCTCGATCCGCTTGACCAGCCCGCCGAAGAACGCGTTGGTGAAATCCGGCACGACGATGCCGATGATGCGGCTGCGCCGGCTGCGCAGGCTGGCGGCGATGCCGTTGGGCCGGTAGCCGAGCGCGTCGATCGCGGCCTCGACCCGTTCGCGCCGCTCGGGTCCGACATAGCGGGTGCCGCTGAGCACGTTGGAGACGGTGGCGATCGACACGCCCGCATGGGCCGCGACATCGCGAATGGTGGGGGCCGAGCTGCGCGAGCGCCGGGCACGAACCAAGCCGGGTGTCTCCCCTGTAACCGGCGGAACCGTATCGTTTTGGCGACATCGAACGAGCGTCGCGTTAAACGTTTTTCATGAGACTAATCCGGGAATCGTTTCGTCGTCAACGCAGTATCCGTAATGAAGTTGCAATGGAATGCGGGCAACGGCGATCGGCGCGCAGCCTCCGCCCGTCAGGACTTTTCGACCGGCTTGCTGCGCAGCCGGCCGACCGTTTCCGGCTCGGCACGCTTGCAGGATTGCGGCGGCAGCCCGCGGAGCACGAGCTCGGCGTCGCTCAACGCGAGACGGCCGATCTCGCGGAACGCCTCGGGCGTGCCGCCGGTGCGGTGGGCGGACAGCAGCAGCCCCTCGACACCGCGGACCGGGTCGTCCGGGGCCACCGGCTCGTCGGGAAAGACGTCCGTGGCGGCGACGAAGCGCCCGGCCTTCACCGCGTCGACCAGCGCGGGGAAGTCGACCACGCCGGCGCGGCTCATCAGCAGGAAGGCCGCGCCGTCCGGGATCAGCGCGAATTCCCGTGCCCCAAGGAAGGCCGTGTTCTCCGTCGTCACCGCGGCGAAGACGAAGATCACCTGGCTCGACGACAGGACGGTGTCGAGATCGGCGGGCTCCGCGTCATGGGCGCGGATCACGCGCTCAGGCAGCCAGGGATCGTGCACCCGGACCCGGCCGCCGAAGGGCGCCAGCATCGGGCGCAGGGCGCGGGCCAGGTCGCCGAAGCCGATGATCCCGACCGGTGCCCCGGTCAGGTGGAAGGTCGCGGCGTTGGCTTCCAGGCCATAGGTCTCCCGCCCGGCGCGGAAGGCGCGGTCGGCCGCGGTGATACCGCGGGCCAGGTCGATCGCCATGCCCAGCGCCGCTTCGGCGACCGGCATCGAGAAGGCCGGGCTGGCGTTGAGCACGCGGATGCCGCGCGCGAAGCAGCGCGCGTAGTCGATGTTGGGCAGGAAATTGCCCTCGACATTGATCACGGCGCGCAGGGCCGGCGCCCGGTCGAGCCGCTCGGCCGGCAGGTCCGTCTGCCCGATGACCAGCGTGGCGCGCGGCAGATGTTCGTCGATCATCGCCGCCGGCATCGGGCCGTCGTCGTGGACGACGAGCTCGCCCAGCGCCTCCAGTCGCGCGCGCGTCTGCGCGTCGCAGATCAGGCCGAGCGTGCGCGGATGCGGATCGACGAGAATGACCGGCCTGTCGCCCGCCATGGGCCCCTCCCCCGTTCGGTCGTTCGGTTGCTTGGCCGCCGCCGGCGAGGCCGGCACGGCAGGGGGGAGACTACGGCCGGAAGGCCCGCCGGCTCAATCGGTCGCGGCCGGGTCCCCGCCCGGCCCGCCGGTCATGGCGCGCAGTCGGGCGATGCGCGCCTCGGTCGCCGGATGGGTCCGCAGCCATCCCGGCGGCGTCACGCGTGCGCGGCGGGGGAGCAGCCGGCGCCACAGGAACGCCTGCTCGAGCTCGATCCGACGCAGCGCGACGGCCAGCGCCGCGGGGTCGCCGGTCAGCTCGATCGCGCTCTGGTCGGCGTCGAATTCCCGGTTGCGGGCGAGCGCCGTTTGAAGCAGCAGCGTCGCGAACGGCGCCACCACCAGGGCCGCGACAGTGCCCGCCGGGATCGGGTCGCCGCCGCCCGTGATCGAGAGGACGGCGGCCAGCGCCAGCCCGACGACGGCGAAGCCGCGCACCAGCCGGCCCATGATCTCCGACAGGGCCATGATGGCCGAGTCGCCACTGGCCAGATGCGCGACCTCGTGCGCCAGGACGGCCGTCATCTCGCGCAGGCCCAGCGTCTCGATCGCGCCGGTCGACAGCCCGACGACCGGACCGCGCCGGGTCGAGAGCGAGAACGCCACGGGCTCGACGCTCGGCACGACGACCAGGCCGGGAAGCCGGTCCAGCCCGGCGCGAATCGCCACGCGGTCGAGCCGGTCGTAGATCGCGGGATGGCGCCAACGGTCCAGCGGGCGCGCTCGGAGCACGCGAAGCATGAGCTCCGGCGCCGCCCGGGGGGCGAGGACGGCGGCGCCGACAACGATGCCGAGGGCGATAGCGATGCCCGGCCCGCCGGCGAGCAGATCGGCGATCGCCACCAGGACGGCCGCCAGCACGGCCAGCAGGCCGGCGGCCTGCAGCCGGTTGCGCCGGCGGAAGCGGGCCAACCGCGCGGGATCGAGGCTCGGGTCGGTCACGCTCCCCATATCGGCGCGGTGCGCCGCCGGCGCCAGCCCGCGACTCCGGGCGAAGAGCGGACGCAAAAAAGGCCCCCGCCTTGCGGGGAGGCGGGGGCCGAGACGGGGAGGCATTCGGATCGATGGGGCTATCGATCTGACGCCGACGATACGCCGCGCCTCGCGCCGTCGCTGTGACGGGCGTCACTCCCGCGCGGCCTTAACTTTTCGGTAGCCCTGACGGCGCAAGAGTGCCGTCACCTTCTTCGGTCAGGCGCGGCCGCGCCGCCGGCGGTCATCGGGAGACCTTCGGGACATGACGACGCAGGAAAGCATCGTCTACAGCGTATCGACCCGCGCGGGCGGCGCCTGGACCGCCCGCGGCCAGGTGATCGACATGCAGAAGGCCATCGGCGCGGCGGAGGGCTTCCTCGCCCAGCCGGACTGCGAGCGCGTGCGCGTCGACAAGACCTTCTACGACGCCGAGAACGCCCGCCAGGTGACGACCACGATCCTGGAGAAGGGGCGCGACGCCGCCCGCGCGCGCCGGGGCCCCGGCATCGTCACCTGGGTGCTGGTGGCCGCCGCCGGCGGCGTCATCAGCTTCGCCCTGACCTACGCCGTCGCCACCGGCGCCTTCGGCTGACCCCGGCCGCCAGGCCGCCCCCTCCTACGCCGCCCCCTCTTCCGCCTGGACGGCCATGCGGGCGTCCAGCGCGCGCTGGCGTTCGCGGCGAGCGTAGATCCAACCCGCCGTGGCGACGCAGATCGAGACGACGAGCACGATGATCGTCGCCAGCGCGTTGATGTCCGGGCTGACCCCCAGGCGCACCTTCGAGAAGACGACCATCGGCAGGGTCGAGCTGCCCGGCCCGGAGACGAAGCTGGCGATCACCAGGTCGTCGAGCGACAGGGTGAAGGCGAGCAGCCAGCCCGCCACCAGGGCCGGCGCGATCATCGGCAGGGTGATGACGAAGAACACCTTGCCCGGCCGCGCCCCCAGGTCCATCGCCGCCTCCTCCACCGAGCGCTCGAGGCCGGACAGGCGCGACTGCACGACGACGGCGACATAGGCCATGGAAAAGGTGACGTGCGCGATCGTGATCGTCGTCATGCCGCGCCCGCCGGGCCAACCGATCGCCTGCTCCATCGCGACGAAGAGCAGCAGCAGCGACAGGCCGGTGATGACCTCGGGCATGACCAGCGGCGCCGCGATCATGCCGGAGAACAGCAGCCGGCCACGGAACCGGCCGAAGCGCGCCATGGTCAGCCCCGCCATCGTACCCAGGATCACGGCCAAGCTGGCGTTGATCGCCGCGATGCGTACGGAGAGCCAGGCTGCGGAGAGCACCTGATCGTTGCGCAGCAGCTCGCCATACCACTTGAACGACCAGCCGCCCCACACGGCGACGAGCTGGGAGGCGTTGAAGCTGTAGATGATGAGGATGACGATCGGCGCGTAGAGGAAGACGAACCCGAGCGCCAGCCAGGTCAGCAGGAAGCGGCCCGGGCCCTTCATCGCCTGCGTTCCCCCGCCGTCACCGCGCCGCGGCCTCGCGCGCCTGGAAGTGCTGGAAGGCCATGATGGGCACGACCAGCACCAGCAGCAGCGCGATCGCCACGGCGCTGGCCACCGGCCAGTCGCGGTTGTTGAAGAACTCCTGCCACAGCACCTTGCCGATCATCAGCGTGTCGGGGCCGCCCAGCAACTCGGGGATGACGAACTCCCCGACCGCCGGAATGAAGACCAGCAGCGAGCCGGCGACGATCCCCGGCAGCGACAGCGGCAGGGTGACGGCCAGAAAGGCCTTCCAGGGCGGGCAGCCGAGATCCATCGCCGCCTCGACCAGGCTCTCGTCCATGCGCTCCAGCGTGGCGTAGAGCGGCAGGACCATGAACGGCAGGTAGGAGTAGACGATGCCGACATAGACCGCGAAATCGGTGCGGATCATGCGAATCGGCTCGTCGATCAGGCCGATCGAGATCAGCGCGGAGTTGATCAGCCCGGTGTCGTTGAGCAGCCCGATCCAGGCATAGACCCGGATCAGGAAGGACGTCCAGAACGGCAGGATGATCGCCATCAGCAGCGGGCCGCGCCAGCCGGCGGGCGCGCGCGCGATGGCGTAGGCCATCGGGTAGCCGATGATCAACGCCGCCAGGGTCGAGATGGCGGCGATCTTGACCGAGTTCAGATAGGCCACCGTGTAGAGCGGGTCGCTCAGCAGATAGCCGAAATTGCCGAAGGCGAGCCGGATCTGGACGACGCCGTACTCCAGCATCTCGATCAGCGGCTCGTAGGGCGGCCGGGCGATCGCCGCCTCGGACAGCGAGATCTTCAGCACGATCACGAACGGCGCCAGGAAGAACAGCAGCAGCCAGGCGTAGGGCACCGCCGTGACCAGTGCCTTGCCCGAGCGGTGCAGCCGGGCCCGCAGCCGCCGGCCGAGCGCCGCGCCGGCGCGCCCGACGGACCCGGGCTCGCCGGCCGCGGCGTCAGTCATGCAGGACCACCGCCGCGTCGGACGGCCAGCTCACCCACACCCGGTCCTCCCAGGTGATCGGCCGGTCGACCATGCGGAAGGCGTTCTGGGTGATGACCCGCACCGTCACGCCGGTGTCCAGGCGCACCAGATATGTGGACACGCTGCCCAGATAGGCGATCTCCTCGACCGTTCCCGCCGCCCGGTTCGGCCCCGGCTCCAGCGCCTCCTTGGTGATGGCCAGCTTCTCCGGGCGCAGGGCGACCCAGACGGTCTGGCCCTCGACGCCGGGGACCGAGTGATCTAGGCGGATGTCGCAGCCCGACTGGGCGCTCTCGATCACGGCGTGGTCGGCCTCGTCGACGGCGATCCGGCCCTCGAAGGTGTTGACCTGGCCGATGAACTCCGAGACGTAACGCGACTTCGGGAACTCGTAGATCTCCGCCGGCGGGCCGGTCTGGAGAATGCGGCCGTCCTTCATCACGGCGATGCGGGTCGACATGGTCATCGCCTCCTCCTGGTCGTGGGTGACGACCACGAAGGTGATGCCGACGGTCTCCTGGATATTGACGAGCTCGAACTGGGTGCGCTCGCGCAGCTTCTTGTCGAGCGCGGCCAGCGGCTCGTCGAGCAGCAGCAGCTTCGGGCGCTTGACGAGGCTGCGGGCGAGCGCGACGCGCTGGCGCTGGCCGCCGGAGAGCTGGTGCGGCTTGCGCCGGGCGAAGCGCTCGAGCTGGACGAGGTCGAGCGCTTCGGCCACGCGCTCGCGCATCTCGGCCCTGGGCACGCCGTCCTGGCGCAGGCCGAAGGCGACGTTCTGCTCCACCGTCATGTGCGGGAACAGGGCGTAGGACTGGAACATCATGTTGACCGGCCGCTCGTAGGCCGGGACATCCGTGACATCCACGCCGTCGATGAAGAGCCGGCCCGAACTCGGCGTCTCGAAGCCGGCGAGCATGCGCAGCAGGGTCGTCTTGCCGCAGCCCGACGCGCCGAGCAGGGAGAAGAACTCGCCCTTGTAGATGTCGAGATCGACGTCGTCGACGGCGACGAAGTCGTCGAATCGCTTGGTGACGCCCTGGATGCGGACATAGGGCTCGGCGCCGGGGCGCTGCCAGGGCGCGTCGTCGACCGGGGCGCCGCCGCGGTGGTCCTTCGGGGCGTGGGGGGCCGACCCGTCGGCCAGAGTCATGGACCCCTCCTGGAGGAGGCGAGCCCGTGCCCGGCGGCCCGGAAATCGGACCGCCGGGGCGGACAGGGCGAGCCTACTGGCCCGTGCGCACGCGCGTCCAGGCGCGGGTCTCCTGGCGATTGTAGCGCGGCGACTTGGTCACCGCGGCGAACAGGCTCTCCTGGATCTCCGGGCCCGGGAAGATGGCCGGGTCGGTCTTGATCTCCTCGTCGACCATTTCCAGCGAGTCGGGCACCGCGTTGGCGTACCAGACATAGTTGGTGATGCCGGCCATTACCTCGGGCCGCAGGATGTAGTCGATCCACTTGTGCGCGGCGTCGGGATGCGGCGCGTCGGCCGGGATCGCCATCATGTCGAACCAGATCAGCGTGCCTTCCTCGGGGATGATGTAGCGGATATCCACCCCGTTGTCGGCCTCGGCCGCCCGGTCGGCCGCGATGAAGATGTCGCCGGAGAAACCCATGGCGACGCAGATTTCGCCGTTGGCCAAGTCGTTGATGTACTGCGAGGAATGGAAGTAGCGGACATGCGGACGGACATGCATCAGATGCTCCGTCGCCCGGTCCAGCATCTCCGTGTCCTCGGCATGCGGGTCGCCGCCCAGGTAGTTGATCGCGACGCCCATAACCTCGTCGGCGGAATCGAGGATCGTCACGCCGCAATCGGCGAGCTTGGCGACCGTCTCCGGGTCGAAGATCAGGTCCCAGGAGCTCGGGATCTCGCCCAGCCGCTCCTCGACCATGTCGACGTTCACGCCGATGCCGTTGGTGCCCCACTGGTAGATGGCGCCGTGCTCGTTGCCCGGGTCGGCCGTCGCGACCCGCTCCATCAGCGCCGGGTCCAGGTTCTCCAGATTGGGGATCTTCGACTTGTCGAGCGGCTGGAGCGCGCCGGCCTGGATCAGCCGCGCCAGGAACGGCATGGCCGTCGGCACGACGATGTCGTAGCCCGAATTGCCGGCCAGCAGCTTCGCCTCGACGGTCTCGTTGTTGTCGTAGACGTCGTAGGAGACCTCGATGCCGAACTCCTCCTCGAAGTTCGCGATCGTGTCCTCGCCGATATAGTCCGACCAGTTGTAGACATTGAGCTGGTCGGACTCCTGGGCCGCCGCGGGGCCCGCCATCAGAGCCACCGCCGCGACGCTTCCGGCGAGCGCGCCGAGCGTCCTGCGGGTCGGAAATGTCGTCCGGTCGATCATCACGAAGAAGCCTCCCGCCCTTCCGGGCTTGTCCCGTTCATGGTCGCCGCCGCGCACCGTCGCCAGCGCGCCGCCGCATCGCACCATCGCTTGCAGGCATGAAAGCGACCCCCCGGAAGGTTGTCAATCGACAGGGGTTTACGGCCAATTCCTCGTGATAAAGGGGAAACCGAGACCCGTCATACACGGGCGGCGACAAGTCGTCTCCCGTCCTCGGCGTGGAGCACGAGGCGACCGTCGGGCTCGACCGAGAAGCGGCGCACCGTCTCCAGGAAGGCGAGGAACCGGGTTTCCCGCTCGCCGACGGCCCGGTCGGGGCAGGCCATCAGCGTCGCCGCGGCCGGGCCGACGGTGAGTCCCTCGCCGGTCAGCGTGTAGGTGGCGCGATAGCGGTTGCAGCCGGCCGATCCGGCGAGCCCGCCCTGCGCGTCGAAGTCGAGCGTCGGCGCGCTGTCGGCCGGCACCGTCTCGCCGGCAAGCGCGACCACCCGCCACGGCCCATCGGCGAGCAGCGCGGCCGGGTCGCCGCCGCAGCCGGAGAGGTTACGCTCCGGCGTCTCGACGGTCACCGTGCGCGGATAGGGCATCCCGGTCATCGAGTCGCCGCAGAGGGTCTCGCGGACCATCACGGTCAGCGGCCCGGCCTCCGTCGCGGCGCGGTAGACCGTCGCACCGTCGCGCCGCGTCGACCCCTCGACCGGCGCCTCGAGACGGGTCTCGCCATAGTCGCCCACATAGACGAGCCGGCCGTCGGCGATCTCCAGCGTCCAACCAGGCTCGTTGCCGCGTGCGGCGAGGCCGGCTTCCGTTGCCCGGCCCGGCCCGGTCGCCTCTGCACCGTCTCCGCCCGTCCCCGCCGGGCCGGCGCAGGCGCCCAGCGCCAGAGCGCCAATCGCGGCCGCGGCCGCGACCATCCGTGACATCGTCATGGCGTCGCCCTCCCCTCCCCTCGCCCGACCCGGCCGGCCGGCACGTCCGGTATGACGCAGGACGCCGGCCGCGCGCAATCGTCCCGGCGCAGTGGCCCCGGGGCTGGCCGGCGGCGTCGCGGTTGCTATAGTCCCTGGTCATGGACGGCGACGCCGACCGCCCCTCCCTCGCGCTCGACAGCCCCGACGCCCCGCCGGCCCCGACCGATGGCGCGCCGCTGCCCCCGCTGTTCGAGGGCTGGTTCGCGTCGCGCGGCTGGGTGCCGCACGCCCACCAGCGCGCGCTGCTCGACGCCGCGCGTACCGGCGAGAGCGCGCTGCTGATCGCCCCGACCGGCGGCGGCAAGACCCTGGCCGGCTTCCTGCCCTCGCTGGTCGAGCTCGCCGAGCGGCCGCGTGCCGGGCTGCACACGCTCTATATCTCGCCGCTCAAGGCCCTGGCGGTGGACATCCACCGCAACCTGGACCTGCCGATCGCCGAGATGCGCCTGCCCATCCGGCACGAGACGCGCACCGGCGACACGCCCCAGGCCAAGCGCGAGCGCCAGCGCCGCAACCCGCCCCATCTGCTGATGACGACGCCGGAGAGCCTGGCGCTGATGCTCTCCTACCCCGACGCCGACCGGATCTTCACCGGCCTGCGCTGCGTCGTGGTCGACGAGCTGCACGCGCTCGCCGGCACCAAGCGCGGCGACCTGCTGGCGCTCGGCCTCTCCCGCCTGGCGGCGCTGGCGCCGAAGGCCCGGCGGGTCGGGCTGTCGGCGACGGTCGCCCATCCCGACGCCCTGACCGCCTGGCTCAGCCGGACGGGCCGGGCCGAGGGCGGCGATGTCCGCCGGGTGATCGGCCGCTCCGGCGCCCGCGCCCGGGTCGAGATCCTGGAGTGCGAGACCCCGCCACCCTGGTCCGGGCACATGGGCGCCTATGCCGTGCCGACGATCTACGAGCGCCTGAAGGAGGCGGGCACGACGCTGATCTTCGTCAACACCCGCGCCCAGGCGGAGATCGTGTTCCAGGAAATCTGGCGCCTGAACGAGGCGACGCTGCCCATCGCGCTCCATCACGGCAGCCTGTCGCGCGAGCAGCGCCGCAAGGTCGAGACGGCGATGGGCGAGGGCCGGCTGCGCGCCGTCGTCGCGACCTCGTCGCTCGATCTCGGCATCGACTGGGCGGCGGTCGATCTCGTCATCCAGGTCGGGGCGCCCAAGGGCGTCAGCCGCCTGCTCCAGCGCATCGGCCGGGCCAACCATCGCCTCGACACGCCCTCGCGCGCCCTGCTCGTCCCCGGCAACCGGTTCGAGGTGCTGGAGTGCCGCGCCGCGCTCGACGCCATCGCGGCCATGACCCTCGACGGCGACCCGCCGCCGCCGGGCGGGCTCGACGTCCTGGCCCAGCACATTCTCGGCACGGCCTGCGCCGGGCCGGTCGACGCCGACGCGCTCTACGCGCAGGTGACCTCGGCCGCGCCTTATGCCGGGCTGGAGCGGGAGACGTTCGACGACGTCTTCGACTATGTCGCCACCGGCGGCTACGCGCTGGGCGCCTATGACCGCTGGCACCGTCTCGTGCGCGGCGAGGACGGGCTCTGGCGCATCGCGCGCAAGGACGTGGCGCGGGCCTATCGCATGAATGTCGGCACGATCGTCGAGGCGACGACGCTCAAGGTCCGGCTCAGGCGCGGCCGGGTCCTGGGCGAGATCGAGGAGTACTTCGTCCAGGGCCTGGAGCCCGGCGACACCTTCGTGTTCGCGGGCGAGCTGCTGCGCTTCGAGGGGCTGCGCGACACGGTGGTCGAGGTCACCCGCGGCGGCGAGGGCGAGCCCAAGGTCCCCGCCTATGCCGGCGGCAGGCTGCCGCTGTCGACCCATCTGGCCGACCGGGTGCGCGGGCTGCTGCAGGACCCCGCGCGCTGGGCCGAGCTGCCGGAGCCGGTACACGAGTGGCTGCGCCTGCAGCGCTGGCGCTCGCTCCTGCCGCGCCGCGACACGCTGCTGGTCGAGACCTTCCCGCGCGCCGGCAAGCAGTTCCTGGTCGCCTACTGCTTCGAGGGGCGCAACGCGCACCAGACGCTCGGCATGCTGCTGACCAAGCGGATGGAGCGTGCGCGCCTGGGCCCGCTGGGCTTCGTCGCCACCGACTACGTGCTGGCGGTGTGGAGCCTGCGGCCAGCCTACGAGTATCCGGGCAGCCTGGGCGCGCTGTTCGACCAGGACATGCTGGGCGACGACCTGGAGGCCTGGATGGACGAGAGCTCCATGCTGCGCCGGACCTTCCGCCATGTCGCGGTGATCGCCGGGCTGATCGAGCGGCGCCATCCGGGTCACGAGAAGACCGGCAAGCAGGTCACGGTCAACGCCGACCTGATCTACGACGTCCTGCGCCGGCACGAGCCGGGCCACGTGCTGCTGCGCGCGACCCGGGCGGACGCCGCGCGCGGGCTGATCGACGTCGGCCGCATCCAGGGGATGCTGGCCCGCGTCGCCGGCCGGATCGTCCACAAGCCGCTGGAGCGGATCTCCCCCCTCGCCGTCCCGGTCCTGCTGGAGATCGGCCGGGAGCAGGTCTATGGCGGCGCGCTCGACGCGCTGCTGACCGAGGCCGAGGAGGACCTGATCGCCGAGGCGATGCCCGAGCTCGCCGGCGGCCAAGCCGCCCGGGACCAGAGCGCCCTGCCCTTGTGAGGCGGGAACGATCTCGGCCGCCATCGTAGCAACCATGATGTCGGGGTCGGAAGAGCGAAGCGATCCCCACATCGCGCCGACGCCGGATCGAACAGCGACGGCTCCAACGCACGAAGACGTCCTTCGTCACGTCCATGTATTCGTCATCCCCGCGAAAGCGGGGATCCAAGTTGTTCCGGCACGCACCATTCATCCGATCGCGAGCGAATCCGCACGACGACTGGATCCCCGCCTTCGCGGGGATGACGAAATGAGAAGGGCGTAGACGGGGACTTCGTAGGTCGGTCGAGCGCCAGCGAGCCCGACGTCTCCGACCCCGGACCGGGCGATCCTGTCGGGCTCGCTTCGCTCGGCCGACCTATGCTCGTCCCGGCTTGGCGGCCGGCGTCTTCGGCGCGGGCTTGGCGAGGATCAGGGTGTTGCCGGCCAGGATCAGGGCGACGGCGACGCCCTCGCGCAGGGACCACTGGTAGCCCTCGAACACCGTCGACAGGCCGAGCGCGATGATCGGGAACAGCACGGTGGCATAGCCCGCCCGCTCGGGCCCGATGCGCCCGACCAGGCTCAGATAGCAGCCGAAGCCGAAGACCGAGCCGAACAGCGCCAGATAGAGCAGCGAGAAGGTGTAGCCGAGCGTCGGCTCGTAGGTGAAGCTCGCCCCGGATGCGGCGGCGTAGATCAGCATGAAGACCGCGCCGTAGCCCATGCCGAAGGCGTTGGCCTGGACCACCGGCACGCCGGCCTGGCTGTTGCGCGACGACGCCATGCTGCCGAAGCTCGCCGACAGGGTTCCGGCCAGGCACAGGATCAGCCCCAGGCTGCCGCCGCGGTCCAGGCTGAAGGCCGCCAGCTCGGGCCAGAAGGTCACGCACAGCCCGACGATGCCAAGCACCGCGCCGGCGATGACCCGCGCCTCCGGCTTGCGCCCGAAGAACAGGCCGGCATTGGCGATGTTCATCACCACGATGGTGGAGAAGACGATCGCCACCAGCCCCGACGTCAGGTAAGCGCTCCCGTTGTAGATAAGCAGGTAGTTGGTCGAGAAGAAGCACAGGCCGAGGGCCGCGATGAACAGGTGGTCGCGCGCCCGGAACCGCATCGGCAGGCCGCGGACCGCGCAGAACGCGAACAGCAGGACCGAGGCGATCAGGAAGCGATAGGCGACCGAGACCTCCACCGGCACGACGCCGAGCTGCATCTTGATCGGCAGCCAGGTGGTGCCCCAGATCAGCACCGTTCCGGCATAGAGCAGCAGATTGACCATGGTTCCGTCGGCGGTTCGGACTGCGAGGCGGGAAAAGTGGCTCCCGTCGGGCGCGCCGATCCTTCGATCGTCCTCGCCCGGGGGTCGTGCCGGTCTATCACTCGGCGATGGCGGCCGTCGAGAGGGGGCGCGCCGCGCCGGCGCCGCCCTCGATCCGGTCGCGTACGAACCCGGCGAGGCGGTGCACGCCCTCGCGGATCTGGTCCGGCGTGAGGTAGCTGTATGACAGGCGGAGCTGGCGCTCCCCGCCAGCGCCGAGATAGAAGCTCGACATCGGCGTCCAGATCACGCCATGGGTGCCGGCGGAGACCGCCAGGGCCTCGGCGTCGGCCGCGAAAGGCACGTCGACGGTCAGGAAGAAGCCGCCGCGCGGACGGTTCCACCGGACCTCCGCCGCCCAGCCGGCCTCCTCCGGGAAGGCCTCGGCCAGGGCGTCGAGCAGCGTCGCCCGGTTGGTCTCGTACCAGCCGATCGACTTGGCGTTGGCCGCCTCGATGTTGTCGGCGTGGCGGACCAGCAGCCCGCCCACCACCGCCTGGCACAGCGCCGGCGTGTTGACGGTGACCATGCTCTTGATCTTGGAGAGCTCGTCGGCCAGCAGCCCGGTCCCGCCCGGGCCGTCGACCGGCTGGTCGGCGATGGCGAAGCCGACCCGCACGCCCGGAAAGGCGGATTTGGAGAACGAGCCCAGATAGACCACCCGGCCCCCGGTATCGAGGGACTTCAGCGTCGGCAGGCGGGTGCCCGGCGCGGTGAAGAGGCCATAGGCGTTGTCCTCCAGCAGCACGAGTTCCTCGGCCTCCGCCGCGTCGAGCAGGGCCCGGCGCTCCTCGACCGACATGGTAAGGCCGGAGGGATTGGCGAAATCGGGATTGACGTAGAAGGCCCGCGCCCGCTTGCCGCGCGCGCGCAGCGCCGCCAGCTTGGCCGCCAGGTCGGCCGGGTCTGGCCCGCCGCCGGCCTCGCGCACGCCGACGACCTCGAGCCCCAGGAGCCGTGCCGCGCCGACGATGCCGACATAGCAGGGCTCGGTGACCAGCAGCACCTGGTCGGGGTCGGCGAAGAGCGCGCGCAGCACGATCAGCATCGCCTCCTGGCAGCCGACCGTGACGACGAGCGCGGCGGGATCGACGTCGATGCCCTCGTCCCGGCGCAGCATCCGGGCGACGAGCTCGCGGATCTGGCCCGCCGTCGCGCCGTACTGGAAGAGCGCGCGGACGATGGCGCGCTCCTCCCGCCCCTCCGCCTCGCGCAGATGCGTGACATAGGCGTCCAGATTGCGCCGGATGTCGGCGATCTCGTAGAAGCCGTCATAGGGCCGGCCGGGGCCGAACGAGATCGCGTCCGGATAGCGCATCGTGATCTCGTTGAGGAAATTCATCGACTCCAGGCACGGGTCGGAGACCGAGGCGTGGAGTGCTGCGCGGTCGAGGCGCATGGCAAGTCCTCCTGCCGGGGCGACCGCCCCCGGCCCGGCCGGGTGCCGGATCCGGGGCGGCGGATATTCCGGAAACCAGCTCAGCGGCCCGCGTCGGCGGGCCAGATCACGGGGCAGAAGTCGGGATCGGCGTAGTCCGGATCGCCGGCGGCATCGCGGCGGACCAGCTCGTCGTTGTTGTAGACGAGCACGCTGCCGTCGGAGAGCCGGTGCGGCCGCCAGGCGTTGGCGCCGTCCTGGAGATGCAGGGAGATCGCGCGGCGCGGCGCGGCCGAGCGGTTGGGCCCGCTGCCGTGATAGGTGCGGCAGTGGTGGAAGCTGATGTGCCCCTTCTTAAGGCGCATCGGCACCTTGGTCACCCCCACGCCGTTGGCCGCCGCGTTCTCGGCCAGCATCTCCTCCAGCTCGGAGACGTCGCGCTTGGCGAAGTGGCGCGAGGTCGAATCCTTGCCATCGTCGATCTCATCCCAGGCATGGCTGCCGTCGACCATGGTGATCGTGCCCGTGGTCTCGTCGCAGTCGTGCAGGGGGATGAAGGCGGTCAGCATCTCGTCGGAGGTGCAGGTCTGCCAGTAGTGCCGGTCGAAGTGCCACGGCACCACCGTGCGCCCGAAGCCTTCGCCCGGATCGGCCTCGGCTTCGGGCGGCTTATAGAGCAGCGTCGTGTTGAACACCCGGATCTCCGACGCGCCGGCCAGCCGGGCGGCGATCGCGCCGATCAGCGGCTTGGTCAGCAGCCCGCGGAAGGCGGCGCTCTCGAAATGGATGTAGTCGTTGTTGCGGGCGGTGTTGCCCTCCCCGGGGCGCCAGTAGGCGACCTTGGCGGGCATCACGGGCAGCGGGCGATCGCGCTCGCCGTCGTAGTAGCGCCGGCTGGCCTCCAGGAAGGCGTCGATCTCCTCGTCGGAGAAGACCTTGCCGGTGACGAACCAGCCATGCTCCCGGTAGAAGGCGACGTCGTCGTCGCTCGGCAGCAGCGCGGCTTCCTCGCGGCTCAGGGCGTGGACGGCCTCGGTCATGTCGCGAAGCTCCTGTTCGGGGCGGTCGCCGGCCGGCGGCGAGGAACGGGCCGCCGGCCGGGCGCCCGGACTCGGGCGCGGCGGAAGGCGCGCCGCCACAGTAGCTGTCGGCCTGCTCGAGCTGGCGGAACAGCTTCTCGACGCTGTCTTCGGAGAAGTTCGGGTTGTCCATGCGCTCGATGATCTCGAGCATCATCCCGGAATTCGGGCACCGGGTGGTGAAGCGCTGACGCAGGTCCGGCGCCTCGATCAGGTCGGTCTGGAAGTCGAGCCCCGCCTCCTCCAGCGCGGCGCAGACATGCTCGATGTCCTCGACCGCGATCGCCACGTGCTGGACGCCGGGGCCGTAGTTCTCGACATAGCGGCTGACCTGGGATTCCGGCGACGTTCCCTCGAGCAGCACGAAGGTCACCGGTCCCGCGGTCATCACGGCGGACATCATGCCGGTACGCGCGCCGCGGGTCTCCAGCCTGGACTGCACGGCAAAGCCGAGCGTGCTGTAGAACTCGACGGCCGTCTCCAGATCGCGCACGGCGATGGCGACATGGTCGATCGACGCCGCGTGACCGGCCAGGACGCTCGTCAGCGCCTCCGACGCCGAGACGGCGCCGGCGGCCGAACCCGCGCACTCGGTCGCCGGCACCTTGCCCTCGCAAGCCGGGGATCCGCGCGACTTGCCCGGCAGGCGGTCCGGTTCGGTTCGGGATTCGGACATGGGGGCATCCTCCTCGTCTCCCGGGGGTCGGACCCGGCGGGTCGCCCGCCGAAGCGGTGCAATCCCGGCAGGCCCGGCCGCCGGCCGAGGCCGGCGGTGACGGGGTGCGTCGCGAAATTTCCTGATGCGCGACGCTAATCGGGTGTCCCGACCCAACTTATGCGACATAGCGCGGTATACAACCGAAGATTCTAAAATGTAACATCTATGTCACTATTAGTAAGCTAATTATACAACCCATCGGGCAAAGGAATGGTGAGGCCCTGCCGGCCTCGCGACGGCCCAAGCGGCGCCTCGGCGCTTGAACTCGGGTGCCGGCCCGGTATCCTCCAGGTCGCCGTCCGGCGGCGTGGGCCGCCGCCGCTCCCCCTTCCCCACGCGCGAGGACGCCGCGCGACGACCACGAGGCAGCACGTCATGGCGGAACCGGGCACGCCGCCCGTCCTGGGCATCATCGGCGGCAGCGGGCTTTACGACATACCGGGCCTGGCCGACACGCGCTGGGAGACGGTGGAAAGCCCGTTCGGCGCGCCGTCGGACCAGGTTCTGCGCGGCACGCTGGCCGGCGTGCCGGTGGTCTTCCTGCCGCGCCACGGCCGCGGCCACCGCATCCCGCCGACGGAGCTGAACTTCCGCGCCAATATCGACGCGCTCAAGCGCGCCGGCGCGACGGAGATCGTCTCGGTCTCGGCGGTCGGCTCGCTGAAGGAGGAACTGGCGCCCGGCACCTTCGTGATCGTCGACCAGTTCATCGACCGCACGGTCAACCGGACCAAGACCTTCTTCGGCACGGGCCTGGTCGCCCATGTCGGCCTGGGCGATCCGGTCTGCGGGAGGCTGGGCGACGCGCTGGAGGCCTCGGCGGACGAGCTCGGCATCCCCCATGTGCGCGGCGGCACCTACATGGTCATGGAGGGCCCGCAGTTCTCCACCAAGGCGGAGTCCGAGCTCTACCGGTCCTGGAGCTGCGACGTGATCGGCATGACCAACATGCCCGAGGCCAAGCTCGCCCGGGAGGCCGAGCTCTGCTACGCCACCGTCGCCATGGTCACGGATTACGACTGCTGGCACCCTGACCATGACCACGTCTCGGTCGAGGCGGTCGTCCGGGTCCTGCACGACAACGCCGACAAGGCCCGCTCCCTGGTCGGCGCCGTCGCCCCGCGGCTGGCCGGGCGCGCCACGGCGTGCGAGCGCGGCTGCCACACCGCCCTCGACACCGCCATCATCACCCCGCCCGACGCCCGCAACCCCGCTCTGGCGGCGAAGCTCGACGCGGTCGCGGGGCGCGTGCTGGGGGGCTGAGCGAGCCCCCTCGGGCGCCTAGACCCTTCCCAGGTCCCGGGCCGTGGCGTCGATGGCGACCTTCGCCTTGTCGACCAGCTCGTCGATCTCGTCACGCGTGGCGATCAGCGGCGGCGACATGACCATGGCGTCGCGCACGGCGCGCATGACCAGGTCGTTGCGGAAGGCGTGGTCGCGGCAGCGGGTGCCGACGGCGCCGTAGTTCTCGAACCGCGCGCGCGTGCGCCGGTCGGCGACCAGCTCGATCGCCGCCAGGAATCCCGCGCCGCGCACCTCCCCGACGATCGGGTGGTCGGCGAAGGTTTCGCGCAGCCGCGCCTGGAGATAGGGCCCGGTGTCCCGGTGCACCCGCTCGACCAGGCCTTCGCGCTCGATGATGTCGAGATTGGCGAGCGCCACGGCGCAGGCCGTCGGATGGCCCGAATAGGTATAGCCGTGGAAGAACTCGCCACCCTCCTCGATCAGGGTCTCGGCCACCCGGTCGCCGACCATCAGGGCGGAGAGCGGCAGGTAGCCCGAGGTGATGCCCTTGGCCAGCGTCATCAGGTCCGGCTCGATGGCGTAGAGGTCCGAGCCGAACCAGTGCCCGGTCCGCCCGAAGCCGCAGATCACCTCGTCGGCGACCAGCAGGATGCCGTAATGGCGGCAGATCTCCTGCACCCGCGGCCAGTAGCTGTCGGGCGGCACGATGACCCCGCCGGCGCCCTGGATCGGCTCGCCGACGAAGGCCGCGATGCTGTCGGGGCCGAGCTCCAGGATCCGCTCCTCGATCGCGTCGGCGGCGCGCCGGCCGAACACCTCCGGATCCTCGTCGCCGCCGTAGTCGCACCAGTAGGGCGGCATGACATGGACGAAGCCCGGCAGCGGCAGGTCGGCCTGGCGGTGCATCGGCGTCATGCCGCCGAGCGAGGCGGCCGCGACCGTGGAGCCGTGATAGGCGTAGCGCCGGCTGATGAAGGTCTTTCGCCGCGGCTCGCCCTTCAGGTTCCAGTAGTGGCGCACGAGCCGGATCATCGTGTCGATCGACTCCGAGCCCGAGGAGCCGAAGAAGACGCGGTTCAGCCCCGCCGGCGTCAGCGCGGCCAGCCGCGCGGCCAGATCGATGGAGGGCGGCGTCGCGGTCTTGAAGAAGGCGTTGTAGTAGGGCAGCCGGCGCATCTGCTCGGCGGCCGCGTCGGCCAGTTCCCCCCGGCCGTAGCCGACATTGACGCACCACAGCCCGGCCATGCCGTCGAGGATGCGCCGCCCCTCGGAATCGCGCAGGTAGATCCCGTCCGCGCTCTCGATGATGCGCGTCCCGCCTTCCCCGTGCAGGGTGCGGTGGTCGGTAAAGGGGTGGAGATGATGGGCGGTGTCGAGCGCGCGCCGCGGATCGGGCGCATGGCCCGGGGCGCGGGTGTCGGAGACGGACATCGGGGCCCCCTGCTCTCTCGGTCGGTCACGGACGGAAGACGGCCGGCGGCGCGGCCGGGCATCGCGCCGTTACCGCGGCGGCGTGTAGCCGATCCGCGCGCAGAGGACGAGCAGCTCGCTATGCAGGGTCCGGGTCGTCACGCCCCCCAGTCTAGCGCCGACGACGCGCCGGGGCGAGAGCCGGCGCCGGGCCCCGTCGGGTTCTCTTCGTTCACCCGACCTACGCGGCGCGCAGACGGTCGAGGAAGTCGTCGAGCGCCCGGCGCAGGGCCTCGATCTCCCGCGTCGTGTCGTCGGCGCCGGAATGCACCCGCCCCGCCGTCTCCCCCGTCCGCTCCGCCGCGGTGGTCACCGTGGCGATGGCGTCCGAGACCTGGCGCGTGGCGTCGGCGGCCTGATGCACCGATCCGGCGATGCCGCGGGTCGTCGCGTCCTGCTCCTCGATCGCCGAGGCGATGCCGCCGGCGTTCTCGTCGAGGCGCTGGATCACGCCCGTGATGGTCCGGATCGCCTCGACCGTGCCGCCGGTCGCCGCCTGCATCTCCGAGACCTGGGAGCCGATGCGCTCGGTCGCCTGGGCGGTCTGGGTGGCGAGGCTCTTGACCTCGTTGGCGACGACGGCGAAGCCCTTGCCCGCCTCCCCGGCGCGCGAGGCCTCGATGGTCGCGTTGAGCGCCAGCAGGTTGGTCTGCTCGGCGATGTCGGCGATCAGCTTTACCACGTCGTCGATCTTGCGGGCGGCCTCGGCCAGGCCGGCCACCTTCTCGTCGGCCTGGCCGGCGTAGCCGACCGCCTCGCGCGCGAGCGTCGCCGCGTCGCCGACGCGCCGGCCGATCTCCGCGATCGAGGCGGCGAGTTCCTCCGAGCCCGAGGCGACGCTGTCGACATCGCCGGTCATCCGCCGCGAGGCCTCGGAGACGGTGCGTGCCTGGACATCGGCGTCGCGCGCGGTCTCGACCAGGCCGTCGGCGTCCCGGCGCATCGCGCCGGCCGCCTGATCGACCGTCGTGATCGCCGTCTTGACCGTGCTCTCGAAGGTCTCGGCCAGCGACAGCAGCGCGGCGCGCCGCTCCTCCCGGTTGGCGGCGTCGAGTTCGGTGCGCTCGGCCGACAGGCGCTCGGCCTCCGCGGCCGCCGCCTCGGCCCGGGCCACGGCTTCGGCCGAGGTCGCGAACAGCCGCTCGAGCGACAGCGTCAGCTTGACCAGGACCCCGGTCTCCAGCACGACGATGCCGGCGTGCAGCAGGACGCGGCCGAAGCTCGCCCCTTCCGGAAAAACCGCGTAGGGCATCGCGAAATTGAGGACCAGATGGTGCGCCGCCGTCGCGGCCGCGGCGACCACCACGGTCCGCCAGTCGCAGAACGCCGCCAGCATCGCGAAGGCGGCGAAGTAGTACATGTGCATGTCGATCTGCCACGGCCCGGCCGCGCGCAGGACCATGAGCGAGACCATGCCGACCATCGCGAGCGCGACGGCGTAGCGCGTGACGGGCCCGGCGCCGCGCCAGGCCCAGGCGCCCGTGGCGAGGCCGGCGAAGACGACCGCAAGGCCGACGGCCGTGCCGTCGAGTGTGTCGTTCAGCCAAGCGATCAGGGCGATCAACGGGACATGCAGCCAAAGACCGGCGACGAACCATCTCGCCGCTCCGGTTCTGAGATCGTCGAGAGTCGTCATCCCGCGATGTCCTCGCTCGCCCCGCCTCGGTCGATGGGGGTCGGTCTTGTGGTGGTGGATCGTGCCATGTCGGATCGTGCCGGGGTCGATCGTGCCGGGGGCGGACCGGCCGCCACGGCCCTGGCCTCGGCATCGGAGGGCGCAAGGCAGCCGGCGGCGACGACGGGATCGAGGACGAGCCAGGCGCCGGCGGCCCTCAGCCGCCCGGCGAAACCCGGCTCCGCCGACCGGGCGACCCAGACAAGGCCGCCACCGGTGGCCCGGATCGGGGTGCCGCCGGCCGCCGCGACGGCCGCGTAGGCCGCCATCGTGCCGTGACCCGGCGGAAACACGCCCGCCAGCGCCCCGCTCGCCTCGTCCCGCGGGCCGAGCACGGGGACGAGCGCCAGGACGCTCGCGACCGCGAGACAGAGCGCGCCCGCGAACAGGCGCCCGGACGGATGCTCGGGTCTCGAGATCGGGGTCGGCGATGGTGGCGTTACAGGGGCGCTCGGCATGCCGCAGTGTTGAGCATGCCAAATCTTAAGCCGTGGTTAACCCCGATCGCCGCGCGTCAGGCGCCGAACCGGTGGGCGACCACCTCGGCGGTCAGGAAGACGTAGGCCCGCTCGTGCGGCGTCGGCGGGCGCGCCGTGACGCCGTGCAGCGCATGCGGGTGATTCGGGAACAGTACGAGCGTGTTGGCGGCATAGGGCACCCGGGCGACCGCCTCGACCTCGGCGTCCGGGATCTCGTAGCGCAGCGGATCGCGCACCGCGCCCCCGCGCCAGCGGTAGAGGACGAGATCGCCGCCAGGCGTCGGGTCGTCGGCGGCGCGCAGGTAGAACAGTCCCGAGTACAGGCGGTTGGCGGTGTCCACATGCGGGCCGCGCACCCGGCTCTCCCCGCCCGTCACCGGCGTGTTGAGCTCCAGCCGGGCGTCGAGATGGACCCGGCCGTCGCCGGGCTCGCCGTCGGGCATGCCGGTGACGTCGAGCAGGGTCGTGCCGGCCCGGGCCAGAGCCGCCGGGTCAGGCGGCAGATCCGGCCAGACCTCGGCGAAGAGGTCGAGCACCCGGGCCAGGAAGGCGGGCGCCGCGTGGGCGGCGACGAAGGCCTTCCAGGCCGGATCGATCGCCGGGTGGTCGAGGATGCGCCGGGCCGACAGCGGCAGGCGGATGTTCGACGGCTTCGGCCCGGCCCAGGCGACGGTGTCCGAATCGGGCCGCGTGGCGGCGAGCCGGTCGTAGACCGCCGCCGGCAGCGCGTCACGGACGACCAGATGGGGGAACGGGTCGCGCCGGATGTCGGCCGGCCTCGCCCGGTCGAGCACCGTGGGCGTCGCGCCCGCCCCCACCGCGCCGCCCGCGGCTGTCGACGCCTCAGACATTGAGCAGCAGGTTCTCGCGCTCCCAGGAGCTGATTACCCGCTGGTAGGCGTCGTACTCGGTCAGCTTCACGTACCACATGGCGTCGACGAACTTGTCGCCCAGAACCTCGCGCAGGGGCTTCGACGCGCTGAACTTGCGCAAGGCGTCCCAGAGATGGCGCGGCAGGGTGAAGGCGAGCCGCTTGGCCGAGCCGACGACCGGCGTCGAGGGCGAGAGCTGCTGGGTCATGCCCAGATAGCCGCAGGCCAGCGAGCCCGCGATCATCAGGTAGGGATTGGCGTCCGCCCCGGCGACGCGGTTCTCGACCCGCCGCGCCGGCCCGTCGGAGACCGGCACGCGGAAGCCCGTGGTGCGGTTGTCGCGCCCCCAGTGGACGTTGATCGGCGCATCGGAGAGCGGGTCGAGCCGGCGGTAGGAGTTCACGTTGGGCGCGAAGAGCGGCATCGAGGCCGGCACGAACTTCTGCAGCCCGGCGATGAAGCTCAGGAACAGTTCGGAATCCTCGCCCTTCTTGTCGGCGAACAGGTTCCGCCCCGTCTCGGCGTCGATCACGCTCTGGTGCAGGTGCATGGCGCTGCCCGGCTCGAACTGCATCGGCTTGGCCATGAAGGTGGCGTAGACGTCGTGCATCAGCGCCGCCTCGCGCACCGTGCGCTTGAAGAACAGCACCTGGTCGGCGAGCTCGATCGGGTCGCCGTGGTTGAAGTTGATCTCGATCTGCGCCGCCCCCGATTCGTGGCTCAGCGTGTCCACGTCCAGGAACATCTTCTCGCAGTAGTCGTAGACCTTCTCGAAAATCGGATCGAACTCGTTGACCGCGTCGATGCCGTAGGCCTGGCGCCCGGTCTCCGGCCGGCCGGCGCGGCCGATCGGCGGCTCGAGCGGGTAGTCCGGGTCGGTGTTCTTCTTGACCAGGAAGAACTCGAGCTCGGGGGCGACGACCGGCTTCCAGCCGCGCTCCTCGTAAAGCCCGACCACCCGGCGCAGGACGTGGCGGGGCGAGATCTCCACCGGGCTGCCGTCGGCGTACTCGCAGTCGCAGATGACCTGGGCCGTCGGCTCGTCGTACCACGGCACGACGCGGATCGAATCGGCGTCGGGGACCATGTAGACATCGATCACCGCGTCGTCGGTGACGTCTTCGTCGGCCGGATAGTCGCCGGTGACGGTCTGGACGAAGATCGCCTCCGGGATGCGCATGCCGCGGCTCGTCAGGCCGTCGAGGAACTTCTCGTCGGGCAGGATCTTGCCCCGCGCGATGCCGTTGATGTCAGGGACGATGCATTCGACCTCGGTGATGTGGTTGTCGGCGATGAAGGTCTCGAGCTCCGGCATGCGATCTCCCGGACGGCCGGCGGCCGCCCTTCCTTGCCTGTGCCGGCGGCGCGTCGGCCCGGCCGGCCGGCGCGCGCGCCTTGACTCCTCCCATTCCTTGACCACGATGCGGCCGATGTCCATGAGGAACCGCGATCGATCATGAGCGCCGACGGCCCCCCCGCGCCCGCCGAGGGCGCGTCCGATGACGAGGTCGCGGCCTTCCTCGCCGCCCATCCCGACATCCACCAGATCGACGTCCTGATCCCGGATTCCTGCGGCGTGCCGCGCGGCAAGAAGATGCCGGCCGAGGGGCTGGCCAAGCTGTTCGCCGAGGGGGTCGGCTTCCCCGGCTCGCTCTACGCCACCGACATCCTGGGCGAGACGGTGGAGGAGACGGGTCTCGGCTTCGACGACGGCGACGCCGACCGGCCGTGCCGGCCCGTCCCGGGCTCGCTGGTGCCCGTCCCCTGGGCGCGGCGGCCGACGGGCCAGGTGATGCTCGCCATGGAGGAGCCGGGCGGCGGCCCCTTCTACGCCGACCCGCGCGCAGTGCTCGGCCGCGTCGTCGACCGCATGAAGGCCGACGGCCACCACCCGGTCGTGGCGGTCGAGCTGGAGTTCTACCTGCTCGACCCGGAGCCCGATGCCACCGGCGGGCCGCGCGCGCCGATCTCGCCGCTGACCGGGCGGCGCCAGGCGACCACCTCGGTCTACGGCATCGAGGAGCTCTACGACTTCGACGCCCTGCTCTACGACGTGACCGAGGCCGCGCGCGCCCAGGGCATCCCCGTCGATTCGATCGTGTCCGAATACGCGCCGGGCCAGTACGAGATCAATCTCCAGCACGTCGCCGACCCGATCGCCGCCTGCGACGACGCGGTCCTGTTCAAGCGCGTGGTCAAGGGCGTCGCGGCGCGCCACGGGCTGGTCGCCACCTTCATGGCCAAGCCCTTCGCCGAGATGGCGGGCAACGGCCTGCACATCCATCTGAGCCTGCGCGACGACGCGGGCGCCCCCATCTTCGCCGACCCGGCGCCGGAAGGCGCGCCGGCGCTGCGCCACGCCATCGGCGGCCTGGCCGCGACCATGGCCGAGGGCATGGCCCTGTTCGCCCAGAACCAGAACGCCTATCGCCGGTTCCAGTCCCACTCCTACGCGCCGCACGCGCCGGTCTGGGGCGTCAACAACCGCTCCGCCGCCCTGCGCATCCCCGCCGGCCCGCCCGCCGACCGCCGGGTCGAGCACCGGGTCGCCGGCGCGGACTCCAACCCCTACCTGGTCATGGCCGCGGTACTGGCCGGCGCCCATCACGGGCTGGTCCGCCGGCTCGACCCCGGCCCGCCCGTCTCCGGCAACGCCTATGCCCAGGTGGAGCAGGTGCTGACCTCGTCCTGGGTCATGGCGCTCGACCTGCTCGACGGCTCGGACGTCTTCGCGGACTATTTCGGCCGGCCGTTCCTGGACGTCTACCTGCCGCTCAAGCGCGCCGAGCGCGACCGCTTCTTCGCGACCATCACGCCGCTGGAATACGACTGGTACATGCTCAAGGTGTAGCCGACGGCGCCCGGCGGCCCTTGTCGGGACCGGGAGCGGCGTTGCGCGGACGGCGACGGCGCGGTACGGTTGCGTCCTCAAAGCGGGCCGCCGGGCAAGAGCGGCCGTCGAGGGAGGCACGCCGATGACCCTGACCGCCGGCAATCTGTTCCGCGCCTTCATCTGGGCCCTGGTCGGATCGATCGTCCTGGGCGTCCTGCTCTTCCCCTATGGCGGGGAGAACGGCACGGCCGGCCTGTCATTCGCCGTCTGGCACGCCATCGCGATCTACATCCTGGCCGCCATCCTGTGGTTCTACCCGACCGAGCGCCCGCCCTTCTTCAAGCGCTTCCTGGGCTATCAGGGCATCGAGTCGACGCTCATCTTCGTGCTGATCATCGAGGCCGGCTTCGTCGGGATCGCGCTCGCCTACGCCATCCTCGGCTGGATCGTCGACGCGCTGGGCTGGTGGACCGGGCTCGTCGGCAGCGTCTGGGGCGCCGCGCACTTCATCGTCTCGGCCGGCCTGCTGGCCACGGCCTACTACCGCAGCCGCCAGCGGGAGGAGCCGGGGCAATGGTACACCGCCCCGATCGCGCTGATCCTGCTGCTGTTCCTCGTGCCGCTGGCCTACGAAGGCAAGCTCCTGGGCTGAAGACGGGCGGCCCCGGGGCCCCGCCGCGCGCGCCCGTCCCGGACCGCCGCGGCCGGTCGCGCGTCGAGCCCGGTGCCGCATCGACAGGGCGCGCGGCGTCGTGCGACTGTCGGGCCATGCGCGTTTCCCCTGTCCACGACCGCTCCAGCCCCGGCACCCGGCCCGCGCGCCGCCTTGCGGCGCTGGTCCTCCTCGCCGCCTGCCTGCCAGCGCTGGGGGCGTGCGGCCGCGTCTTCCTCGGCGCCGAGGGCGGCAGCGCCAGCGATACCGACTGGACCGTCGGCCTCGAGCTCTGACCGCCGAGGCCGCAGAACGCCCCCATGACCGAGGCCCCGCCGCGCTCCGCCGCCCCCTCGGGGCATGTCGGCTCCTGGTACGCCGCGACCGCGAACCCGGCGCCGGAGCGCCCGCCGCTGGAGGGCGAACGACGTTGCGACGTCGCCGTCGTCGGGGGCGGCTTCACCGGCCTCTCCGCCGCGCTGGAGCTGGCCGGCCGCGGCTATTCCGTCACGCTGCTGGAGGCCGAGCGGATCGGCTGGGGAGCGTCGGGGCGCAACGGCGGGCAGATCGTCACCGGCTTCAACAAGACGGTGAGCAGCATCGCCGGCATGGTCGGGCCCGACGAGGCGCGGCGGCTCTGGGACATGGCCGAGGAGGCGAAGGCGCTGATCGCCGATCGGGTCGCGCGCCACGCCATCGCCTGCGACCTGCGCTGGGGCTACTTCTTCGCCGCGATGAAGCGCTCGCACATGCGCGACCTGGAAGCCGATCTCGCCGAGTGGCGTGGCCTGGGCCACGACCGGGCGGAGATGATCCCGCGCGAGCGTCTGGGCGACTACGTCGCCTCGCCGCGCTATGTCGGCGGGCTCCTCGACCGGGGCAGCGGCCAGCTCCATCCGTTGAACTACGCCCTCGGCCTCGCCGCGGCGGCCGAGGCGGCGGGCGCGACCCTGTTCGAGACGAGCCGGGTGGAACGCCTGGAGGCCGGCACGCCGGCGGTGCTGACCACGGCGCGCGGGCGGGCCGTCGCCGATCACGTCATCCTCGCCGGCAACGCCTATCTGCCGGGGATCGCGCCCGAGGTCGAGACGCGTGTGCGCCCGCGCCTGATGCCGGTGCTGACCTGGATCGCGGCGACCGAGCCGCTGGGCGAGGACCGGGCCCGCGCCCTGATCCCGGCCGACCTGGCGGTCGCCGATGTCCGCTTCGCGCTCAACTATTATCGCCTCAGCCGGGACCACCGCATGCTGTTCGGCGGCGGCGTGAGCTATTCCCTGGCCGCGCCGCGCGACCCGGTGCCGCTGGTCCGGCGCAAGATGACCGGCTTCTTCCCGGACCTGGCCGACGCCGCCATCGAGTACTGCTGGGGCGGCCTGATCGGGATCTCGTTCAACCGCCTGCCGGATCTCGGGCGGGTGGCGCCCAACATCTTCTACGCCCAGGGCTTCTCCGGCCACGGGCTGGCGCTGACGGGCCTGGCGGGCAAGCTGATGGCCGAGGCGGTGGCGGGCACGGCCGAGCGCTTCGACGTCTTCGCCCGCATCCCCCACCGCCCCTTCCCGGGCGGCCGATGGCTTCGCACGCCGGCGCTGGTGCTGGGCACCACCTGGTACCGGCTGCGCGACCTGCTGGGATAGCACGAGCGTCCGGGATCGCGGCCTATCGCTTCTTCGGGCCGAAGAGGAGCCAGGCGAGGAAGCCGAAGAGCGGGAAGATCAGGATCGCCACGATCCAGATCACCTTGCCGCCCGTCGACGCGCCCGACTGCACGGTGCTGACGATCGCCCAGATCACCAGCACCAGCAGGATCAGGCCGAAAATGCCGGTGACCTCGACGCTCATCATCGGGCCTCGCTCGCCTCGTGCCATGGACCGGCGCCGCGGGACGCGACGCGCCGATGGCAGGTAAGGCCGACGACGCCGCGGCGCAAGTCTTTCAGGCCCGGCTCAGTCGCCGGCGTCGGCGAAGCGGGCCTGCTCCTCGTAGAAAACCGAGGCGAGCTCGGTCGACAGGGCGGTGGCGCCGCATTTCGGGCACTCGACCCCGATGCCGAGGCTGCGGACAAGGAAAGATTCGCCACAATCGCAACGGATCAGGTGGCCTTTCGAAACCTTGGCTTCGATCTTCATGCTGCCTCTCCCCTGTCCGACGATCGGCGTGAAACCGGGGCGGACCATACATCGTAGGCGGCTTCCGCAGCCAGGAAAATTAGCGGAGCCTGGCGCAAAGAAGCGAAAGCTCGTGGACCTCTTTCGAGGTACGGCCGTATCGCCGGAGAGCGGATGTCGACGCCACGGCGCGCACCTCGCGATGTCAACGCGCTCGGGGAAAGCCGGGTTCCGGCGACTCCGGGATCGCGGTCAGCCCGCCGCGAGCGGCGCGAGGTCGCGGAGCACGTCCGGGATCGGCCGGCGGCTCAGGCGAAGATTGAGGGCGACATGGTCGATGCCCGCCTCGCGCAGCCGCCGCAGATGGTCGCCCAGTGCGCGAATGCCGCCGGTCAGCACGCCGCGCCCCTCGCGCACGGGCTCGCTCGGATCGGCGCCGAGGACGAGGCGGACGGGCTGGAGCAGCGGTTTCGGCCCTTCCGCCCCGCCATTCGCGCAGACGCGACGCCACTCCTCGGCCAGGCGCGTGGCGCCGGCGAGCGGCTGGGGCGGCACGAACCAGGCATCGGCATGGGCACCGATCCAACCGGGATCCTGCTGGGCGCGGCCGACGATGACGACCGGGACGCCGTCCGCCTGGCGCGGTCGCGGCAGCACGTCGCCGCCGGAGAAATCGGGCTCGGTCGGCCAGACCTTCTCGATCAGGTCGACGCAGGCGCGCAGCCGCTCGCCGCGGGCCTCCATGGGCACGCCGAAGGCCGGGAATTCCGACGGCCGGTCGCCCGCCGCCAGACCCAGGAGGAAGCGTCCGCCGCTGATCTGGTCGATCGACGCCGCCCGCTTGAGGACGTGCAGCGGGTGGTCGAGCGGGGCGACGATCGCGGCCGTGCCGATGGCGATGGTCCGCGTCACCGCCGCCAGGTAGCCGGCATAGGTCCACGGATCCCAGACATGCCCCGCGTCGCCGAAGGACGGATCGAAGAGCGGGATGTCGCGCAGCCAGACGGCCGAGAAGCCGAGGGCGTCGGCCAGCGCGACGTGCCGGTCATGGTCCTCCATGGCCGGCGCCGGCCCGGGCGAGCCACGTGCCCAGTCGCTCTCCACCGGCGTGAGCAGGCCCAGCGTCGGCAGGTCGTCGCGCACCAGGCGATCGAGCACGCCGGGCGCGTCGCGCCGGCGCCAGCCGCCCCGGTCGAGGGAGCCCGAGAAGCCGTCCGGCAGGCTCGCCCCCGACGGTCCGGCCGGACCGGCCCCCGGCGGGCACCCGGCGGGCGCCCGACCGGGGGCCGTCGCACCCTCAGACATGGGCGAGGCCGGCGGTTTCCGCCGGCGCCGTGCCGCGCGGCAGGATCGTCCATCCCTCCCGGCGGGCGATCGCCTCCATCTCCGGTTCGCCGGCGACCACATAGGCCTTTCCGGCGAGGCGGAGCATGCCGAGATCGCTGGTATGGTCGCCGCAGGCGACGCATTCGCCCAGGTCCAGGTTGTTGTCCCGGGCGAAGGCGTGCACGGACTCGACCTTGCCCGTCCCGATCATCTGGGGCGGCACGATCTCCCCGGTGAAGACGCCGTCGACCGCCTCCAGCCGCGTCGCCAGCAGGGCGTCGAGGCCCAGCGCCTCGGCGATCGGCTCCAGGATCTCCAGGCTCGACCCGCTGACCCCGACGGTCGCCGCGCCTGCCCCGGCGCACCGGCGGACCAGCTCGCAGGCCGACGAGACCCAGAGCGCGTCGCCGCGCTCCTCGATCTCCGCCTCGAACCAGGCCCGGGCGATCGCGCGAACCTCGGCGCAGGATCGGCCGGCGAAGCTGCGGTAGAAGGCCCGGTTGAGCGCGGCCCGGTCCTCCCGCGAGGCCTCCGTGAACAGCCGCTCGCGGAAGGCCTCGTAGAGGGCGGTGCCGTCCTCGCCGCGATGCGCCTCCGCGTTCGCGTACCAGAAGGCCTGGAAGGCGAACATCGACTTCAGGTCGATCAGCGTGTCGTCGACGTCGAAGAAGGCGGCCTGCTTACGCCACATCGCGATATCCCTTCTCCGTCCGGCCGCCCTGGGTACCGGCGGCGAACAGCCCCTCGAGCCAGGCGAACACGGGCTCGGCGGCCTCGGCCCGGGTGGCGCCGCGCCCCGCGGCGGCGACGAAGCCGTCCGGGCGGACGCAGACCACCGCCGCCTCGTCGAAAGCCAGCTTGTCGAACAGGCGGCTCAGACGGTCCTCGTACACGGGCACACCCGCCGTCTCAACCGGAGCGGAGATCTCCCGCGCCACAACGATCGATTCCGCATATGGAAGGCCGCCCGCCCGCTCCTCGGTGACGCGCCGGACCGCCTGGAGGGCCTCCTCGTGGCCGAGGCGGACCATGTGCAGGATCGTGAACCGGGTGCCGTGAACCAGCCGCGCGACCGGCAGGTAGGCGTCCCCGTCGGCGACGAAGGCATGGGGCATGCGCGTGCCCGGCTCCGGCAGGCCGGCCACCCCTGGCCCGGCCAGGGGCCCGGTCGCGGGATAGCGCTGCATCATGCCGGCGAGCAGCGTGGGCAGCCGCTTCTGGACCCGATCGGTGCGGTCGAGCCTGGGCGTCGCGATACGCCGGGCGAGACGTTCGTGCCAGGCGGTCGCCGTGATGAAGCGGGTCGTCTTGGCCGTGATCTTCTGGATCATCTCGGCGATCGGCCGGCGCTCGGCCTCGTAGGTGTCGATCAGCTCCGGCCCGGCATGGCCCTTGGCCACGAAACCCAGCTTCCAGCCGAGATTGAAGACGTCGCCGAAGCCGGTATTGAGACCCTGCGCGCCGAGCGGGCTGTACAGGTGGAACGCATCGCCCGCGAGCAGCACGCGACCTTCCTTCGCCTTGTCCGCCATCCGGTGGTAGAAAGGCGCGCAGGTGAGCCATTCGGGCGAGTGCACGCGGATGCCGCCGGGTCCGTTGCGATCGACGATGGCCTGGAGCTCCTCCAGCGTCGCCTCGGGGCGCTCGCGCTTCTGGAAGTCCTCGTAGGAGAGATCGGTCTGAGCGATCAGGCGGTGCATGCCCCGCGGCATCGGGATGATCAGCAGATAGCCGTTCGGCCCGAGATGGAACTGGAGATGGCGCTTCGGCCCGTCCCAGTCGATCTTGACGTCGCCGAGGATGAACGCGCGCTTGTAGTCGCCACCGGGAAACCCGGCCCCCATCTGCTCGCGCACCAGGGAGCGGTTGCCGTCGCAACCGATCAGCCAATCCGCCTCGACCCGGAAACGCTGGCCGTCCTCGCCCTCCAGCAGCGCGACCGCCTTGGCGTCGTTGCGGGACGGATCGCCGGTGGATTCGATCTCGATCAGGCGGGTGCGCCGGCGGATCGCGCCGCCGTTGTCGATCAGCGCGCCCGAAAGATGTCGCTCGGTCCGGCTCTGCGGCAGCCCCAGCACGAACGGATAGGGCGTGTCGACGTCGCGGAAGGAGGCCGCCAGGATGGACTTGCCCTGCTCCCAGAGGCCGTAGTCGGACATCGGATAGCCGTCGGAGACCATCGCCTCGGAGAGATCGAGGGCGTGCATCAGCTCGAGCGTGCGCGCATGGACGCCGATGGCCTTCGAGTAATCGGTCGGGCCATCGTTCTGATCCACAACCAAGACGGGCACATCCTGCTTCGAGAGCAGAGCGCCGATCCCGACGCCGACCGGTCCCGCGCCGACGATGAGCGCGAAGGTGGACAATTTCTCAGCGCTATGCATGATCACCTCAACCCGTTCTGGTGGTTCGGCGAATGGCGGATCGGATCAACGCCCTGGACCTGAACCTGCTCAAGGTCTTCAGGGCGCTCTACGAGGCTCGGAACGCGACGAAGGCGGCCGCTCGCGTCGGCTTGACACAACCCTCGGTAAGCAGAGCCCTCCAGAAGCTTCGACTTACCTTTTCGGACCCGCTCTTCGAGTGGAAGGCGGCGGAGATGCGTCCGACGCCGCTGGCCCATTCCCTTTTCCCGCTGATCGCCGGCAGCCTCGACGCCGCCGAGGCGGTGCTGATCAAGGTCGACGAGTTCGACCCGATGCGCACGGAGACGACCTTCGTCGTGGGCATGACGGACTACATCTCCACCGTCATGCTGGGCGATCTCGCCCGCCACATCCGCAAGACCGCGCCGGGCGTGACCCTGACCCTGCGCCCGGTGGCCGCCTTCGAGGCGTGTCAGGCGCTCGGCGAGGGCCAGGTCGAGTTCGCCTTCGTCTCGCACAAGCCCAACGAGGCGGAGATCGATTCCCAGCCGCTGTTTTCCGACGACTACGTCGTGCTGGCCGATGCCCGCCGGCACGACTTGCCCGGCTCGACCTTCCCGTTGACGACCTACGTCCAGCTCAAGCACGTCCTGGTCTCCTATGCCGGGGCCCGCTGGGGCTGGGTCGACGACGTGCTCGAGGATCTCGGCTACTCGCGGCGCCTGGAGATGGTGGTCAGCTCGTTCTCGGCCGTGCCGGACCTGGTCATCGGGACCGACGTGGTGGCCGCCGTGCCACGGCGGATCGCCAACACCTACGCCCGGACCCTGCCCGTGAAGGCCTACGACCTGCCCTTTCCCTCCATGACCCTGCACTTCCACCTGGCCTGGAAGCGCAGGGGCGTTCTCACCCCCGCGCAACGCTGGCTCAGCGAACAGATCCACTGGGTGTCCGAGACCCTCGACAGCGCGTGAAGGCGCGCGTGAGGCGGCCTACGCCACCTCGGCCCGCAGCGCGGCTTCGGCCGGAGCGATCTCGAGCGCGGCCTCGACCGACTTGTCGGCCATCGCCCGCTCCTTGGGCGCCAGGATCTCCTTATCGAAGGCGGTGAAGACGGCACGCACGGTGGTCAGGCACTCGCCGTCCTGGTGGAAGGAGATTTCGGCGTCGTAGCCGCAGCGCTCCTCGGTCTCCTTGATCCGCTCCTTGAGGTCGAATGTGATCTCGATGCCGAGCGGGAAGGCGAAGCGGGAGAACGACGTGTCCATCTTGTTGATGACCACGTAGGTCTTGCGGCCCTGGCGCAGGAAGCGCTCGATTACGGCGAGGAACATCTGGCGCGCCGCCTCGATCAGGATCATGCCCTGGATGTGATGGCCGGTCTGGTGATCGCCCATCAGCTCGCAGCCGTCATCGACGATCAGGCTGGAGGCGAAGCGGTCCTCGGCGACCACGACCGGATCGGTGATCAGGACGTTCTCGCGCTTGACCTTGTGGCTGGTCTGCTGCGAGGCCCGCTGGGCCAGGGTGTCCGCGCCGATGAACTCGGTCTCCAGACCCCGGCTGCGCGCCAGGCGCTCCAGAAGCTGCATCCAGCTGTCGGAGACGCCCTGCCCCACGAGGACCTCGCGCGGCGGGTTCCGATCGGTCTCGAGGATCCGGGCCAGGGCCGACACCGTCGCCACTCCCGGGCGACCGGCGAATTCCTCGAGCTTGTCGCCCACGACGATCATGCGATCAAAGCTCATCTCGCGCTCCTTCGATTGATCCTGTGTGTCCGCGATGAACGGTGCTGTCGCCGGCGTTGACCGCCTGACTGTTCGTTCACGACATCCCGGTGGCCGGATGGGTTGCGATGGGATGGGATGGGCCGGGCGAGCGCACTCGGGCGCTTCCCGCGCCGGGATTCAGCGGGGCCCGACCATGTCCGACATGCCGGCGAGTCCGTTGTCGAAGAGGCGGGCCAACGCCGCGGCCGTCTCCTCGCCGTCGATCTCGGGCGGCACGTCGTACCAGGCCTCGATCGCGATGCGGCTGCCCCCGTCCTCCTCGTCGACGGAGAAGCGAGCCCGGTAATTCTCGACCGGGAGCGGGCCGCTCAGGATCGAGTACGCGAAGACCCTGTCTTCGTTGGAGAACTGCTCGAGACGCTCGACGAAGACGGTGTTGTCCGTCATGACGACGATGCGCACGAACCCGTCGGCGCGCTCCTCGACGACGCAGCTCGCGACCAGCGACTGCCAATCCTCGAGCGAACAGAACAGGCCGAGACTCTCCCAGGCCGCGTCCGCCGCGACCGGCAGCACGATCGAGCGCTCGACATCGGGTTCGGTGGAAAAGAGACCGTCGGCGGCAGAAGTGGAACCGGCCGCGAATACGGCGCAGACCAGGGTCGCGGCTCCTAAACCGGCAATCGGCTTCATGGCGGTTCTCCGTCCCGGTGCAGTCTGATAGTTGCGGCAGAGACGTTCTGTTCTCTCTCGCAACACGTGCAACGTTACGGCGAACCCGCCCCGCCTCGAAGTTCCTTCTTGCCATAGAAACTATGCGGGTCCGGTATGATGGCTCCGCATGAAAAGGCCGGGACAGCTTCGGTCTCCGAGGCTGGACCGTATCGCCGACAGCCACCGCCGGCAGCGTCAAGCACGAAATAATCTTGCGTTAAGGATTTTCATTCATCAGGCAATTACGCGTCGATGAAACGCGAATGTCACAAATACGATCTAGCGATACGGGAAAGCCGGGCCCGAATTCGGGATAATTTCACGATCTCTAGCTGTATTGTTCATCTTCGAACCGGGCATCGACCCGTGATCCGGGCCGACTCGCGGTCCGACCCGCGTGGGCGTTCCCCGACGAGCGTTCCGGGCCACGCCCCGCCGCACCGAGGCCATGCCCGCAGGGCCGCGCGGCACGCCCGGAACACGACCGCCCGACGCCGAGGGGCGCCGGGCGGCATCGTGTCGGGTGTCGGCGCGTCGGGCGAAGGGCTCGCTCCGACGGGCCGTTCCGCCTTCGCTCGCGCCGTCAGTCGACGGCGGCGAGGGTCTTGCGCAGCGTCTCGACCAGGCGGTCGATCTCCGGCTGCTCGATGATCAGCGGCGGCGTCAGGGCGATGATGTCACCGGTCGTGCGGATCAGCAGCCCTGCCTCGTAGCACTTCAGAAAGACCTCGAAGGCCCGCTTGCCCGGCGCGCCCGGCCGGGGCGCGAGCTCGACGGCGCCGACCAGGCCGAGATTGCGGATGTCGATGACGTTGGGCGCGTCGGCCAGGCCGTGCAGGGCGTTCTCCCAGGCCGGCGCCATGTCGGCGGCGCGCTGGAACAGCCCCTCGGCCTCGTAGGTGTCGAGCGCGCCGTGGGCCGCCGCGCAGGCCAGCGGGTGGGCCGAGTAGGTGTAGCCGTGGAACAGCTCGACCACGTGCTCGGGCCCGTTCATGAACGCGTCGTGGATGTGCTTGCGCACGAAGACCGCGCCCATCGGGACCGAGCCGTTGGTCAGCCCCTTGGCCGCCGTCACGATGTCGGGCTGGACGTCGAAATATTCCGTCGCGAAGGAGGCGCCGAGGCGGCCGAAGCCGGTGATCACCTCGTCGAAGATCAGCAGGATGCCGTGGTCGTCGCAGATCTTGCGCAGCCGCTGGAGATAGCCCTTCGGCGGCAGGAGCACGCCGGCCGAGCCGGCGAAGGGCTCGACGATGACGGCGGCGATGGTGTCCGCGCCGTGGAGCTGGACCATCCGCTCCAGGTCGTCGGCCAGCTCGGCCCCGTGCTCGGGCAGGCCGCGGCTGAACGCGTTGCGCGCCAGGTCGTGGGTGTGGCGCATGTGGTCGACGCCGGTCAGCATCGCGCCGAACTTCTGCCGGTTGGCGACCATGCCGCCGACCGAGATGCCGCCGAAACCGACGCCGTGATAGCCCTTCTCCCGCCCGATCAGGCGGGTCCGGCCGCCCTGCCCCGTCGTGCGGTGATAGGCGAGCGCGATCTTCAGCGCTGTGTCGACCGATTCCGAGCCGGAATTGGTGAAGAAGACGTGGTCCAGATCGCCCGGCATCATCCCCGCCAGCCGGGTCGCCAGGTCGAAGGCGCGTGGATGGGCCATCTGGAACGGCGGCGCGTAGTCGAGCGTGCGCGCCTGCTCCCGGATCGCCTCGACGACGCGCGGCGCGCCATGGCCGCAGTTGACGCACCACAGCCCGGCCGTGCCGTCGAGGACCTGACGGCCGTCATGGCTGGTGTAGTACATCCCCTCGGCCCGGACGAACATCCGCGGGTTGGCCTTGAACTGCCGGTTCGCGGTAAACGGCATCCAGTAGGCGTTCAGGTCGTTGGGTACCGGATCGCTCGCCGTCGAGTGCACGATCACGTCGTCCATGGGGTCCCCCTGCGGCGCTTGAGTGGCGAAGGGCGACACGGTACGGCCGTTCGGAACTTCCGACAAGGGCGAATGGTCCCTTGCCGCGCCACTGCCGCGGGCGCCGACGGTCAGCCGCGCTGCCGATGGGCTTCGCCGGCCGCGTCTCGTTCGCCATGGCTTGCGGAGGGCGACTTTCTTGTTGAATATTCCGAACATATGCCCTCGACCGCATGCGGAGGCCACGAGCCGTGACCCGAACCGATTTCCCTGCCCGGGGCGACGCCCTCGCACCCGGCACCGGCGTCGGCGACCCCGATGCCGAGGTCGGCGTCCGGCTCAAGCGGCTGCGCGAAGGGCTGGGCCTCAGCCAGCGCGAGCTCGCCAAGCGCGCCGGCGTGTCCAATGCGACCATCTCCCTGATCGAGCAGAACCGGGCGAGCCCGTCGATCGGCTCGCTCAAGAAAGTGCTCGACGGCATCCCGATCAGCCTGGCGGAATTCTTCGCCCTGGAGGACGCCGCGCGCGAACCCGTGTTCTTCGCCGCCGGGGAACTGGTCGAGATCGCCGGCGGGCTCGACGGCCCCTCGGGCCTGTCCTATCGCCAGGTCGGCCGGTCCCCCGCCGGCCGGGCGATGCAGCTCCTGCACGAGCGCTACGCCCCCGGCGCCGATACCGGCGAGACGCTGATGCGCCACGGCGCGGAGGAGGGCGGCATCGTCGTGCGCGGCCGCGTCGAGGTCACCGTCGGCAGCCGGGCGCGGGTCCTCGGCCCCGGCGACGCCTATTACTTCGACAGCCGCCAGCCGCACCGCTTCCGCAATGTGGGGCCCGACGAGGCGGAAATCGTCTCCGCCTGCACGCCGCCCAGCTTCTGAGGCCGTCAGCGCAGGATCGCGCGGCCCGGCTCCCGACGCGATGGCCGTTATTGGTTGAAGATTTCGATTATTCTAGTATTTTCGGTTCTCCGACCGCGCCTCTTCCCTCCCCCGCGCCGACGGAGAGCCCTCCGATGCCCTACTCCATCCTGGCCGCACAGGCCGCCGCCGTCCGGGACACGCTGATCGCGCGTCTCGACGGCGTACGGACCGCCGCCCTGCAGCCGCGCGGCGACGGCCAGCCCCGCCGCCGCGCGTCGCCGCCGATCGTCGCCCTGGTCGCCGTGGGGCTGGCGCTGGGGGCCGCGGGCTTCGCCGAGGGCGGCAAGCGGGCGGCCACGCAGACCGCCGACAAGGTCACGCTCACCCGGCTGGCGGCCGAAGAGCGGGTCGGCCAGCGCTACATGATCTCCTCGGCCGATCCGCGGGCGGTGCGCGTCGGCGCGACGGTGCTCGAGGAGGGCGGCAGCGCGGTCGACGCGGCGATCGCGATCCAGGCGGTGCTTTCGCTGGTCGAGCCCCACAGCTCCGGCCCGGGCGGCGGCGCGTTCATGATGCACTACGACGCCGAGACCGGGCTGACACGGCTCTACGAAGGGCGGGAGACGGCGCCGATGGCCGCCGGGCCGGATCACCTGATGGGCGCCGACGGCGAGCGGATGGGCTGGTACGAGGCCCGGACCGGCGGCCATTCCGTCGCCACGCCCGGTCTGATGCGCATGCTCGAGCGCGCCCATCTCGATCACGGCCGCCTGCCCTGGTCGCGCCTGTTCGACGAGGCCGTGACCATGTCCTTCCAGGGCTTCGTCGTCTCCGCGCGCGTCGCGAAGTTCATGGAGGGCGGCAGCCCCGACCGGCTGGCCGAAGCCTCCCACGGCGCGGACTACTTCATGCCCGACGGCGAGCCCTGGCAGCCCGGCGACATCATCACGAACCCCGACCTGGCCGAGACGTTCCGGATCATCGCCGAGCAGGGCGCCGACGCCTTCTACACCGGCCCGATCGCCGAGGACATCGTCGCCGCGGTCCAGGGTTCCGGCGGCAAGCCCGGCGTGCTCTCGCTCGCCGACATGCGCGACTACACGATGCGCGTGCGCGAGCCGCTGTGCTTCGACTACCGCGACCACGAGATCTGCTCGGCCGGCCCGCCGGCCTCCGGCGCCCTGGCGCTCGGGCAGCTCCTGGGCATGCTCGAGCATTTCGACATGAGCGCGACGGCGCCGGACTCGGTCGAGGGCTGGCACCTCTTTCTCGAGGCCTCCAAGCTCGCCTTCGCCGACCGGGCGCAGTACGTGGCCGACGACAGCTTCGTCTCGGTCCCGACCGCCGGCCTGCTCGACCCCACCTATCTGATGCTGCGCGCCCAGCACATCGACCGCGATTCGGCCATGGCGACGCCGGTGCCGGCCGGCAACCCGCCCTGGCGCGAGGCCGAGGCGCGCGCGCCGGACACCTCGCCCGACAGCCACGGCACCAGCCACATCGTCGTCGTCGACGAGGCCGGCGACATCGTCTCCATGACCACCTCGATCGAGAGCGGCTGGGGCTCCTACGTCTTCGCGCGCGGGTTCCTGCTCAACAACACGATGACGGACTTTTCCTTCGAGCCCGAGGCGGACGGACGGCCTGTCGCCAATGCGGTGGCGCCGGGCAAGCGTCCGCGCAGCACCATGACGCCGATGATCGTCTTCGGCCCCGACGGCGAGCCGCGGCTCGCCATCGGCTCGCCGGGCGGCGGGCGCATGGTCCATTTCATCGGCAAGGTGCTGGTCGGCATGATCGACTGGGGGCTGACGGCCAAGCAGGCGATCGAGCTCCCCAACCTGACGAACATGAACGGCGAGACCGACATCGAGGAGTTCACCTGGGCGGAGTCCCTGGCCGGCCCGCTGGGCGAGCGCGGCCACGAGGTCGATATCCGGGACCTGGCCAGCGGCCTGCAGGCGGTGCACTTCACCGATCGCGGTCTGGTCGGCGTGGCCGACAGCCGGCGGGAGGGCGTGGCGCTCGGCGAATGACAGGCCCGGCCGCGCGGCGCGCGAATGGGAGGGCGCCCGAAACGGCGCCAATCACGGCAATGCGATCAACCGGGAGTGGCGGAACTCTTTCGGCTCGGCTATCTTGACCGGAAGGTGGTCGCGCGCCCGATCGCGCGCCACCGGCCCCGCCCGCCGCCGCCCGATCGGAGTCCGCCGTGCCCGGCCCTCACGCCTCCCCCCGCCGACGGCCGGTCCCGGGCCGGCTGTTCGCCGCCGCGCTGATCGCCCTGGCCCTGGCCGCGGCGCTGGTCCTGGCCTTCGCCGGCATGACCGATCGCGCCCATGCGGCGGAGCCCTCGGACACCGATGGCGGCGCCATGATCGCCGCCGCCGATCCCCGCGCGGTGGAGGCGGGGTTGGCCATCCTGCGCGCCGGCGGCACGGCGGCCGACGCGGCCGTGGCGGTGCAGGCGGTGCTGACCCTGGTCGAGCCCCAGTCGTCCGGCCTGGGCGGCGGCGCCTTCGCCGTCCACTACGACGCCGGGAGCGGCACGGTGACGACCTATGACGGGCGCGAGACCGCCCCGATGGCCGCCGACGCCTCGCTCTTCCTCGAGGACGACGGCCGGCCGATGGCCTTCCTCGAAGCCGTCACCGGCGGGCGCTCGGTCGGCACGCCGGGCACGGTCCGGCTGCTGGAGCGGCTTCACGCCGATCATGGCGTCCGCCCCTGGGAGTCGCTGTTCGCGGACGCCGCCGCCCTGGCGCGCGACGGCTTTCGGGTCTCGCCGCGACTCGCCGGATATCTGGCCTCGCCCGTCGGCAACCGGCTGCGCGCCGACCCGGCGGCCTCGGCCGTCTTCTTCGCCGACGGCGATCCGCCGGCGGCCGGCGACCGCCTCGCCAACCCGGCCCTGGCGGAGACCTTCTCGCGGCTCGCCGAGGACGGGCCGGACGCCTTCTACGAGGGTCCGATCGCCGATGCCGTCGTCGCCGCGGTCCGCGACCACCCGACCAATCTGGGGCTGATGACGGCCGAGGATCTCGCGGCCTACCGGGCGATGGAGCGGGCGCCGGTCTGCGTGCCCTACCGCGCACGGCGGGTATGCGGCATGGGCCCGCCGTCGTCCGGCGGAATCGCCATCGGCCAGATCCTCACGCTGCTGGCCCATGAGGGCCGCATCGTCCAGGGACCCGACTCCGCCATGGCGCGCGAGGCGCTCATCAACGCCATGATGCTCGCCTATGCCGACCGCTCGGCCTGGCTGGGCGACGCGGACATCGTCGAGGTGCCGGTCGACGGCCTGCTGGACCCGCGCTACCTGGCCCGGCGCCACGGCCTGATCGCCACCGGCGGGGCGATCGACGCGCCGGCGCCGGCGGGCCTGCCGCCCGGCGCGCCCCGTCATGCCGCCCCGGCGGAGAGCGAGGATCGCGCGGGCACGAGCCACATCTCCATCCGCGACGCCGCCGGCAACATGCTCTCGATGACCGGGTCGATCGAGGGGCCGTTCGGCGCCGGGATCATGGCCGCGGGCTTCATGCTCAACAACGAGCTGACGGATTTCGACTTCCTGCCCCTCGTCAACGGCCGGCTGGTCCCCAACCGGGTCGGGCCCGGCAAGCGACCGTTGAGCTCCATGTCGCCAACCCTGGTGCTCGATGCCGACGGGCGCGCGATCATGGCCGTCGGCTCGCCGGGCGGCCGCGCCATCATCGGCTACACCGCCCAGACGCTCGTCGCCCTGCTCGACTGGGACCTTCCCCCGGCGGCCGCGGTCGCCGTGCCCCATGTGCTCAATCTCAACGGCCCGACCTATGTGGAGGTCGGCGCGGACGGCGACCGGATCGCCGAGTCGCTCGCCGCGCGCGGCCATCGCATCGAGCGGACCGATCGGCTCGTCAGCGGCCTCAACATCCTGGTCGTGACTCCCGACGGCGCCGTCACGGGCGCCGCGGATCCACGGCGCGAAGGCGTCGCCCGCGCGCCATGACGCCGCGGGCCGCAGCCGGACGCGGTGCCGCGGCGACCGACCCCCCTTAACGAGCGATCTCCCGACTTAATGCTACTTTAACACGAATACCTGCGCGAACCCGACCGGCGCCGCGCCGTCCCCTCCCCCAAAAGGACGTCGCAGGCCGGCCGGGCCTGGGAATCGTGTAAGCGATCCCCGTATGAGAGATCATGAATGTAGGGTCGGGCCGATTCATTGATCCGGATCAAGAATGAACAGCCGGTGCCGCGCTTCGGTCGGCCCGGCGCCGCTTGCCCGACCGGCCGCAGAAGGTCAGGACGGCCGCCGCCACGCCGGATCGCGTTTCTCCAGGAAGGCGCCCAGGCCCTCGCGCCCCTCCTCCGAGGCCCGGATGTCGGCGATCAGCCGCGCCGTCTCCTCCAGGCAGTCGGCCGGCGGTCGGCCGGCCACGTCGGCGACCAGCCGCTTGGCCGCGCGCTGGGCCGCCGGCCCGCCCTGCCCCAAGGCCTCCACGATCTCGGCCACGGCGCCGTCGAGCGCCTCCGGAGCGACGCATTGATGCACGAGGCCGAGACGATGGGCCGTGGCAGCGTCGAACCGCTCGCCGGTCAGGAAGTAACGCCTCGCCGCGCGCGCGCCCATCGCACGCACGACGAACGGCGAGATCACCGCGGGCACCAGGCCGAGGCGCACCTCCGACAGGGCGAAGACCGCACGCTCCGACGCCACGGCGATGTCGCAGCAGGCCACGAGGCCAACGCCCCCACCGATCGCCGCGCCCTGGACCGCCGCCACCGTCGGCACCGGCAGGGCGTCGAGGACATGCATCAGCCGGCCCAGCGCCTCCGCATCGCGACGGTTCTCCGCCTCGGTGTAGTCGGCCATGCGCCGCATCCAGCCGAGATCCGCCCCGGCGGAGAAGCTCTTGCCCTCGCCGCGCAGCACCACCGCCCGAACGGCGGCATCCGCCGCCAGGCGCTCCAGCGACTCGGTCAGCGTGGCGATCAGGGCGTCGTCGAAGGCGTTGTGGCGGTCGGGCCGGTCGAGTGTCAGGGTAACGAGACCGGCGTCACGGCTTTCCTTCAAGGGAGTGTCGGGCAAGGACGCGTCGGACAAGGCGTCGCCTCCGGCTCGCGGTAACGTTACATGCGGAACACGCCGAACTTCGTCGGCTCGATCGGCGCGTTCAGCGTCGCCGACAGGCACAGGCCCAGCACCATGCGCGTGTCGGCCGGGTCGATCACGCCGTCGTCCCAGAGACGGGCGCTGGCGTAGTAGGGATGGCCCTGCTCCTCGTACTGGGCGCGGATCGGCGCCTTGAAGGCCTCCTCCTCGGCTTCCGCCCAGTCCTCGCCCCGGCCCTCGAGATTGTCGCGACGGACCTGGGCCAGCACGTTGGCCGCCTGATCGCCGCCCATCACGGAGATTCGGGAGTTGGGCCAGGAATAAAGGAACCGCGGTGAGTAGGCACGCCCGCACATGCCGTAGTTGCCGGCGCCGAACGAGCCGCCGATGATCATCGTGATCTTCGGCACCTTGGCCGTCGCCACGGCGGTCACCATCTTGGCGCCGTCCTTGGCGATGCCGCCGGCCTCGTAGCGCTTTCCGACCATGAAGCCGGCGATGTTCTGCAGGAAGACCAGCGGGATGCCGCGCTGGGCGCACAGTTCGACGAAATGCGCCCCCTTGAGCGCGCTCTCGGAGAACAGGATGCCGTTGTTGGCGACGATCCCCACAGGGTAGCCGAACAGCCGCGCGAAGCCGCAGACCAGCGTGGTGCCGTAGAGCGCCTTGAACTCGTCGAGCACGGAGCCGTCGACCACGCGGGCGATCACCTCGCGCACGTCGTAGGGCTTGCGCAGATCCGTGCCGACGATGCCGTAGATCTCCTCCGGCGGGTAGAGCGGCGGCTCCGGCGCGCGGACATCCAGGTCCGGGCGCTTGACCCGGTTCAGGTTGCCGACGATCGAACGCGCGATGGCCAGGGCCTGGGCGTCGTCGACGGCCATGTGGTCGGTCACGCCCGACGTGCGGGCATGGACGTCGGCGCCGCCCAGCTCCTCGGCCGTCACCACCTCCCCGGTCGCGGCCTTCACCAGCGGCGGGCCGCCCAGGAAGATCGTGCCCTGCTCCTTGACGATGATCGACTCGTCCGACATCGCCGGCACATAAGCGCCGCCGGCGGTGCAGGAACCCATGACGACGGCGATCTGGGGGATGCCCTCCGCCGACATGGAGGCCTGATTGTAGAAGATCCGCCCGAAATGATCCCGGTCCGGAAAGACCTCGTCCTGGCGCGGCAGGAAAGCGCCGCCGGAATCCACGAGATAGAGGCAGGGCAGCCGGTTCTCCCGCGCGATCTCCTGCGCGCGCAGGTGCTTCTTGACCGTCAGCGGGTAGTAGGTGCCGCCCTTGACCGTCGCGTCATTGGCGACGATCACGCATTCGGTGCCGTTTATCCGGCCGATGCCGGTGATCATGCCCGCGGCCGGCACGTCGTCCTCGTACACGCCGTGGGCGGCGAGCTGGGAGAATTCGAGGAACGGCGCGCCCGGATCGAGCAGCTTGCGCACCCGATCCCGGGGCAGCAGCTTGCCGCGCCCGGTGTGGCGCTCGCGCGCCTTGGCGCCGCCGCCTTCCTTGATCGCCTGGACCGTGTCGCGCAGCCCGTCGACCAGCGCCCGCATGGCGGCCGCATTGTCGCGGAAGGCGTTCGAGCGGGTGTCGACCGAGCTCTTGAGGACCGTCATCGCGCCCCCGCGGCGGGCTGCGGGCGGCGGATCGGCACGGCGGGCGCCGGTCGGCGGATTGCGGGCATCGTAACCACTCCGGGAGGATCGGGGCGCCGGCCCCCTCGCCTTACGAGAGCGCCAAAGGTGCCGCGCCACGCGCCCGACCGCAAGCGTCCACGCGCCCGCCGTCCGACAGCCCGGCCCGTCGCGGCCTCGGGGGTCAGGGCTTCGGGGTCGGGGCGTCAGGGCAGGACGACCACCTTGCCCCGCGCCTCGTTCGACTCCATTACCCGATGGGCCTCGGCGATGCCGTCCATCTCGAAGACCGGCCCCATGGGAACCCGGGCGCGGCCGGCCTCGACCTCCTCGACGAAGGCGTCATGGGGCGTGGCCACGAAATCGTCCGCCCCGCCCACATAGGCCGTCAGGTCGACGCCCTTGGGCAGGGTGAACATCGGCGCGAAGTTTTCGAGCACCCATTCGTGGCCGACGATCCCGGCCATGCACAGCCGGCCGCCCTGGCGCACGCAGGCGAGCGAATCCATCAGCGTGCCGGTGCCGACCAGCTCCAGCACGTAGTCGACGCCGCCCGGCACCGCCGCCCGCGCGGCCTCGGCGATCGTGCCGGTATCGACGATCACGTCGTCGGCGCCGTTGTCGATCAGCAGGCTGCGACGCGCCGGGTCGCGGGTCGTCGCGATCACCTTCAGGCCGTGGCGCCGGGCGAGCACGGCGGCGGCGAGCCCCACCGAGGTGGTGCCGCCCCGGATCAGCAGCGTTCCCTCGCCCGCCGCCCGCAGCCCCGTGTGCAGCGCGCCCCAGGCGGTCTGGATCATCTCCGGCAGGGCGCCGAGGGTCGCCCAGTCGAGCGTGTCCGGGAAGTGCTTGACCTGCGCGGCCGGGACCTGGACGAACTCGGCATAGCCGCCGTCGAAGGCCCGGCCCATGCCGCCCATGGCCGTGGCGACAACGTCGCCCGGGCGAAACGCCGGATCGGGCGAATGCTCGACGACGCCCAGGGCCTCGATTCCCAGGACGCGCGGAAAGCTGACGCTGGGCGAGTGCCCCTGGCGGGTGAAGATCTCGGAGCGGTTCAGGCCGAACGCCTTGACCCGAATCAGGATCCAGTCCTCACGCGGCTCGGGGACCGAGCGATCCTCGATGGCGAGGACGTCGGGCGGCCCCGGCTCGTGCACGACGACAGCCTTCATGGTCGCGGCCATGGTCACTCTCCACGCGAATTGACGGTCGGATACGGGCGAGATCCGGAGCCGCGCCCGCCCCTATCGGGCGGCGCCGTTCGGATGGCGCAACCTTGCAGGCTTCGCAACGGGCTTGGAATAGCCTAAGGTTGAATCAAGCCTTCCATGGTTGGGATGAATGAATGCGGGACGATGCCATGCGGGACTTCAATGCGGCCGCCCTCTTCACCGCCGTCGCCGAACACGGCAGCTTTTCCGAGGCCTCGCGCCGGCTGGGCGTGCCCCTGTCGACCCTGAGCCGGCGGATCAGCGAGCTCGAGCGCACGCTCGGAACCCGGCTTCTCGAACGGTCGTCGCGGCACCTGCGCCTGACCGATCTCGGCCATGTTTACCTGGAGCACTGTCGCCGGGCGATCGAGGCCTTCGACCAGGGCGAGCGGGAGATCGGGGAACGGCACACCGAGGTCGCCGGAACGCTCAAGATCTCCGCGCCGCCGAACGTGGCGGAGGTCCTGATCCTGCCGCTGGTGCTGCAGTTCCGGGAGGCCTATCCCAAGGCCACGGTCCGGATCTTCGTCACCGACCGGCGCGTCGGGCTGGTGGAGGACGGGGTCGACATGGCCTTCCGGGTGGGCGAGCTGGAGGACAGCGCGCTGGTCTCCCGCCGGCTGATGACCTATCGCCATGTCCTCGTCGCCGCGCCGTCCTATCTGCGTCGCCGCTCGGCGCCGAACACGCCCGCCGATCTGGCCGATCACGAGATCGTCGCCTTCGCCCAGTGGCACCAGCCGGCGGTCTGGACGCTGCAGGGGGCGGACGGTTCCATTTCGATCGAGCCGACGCCGGTGATCGCGGTCAACGACTACTCCTCGATCGTCGACGCCGCCTATAGCGGCCACGGCATCGCCAAGCTGCCCTCGATCCTGTGCCGCCACGCGCTGGAGACGGGCGATCTGGTCGAAATCCTGCCCGGCTGGCGCTTCCCGGAGGTCGACCTGTCGGTCGTCTATCCCAGCCGACGCCAGCTACCCCGGCTGGTCCGCCTGTTCATCGACTTCGCGGTGGAGAACATCGCCCAGTCGCTCGACAACCGCACCGGGCCCGAGGCGGCGGGCCCCGTCTCCGTCCTGACCGCGGCGACGGGCACGGTGCTGCCCAGGGTGTGAGGCCGGGCGCGAGGGAGGCGGGGTGGCACGCCGGAACGCGGCGACTCTCAGCCTCGCCGCCCTCCGCCACGCCCGAACAGCAGCGGCGCGCCGGCGAGCGCGCCGATCGCGAGCGCGGGCCAGTGGGCCCAGGTCAGCCCGCCGGCGGTCACGAGGTCGATGAAGACGAAGAGGCCGATCGCGACCGCCGCCGCGACGAGCCGGTCGCGGGCGGCCCGAGCGTGGAAGACGCGCGGCACGACGACGGCCAGTCCGATGCCGATGGTGGGCCAGTAGAACCACAGGTCGCCCGGGCCCGTGATCAGGTTGACGACGAGCAGCAGCGCGGTCAGCCCGACAAGGCCGGCGATCGGCCGCGGCACCCGTGCCCGCAGCCGATCGAGCGGCGAGGTCGCCTCGTCGTCGGATGGCGATCCGGCGGCCTCCTCCCCCTGGTCGGGCGCGGGAGCTCCGGCCTGCGGGCGAGGCTCAGCCTCGACGCGGGGCGCGCCCGGCAGGTCCAGGCGCCACACGGGCACCGGCTCGGCCAGGTTCTTGACCCGGCGCTCGCCCAGGAAGGCGAAGCGGACGCCCAGCTTGTGGCGGACCTGGTCGTAGGCGGGGCCGGACAGAAGAATGCCGCCCGGTTCGGCCAGGCTCTCAAGGCGGGCGGCGACGTTGACGCCCTCGCCGTAGAGGTCGTCGCCCTCGACCATCACGTCGCCCAGATTAACACCGATGCGGAAGACGAGGCGCCGGTCGGCCGGCAGGTCGGCGTTGCGCGCGGCCAGTTCCTGCTGGATCTCGACCGCGCACTGCACCGCTTCCACGACGCTGGCGAACTCGACGAGCTGGGCGTCGCCCCAGGTGTTCACGAGCCGGCCGCGATGGCGTTCGATCAGACCGACCATCGCGGCGCGATAGGCCTTCAGGCGGTCGAGGGTGGCGACCTCGTCGGCTTCCATCAGACGGCTGTAGCCGACGGCATCCGCGGCCATGATGGTCGTCAGCTTGCGCTCGACCGCGCCGGCCATGGGCCGCCCCTCCGTCGCGGGCAGCGGCGCCTCCGCCCTGCCCCGGCGCCCGTCGGCGCGCGGCGGTCTCCGGTCTCCGGAGCCTCCGCGTGCCAGGGCTTCGGGCTCGTCGTCAGGCCTCGGCCGCCTCGGCCTCCGCCTCCTCGCGCGCCACCCGCTCGCGGTCCTTGCGGCCCTTGGCCTCCGGATCGCGATCGACCAGTTCGATCACCGCCATGGGCGCGGAATCGCCGGTCCGGAAACCGGCCTTCAGCACCCGGGTGTAGCCACCCGGCCTCTTGGCGTAGCGCTCCGACAGGGTGGAGAACAGCTTGGCGACGATCTCGTCGTTGCGCAGCACCGCGAAGGCGCGGCGGCGATCGGCGAGGTCGCCCTTCTTGCCCATGGTGATCAGCTTCTCGACCTGCGGGCGCAGGTCCTTGGCCTTGGGCAGGGTCGTGACGATCTGCTCGTGCTCGAGCAGGGCCGCCGCCATGTTGGCGAACATGGCCTTGCGGTGGCTGCTGGTGCGCGAAAACTTGCGGCCATTCTTACGGTGACGCACGGCCTGTCCTCCTTCATGCGGCGGGCCCGCGGCGCGGGACCGATTGCGGTCGCCGCCGCCCGGAAGACGCCCGGCACGGCGGCGGGGGCCCTCATGGCCCGATCGGGGCGTCCGCCCCTCGGCCGGCCGTCACGGGGACAGGCAGGACGAGCGCCGGACGATGGCGGAGACCCGTCCGGTCAGAACGGCTCCTCGAGCTTCTTGGCCAGCTCCTCGATGTTGTCGGGCGGCCAGTTCGGGATCTCCATGCCGAGATGCAGGCCCATCTGGCCCAGCACCTCCTTGATCTCGTTGAGCGACTTGCGCCCGAAGTTCGGCGTGCGGAGCATCTCCGCCTCGGTCTTCTGAACGAGATCGCCGATATAGACGATGTTGTCGTTCTTCAGGCAGTTCGCCGAGCGGACCGAGAGCTCCAGCTCGTCGACCTTGCGCAGGAGGTTCTTGTTGAACGGCACCTCCTCGGAGCTCTCCTCCCGGCGCTCGCCCTGCGGCTCCTCGAAATTGATGAAGAGCCGGAGCTGCTCCTGCAGGATGCGGGCGGCGAGCGCGACCGCGTCCTCCGGCGTCACGGCGCCGTTGGTCTCCAGCGTCAGGGACAGCTTGTCGTAGTCGGTCACCTGGCCGACACGCGTGTTCTCGACCTTGTAGGAGACCTTCTGGATCGGGCTGTAGAGCGCGTCGACCGGGATCAGGCCGATCGGCGCGTCCTCCGGCCGGTTCTGGCTGGCCGGGACGTAGCCCTTACCGGTGTCGACCGTCATCTCCATGTTCAGGCGCGAGTCGGAATCGAGCGTGCAGATCACCAGATCCGGGTCGAGCACCTCGATATCCGCGCCGGTGATGATCTGGCCGGCGGTCACCGGCCCCGGACCCTCGGCATGCAGGCGCATGCGCTTCGGCCCCTCGCTGTGCATGCGCAGGGCCAGCGCCTTGATGTTGAGCACGATGTCCGTGACGTCCTCGCGCACGCCCGGGATCGAGGAGAACTCGTGCAGCACGCCGTCGATGTGGATCGACGTCACGGCGGCACCCTGCAGCGAGGACAGCAGCACGCGCCGCAGCGCGTTGCCCAGCGTCAGGCCGAAGCCACGCTCGAGCGGCTCGGCGACGATCGTCGCCTTGCGCTGGGGGTCGTCGCCCGGCTGGATGTCCAGCTGGTTCGGCTTGATCAGTTCGGTCCAGTTTCTCTGAAGCACGGGACCCGTCCTTTCGACACGAACGCCGTACGATCCGCGGCCCGACCCCCCGACCCGGGGCCCGCGCGGACCGGATACGCCCTGACGCGGCCGGCGGCGCCATCCCCGTGGGGACGACGGCGCCTAGCCGCCCCGACCCTATTCCTGGCGCCCGCACGGCGGCGGCGGGCGCTGTCCCGGATCGGGGGGCGACGAGGAAGACGTCAGACGCGCCGCTTCTTGCGCGGGCGGACGCCGTTGTGCGGGATCGGGGTCACGTCGCGGATCGACGTGATCTCGAAGCCGACATTCTGCAGGGCGCGCAGCGCGGACTCGCGCCCGGCGCCGGGGCCCTTGACGTTGATCGCCAGCACCCGCATGCCGTGCTCCTGGGCCTTGCGGCCGGCGTCCTCGGCCGCGACCTGGGCGGCGTAGGGCGTGGATTTCCGGCTGCCCTTGAAGCCCATCATGCCCGACGAGGACCAGGAGATCGCGTTGCCCTGGGCGTCGGAGATGGTGATGTGGGTGTTGTTGAACGACGCGTTGACGTGCGCGATGCCCGACGAGATGTTCTTGCGCTCGCGGCGGCGCAGGCGGGCGGAAGCGGCGGCTTGCTTGGCCATGGTAAAGGTCGACCCTCGCTGATCTCGATCGCTGACGGATTACTTCTTCTTGCCGGCGATCGGCTTGGCCGGCCCCTTGCGGGTGCGGGCGTTGGTATGGGTGCGCTGGCCGCGGACCGGCAGGCCGCGACGATGGCGCAGGCCGCGGTAGCAGGCCATGTCCATCAGGCGTTTGATGTTCATCGCCGTCTCGCGCCTGAGATCGCCCTCGACCGTGTATTCGCCGTCGATCAGCTCACGGATGCGCATCAGCTCTTCCTCGGTCAGGTCGTTGACCCGACGCTCGGAAGGCACGCCCACCTGGTTGCAGATGTTGGTCGCGGTCGTGCGACCGATGCCGTGGATATAGGTCAACGCGATCTCGACCCGCTTTTGGGTCGGGATGTTGACGCCCGCGATACGTGCCACGTCGTGCTCCTGGTCTCGCCACCTGCGGCGGGGCCGCTGAACCGCGGCGCGCGATGCCGGGGTCCCTGCCCTGCCGGGTCTGCTCTGATATCCGTTCGATACGTTTGCCGGTCCCCTGAACCCTTTTCCGGGCGTAGGCCGGCGATGGCCGAACGGGTCTGTTCCGGCGACGCTGCCGCGTGCCGGAGCGCGCGGAGTATAGGTCGGCCCCCGGGGCTGTCAACCGTCGCGGCCGCGTCGCCGCGGGCGCCGGCATCGGGCCCGTCAGGCCGCCGGCAACAGCGTCTCTATATGACGCGTCACCTCGTCGATCGGCTTCATGCCGTCGACCGTCTGCAACATGCCCCGGGCCTCGTAATAGGGCAGGATCGGCGCCGTCTGCTCGCGATAGACGTCGAGGCGCTTCTTCAGCGTCTCCGGCGTGTCGTCGGCGCGGCGCTCGGATTCCGGCGTCTGTTCGATGCGCGTGCGGATGCGGTCGAGCAGCGCGTCCTCGTCGACGCGCACCTCGATCACTGCATCGAGGCCGAGGCTCATGTCCGCCAGCATCCGGTCGAGCCCCTCGGCCTGCGGCACGGTGCGCGGAAATCCGTCGAGGATGAAGCCCTTGGCGCAGTCCGGTTCCTGGATGCGCTCCGCGATCATGCCGAGCATCACGTCGTCGGGTACGAGCTGGCCCGCATCCATCAGCGCCTTCGCCCGCTGGCCGAGCTCGCTGCCGCTGGCGACGGCGGCGCGGAGCATGTCGCCGGTCGAGAGCTGCTTGACGCCGTGCTTGTCTTCCAGGCGCTTGGCCTGGGTGCCCTTTCCGGCACCCGGCGGGCCGAGCAGGATGAGATTCATCCCCGCCTCCCCCTGAGTTTCGCTTTCTTGATCAGGCCTTCGTACTGGTGCTGCATCAGGTGGGAGTGAATCTGCGCCACTGTGTCCATGGTGACGGTCACCACGATCAGCAGGCTCGTCCCGCCAAAATAGAACGGCATGGAGTATTGTGAAATCAGAAACTCCGGCAGAAGGCACACCAGCACCAGATAGGCCGATCCCACGGCCGTCAGACGCGTCAGCACGTAGTCGAGATAGTTCGCCGTGTTCTTGCCGGGGCGGATGCCCGGGATGAAGCCGCCGTATTTCCGCAGGTTCTCCGCCGTCTCTTCCGGATTGAACACGATCGCCGTGTAGAAGAAGCAGAAGAACACGATCAGCGCCGCGAAGAGCAGCATGTAGAGCGGCTGTCCGTGGCCGATCAGCGCCGCGACCGTGCGCACCCAGCCGGGCCCGTCACCGCCGGAGAAGCCGATCAGCGTCACCGGCAGCAGCAGGAGCGACGAGGCGAAGATCGCCGGGATCACGCCCGAGGTGTTCAGCTTCAGCGGCAGATGCGAATTCTCGCCGCCGAACATGCGGTTGCCGACCTGGCGCTTGGGGTACTGGACGATGACCCGGCGCTGGGCGCGCTCCATGAACACGATGAAGGTGATCACGGCGACGGCGAGCACCAGGATCATGATGATGAAGAAGGTCGACAGGGCGCCCGTGCGACCGAGCTCCAGCGTGCTCGCGATCGCCCGAGGCAGCTCGGCGACGATGCCGGCGAAGATGATCAGCGAGATGCCGTTGCCCACGCCGCGCGCGGTGATCTGCTCGCCCAGCCACATCAGGAAGATCGTGCCGCCGACGATCGTTATCACCGTCGTCATGCGGAAGAAGAGCCCCGGGTCGATCACCGCCGATCCGGAGGTGCCCTGCATGCCCTCCAGCCCGACGGCCAGCCCGTAGGCCTGGACCGCGGCCAGCAGCACCGTGCCGTAGCGGGTGTACTGGTTGATCTTCTTGCGGCCGCTCTCCCCCTCCTTCTTCAGCTGCTCGAGCGTCGGCGACACCGCCGTCATGAGCTGCATGATGATGGAGGCCGAGATGTACGGCATGATGTTGAGGGCGAAGATCGTCATCCGCCCCAACGCCCCGCCCGCGAACATGTCGAGCATGCCCAGCAGGCCCTGGCCCTGGTTGGTGAAGATCTCGTCCAGCACCACCGGGTCGATCCCCGGCACCGGGATGTAGGTCCCGAGCCGGTAGATCACCAGCGCCCCCAGGGTGAACCAGATCCGCTTCTTGAGCTCGGTGGCCTTCGCGAAGGCCCCGAAATTCAGATTGGCGGCGAGTTGTTCGGCGGCGGAGGCCATGACGCCCTCGGCGTGGTCCGTGATACGGGGCCGCGCGCCCGGCCGGCGCCGGCCCCCGATCGATATGGTGACGCGATCGCCCCGGCGTCAGTCCGCGCTCGGCGCCTCCTCGGCGGCCGGCCGCGGCTCCGTCACGGTGACGCTGCCGCCGGCCTTCTCGACCGCCGCGACCGCGGACGCCGAGGCGCCCGTGACCGTCAGCGTCACGCCCGTGGTGATCTCGCCCTTGGCCAGCAGGCGGATCGGCCCGCTGCCCTTGCGCACCAGGCCGGCCGCCTCGAGCGCTGCGCCGTCCACCGGCTTGGAGGCGTCCAGCCGCTTGGCGTCGATCGCCTTCTGCAGTCGTCCGACATTGACCACCTGGTATTCCTTGCGGAACTTCGCGTTGTTGAAGCCGCGCTTGGGCAGACGGCGATAGAGCGGCATCTGGCCGCCCTCGAAGCCGTTGATCGCCACGCCCGCGCGGGCCTTCTGGCCCTTCACGCCGCGGCCCGAGGTCTTGCCCTTGCCGGAACCGATGCCGCGGCCAACCCGCATCCGGGCCTTGCGCGCACCGGGATTGTCGCGCAGCTCGTTGAGTTTCATCGTCGTCATTCCCTCGAGACGGTCGCCATCCGCGGCGCGGGTCAACCGGCCTCGTGAATCCGGACCAGATGCCTGACCTTGTCGATCATGCCGCGGACCGCCGGCGTGTCTTCCAGCGTCCGGCGACGGTGGCGCTTGTTGAGGCCGAGACCGATCAGCGTCTGGCGCTGGTCGGCCGGGCGGCCGATCGGGCTGCCGATCTGCTCGACCGTGATCGTGCCGGCCACTTTCGCCTTGGCGGCCTTAGCCATTGTCCGTCTCCCCGGTCTCGCCGGCGCTCACGGCTGCCTCTGCGGCCGTGTCCTCGGCGATGCCACCGGCCGGCTCGGCGCCCTCGCGGCGACCGGCCACTGCCGTGCCCTCGCCGCCGCCGTAGTCGCGGCGGCCGACCAGGTCGCTGACCTTCTTGCCCCGCCGCGCGGCCACCAGGCGCGGCCCCTCGACCGAGCGCAGCGCCTCGAACGTCGCCTTGATCATGTTGTGCGGATTCGACGTGCCCACCGACTTGGCCACGACGTCGTGAACGCCCAGCGATTCGAAGATCGCGCGCATCGGGCCGCCGGCGATGATCCCCGTGCCCGCCGGCGCCGCGCGCAGATAGACCTTGCCGGCACCGAAATGCCCGGCGATGTCGTGGTGCAGCGTCCGCCCCTCGCGCAGCGGCACCCGGATCATGGTGCGCTTGGCCTGCTCCGTCGCCTTGCGGATCGCCTCGGGAACCTCGCGCGCCTTGCCCGAGCCGTAGCCGACCCGGCCGCGCCCGTCGCCCGCCACGACCAGCGCGGCGAACCCGAAGCGGCGGCCGCCCTTCACGACCTTGGCCACGCGATTGATGCTGACCAGCTTCTCGGTCAGCTCGCTCTCTTCGCGGCCGCGCTCTTCCCTCTGACCTCGTGCCATGGTCGCTCGCCTTCGTGATCTAGAACTGGAGGCCGCCTTCGCGGGCCGCTTCGGCCAGCGCCTTGACGCGACCGTGGAACAGGTAGTGGCCGCGGTCGAAGACCACCTTGTCGACGCCCGCCGCCTTGGCCCGCTCCGCCAGGAGCTTGCCCACCGCCGTCGCCGCGGCGGTGTCGGCGCCGGTCTTCAGCGTGTCACGCAGGTCCTTTTCCAGGGTCGACGCGGCGGCGACCGTGTGGCCCTTGGCGTCGTCGATGATCTGGGCATAGATCTGCTTGGACGAGCGGAAGACCGACAGCCGGGGTCGCCCGGTGTTCTTAAGCCGGATGTTGTTGCGCAAGCGTTGCCGCCGCCGCGCCCGAAGCTCCTGAATCGTCAGCATGGCTCGCGGTCCTACTTCTTCTTGCCTTCCTTGCGCAGAATCTTTTCCTCGGCGTAGCGCACGCCCTTGCCCTTGAACGGCTCGGGCGGCCGCATGCCGCGGATCTTGGCGGCGATCTGGCCGACTTCCTGCTTGTTGGCGCCGTGGATCGAGATCGCCGTGGGCCGCTCGCAGGTGATCGTGATGCCCGGCGGGATCGGGAACCTGATGTCGTGGCTGTAGCCGAGCTGCAGCACCAGTTCCTTGCCCTGGACCTGGGCGCGATAGCCCACGCCCGCGATCTCCAGGTTCCGCGTGAAGCCCTGGGAGACGCCCTGCACCAGGTTGTTCACCTGGGTCCGCGTGGTCGCCCACATGTTGCGGGCGTGACGCTTCTCCGTCTTCGGCTCGACGCTGACCTTGCCGTCCTCGTAGGTCACCGCGACCTCGTCGACGAGCGTCATGGAGAGCTCGCCCAGCTTGCCCTTGGCGGTGACCGTTTCCCCGTCGATCGACAGGTCGACCCCGTCGGGAACGACCACCGGATGCTTGCCGATGCGCGACATCGCGCGGTCCTCCCGGCTCTAGAACACCTCGCAGAGGACTTCGCCGCCGACATTGGCGGCGCGGGCCTCCGCGTCGGACATCACGCCGCGCGGCGTGGACAGGATCTTGATCCCCAGCCCGTTGTAGCTGCGCGGCAGGTCCTTGATCTTGGAGTACACGCGGCGGCCCGGCTTGGAGACGCGAGAGATCTCGCGGATCACCGGCATGCCGTCGTGGTACTTCAACTCGATGTGAAGCGTCGTCACGCCCGGGCGGAGCTCTTCGCTCGACCACGCGCGGATGTAGCCCTCGCGCTGAAGGACGTCCAGCACGTTGGCCCGAAGCTTCGAAGCGGGGCTGTCGACCGTCACCTTGCGCGCCATCTGGCCGTTGCGGATGCGGGTCAACAGATCGCCCAGCGGATCACTCATCGACATGGTGCCGATCTCCTCACCAGCTCGCCTTGACCATGCCGGGGATCTGGCCCTTCGACGCCAGGTCGCGCAGCGCGATACGGCTCAGCTTGAACCGCCGGTAATAGCCGTGCGGCCGGCCGGTCAGCTCGCACCGGTTGTGCACGCGCGTCGGCGACGAGTTGCGCGGCATCTGCGCCAGCTTCAGCCGGGCGGCGAACCGTTCCTCGGGCGGCAGCGAGCGGTCCTCGGCGGTCGCCTTCAGCCGAGCCCGCTTGGCCGCGTATCGCTCGACCATCTTCTCGCGCCGCTTGTTCTTCTGGATGGCACTTTTCTTCGCCATGACTGCCCTCTCGGCCGCTCAGTTGACGAAGGGGAAGTCGAAGTGCTTGAGCAGCGCCCTCGCTTCCGCGTCCGTCTTTGCCGTCGTCACGATCACGATGTCCATGCCGCGCGTCGCGTCGACCTTGTCGTACTCGATCTCCGGGAACACGATCTGCTCCTTGAGGCCCATCGCGTAGTTCCCGCGCCCGTCGAAGCTCTTGCCCGACAGGCCCCGGAAGTCGCGGATGCGCGGCAGGGCGATCGTCACCAGGCGGTCGAGGAATTCGTACATCCGCTCCCGGCGCAGCGTCACCTTGGCGCCGACCGGCATGCCCTCGCGCAGCTTGAAGGCCGCGATGGACTTCTTCGCGCGGGTGACGATCGGCTTCTGGCCGGCGATGACCGCCAGTTCCTGGGTCGCCGCCGTGATCTTCTTGGCGTCCTGCGATCCCTCGCCGACACCCATGTTGATCACGATCTTGTCCAGCCGCGGCACCTCGAAGGAGTTCTTGTAGCCGAACTCCTCGACGAGCGCCTGGCGGACGGTGCCGTCGTAGTGTTCTTTCAACCTGGCCATGGCAGTGCTCATCGGTCGATCACTTCGCCGGACGCCTTGGCGTACCGGACCTTGCGCCCGTCATCGAGGAACCGGAAGCCGACGCGGGTCGGCTTGTCGGACTTCGGGTCGACATGCGCGACGTTGGAGACGTGGATCGACGCCTCCTGCTCGACGATGCCGCCCGGCGACGACGCCGACGGCCGCGCGTGGCGCTTGACGATGTTGACGCCCTGCACCGTCACCCGACTTTCCTTCGGCGACACCTTCAGGACCTCGCCGCGCTTGCCCTTGTCGCGGCCGGTCATGACGACGACCTTGTCGCCCTTCTTGATCTTCGCGGCCATTACAAGACCTCCGGCGCCAGGCTGATGATCTTCATGAACCGCTTGGCGCGCAGCTCGCGAGTCACCGGGCCGAAGATACGGGTGCCGATGGGCTCGTTCTGCCGGTTGAGCAGGACGGCCGCATTCTTGTCGAAGCGGATCGACGTCCCGTCGGGGCGCCGGATCTCCTTGGCAGTGCGCACGATGACGGCGCGATGGACATCGCCCTTCTTCACGCGGCCACGCGGGATCGCGTCCTTCACGGACACCACGATCACGTCGCCGACGCTCGCGAACTTCCGCTTGGAGCCGCCCAGCACCTTGATGCACTGCACCCTGCGCGCGCCGGAATTGTCGGCGACGTCCAGGTTCGTCTGCATCTGGATCATGGCGTCAGACCCCCTCGCCCGCGGCGGCGCCCGACGCGCCGGCGGTCTCCTCGGCCACCACCTCCCAGCGCTTCAGCCGGGAGCGCGGCGCGCATTCGACGATCGACACCAGGTCGCCAACCTTGCAGCGGTCGGTCTCGTCATGCGCGTGGAAGCGCTTGGTGCGCTTGATGAACTTCTTATAGAGCGGATGCATCAGCTGACGCTCGACCTCGACCGTGACGGTCTTGGCGTTCTTGTCAGAGACGACCCGCCCCTTGAGCACACGCCGTGGCATGGCCCGGGTCCTCCTAGCCGGCGGCGGCGGCCGTGCGCCGCTCGCCCTGAATGGTCTTGATCCGCGCGATCGTGCGGCGAACCTCGCGAATGCGCGCGGTGTTCTCGAGCTGGCCGCTCGCGCCCTGGAAGCGCAGGTTCAACTGCTCCTTCTTCAGGGACAGGAGCTCGTCGGACAGCTCGTCGTCTGTCTTGGCGCGAAGATCCTCGCCCTTCATCACTCGACCTCCTCGCCGGGACGGGTCACGAACCGCGTCTTGACGGGCAGCTTGGCCGAGGCGAGCTCGAAGGCCCGCTTGGCCAGGTCGCCCGGCACGCCGTCGAGCTCGAACATCACGCGACCCGGATGGATGCGGCACATCCAGAACTCGGGCGAGCCCTTGCCCTTGCCCATGCGCACCTCCGCCGGCTTCTGGGAGACCGGCACGTCCGGGAAGACCCGGATCCAGACGCGGCCCTGACGCCGGATGTGGCGGGTGATCGCTCGCCGCGCCGCCTCGATCTGGCGCGCGGTGATGCGGCCCGGCTCCACCGACTTCAGGCCGTAGGCGCCGAAGTTGAGGGTCGTTCCGCCCTTGGCGACGCCCTTGACGCGCCCCTTGTGCTGCTTGCGGAACTTCGTCCGTTTCGGACTGAGCATCGTTCACCGTCCTCGTAAACCGCCCCGGCGCGTCGCCGCTGCCGGTTGTCCCGTTCGTCGCCCCGTCAGGTCGATCGGCTCAGTTCGACCGGCCGCCCTTCGAGCCGCCGCCCCCGCCGCCGGTCTGCTCGGCCAGCCGCTTGTCCTGCGCCATCGGGTCGTGGGCCAGGATCTCGCCCTTGAAGACCCAGACCTTGACGCCGCAGGTACCGTAGGTCGTCTTCGCCGTGGCGGTGCCGAAATCCACGTCCGCGCGCAGCGTGTGCAGCGGGACACGGCCCTCGCGGTACCATTCGGTCCGCGCGATCTCCGCGCCGCCGAGACGTCCCGAGCAGGTCAGCCGGATGCCCTGGGCGCCCAGCCGCATGGCGTTCTGCACGGCGCGCTTCATGGCGCGGCGAAAGGCGACCCGGCGCTCCAGCTGGTTGGCGATGTTCTCGGCCACCAGCTTGGCGTCAATCTCCGGCTTGCGGATCTCGACGATGTTCAGGTTCACCTCGCCGCCGGTCATCTTGGCGAGCTCGGCGCGCAGCTTCTCGATATCCGCGCCCTTCTTGCCGATGACCACGCCCGGGCGCGCCGTGTGGATCGTCACCCGCGCCTTCTTGGCCGGCCGCTCGATGATGATGCGGCTGAGGCCGGCCTGCGACAGGCGGCTCTCGAGGAACTCGCGGATACGAAGATCCTCGTGCAGCAGGTCGGCATAGTCCCGCGTCGCGAACCAGCGCGAATCCCAGGTCCGGTTGATGCCGACGCGCAGGCCGATCGGATTGACCTTGTGACCCATGACTCAGGCGTCCTCCTCGCGCTCGCGCACGACCACGGTCAGGTTCGACCACGGCTTCTGGATGCGCCCGACCCGGCCGCGGGCGCGGGGCCGGAAGCGCTTCATGACGATCGACTTGCCGACGAAGGCCTCGGCCACGTAGAGCCTGTCCACGTCGAGCTGATGGTTGTTCTCGGCGTTCGCGATCGCCGACTCCAGGACCTTCTTGACGTCATCCGACACGCGGCGGCGCGAGAACGCCAGATCGTTCAGAGCCCGGGCGCAATCCCGGCCGCGGATCATGCTCGCGACGAGATTGAGCTTCTGGGGGCTCGTCCGGATCATCTTGGCGAACGCCCGCGCCTCGTTGTCGGCGAGCCGGCGTGCTGCCGCTGGCTTGCCCATGGCCTACTTCCTCTTCGCCTTCTTGTCGGCCGCGTGGCCGTAATAGGTCCGGGTCGGCGCGAACTCGCCGAACTTGTGGCCGACCATGTTCTCGGTGACCAGCACCGGGAGGAACTTGCGGCCGTTGTAGACGCCGAAGGTCAGCCCGACGAACTGCGGCAGGATCGTCGACCGGCGCGACCAGATCCGGATGATCTCGTTGCGCCCGGACGACCGGGCCGTCTCGGCCTTCTTCAAGAGGTACCCGTCGACGAACGGGCCCTTCCAGACGGAGCGTGCCACGGTCGCTCTCCTACTTCTTGTTCCGGCGGCGCAGGATCCAGCGATCCGTCGCCTTGTTGTTGCGCGTCCGCCGGCCCTTGGTCGGCTTGCCCCACGGCGTGACCGGATGCCGGCCGCCGGAGGTCCGCCCCTCGCCGCCGCCATGCGGGTGATCGATCGGGTTCATCGCCACGCCGCGCACCGCCGGGCGCTTGCCGGCCCAACGTTTGCGGCCCGCCTTGCCCAGATTGATGTTGGACTGGTCCGGGTTGGACACCGCGCCGATCGAGGCCATGCAATCGCCCCGCACCAGGCGCAGTTCGCCGGAGGACAGCTTGATCTGGGCATAGCCGATCTGCCGGCCGACGAGCTGGGCGTAGGTGCCGGCCGAACGCGCGAGCTGGCCACCCTTGCCGGGCTTGAGCTCGACATTGTGCACGATCGTGCCGACCGGCACGCTCTTCAGCGGCATCGCGTTGCCGGGCTTGACGTCCACCCGCTCGCCCGCGACCACCGTGTCGCCCGCCGACAGGCGCTGCGGCGCCAGGATATAGGCGAGCTCACCGTCCTCGTAGCGGATCAGCGCGATGAAGGCCGTCCGGTTCGGGTCGTATTCGATCCGCTCGACCGTCGCCGGCACGTCGTACTTGCGCCGCTTGAAGTCGATCACCCGGTAGCGCCGCTTGGTGCCGCCGCCGATGCGCCGCGCCGTGATGCGGCCGGTGTTGTTGCGCCCGCCATGGCGCGTCAGGCCCTCGGTCAGCGACTTGACCGGCTTGCCTTTGTAGAGGTCCTTCCGGTCGACCAGGATCAACTGGCGACGACCGGGCGTGACCGGCTTGAAGGTCTTGAGTGCCATCGCTCTCAGATCCCCGTCGTCACATCGATCCCGTGGCCCTCGGCGAGGGTCACGACGGCCTTCTTGGTGTCGTTGCGCCGGCCGACGACGCCGCGGAAGCGCTTCGTCTTGCCCTTCTGGCGCAGCGTGTTCACCGCGGCGACCTTGACGCTGAACAGCGTCTCGACCGCCTGCTTGATCTCCGGCTTCGACGCGTCGAGCGGCACCTTGAAGGTAACCTGGTTGTGCTCGGAGATGTTCGTCGACTTCTCCGTGACCACCGGTGCCCGGATGATGTCGTACATCCGCTCCCGGTCGATCGTCGGCGCCTTCCGGGCCTGGACATGGGTCCGCGCGCTCATCGCAGCCGCTCCTGAAGCTTCTCCACCGCGTCGCGGGTCAACACCAGCGTATCGCGACGCAGGATGTCGTAGACGTTGGCGCCCTGCTGCGGCAGCACGTCGATGCGCGGGATGTTGCGGCTGGCGAGCGCGAACTTCTCGTCCACCGTCTCGCCGTCGACCACCAGAGCCGAGCCGATGCCGAGCGCCTTCAGCCGGACCGCCAGCTCCTTGGTCCGGTGCGAGCCCGCATTGGCGTTGTCGAGCACGACCAGCTGCCCCGCCCCGGCCTTGGCCGACAGCGCATGGCGCAGCGCCAGCTTGCGGACCTTCTTGGGCAGGTCCATCGCGTGATCGCGCACGACCGGCCCGTGGACCGTCGCGCCGCCCCGGTGATGCGGCGCGCGCATGCTGCCCGCCCGCGCCCGGCCGGTGCCCTTCTGGCGGAAGGGCTTCTTGCCCGTGCCGGCGATCTCGCTGATCGTCTTGACCTTGTGGGTCCCGGCCCGGCGCTTGGCCCGCTGCCAGGTGACCATCCGGTGCAGGATGTCGCGCCGCGGCTCCAGCCCGAACACCGTGTCGTCGAGCTCGAGCTCGCCGGCGTCGCCATTGTCCAGCGTCTTCATGACGATCTTCATGGCGTCACGCCTCCTGGCCGGCATCGGCGCCGTCGCCTGCGCCCTCGGCCGGGGCCTGCTGCGCCGCGGCCTCGGCCGCCTTGCGCAGACCGGCCGGCATCGGCGCGCCGTCCGGACGCGGGCGCTTGACCGCGTCGCGCACCGTCACCCAGCCGCCCTCCGCGCCCGGGACTGCGCCCTTGACCAGGATCAGCCCCTTCTCCACGTCGGTCTGGACGACCGTGAGGTTCTGGACCGTCACCCGCTCGTCGCCCATGTGGCCGGCCATCTTCTTGCCCTTGAAGACCTTGCCCGGGTCCTGGCAATGGCCGGTCGAGCCGTGCGCGCGATGGCTGATCGACACGCCGTGGCTGGCGCGCAGACCGGAGAAGTTGTGCCGCTTCATCGCGCCGGCGAAGCCCTTGCCGATCGACCGGCCGGTGACGTCGACGAACTGTCCGGGCACGAAGTGGTCGGCCGACAGCTCGTCGCCCACCTCCAGCACCGTATCCGCGTCGACGCGGAACTCCACGACCTTGCGCTTGGGCTCGACCTTCGCCTTGGCGAAATGCCCGCGCATCGGCTTCGACGTGCGCTTGACCTTCGCCTTGCCGGCGCCGAGCTGGACCGCGGTATAGCCGTCGGTCTCCTCGCTGCGCAGGCCGACGACCTGGCAGCCCTCGATCTTGAGCACGGTCACCGGGACGTGGCGACCCTCGTCGTCGAAGACGCGGGTCATGCCCAGCTTCTGTGCGATGATACCCGATCGCATGACGAACCTCGCCTCAGAGCTTGATTTCGACGTCGACGCCGGCCGCGAGCTCGAGCTTCATCAGCGCGTCGACCGTCTGGGGCGTCGGATCGATGATGTCGAGCAGCCGCTTGTGCGTCCGCATCTCGAACTGCTCTCGCGACTTCTTGTCGACGTGCGGCGAGCGCAGCACCGTGTAGCGCTCGATCCGGGTCGGCAACGGGATCGGGCCCCGCACCTCGGCACCGGTGCGCCGCGCGGTGTTGACGATCTCGCTGGTCGACTGGTCGAGCACCCGGTGGTCGAACGCCTTGAGCCGGATGCGGATATTCTGACTGTCCATCGGACCTGACGCCTTGCTTTACGGGTCGAGAGGTGCCGCCGCCTCCACGGGTCGGCGGCACGTCGACGGTTCTTCTGTGCCCTGAACCGGCGGGGCCCCGCCTACTCGACGATCTGGGCGACGACGCCGGCGCCGACGGTGCGGCCGCCCTCGCGGATGGCGAAGCGCAGGCCCTCGTCCATGGCGATCGGCGCGATCAGTTCCACGTCCATCGTCACGTTGTCGCCCGGCATC